>NZ_JBVJAB010000010.1:0-280780 GCF_055591025.1 Streptomyces sp. NPDC041784
CTGGTCACGCGCAGCTCGAAGGCGCGGGCCAGCCGGGAGAGCAGGGAGACCAGGATGATGCCGGCGATGAAACAGGCGCCGATCTTCACGCCGTCCGGGCGCTCGATGACGTTGACGACGGTCGTGTAGAGGAAGACCGCCGAGATGACCCCGAACGCGATGGTCCAGTTGCGCTGCCCGGCCTTGTGGGCCGCGATCGTCACGGCGATCGCGGCCGAGGAGATCAGGACCAGGACGCCGGTGGCGTAGGCGCCGCCCTGCGCGTCGACGTCCGCGTCGAAGATCCAGGTGACCAGGAAGGCGACCAGGGTGAAGACGATGACCATCGGGCGGACCGCGCGCGCCCAGTGCGGGGCCATGCCGTAGCGGGGCAGGTAGCGCGGCATCAGGTTGAGCAGCCCGGCCATGGCCGAGGCGCCCGCGAACCACAGGATCGCGATCGTGGAGACGTCGTAGAACGTGCCGAAGGCGTTGCCCAGGTACTCGTGGGCCAGATACGCCAGAGCGCGTCCGTTGGCCTCGCCGCCGGGCTCGAACTCCTTCTCCGGGATCAGCAGCGTGGTGATGAAGCTGGTGGCGATCAGGAAGCAGCTCATGATCAGGGCGGCGGTGGTGAGCAGCTTCTTGGTGTCCCGGATCCGGCCGGTCGGCCGCTCCTCGGTGTCGCTGTCGTCGCCCTTCACGTGCGGCATGACCGCGACGCCGGTCTCGAAGCCGGACAGGCCGAGGGCGAGCTTCGGGAAGACGATCAGGGCCACGCCGATCATCGCGAGGACGTTGCCGTGCTCGGCGGTCAGCGCGCTGGTCCAGTCGGTGACCACGTGGCCCGCTGTGGCGACGTGCCACAGCCCGACGACCACGACCACGACGTTCAGCGCGAGGTAGACGCCCACGAGGACCACCGCGACGCCGATGGCCTCCAGGAAGCCCTTGAGGAAGACCGCCCCGAGCAGGGCCACCAGGACCAGGGTGATGAGCAGCTGCTTGTCGTGCAGGGCGCTTTCCAGATGCGGGTTCTCGACCAGGTGGGTCGAGGCGTCCGCCGCCGAGAGCGTGATGGTGATCAGGAAGTCGGTGGCCGCGAAGCCCAGCAGGGTCAGCACGAACAGCTTGCCCTTCCAGAACGACAGCAGCCGCTCCAGCATCGCGATCGAGCCCTCGCCGCGCGGGCTCTCCTCGGCCACCCGTCGGTACACGGGCAGCGCGCCGGCCAGGGTGACGATCACCAGGACGATGGTCGCAATGGGTGACAGCAGACCGGCTGCCAGGGCCGCGATGCCCGGCTGGTAGCCGAGGGTGGAGAAGTAGTCCACACCGGTCAGACACATCACGCGCCACCAGCGCTGGCCCTGGTGCGCGGCGGGCTCCGGTGCGGTCTGCGTCCCGTGACGGGCCCCTTTGCCCATGTCGGACAGGCCCTCCAGCATCCAGGCGCGCAGGCGACTGGGCGGAGGGTGGTCGGTGGTGGCCATCGGCGGGCTCCTGAGGTGCGGCACAGGGGTGCGGTTTTGGCCATCACGCGGACGGCAGCCTCAGCGTAAGCGGAGAGTGACGCGTGGGCCCACGGATGGGCGCCCTCGCGGGCGTCAAGCTTCCGTTAAGACTGTGCGGTCCGTGCCGTCGGGGGCCCCACCCGCCCTCCACCCGCCTTCATCTGCTGCTCCGTAAGGTTCGTTGGCCTATTCGAATGTTTCGAACCTTCGGGGCTCCGGGGGCCCGCTTGGGGGCTCTTCTCTCGCCCTCTCCCGAACAGGCCCCTGGATTCCCTGTGTTCAGGGGGTTGCCACTCATTGGAGGGTGTCTCTAGGGTGCGGCAGCAGCGAAGCTTTCTGGATCTGTACCGAAACTTTCGATCTACCAAGGAGCGCATGATGGGCGACCCGGCACTCTCCCGCCGCGGCTTCCTGGCGGCCTCCGCCGCGGCCGGCGTGGGCATGACGGCTCTGAGCGGCTGCGGCGGCGACTCGGACGGAGGGTCGTCGGGGACGACCACGATCGAGTGGTGGAACATCTCCACGACCCAGCCGACCAAGGACGTCTGGGCCGGTCTCGCCAAGCGGTTCGAAGCGCAGAACCCCACGGTGAAGGTCAAGATCGTCCAGCTGGAGAACGACCCCTACAAGTCGAAGATGACCGCGCTGACCGCCTCCGGGAAGCTGCCCGACATCTTCCACACCTGGGGCGGCGGGGTCCTGAAACAGCAGGTCGACGCCGGGCTGGTCGAGGATCTGACGGACCGGACCAAGGGGTGGGGGGACGCGCTGCTGCCGGTCGCCCGGGAGCCGTATCTGATCGACGAGAAGGTCTACGGCGTCCCGTTCGACATCGGCATGATCGGCTTCTGGTACAACAAGGCACTCTTCGAGAAGGCGGGGGTCGGCGCGCCCCCGACCACCTGGAGCGGCTTCCTCGACGCCGTGCGCAAGCTGAAGTCCGCAGGCATCACCCCGCTCGCCCTGGCCGGCAAGGAGAAGTGGCCGGGCATGTACTACTGGGCCTACCTCGCCATGCGCACCGCCGGGATCGACGCCCTGCGCAAGGCCGACGAGGACAAGGACTTCACCGGGGACGGGTTCGTCCAGGCCGGGCAGCACCTCCAGGAGTTGGTGGACCTCCAGCCGTTCCAGAAGGGCTTCCTCGGCGCCGCCTACAGCACCCCCACCGGGCAGGCCGCCGCGATGGGCAACGGCAAGGCGGCCATGGAGCTGATGGGCCAGTGGGCGCCGGTGGTGGAGGCCGACGCGGGCAAGGGGATCGGCGACGACCTGGGCTTCTTCCCGTTCCCCGCGGTCGAGGGCGGCCAGGGCGCGCTCACCGAGGTGTTCGGCGGGGGCGGCGGACACGCCCTGCGCAAGGGCGCCCCGCAGGCGGCCGTCGACTTCCTCGAGTTCTTCGCCTCGGCGACCACGGACACCGAACTTGTCAAGAAGACCGGTGTGCTCCCCGTCGTACCGGCCGCCGAGAGCGCGCTCACCGACCCCAACCTGTCCGCCGTACAGGCGCAGTTGAAGGCCGCCACCGGGTTCCAGCTGTATCTGGACCAGGCGTACGCGCCGGCCGTCGGGCAGGAGGTCAACGACAGTGTGGCCGGGCTGATCGCCGGGTCCCAGTCGGCGCAGCAGGTCGCCGAGTCGATCACCAAGGTCGCGAAGGAAGAGCAGTAGCCGGCGATGACCTCGACCTTCCTCCCGGACAAGCGCAGCGCACCGGACACCGCCCCCCGGCCGCCGACCGCGGCGGCCGCCGGGCGGGCGCGGCGGCGGGTGCTGCACTGGCTCACCGCCGTCGGCTTCCAGGTGCCCGCCCTGGTGCTGTTCGGCACGCTCGTCCTGCTGCCGATGCTGTTCGCCGTGTACGCCGCGTTCTTCCGCTGGGGCGGCTTCGGCATGCCCGAGGACTTCATCGGCGGCGACAACTTCACCCGGCTCCTCCAGGACCCGGTGTTCCTCGGCGACCTGTGGCGCTGTCTGGTCCTGGTGCTGCTCTCGCTCGTGCTCCAGCTGCCGTTCGCGCTGGCCCTGGCGGTGGCGCTGAACCAGCGGATCCGGGGCCGGGCCGTGTACCGGATGCTGTTCTTCGCGCCGTACATCCTCTCCGAGGCGATCACCGGCGTGCTGTTCAGCATGATCTTCGCGCCCGACGACGGGCTCGCCGACCAACTGCTCGGCGCGATCGGCCTGGACGGGCTCGGCGGGCAGTGGTTCGCCGATCCCGACACCGTCATGGCCACTCTCTTCCTGGTCATGACGTGGAAGTTCTTCGGCTTCCACATGATGCTCTACCTGGCCGGACTCCAGTCCATCCCGGCCGAGTTGACCGAGGCCGCGCTGATCGACGGGGCCGGGCCCTGGCAGCGGTTCCGCCATGTCACCCTGCCGCTGCTCGCACCGACCCTGCGGATCAGTGTCTTCCTGTCGGTCATCGGGGCCATCCAGCTCTTCGACCTGGTCTGGATCGTCACCGCGGGCGGCCCCGACCACCACTCCGAGACGATGGCCGTGACCATGTTCCAGTACGGCTTCAAGCGCTACCAGGTCGGCTACGCCAGCGCGATCAGCGTGGTCATGTTCGGCATCAGTCTCGTCTTCGCCCTCGCCTACCAGCGGTTCGTGCTGCGCCGCGATCTTCAGGGCGCCACCACGACCATGCGAGGAGGCGGCTCGTGAGCGCCCGCAGGACCGGCCGGACCCTTCCGCTGCACCTCGTCCTCGCCGTGATCGGCGTGGTGATGGCCGTCCCCCTCGGCTACGCCGTCCTGTCCGGCTTCAAGTCCACCGACCAGCTCTCCCGCAACCCCATCGGGCTGCCCGATCCCTGGGTCACCGACAACTACACCGACATCCTCGGCTCGGGCTCCTTCTGGCAGCTGCTCGGCAGCAGCACACTGATCGCGGTCGGTACGACCGTGGTGGTGGTCGCCGTCTCGGCGCTCGCCGCGTTCTCCTTCGCCCGGTTCGCCTTCCGCGGCCGGGAGGTGCTGTTCACGCTGTTCACGATGGGACTGATGTTCCCGTTCGCGGTGGCGGCGCTGCCGCTGTTCCTGCTGCTGCGCTCGATGGACCTGCTGGACAACCCGCTCGGCGTGATCCTGCCGCAGGCCGCCTTCGGGCTGCCGATGACCATCGTCATCCTGCGCGGGTTCTTCCGGGAGATCCCGGCCGAGCTGGAGGAGGCGGCCACCCTCGACGGCTGCGGGCCGCTCGGCTTCTTCTGGCGGATCCTGCTGCCCATGGCCCGGCCCGCGCTCGGTACCGTCTCCGTGCTCGCCGTGGTGGCCAGCTGGAACAACTTCTTCCTGCCACTGCTGGTCTTCAGCGAGCCCACCTGGTGGACGCTGCCGATCGGCGTGCAGCAGTTCCAGGGCCAGTACTCCTCCGAGTACGCCCGGATCTTCGCCTATCTCGTCCTCGCCATGGTTCCCGCCCTGGCCTTCTACTCCGTCGCCGAGCGCCAGCTCGTCGGCGGGCTCGCCGCCGGCGCCACGAAGGGATGACGCGCGCCCGCGGATCCGTACGGCTCACCCACCTTCCGACCGTGAGGAGTCGCACCATGCCCAGCTCGTCCCGCACCCGGCTCAGACTCGCCGGAGCCCTCGCCGCCGTCCTGGTCGCCGCCGGGATAGCCGCCGGTCCCGCCGCCCAGGCGCACGAGGACTCGGCGCACGCGAAGCCCCGGACCACCCTCGCCGACCTCGCCCAGCGCCACGGCCGCTACTTCGGCAGCGCCACCGACAACCCCGAACTCACCGACACCGCCTACACGAGGATCCTCGGCCACGAGTTCGACATGATCACCCCCGGCAACGGCATGAAGTGGTACGCCACCGAGCCGGAGCAGGGCGTCTTCGACTGGACGGCCGGTGACGAGATCGTCGGTCTCGCGCGCGACCACCACCAGAAGGTCCGCGCCCACACGCTGGTCTGGCACAGCCAGCTGCCGGGCTGGCTGACGAGCCGGGAGTGGACGGCCGACGAGCTGCGGGCCGTGCTGAAGAACCACATCCAGACCGAGGTACGCCACTACCGGGGCAAGGTCTATGCCTGGGACGTCGTCAACGAGGCGTTCAACGAGGACGGCACCTACCGCGAGACGGTCTTCTACAAGACCCTCGGCCCCGGCTACATCGCCGACGCCCTGCGCTGGGCCCACCAGGCCGACCCGAAGGCGAAGCTCTACCTCAACGACTACAACATCGAGGCCGTCGGCCCGAAGAGCGACGCCTACCACGCCCTCGCCAAGGAGCTGAAGGCACAGGGCGTTCCGCTCGACGGCATCGGCCTCCAGGCCCATCTCGCGCTCCAGTACGGCTATCCGACCACCCTGGAGGACAACCTCCGCCGCTTCGCCCGCCTCGGCCTGGACACCGCGCTGACCGAGGTCGACGTACGGATGCTGCTGCCCGCGACCGAGGAGAAACTGGCCCAACAGGCCGACTGGTACCGGGATCTGACCGAGGCGTGCCTCGCGGTGCGGCGGTGCGTCGGGATCACGGTCTGGGACTACACGGACAAGTACTCGTGGATCCCGGCGTTCTTCCCCGGCCAGGGGGCGGCGCTGCCGTGGGACGAGGAACTCGCGCGCAAACCGGCCTACTACGCGATCCGGAAGGCGCTGCGCTAGACGCGCGGCGGTGCTGTGCTGGACCGGATCACCAGTTCCGTGCCCAGTTCCACCCGCGGCGAGTCGGGGTGCTCGCCGCGGGCCAGCCGCAGGACCGTGCGGACGGCGAGTTTGCCCATGTCGGCGAGGGGCTGGCGGACGGTGGTCAGGGGCGGGGCCGACCAGCGGACTTCCGGAAGGTCGTCGAAGCCGACCACGCTCATGTCCTCCGGCACGCGCAGCCCGCGCCGGCGCAGCGCCTCGATCGCGCCGAGCGCCATCTGGTCGCTGGCCGCGAAGAGCGCGGTGGGCGGTTCGGGCAGGTCCAGGAGGGCGGTACACCCGGTGAAGCCCGACTCGGGGTGGAAGTCGCCGGGGACGACGAGGCGTTCGTCGACGGCGAGACCGGCCGCCTCCAGGGCCGCGCGGTAGCCGTCGTGGCGGGCGCGGGAGCACAGCAGCCGGGGCGGGCCCGCGATCAGGCCGATCCGGTGGTGGCCGAGGGAGAGCAGGTGCTCGGTGGCGGCGAGGCCGCCCGCCCAGTTGGCGGCGCCGATGGTCGGGGTGTCGACGGCCGGGGAGCCCATCGGGTCCACGACGACCAGCGGGACACCGAGGATGCGCAACTGCTCGTGCAGGGTGGGTTCCAGGGCCGAGGTGACCAGGATGACGCCGTCGGAGGCGCGGGCCCGCAGGTTGCGCATCCACTCCCGGGCGTCGCCGGAGCGGCCGTGGATCGCCGACACCACCGTGCCCACACCGGCCGCGTGGGCGACCTCCTCGACACCCCGGATGATCTCCACCGCCCAGGGGCTGTCGAGGTCGTTGAAGACCAGGTCGAGCAGGGCGGCGCGGGCGGGGGAGGGGGCGGCGGGGCGCTTGCGGTAGCCGTGCCGGTGCAGCAGTTCCTCGACGCGGGCGCGGGTGCTCGGCGACACGTCGGAGCGGCCGTTGACCACCCGGGACACCGTCGGCACCGAGACACCGGCCTGGCGGGCTATCTCCGTGATGGTGACCCGGCCCTGGGACGCGGGTGCCGTCTCGTCCACTGCCACTCGCCCACCTCCGACACGTCGTCCCGGACACCGCGCCGAAACTCCCAGGAGTCTTCCGGAAAAGACGTGCGTACGGAAGGGAAGGAGGCGGCCACGCGGAGTGAGCGGGCCCGGACATGCGTCGGGGCCGGTTCGCAGTCGCTGTCTGCGGTCCGGCCCCCGAAGGTCCCCGGACGGCGGTCCCGCGCCGTCCGAGCGGTGCTGAACGGCCCCCAGGGCCTGTCTGTCAGGTCCTAGGCGGCCGTGACGACCGGGCGGTGCGGGGCGATGACCCGGCCGTCCGGCAGGAGCTCACCGGTGTCCTCGAAGAGCAGGACGCCGTTGCACAGCAGGCTCCAGCCCTGTTCCGGGTGGTGCGCCACGAGCCGGGCGGACTCCCGGTCGGCTGAGCTTGCGGTCGGGCACGGTGGCTGGTGCTGGCACATGGCTGGGTTCTTCCGCTCTGGCGTGTCGTGTGAGATGGCTGTCGTGTCTGTCCCGCGGCGTGAAGCGTCGGTCACGTCCTTCATGGCCGCCCCCCGTTGTGATAAGTCGGTCGGAACCCAGTGTTGCCCTACGGGCGTCGATCCGCAGGGATTTCGTGGCACCGCTTCTCACAGGTTGATGACGCATCACCCGCGCGAGCGGTTCATCTCAACTGCACTGTCACTTCGGGTGGTTTCTGGTGGCCGGATGGGGCTAGTCCGGTCGGGGAGGCGGAGAAGAACGCCGCGTACGGCACCGTACCCCGCCACCGGGGCCGCGGTGGCGGGGTACGGAGTCGGGCGGGTCAGGCCGGTGAGCCGAGCAGCGGGGGCGGCGCCGCCGGAGGCACCCGGAGCGTCAGTACCGGGAGCAACTCCGCGACCCGGTGCGGACGGTGGGCGGCGATCCCGGGTGGCGCCGGGGCCAGCGGGACGAGCAGGTCGGTCGCGGCAGGGTGGCCGGTGGAGCCGTCGCCTTCGGTGTCGCCGTGCAGCCAGAGCGTGAGCATGTAGAGCCCGGGCACCGACAGCAGTCGCGCCTGGTACGGCTGGGTGGACGACTCCGCCTGGCGCAGCGCGCGTTCGGTGGAGGCGATGTAGGGGCCTTCGAAGAAGTGCGAGAACGCCCAGCCGTCCGGGGTGAGCCGGGTCTCGGCCGCGGCGACCACCCGGTCCCCGCAGCGGATCAGGAACCGCCAGCCGGCCAGCCGGGTCGCGGAGACGCCCTCCGGGGTGATCCGGTCGAGGACGTGCAGGGGCAGCGGCTGTTCGGGGGTGGCCTCGCCCTGGGCGGTGCGCAAGGACGGTGTCCGGGCCTCACGGACCGCGGTGGGGGAACCGAGTGCCGTGAGGACGGAGCGAAGGGCGGGCGCGGGAGCCGGGGGGACATGCAGCGGCATGGTGGGTCGCCTCTCATTCACAGGCGGTGGCGCGAGGGCGGGGGCGGACGACGCTGTCAGCTAGCTCTCGGGTGGTCAGAGAGGCGGGGGCCGGGGTCTGGGGTTCTCGGGGTGCGCGAGCGGCCTGCCGCCACCGGGACGACAGGCTCCTTCGACTGTGGATGCCCAACCTTCTCTGCCTTGTTCGCGGAGTTTATACGAGACGTGTTCAGACTGTGTTTCGTCTACTCGAATCCGGGAGACTCGGCAAGGGTTCATTCGGTCGGCGATACGTGTGAAACATCCCGATTCAGAGCGGCCCGCGCCGCGATGACCTCGGGATATACGCGCGCAGCGGTCGGCCCATTCTCGTCGGCGTTTTTCACGAGTTCCGATTCGTGGAAAGGGCACCCTGCCGCTTGCCCGGTGAATGTGCCACCGGTCACCTCGGGCACGTTTCCGGTCAGCCTAGCGGGTGTGCCGCTCGACGGGGGACGTTATCGATCGGTCCGGCTGGGCATCATCCCACCTGACCCGGGAGACCGGCGGCCGCGGTGTCGGCCCGCCCATGCGAGGAGGGACGCTTCGATGGGGGAGAAGGTCGTGGCGGGCGCGTTCGACCTGTCCGATCGGCAGCAGTACCGCGACAAGCTCCGACGGTGCCTGACGGGGCTGGAGCGGCTTCTGGCCCAGAAGCGCTTCGACCGGCCCAAGAACCTGATGGGGCTCGAGATCGAACTGAATCTCGCGGGTGCCGACGGCCTGCCGAAAATGCTGAATGGACAAGTACTGGAGCGGATCGCGAGTCGCGATTTCCAAACAGAACTCGCCATGTTCAACCTGGAAGTCAACATCGCTCCGCACCGATTGGGCGCGCGGGTATTCGATCAGCTCGCCGAGGAACTCCGTACGTCACTGGCATATGCCCATCGAAAGGCCGGCGAGGTCGACGCAGGAATCGTGATGATCGGTATTCTGCCGACCCTCGACCGTGACGACCTGGTCTCGTCCAATCTTTCCGAGGTGGACCGCTACACCCTGCTCAACGACCAGATCGTGGCCGCCCGGGGCGAGGACTTCGCTCTGGAGATCGAAGGCGTGGAGAGCCTGTCCTGCACCTCGAAGTCGATCGTCCCCGAGGCGGCCTGCACCTCCGTGCAACTGCACCTCCAGGTCACGCCGGCCCGCTTCGCCGACGTCTGGAACGCCGCACAGGCCGTCACCGCCGCGCAGATCGCCGTCGGCGCCAACTCGCCCTTCCTCTTCGGCCGCGAGCTGTGGCGCGAGTCCCGGCCGCCGCTGTTCACGCAGGCCACCGACACCCGCCCGCCGGAGCTCCAGGCGCAGGGCGTCCGGCCGCGCACCTGGTTCGGGGAGCGCTGGATCGGTTCGGCGTACGAGCTGTTCGAGGAGAACCTGCGCTACTACCCCGCGCTGCTGCCGATCTGCGACGAGGAGGACCCGCTGGAGGTGCTGGACGCGGGCGGCATCCCCACGCTCGCCGAACTCGTCCTGCACAACGGCACCGTCTACCGCTGGAACCGGCCCGTCTACGGCATCGCCGACGGCGTTCCGCACCTGCGGGTGGAGAACCGGGTGCTGCCCGCCGGGCCCACCGTCACCGACGTGATCGCCAACGCAGCGTTCTACTACGGCGTCGTCCGCGCGCTCGCCGAGGAGTCCCGGCCGGTGTGGACCCGGCTGCCGTTCGAGACGGCCGAGGCCAACTTCGACGCGGCCTGCCGGTACGGCATCGACGCACGGCTCCAGTGGCCGCGGCGCGGGCGGCTCGGGGGTGTGGCCGAGGTCGACGCGGTGAGTCTCGTACGGGACGAGCTGCTGCCGCTGGCGGAGGCCGGGCTGGACGCGTGGGGGGTGGAGGCGGCCGACCGGGACTTCTACCTGGGGGTTATCGAGGAGCGCTGCCGGCGGCGGGTGAACGGGGCGTCGTGGCAGGTGGCGACGTTCCACCGGGCGGTGGAAGCGGGGCTGTCGCGGGACGCGGCGCTGGCGGCGACGACGCGGAGGTACGCGGAGCTGATGCATCTCGGGGAGCCGGTGCACACGTGGCCTGTGGGGTTGCCGGAGCCTGTGCCCACGGCGTGAGACCGGACGCGGGTGCGGGGAGTCGCTCCGGGGGGCGCTGCCGCATGCCCGGTACTGATCGGGCAAGCTGTGACAGTCACATGACGGTGACTGGAGGCAGGTGTGCAGGTGGAAGCCGGGTCGGTGGCCGATTCCTTTCCCCGCGAGCGGCCCCCGCGGCGGATACTGCGGGACGAGACATTGCTCGTTCTGGCGCTCTCGCTCGGGGCGAGCGGTGTGTCCGCCCTGATCAGCTTTGTGGGATCGGTCACGAAACCGGGAGGCCTGAAGGACCAGGCGGCGACCCTCAACGCGTCTGCCGCGCCCGGCCGACCCTGGCTGGATCTCGCCTGGCAGCTCTTCGGGATCGCCTCGGCGCTCGTCCCGGTGGCCCTCGTCGCGCACTTCCTGTTGCGCGAGGGCCAGGGGCTGCGCACGCTGGGCTTCGACCGCACCCGGCCCTGGTCCGACCTCGGCCGGGGCGCCGCGATCGCGGCCGTGATCGGCAGCACCGGAATCGCCTTCTACCTGCTCGCCCGGGGCCTCGGCTTCAACCTCACCGTGGTGCCCGAGGCGCTGCCCGAGGTGTGGTGGAAGTACCCGGTGCTGATCATGTCCGCGCTCCAGAACGCGATCCTCGAAGAGGTCATCGTCGTGGGGTATCTGCTGCGCAGGCTGGGGCAGCTCGGCTGGAGCCCGGGGAACGCGCTGATGGCCAGCTCCGTCCTGCGCGGCTCGTACCACCTCTACCAGGGCATCGGCGGGTTCATCGGCAACATGGTGATGGGCGTCGTCTTCGTGTTCCTGTACCGGCGCTGGGGCCGGGTGGGACCCCTGGTGGTGGCGCACTCGCTGCTCGACATCGGGGCCTTCGTCGGCTACGCCCTGCTCGCCGGGAAGGTGTCGTGGCTGCCCACGCCGTGAACCCGGCATGAGCAGCCGCGCCCGGGCTCACCAGGCCAGCAGTTCGCCCTCGATGACGGTGATCGCGCGGCCGCCGAGCAGGGTGCGCCCGCCGCGCAGCTCCGTGCGGACACGGCCGGAGCGCGGCGAGGCCTGGAGGCCGGTGAGCGTCGTGCGGCCGAGGCGCTCGGCCCAGAACGGGGCCAGCGCCGTGTGGGCGCTGCCGGTGACCGGGTCCTCGTCGATGCCGACGTTCGGGAAGAAGCAGCGGGAGACGAAGTCGTAGCCCAGCGCGGGGTTCTCGGCGCGGGCCGTGGCGATGATGCCGCGGCGGGAGTAGGTGCCGAGGGCCCGGTGGTCCGGGCGCAGGGCGTGGACGGTCTTCTCATCGGGGAGTTCCACCAGCAGGTCACCGACGTGCGGGCCGGTGTCGAAGGCGGTCAGCGGCTCGGCGCCGAGGGCTTCCGCGACCCCGTCCGGCAGGGCGGCCGGGGTGAGCGGCGCGGTCGGGAAGTCCAGCGTGATCGAGCCGTCCTCGGCGGGCGTGGCGACGAGGACACCGCTGCGCGTGGCGAACCGTACCGGGCCCTCGTGCGCGCCCGTGGAGTGCAGGACGTGGGCCGTGGCGAGTGTCGCGTGGCCGCACAGGTCGACCTCGGCGACCGGGGTGAACCAGCGCAGCGCCCAGTCCGCCTCACCGCCGGCGGGGAGCGGGTGGGCGAACGCCGTCTCGGCGTGGTTCACCTCCAGGGCGACGTTCTGGAGCCGGTCGTCGCCGGGGAAGGCGTCGAGGAGGAGGACCCCGGCCGGGTTGCCGGCGAAGGGACGGTCGGTGAAGGCGTCGACGATACGAATCCGCATGCCGGTGACGGTAGGACGGGGCGGAAGCCGTCGGCCAAGGCCAATTCGTGAATCCTGGACCGGTTTCCGCGCGCCCCGCGGGGCGCGGCGCGCTCGCCCCGGGTGAACTGCCGTATGTTTCCCGGTGGTTCAGGGGGCCGGGGGGCGCGGTGAGCGGGAGGACAGGGTGGCGGGGAACGGCGAGGGCGACGGCCCGGTGGTGTTGACGGGGGCGACCGGGTTCATCGGGTCGCACGCCCTGCGCGCGCTGGCGGACCTTCGGGGAGCCGACGACGACCGTCCGGCGCCGCGCGTGCGGGCGTTCGTACGGAATGTGCCCGACGACGAGCAGGCGCGCTCCGCCGCGTGGGCACGGCGTGATGTCCAGTGGGCACGGGGTGACGTCGAGTGGGTACGGCGTGATGTCCAGTGGGCACGGGGTGACGTCGAGTGGGTACGGGGTGATCTCACCGATCCGGCCTCGGTGCGCGGGCTCTGCGAGGGTGCGCGGGCGGTCGTCCATCTCGCGTCGTACATCGGCCCGGACGAGCGGCGGTGCGAGGCGGTCAACGTGGACGGCACGCGAGCGCTGATGGCGGAGGCGCGGCGGGCCGGGGCCGGGCGGGTCGTGCATCTG
This sequence comes from Streptomyces sp. NPDC041784, assembly GCF_055591025.1. Lineage (NCBI taxonomy): Bacteria > Bacillati > Actinomycetota > Actinomycetes > Kitasatosporales > Streptomycetaceae > Streptomyces > Streptomyces sp. NPDC041784. Next base: position 12,962 of record NZ_JBVJAB010000010.1, read on the forward strand.
TCGACGGCCGCCGTCTACGGGGCCGGGCCGCACCGGGGCATCGCGGTCGACGAGATCGCCGCCGAGCCGGTGTCCGCCGTGAGCAGGACCCGGCTCGCGGGGGAGGCGTACGCGCGCCGGGCGGGCGCCGTGGTGCTGCGGCCGGGGATGGTGCTCGGCGCCGGGGACCGGTGGGTCGTACCCGGGCTGCGGGAGCTCGTGGAGCGGGTGCCGGCCGAATGGGACGGCGGGCGGGCCGCGCAGACCGTGGTGGACGCCGGTGACCTGGGCCGGCTGATCGCCGCGGTCGCGGTGGGGCCGTCCGTGGTGCCGCCCGGCATCTATCACGCCGGGCACCCGGAACCGGTGCGCATCGGCGATCTGCTGGCCGAACTGGCCGCGGTGGGCGTGCTGCCGCCCCGCCCGGACGCCGACTGGCCGTTCGCCGTCTGCCTGGAACGGCTGAGGGCGACGCCGGGGCGGGTCTCGGAGCGGCAGTTCGCGCTGGCCGCGCAGGATCACTCGTATCGCGCCGACGACCTGTGGAAGCTGGCGGGCATCTCGCCGGGGCCCGGACCGCTCAGCCGGCTCGCGGGAGCGGCCGAGTGGTACCGGGGATGGCTGGGCGGGGCCGGGTGAGCCGGCCGGCTCGGGCTTGCGTGCCTGGTCAGGAGCGCGCGTCCGGGCTCTCGTAGCGCGCCCGGCGCGAATCGCTGGGATGCTGGAGGGAGGCGAGCGCCACCTCAAGACCTGCCGGTCTACCAGGGCGGTGAGCTGATGGCTGGGCTCGAGGAGTCCGGTACGGAACCGACGGCGCCGGAGGCCGATCCCCGAGGGGATCCGTACCTGCGGACGCGGTTCGCGGTACCCGCGCGTCCCGCGACGTTCCTGCGGCGCGAGCGGCTGGTCAGCCATCTGGACCAGGCCCTCACGACACCGCTGACCATGGTCAACGGCGCCGCGGGGGCGGGCAAGACCCTGCTGCTCGCCGACTGGGCGGCCGACCGCGAAGCGCCCCTCGCCTGGTTCACCACCGACGCGGTGGACCAGGGGCCCGGGATGTTCTGGGCGTATCTGCTCGAGGCGCTGCGGACCGCCGGTGTGACCCTGCCCCCCGGCGGCGGCAGCCCGGCCGACGCGAGCCAGGTGCCCCAGACCCTGCTGGCCCGGCTCGCCGCCGAGCTGAGCACCCGGGAGCGGCCCGTGACCCTCGTCCTCGACGAGTACGACCGGGTCACCGATCCGGAGATCGCCGAGCAGCTGGAGTTCGTCCTGCACCACGCGGGAGCGGGCCTGCGCCTGATCCTCGTCACCCGCACCGAACCCCTGCTGCCGCTGCACCGCTACCGGGCCGCCGGCGACCTGACCGAGATCAGGGGCGCGGAGCTGGCGTTCACCCCGGAGGAGGCGGCCGCCCTGCTCGCCCTGCACGGGCTGCGGCTCCCGGTGAGCACGGCGCGGGCGCTCGTGGACCGCACCCGGGGGTGGGCCGCCGGACTGCGGCTGTGCGCCCTGGCCGCGCAGGAGAGCCCGGATCCGGAGAGGTATCTCAAGGAGTTCGAGGCCGACCGTTCCACCGTCGCCGACTTCCTGCTGGCGGAGGTGCTCAAGCGGCAGAGCCCCGAGATCCAGGACCTGCTGCTGCGGGTCAGCGTCCTGGAGCGGTTCTGCCCCGAGCTGGCGAACGCCCTGACCGGCCGGACCGACGCCGGACCCCTGCTGGCCGGGCTGCACCGCGACAACGCGTTCGTCGAACACCTCGGACACGACCGGTACCGGCTCCATCCGCTGTTCGGGGAGATCCTCCGGGCCCATCTGCGGGTCCGGGACCCCGGCCTGGAGCCGGAGCTGCACGGGCGGGCCGCGCGCTGGCTGCGGCGCTCCGGGTCCCTGACGGAGACGCTCGGGCACGGCGCCGCCGCGGGCGACTGGGAATTCACCGCCGGTGCCCTGGTCGACGACTTGGCCCTCGGCCAGCTCTTCACCGGGCTGCACGCCGACGACCTCGCCGAGCTGTTCTCCCGGATGACGCCCGAGGCCACCGGCCCCGCCACGGACCTCGTGCGGGCTGCCCGCGACCTCGCCCACCGCGATCTGGAGCACGGTCTGGCCCATCTGCACCGCGCCGAACAGGGACTGGCCGAGAAGCTCCGGTCCGAGGACCCGCCGGATTCGGCCGCGGCCGAGCTGAGCTGCGCCCTGCTGGAGGCCCAGGCGGCCCGGCTGACCGGCGCCGCCGCACGGGCGGAGGAGGCCGCCGAGGCGGCCGGGCGACTGCGCGAGCGGGTCCCCGCCCAACTCCTGGACGACCACCCCGAGATCACCGCCCTGCTCCTGGCCCACCTGGGCTCGGCCCGGCTGTGGGCCGGCCGCTTCGAGGAGGCACGCGCCGCCCTGACCGAGGTGGCCGACTGCGTCGGCGGCGCCTCGACGGCCCTCCTGCGCGAGGACTCCCTGGGCCGCCTGGCGCTGATCGACTACCTGAACGGCTGGCTCGGCAGGGCGGAGCGCAAGGCCCGGGCGGCGATGACCGAGACGGAGCGGTTCGGCCTGCCCCAGCCCTCCGGCTCCGGCATGGGGCGGCTGGTCCTCGCCGCCGTCGCCGTCGAGCGCAACGAACTGCGGCAGGCCCAGGCGCTCCTCGGCGCCGCCGTCGCACCGCACCCGGCGCTGCGCGACCCGGTGCTGGAGGCCGGCCGCGCCCTCGCCACCGCCCGCCTCCAGCTGGCCCGCGGCGACACCCGGGCCGCCCTCGAAGCGGTGCGACCGGCCGTGGTCGCCGACGTGGACTCGCCCTGGGCCCAGGGACAGGCGGCGCTCGTGGCGGCCGCCGCGCAGCTGACCGCGGGGCGGCCGGAGAGCGCCGTGGAGCTGCTGGCGGAGGTGCCCGACGAACAGGCGGCCTGTGCCGTGGCGGCCGCCCGGGCCCGGCTCGCGGCGGGCCGGCCCGAGGCCGCCCTGGAACTGCTCGACCGGCTGCGCCCCGAGGCCCGCTCCGGGCCCGCCGTGGCGGTCCGCGCCACGCTGGTGCGCGCGCAGGCCGCCGACGAGACGGGCGCCACGGCCGCCGCGCGCCGGCTCGTCGCCCAGGCCCTGCACGAGGCGCGGCGCGATCTCGTGCGTCGGCCCTTCCTGGAGGCCGGGCCCTGGATCCGGCCCCTCCTGGGCACCGCGCCCTTGCGTGGCCTGGCCGAGGGCTGGCTCACCCACGGCGCGACACCACCCGAGGACCGGCCGCCGCCGGTGGTGGAGGCGCTGAGCGGCCGCGAACGCGATGTGCTGCTGCGACTCGCCCAGATGATGTCGACCGAGGAGATCGCCGCGGACCTGTACGTCTCCGTGAACACGGTCAAGACGCACCTCAAGAGCGCCTACCGGAAGCTGTCCGTGAACCGCCGCAACGACGCGGTCCGCCGAGCGCGGGAGCTGGGGCTGCTCTGACCGGCGGCTCGTCCTTCGGTGAAGTCGACGGTGAGACCACCGCGACGTCACAACTTCCCTACAGCGAGCGCCAAGACGAGCGCTCCGCCGGGTCCGCACTTCACGAACATCAGGCGTTTGATCATACTGTCCAGGGGCTGTGTCCTTCTCGTCAGCGGCGCGCTGCGTCGCCGGTTCCCCCGCGCCGTACACCGGGGTTGGAGGCGAAGCCCGGCGGGGCGTCCGGTCGTGCTCGAACCGCAGGGACCCCGCCCCGGCAGGCCATGGATCGGACGGGGGCGTCGCCACTCCTCGGCCGTTCGCATAAGGACAAGGAGTACGGCCCTCATGCCACAACAGAACACGGCGTCGCCGGACGCGGGTGCCGAACGGCTGGTCGCCGGTCGCTACCGCTTGCTGTCCGTTCTCGGCGAGGGCGGTATGGGCACCGTGTGGCGCGCCCGCGACGAGGTGCTGCACCGCGAGGTCGCCGTCAAGGAGGTACGCGCTCCCGTCGGACTGGCCGTGAAGCAGGTCGAGCGGATGTACACCCGCTTGGAGCGGGAGGCCTGGGCGGCGGCGCGCATCAGCGCGCGCGGTGTGGTGACCGTCCACGACGTCGCCACCGACGACGGCCGACCCTGGATCGTCATGGAGTTCGTCCGCGGCCGGTCGCTGGCCGACGCGATCGGCTCCCAGGGCGCCCTCACGCCGCGGGAGGCCGCGCGCATAGGTACCGAGGTGCTGGACGCGCTGCGCGCTGCGCATGGCGTCGGGGTGCTGCACCGCGACGTGAAGCCCGCCAACGTCCTGCTCGCGGACGACGGCAGGGTGGTGCTCACCGACTTCGGCATCGCCACCGTGGAGGGGGATTCCGCGCTGACGATGACCGGTGAGCTCGTCGGCTCTCCCGAGTATCTGGCGCCGGAGCGGGCACTGGGCCGGAACCCCGGCCCCGCGTCGGACCTGTGGTCTCTCGGAGCGTTGCTGTACACGGCCGTTCAGGGCCGTTCGCCCTTCCGTCGGACCTCCGCGCTGAGCACTCTGCGCGCCATCGTCGACGACGAGTTGCCCCCGCCGCATCGGGCCGGACCCCTCGCGTCCGTCATCGAAGGCCTGATGCGCAAGGACCCCGACGACCGGATGACGGCCGAGCAGGCCGAGCAGGAGCTGCGCCTGGCCGGCGCTGACGGCACCTCAGGCGCCGACACGGTCACGCCGTCCGCCCCGCTGCCCGCAGCGTCCACCGAAGAGCTGCCCACCGCCGAGTCCCCGCTCGGGGAGACCGCACCTACGGCCACGGTCGACGTACCTACGGCCGTGGTCGACGCCCCCACGGCCGTGGTCGACGTACCCACCGCCACGGCCGACCTTCCCACGGCCGCGGCAGGCCCCGTCGGCGCCCCCACTGCCCAGGCACAGCCCCCGCTTCCCGGTGCCGTACCCGCGGTCACCGTCGAGACGGCTGCCCCGGCGTCCCCCTCGTCCGTCGACGCCGCCTCCCCGCCCACTGTGGACAGCCCCACCGTCCCCGCCGTCCCCGCCGTCCCCGCTTCTCCGGCCCCGCCACATCCCGCGCCGGAGGACGCCGAAGCGTCCGGTCACGGCGCCGCGAGGCGGAGGCGGCGCATCGGGTACGCGGCCGCGGCGGGAGCGGTCGTGTTCGCGCTGCTCGTCGGCGGCCTGGGCTATGTGCTCGGCGGCGGCGACGGTGAGGGCCGCAAGGCCACCAGCTCGCCCACGGGGCAGGCGCAGGCCGCCGCCTCCGGCACGGCGAGCGGCGGGTCGGAGGACACTGCCGAGCAGCCCGTCACGGTCACCGTGACCGGGGGCGCGACCACGTACGTCGGAGACTGTCCCCCGGCGGACTCGCAGGCTCCCTGGTTCACCGCGACCTTCACGGTGTCCGAGTTGCCCTTCCAGTTCTCGTACCGGTGGGTCTCGACGAACGGGTCCGTGATCGACCGGGAGTGGCGGACGCTGGCCTTCCCGGACGGCGGCCCCCGCACCCATCAGGAGACGGTGCGGCTGTCGACGTATGCGCGGACTGGAACGCTCAGCAGCCGGATGGCCGTGGAGATCCGCTCACCGTTCGAGACGGTGTCCAACTCCGTGCCGTTCTCGGTGACATGTGCCTCGACGACGGGCGGCTAGTCAACCGGGCGTCAAGGCCGGTGCCGCGCAGCCGAGTCGTCCCCGCGCATCGGCCATACTTCAACCAGTACGAGTTGGACCGTTGTCGGGCCGACTCGGACATCATCGGTCAAGTGAGCTCCGCTGGACCGGAGTTCTGTGGGTGAGACGTGCGGCTCTCACCCTCGTAGCGGATCAACCGCAGGGTGTGGTTCCTCTGCCCGCACCCGAGACTTTCGCAAGGAGTTTCTGTGTCGTCGGTCATCGTGGGACGCACGGGTCCCTTCGCCGGTCAAAGCGTGGTTCTGGGCAACGCGCCGCTGCGATTCGGACGCAAGAGCGACAACGACGTGATCATCGTCAGCGTCAGCGCCTCCCGCCTGCACACCGAGATCGTGGCGGAGGACGGCGCGTTCGTCCTCTACGACCGCAGCAAGAACGGAACCTTCGTCAACGACCAGCGCGTCACCCGTCACGTGCTCGTGCCCGGCGACTCCATACGCATCGGCGACGAGACCTTCGTGTTCGAGACGCAGGAGGCCCTGGAGACGGTCATGGACCTCTCCCAGCTCGACCTGCCCCGCGCCAATGCCTCGGCGAACCCGGGCGAGCTGCGGGTCACCGTGACCGGAGGAGGCCCGGTCGGCCTCGCCTTCGCACTGCTGCTGGAGAGCGCCCTGCCGGGGAAGGCGTCCATCACCGTCTACGACAACCGGTGGATCAGGAACGGCTCCACCGTGGTCTGGAAGGACGAGACCCAGGGCAACGTCCGCCGCCAGCAGGTCGTCACCGTCCAGAGCCGTCAGTACCTCGCGCTCACCGAGGAGATGCAGTCGGCGCTGTTCGACGGGGGCGGATTCTCCGAGATGTGGCCCCTGGGACCGGACTCCGTGGACGGCCGCCCGCCCCGCAACATCCGGATCGCCTACATCGAGGACAAGCTGCTGGAACTGGCCAACACCAAGTCCGCGATCCGTCTGGTGGCCAAGCGGTTCGATCCGTCGGAGCAGCAGCACCGGCTCTCCCAGGAACACGTCCTGGTGATCAGCGAGGGCGGCCGGTCGCGCACCCGGGAGCACTTCGGGGACCGCTTCGGCGCGGCCGACTCCACGATCTACTCCCTCGACGGGGAACACCTTCAGGACCTGGTGCTGGGACTGCGGGTCAAGTCCCGGCTCTCGGACCCCATGAGCGTTCTGCTGACCGTGGCGCAGAACCGGTTCCTGCTCAACTCGCTGCGTGGCGAGGGGTTCCTCAACATGAGGCTGACCCGCGAGGAGGCCGGCAACGTGATCGGCATCGACCCGGTCCGGCAGGTCTTCGAGGAGTGCGTGGCGGCTCGGCCCTGCCTGATGAGCCGCCAGGAGGACAACGAGTTCGTCTGCCCGACCCATGGGACCCTGTTCCTGCCCGCCCTGCTGCGCGGCTCGCCGCTGTGGAAGCAGATCCAGGAGGGCCTGAGGATGTTCGGCGTCCCCGAGGACGATCTCAGCGCCATCACCTCGTTCCGGCTGGACATGGTGCAGCGCCCCCGGTTCACGGCCCAGCTCAGCCGCCCCACCGCCACGAGCCCCGGAACCTACGGCTTCCTGCTGGGCGACGCGGCCAACGCCATCCACTTCTGGCCCGGGCGCGGCCTCAACAGTGGCCTCGCCTCGGCTGTTTCCCTCTCCCGCTCCCTCAGCCGGGTCTGGCAGGGCCGTCCGCTGCGCGACGCCGACTTCATCCGGCACGAGGCCGCGATGTCCATGCTCCAGTACCGGCACAAGAGCCGGGCCTGGAACGCCATGGTCACCACCGACGAACGAGGCGTGACCCGCGCCATCAAGGACATCATCGCCGACAGCATGGAAAGGGACCGGGTCGTCGCCGAACCCGACGCCGAGCGGTCCGATCTGGATCTCCTGCTGGACCGGATGCGCGCGATCCGCGAGCGCCTCGCCCCCCGCCTCCCCGGAATGCCCAGCGACGAGGAACTGCGCAGCCACCTGTCCACCCTCGCTCCGTCGACCCTGCGGGCCCTGCAGGAGAGCGGCGCCTGGGACACGCTGATCGTCGGCGGCGAGGAGGCCGACATCGACATCTTCTACCAGTCGGAGGCCCCGGTCTTCGTCGGACGCCCCGTCGATCCGCGCGTCGTCGGCTAGGACCTGTCCGGCCGATCATGCCGCAGACGCGGGGTGTGGCACGCCCTCTCCCAGATGGGGTACCCCCAGCGGCGTTGTCGTCGGTTGCCGACTCCCCCGCGCTCGGCTGCGCTCGCGCGGGGGGGACCCCCATCGCGTCGACGCCCTCCTCCGCCTTGCAACTGCACGCACCACACCCCGCTCACCGGCACTACCGAGGCACCGTCGCTTTCCTGCGACGTGATCGGCCGGACAGGTCCTGGGCGGGCCCGCGGCAGCCGGGGGCTCTCGACCCGGCGTGACGTGGGCATTCCGCGCCGGCAGGCTCGCCCGTGGCGGGTGAGGCACCCGACGGGCCTCTGAGCTGCGATGGAGGTGGCAGCCGGTCGGTGGCGGTCGCTGCCGGACGCCACCTTTCTGGCGTCCCGGGCCGACTCGGCGAGGTGACGACGTGAAACGCTGGCGGGCTCTGATGGTCCTGGGGACCGCGCAGTTCCTGATGGTCCTGGACACCTCCGTCATGAACGTCTCGATCAGTCAGCTGGTCGAGGACTTCGACACCGAGGTGACCGCCATCCAGGCCGTCATCACGCTGTACGCGCTGGTCATGGCGGCCTTCATGCTCGTCGGCGGCCGGCTCGGGGACATCCTCGGACGGCGCCGCCTGTTCTTCGTCGGCCTCGTCGTCTACGGCACCGGATCGGCCCTGACCGCCGTCGCCCCCACCGTCTGGGTCCTCGCGCTGGGCTGGTCGGTGATCGAGGGGCTCGGCGCCGCACTGGTGCTGCCGGCCATGGCGGCCCTCGTCGCCGAGACCTACCGGGGAGCCGACCGGGCCGTCGCCTACGCCGTCATCGGCGGCCTCGCCGGCGCCGGCATCGCCGTCGGACCGCTGCTCGGCGGCTGGGTGACGACGTACCTCACCTGGCGCCTGGTGTTCGCCGGGGAGGTCGTGGTCGTCCTGGCCATGCTCCTCTGCCACCGGGTGATCACCGAACCACCCCAAACCGGTCCCCGCCCCCGGATGGACGGCGTCGGCGCCGCGCTGTCGGCCAGCGGGCTGGGGCTGTGCGTGCTCGGGGTGCTCCAGAGCGGCACCTGGGGGTGGGTGGAACCCCGCAACCCGCCCTTCACCGTGCTGGGCTTCGCGCCGACCCTGTTCGTCATCGGTGCCGGGACGGCCGTCCTGGCCGCCTTCCCGCACTGGGAGCGGCGCAGGGAGGCGCACCGGGCCGACCCCCTGGTCCATCTGGACCTGCTGGGCGTCCCGGCCCTGCGCTCCGGCCTGCTGACCCTGCTCGCCCAGAACCTCATTCTGCTCGGGCTGTTCTTCGCCATCCCGCTGTACCTCCAGGTGGTCCAGGGGTTCGACGCCTTCGAGACGGGGCTGCGGCTGCTCCCGGTGTCCGTCACCATGCTCGTGACCTCCCTCGGCGCGGCCCGGCTGGGGCGGGCCATGGGGCCCCGCCGGGTGGTCCGGCTGGGGCTGCTCCTGCTGGCCGCGGCCGTCCTGTGGCTGCTGGCCACCCTCGACCCCGTCATCGACGACGCCCAGTTCGCCGGAGCCATGGCCCTGCTCGGCGTGGGCATGGGCCTGCTCGCCTCGCAGTTGGGCAACGTCGTCCAGTCCAGCGTCGGCGAGGAGGGGCGCAGCGAGGCCGGCGGACTCCAGTTCACGGCCCAGAACCTCGGATCCGCGCTCGGCACCGCGCTCATCGGGTCGCTGCTCGTCGGAGCTCTGGCCCAGGCCTTCACCACCAATGTCGAGGACGATCCGCGCCTGTCCGAGCAGGCCCGGCAGGAGACCGGTGTGGCCCTCGAGGCCGGTATCAGCTTCGTCTCCACCGACCAGGTGCGCACGGCGGCCGAAGAGGCCGGGCTGCCGCCGGCCGAGGTCGACGCCCTCGTGGACTCCTACGCGTCGGCGCAGCTGGACGGCCTGAAGGCGGCCGTCCTCGCCGCCGGAGGCGTCAGCCTCGCCAGTCTCCTGGTCACGCCGGGGCTGCCGGGCCGGGCCGTCGCCCGGCCGAAGCCCTCCGACGCGGTCGCCCCGCCCGGCGCGCCCGGTCCGACCCGCTGACCCTCGGGGGAGGCCGCCATGTCCCGGATCGAGCCGGTCGCACCCGGCGCCCGCGCCGAGGCACGCCGGGCCCGTACCGACTACACCGGGGGCGTCTACGGGTCCATGCTCGCCACGTCGGTGATCGTCGGCGCCGGGACCCTGGGCTCGTTGCCCCGCCTGGAACTGGTCCTCCTGCTGGTGCTCACCGGCGTGGTGTTCTGGCTCGCGCACGTGCACGCCCAGGTGTTCGGGGCGCGTCTGACGCATCGGACCCCCGACCGCCGGGTGCTGCTGCACGTGTGCCGCGACGAGTGGCCGATCGTCCAGGCGGCCCTGCCGCCGGCCGCCGCCGTGGCCGTCAGTCCCCTGCTCGGCCTCGATGTGCAGGGTGCCGTGTGGCTCGCGCTCTCGGTGGCCGTGGCGGGTCAGATGGGCTGGTCGGCCGCCGCGGCGCGGCGGGCCGGTGCCTCGTGGCGTCTGGTGACCGTCACCGTCGTGGTGAATCTGGTGCTCGGGCTGCTGATCCTGTCGTTCAAGCTCTTCCTGAAGCACTGACGCGGGTGGAGCGGCACGCATCGGCGCAGGTCGGGCCCGTGCCGCGCGGCTTATCACCTGCACGGGGTGAGGCCGGACGGCAGGCCCGGGCGGAGGATCGCAGGGTAAGGGCGCAGCCCGCCTGTCCCAGGCCACCCCGGGAGAGCAGCTCATGCGCTACGAGATCCGCGTCGACGGACATCTGTCGGAGGCGCTCAAGGGTGCCTTCCCGGAGCTGGACCATGTGGTGATGTCCGGTCAGACCGTGCTGTTCGGGCAGGTCATCGACGAGGCGCATCTGTTCGGGCTGCTGGCCCGCTGCCAGTCCCTCGGGCTGCGGGTGCTGGAGATGCGTCAGCTGCCGGAGTGAGCCGGAGTGAGCCCCAGCGAGCCGGATGAGTCGCAGGGAGCCGGATGAGCCGGATGAGCCGGAGTGACGGGGGCCCGTCGAGGCGCGTGGATCACCCGCACGGGGTGACCCGGCGGCCGTGGACGGGCGGCACGCTGGCCGGGTGAGGTCACCACACACCGCCCCGCCGGGCGGTCCGTGAGCGGTCCACCGGACCGCGCGAGGAGGAGCCATGACCGTATCGCGTGGTCCGGCACCGCAGGACGGACCGGAGCGGAATCCCGGCGGGGCGGGCGCGGAACCCACCGGTGGGCACGCCGCACAGGAACCCCACGGCGGTGACGCCGCACAGGATCCCTACGGCTCGGATCCTTACGGGTCGGATCCCTACGGCTCGACGTCCGTGTCCGGTCGCCGCTCCGGATACCCCGGATACCCGGGTGCCGCCGGTGACCCGGCCGCCACTCTCGGCGCGCTCGGCCGTTCCTGGACGTGGCTCCTCGGTTCGGCCGTCGCCACGCTCGTGCCCGGCATCCTGATCCTGGTCTGGCCGGACGAGACCCTGCACGTCCTGGCGGTGCTCATCGGCCTGTACCTGCTGGTGACCGGCGCGTTCCGGTTCGTCTCGGCGTTCGGCCGCGAGGACCACGGCGAACGCCTGCCCGGGCTGCTCCTGGCGGTGCTGTACGTGCTGGCCGGGGTGCTGTGCCTGCGCAACCCCTTGCAGACCATCGCCGCGCTCTCGCTGATCGTCGGCGTGGTCTGGCTGGTGTCCGGCATGCTCACCCTCTACACGGCCCTCGCCGCCAAGGACCTGCCCCACCGCGGCTGGGTGCTCGGCGGCGCCCTGCTCGCCATCGTCGCCGGCATCGTCGTACTGGCCCTGCCGACCGAGTCGGCCCGGGCGCTGACCCGGCTGCTCGGCCTCTGGCTCGTCCTGATCGGCCTGGTCGAGGTGGCCGTGGCGTTCGCCTGGCGCGCGGCCCTGCGCAGGGCCGGCATCACGGGGCGGGACGACTCCGGCGCGACCGGCTGACCTGCCTCGCGCACCCTGCCCCTGCCACCCTCATCCGCTCACCCTCCCCGGGTGAGGCGCCCGGTTCTTGCCGTGCGCACGCTGAAGACGGCACGGCTTCGGGCGCAGGCCCGGGACGGAATGCGGGCGAACGCCCGGAACGGAGGAGAGAAATGAGTGGGGAGACCTACCTCGCGTACGACTATCCGCTGCTCAGCGCCTTCTGGACCATGCTGATCTTCTTCCTGTGGATCATGTGGTTCGTGCTGCTGTTCCGGGTGATCGTCGACATCTTCCGCGACGACGAACTCAGCGGCTGGGCCAAGGCCGGCTGGCTGGCGTTCTGCGTCCTGCTGCCCTTCCTGGGCGTCTTCGTCTACGTCGTCGCCCGTGGCAGGAACATGGGCAAGCGCGAGATCGCGCAGGCGCGTGCGCAGCAGAAGGAGTTCGACCAGTACATCCGTGAGACCGCCAAGGAACCCGCCGGCAGCACCAGCAGCGTCGACGAGCTGCACAAGCTGTCCGAGCTGAAGAGCCGCGGCGACATCACGGAGGAGGAGTTCCGCCGGGCGAAGGCCCTGGTCCTTAGCGACTACGGCTCCGTGGAGGGTCCCGGCCCGGTCGCCTCCGGCTCCGGCCGCTGAGCACACCGAACGACACCGAATCGAGGCATCGGGATGACACACGCCACGCAAAAGACGTCGACCGCCAAGCGACAGTGGGCCGAGGGCCTGATGGTCTTCGCCGCCGTGACCCTCATGATCGTCGGAGTGCTCGACATCTTCCGGGGCATCATGGGCATCGCCGAGGACGACATCTTCGTCACCACACAGCAGTACGTCTTCGAGTTCGACCTCACCGGCTGGGGCTGGATCCACCTCGCCCTCGGCGCGGTCGCGGTGATCGTCAGCCTGGGCCTGTTCCAGGGGGCTACCTGGGCGCGCTGGGGCGGTGTGGCCATCGCCTCCCTCGTCATCATCGCCAACTTCCTCTCCCTGCCGTACTACCCGGTCTGGTCGGTCGTGATGATCGCCTTCTCCGGGTTCGTCATCTGGGGCCTGTGCGTGGCGCGGCCGTCCCGGCCCACCGAGTACTAGCCCACGGGGACCGGCACCGGTGAGTGACGTGCGAGCAGAGGGTCACGGGGCGGGCAGCGCCGCTTGGGCGCGGCTCGCCCTGCTGGCGCTCGCGGCGAGCGTGCTGGTGCCGCTCGTCGCCGCCGGTCTGCGCAGCGTGCTGTGGGCGCTGGCCGGCATCGCCGCGCTGGCGCTCGCGGCCGTCGGCACCTGGTGGGCGCTGGCCCACTCCGGCGCCCTACGGGTCGCCGGAGCCGTCCTCTGCGTGGCCGCGCCGCTCGCCGTGCTGGTGCTGTACGCCGCGTACGGCATGCTCGGCCCGGCGCTGCTGTCCGTGGCCCTGTGGGCGCTGGCCATGGCGGCCGCCCGCGCGGCGACGGCACCGGCCCGGCATGTGGCACCGGGCGGGCAGGCGCCGGCCGAGGCGCCTCGGCACGCCTGGATCCTGATGAACCCGCGCTCCGGCGGCGGCAAGGTCGGCCGGTTCGACCTGGCGCACCGGGCGCGGGCGGTCGGCGCCCAGGTCGTGCTGCTGGGCGAGGGACGGCAGGACGTCGCCGCACTGGCCCGGCAGGCCGTCACCGAGGGGGCCGACCTGCTGGCGGTGGCGGGCGGCGACGGCACCCAGGCCCTGGTGGCCGAGGTGGCGGCCCGGCACGACCTGCCCTTCGTGGTGGTGCCCGCTGGCACCCGCAACCACTTCGCCCTCGACCTCGGCCTCGACCGCGACGACCCGGCGGCGGCCCTCACCGCCCTGACCGACGGCGTCGAACTCCGCGTCGACCTCGGCTTCGCGGCCGACCGGGTGTTCGTCAACAACGCCTCCTTCGGCACGTACGCGGCCGTCGTGGCCGACCCCGCCTACCGCGACGAGAAGGTGCACACCACCCTGCGGACCCTGCCCGGACTCCTCATCGGCGAGGACGCGCCCCGGCTGCGGATGCGGGCCGGAGATCTGCGCGCCGAGGGACTCCAGGCGCTGCTGGTCAGCAACAACCCCTACCAGCGGGCGGTCGACGCGGCCCGTCCCGGACGCCGGGAACGGCTGGACTCCGGACGCCTCGGCCTGCTGGCCGTACGGGTCGACAGCGCGGCGCAGGCCGCGGGGATGGTGCGACCGGGCGGTTCCACGAGCCTCCTGAGGCTCACGGCGGCCGAGGCTGTCGTGGAGGCGGACACGGACACCGTGCCGGCCGGGATCGACGGGGAGCACGTGCTGCTGCCGACGCCCGTGGTGTGCCGGATCGACCCGGGGGCGCTGCGGGTCCGCGTGCCCCGCGACCGCCCGGGAACCCCGGCCGGGGGATCGGCGGCCGACTGGCCGCGCATCGCACGGCTCGCCCTGTTCCCGGGGAAGCGGCGCCGGACCGACGACACCTGACCCGACAGCTGACACGACACCTGAGACCCGACACCGACACCCCGGACGACAGGAAGGCAGTGGACCATGTGCCGATGGCTCGCCTACTCGGGAACACCCGTCCTGCTGGACACCATCCTGTACAGACCACAGCACTCGCTCATCGACCAGAGCCTGCACTCCCGGCTGGGCGTCGAGACGACCAACGGCGACGGCTTCGGAGTCGGCTGGTACGCCCCCGACGTGGAGAGCCCCGCCATCGTCCGGGACATCGGCCCGGCCTGGAGCAACCGCAATCTGCGCGAGCTGGCCGACCACGTCCGCTCCTCGCTGTTCTTCGCGCACATCCGCGCCACGACCGGGACGGCGGTGCAGCAGACCAACTGCCATCCCTTCCGGCACGGCCGCTGGATGTGGATGCACAACGGGGCGATCGACGAGTTCCACGGGATGCGGCGTGACCTGGCCATGGCCGTGGACCCCAAGCTCTTCCTGGAGATGGAGGGCTCGACGGACTCCGAGATGATGTTCTTCCTGGCGCTGACCTTCGGCCTGGAGGAGGACCCGCCGGGCGCCGTCGCGCGGATGGCGGGCCTGGTGGAGCGGACCGGTCGCGAGCACGGCGTGGAGTACCCGCTCCAGATGACCGTCGCGGTCAGCGACGGACAGCGCCTGTGGGCGTTCCGCTACTCCAGCCAGAAGCAGTCCCGCTCGCTCTTCTACAGCACCCGGGTGGACACCCTGCGTGAACTCCACCCCGATCTGACGTTCCTGCGGGATGTGTCCGACGAGACCCGCCTGATCGTCTCCGAGCCCCTGGGCGACCTCCCCGGTGCCTGGAACGAGGTGCCCGAGAGCACGTACGGCGTGGTGGAGCCCGGCGCCGACGAGCTGCACACCTTCACTCCTCAGGCCGCCTAGCGCCGGCGTCCGGTGGCCCGTCGTCGGGCCTTGCCGCCTCACCCGGCTGCCACCGCGCCCCGGTGCGCAGCCGGAACGCGGCGACCGCGGCCTCCACCGTCGGGAAGAAGTGGCCCGGGTCGATGGTGCGGGTCAGCCCGTAGCGTTCGATCTTTTCGCGCACGGGGTCCTTCAGCTCGGCGAAGACCAGATGGACGTGCTCGGCGTTCAGGGTCTCGTCCAGTTCCTCCAGCACGTCCGAGGCGGTCGTGTCGACGTCCGTCATGGGCTCGGCCGCGACCACGATCCAGCGGGGCCGCGGCTCGGTGCGGGCCAGCCGCAGGATCTCGTCCCGGAACGTCCTGGCGTTTGCGAAGATCAACGGCGCGTCCCACCGGTGGAGCACCAGCCCCGGCAGCCGTTCGGCCGCCGGGTAGGAGCGCACGTCGTGGTACCCCTCCAGCCCCTTCACCCGCCCGAGGACCGTGTTGTACGGCCACCAGGCGCGCCGGAAGACGTTCAGCACCGACAGGGCCACGGCGATCGCGATGCCCTCCAGCACCCCGAGCAGGGCCACGCCGGCGAAGGCGGCGATCGACAGCAGGCACTCGGTCCGGCGCTGCCGCCACAGCCGTACCGAGCCGGGGATGTCGGCCAGGGACAGTGACGCGGTGATGACCACGGCGGCCAGGGCGGGCTGGGGGAGGTTGCGGAACAGGCCCGGGGCCACCAGCAGCATCAGGACGATCAGCACGGCGCCGACGACCCCGGTGAGCTGGCTCTTGGCGCCGGTGCGCTCCGCCACCGCCGTACGGGATCCGCTGGCGCTGACCGGGAAGCCCTGGAACAGGCCGGCCGCCAGGTTCGCGGCGCCGACGCCGGCCATCTCCTGGTTGCCGCGCACCTCCTGCCCGGTGCGGGCGGCGAAGGCGGAGGCGTTGGAGATCGTGTCGGCGAGGGAGACCAGGGCGATGCCCAGCGCACCGCCGACCAGCGGCGCGACGTCGGAGAGCCGGACGTCGGGCAGGGTGAACGGCGGGAAACCCTCGGGGAGTTCGCCGACCAGGTTCACCCCGCGCCCGCCCAGGTCGAAGGCGGCGGTCGCGGCGATCGCGAGGACCACCATGACCAGCACGGCGGGCACCTTCGGCAGCAGCCGTTGCAGCACCAGGATCAGGACGATGCCGCCGCAGCCGACCGCGGCGGCGGCCGGTACCACCGCGCCGTCGGCGATCTTCTCCACGACCCCGACGAGCTCCCCGACCAGGTTGTCCGCGTCGACCTTGAAGCCGAGCAGCTTGGGCAGCTGGCCGATCAGGATGGTCAGGGCCAGACCGTTCATATAGCCGATCATGGTCGGTTTCGAGATCAGGTCGGCGACGAAGCCGAGCCTGGCCACCGAGGCCAGGATCATGATCCCGGCCACCATGATCGCGAGCATCGAGGCCAGCGCGACGGCCCGGTCGGGGTCGCCGCCGGCGGCCACCAGGGGCAGCACGGTGGCGGCGATCATCGGGCCGAGCGAGGAGTCCGGCCCCAGCACCAGGATCCGGGACGGTCCGCATACCGCGTAGCCCAGCAGGCAGAGGATCGTCGTGTAGAGGCCGGTGATCGCCGGAAGTCCCGCGAGTTCGGCGTAGGCCATGCCCTGCGGCACCAGCAGCGTGGTCAGGACGACCCCGGCGACCAGGTCCTTCACCAGCCACTCGCGCCGGTAGGACGACAGCGCCCGGACTCCGGGGACCGCCCGCCACCAGGAACCCGCCCCGTGTCCGCCGATCTGGCTCGTCATGGCCCGTCCCCGTCCCTTCCGTCTCGCCCTTCCTGAACAGTGTGGGTTCAGTGGACGGAGAAACCGCCGTCGACGAAGAGCGACTGACCGGTGACATAGCCGGACGCGCGGCTCGCCAGGAACACCGCCGCCCCGGCGAAGTCCCCGGCCAGGCCGTTGCGGCCGACCATCGTGCGCGCGGCCAGCGCCGCCACCCGCTCCGGGTCGGACGACAGCCGTGCGTTGAGCGGGGTCATCACGAAGCCGGGCACCAGCGTGTTGCAGGTGACGCCGTGCGGTGACCACGCCTCGGCCTGCGAGCGGGCCAGCGATTCCAGCGCCCCCTTGGAGACACCGTAGGCACCGCTCTGGACGAACGCCCGGTGGGCCTGCTGGGAGGTGACGTGGATGATCCGCCCGAAGCCCCGCTCGGCCATGCCGGGCCCGAACCGCCGGCCCAGCAGATGCGGCGCCTCGAGGTTCACCGCCATCGTGGCGTCCCAGACGTCCTCGCCCAGCTCGTCCAGCGGCGGACGCAGATTGATGCCCGCGCTGTTGACGAGGATGTCGGGCTCGCCGAACGCCTCGACCGCCCGTTCCGCGGCCGCGCGCACCCCCTCGCGGCTGCCCAGGTCGGCGCTCACCCAGGCCGCCCGGCAGCCGTCCTTCGTCAGCTCGTCGACGGCGGCGGTCAGCTCCGGCTCCCGGCGCGCCACGATCACCACGCTCGCCCCCGCCCGGGCGAGAGCCCCGGCGACGGCCCGGCCTATACCGGAACTGCCGCCCGTCACCACGGCGACCCGGCCGTCCAGCGAGAACAGTTCGGCGAGATAGCTCTGCGAGTCCATGCCCGCACCCTAGGCGCCGTCCGTGCCCGCACCCTAGGCGGCCGTGCGGACGGCAGTTCAGACGGTCGTCGGAGCCGTCCCTGCCGACGCCGCCGACGACGACGAAGGCGGTCATCAGGCCTGTGCCGACGGTCCGTTCGGCTTCTTCCGGCCACCGGCGGCCGCCGCTAATGTCCTGTTCGTGACCGCAGCCGGCCAGGTGTGGGGGAGGTCGCCATGTCCGTCGGACGTCGGACGAGGACACCGTGGCTTCCGCCGCGCTGGTTCATCCGTCTTGCCTGGTCGGTGCACCGGGGCGGGTACCGGGTCTTCGGGGGCCGGATCGCGTTGTGGCGACCGCGCGCGAACAAGTGGGGAGCGCTGCGGCTGACCACGACCGGGCGCCGCACCGGCCGGGAGCGCAGCGTCGTCCTCGCGTATGTCGAGGACGGTTCGAACCTGGTCGCGCTGGCGATGAACGGGTGGGGCGAGGGGGAGCCCGCGTGGTGGCTCAACCTGCGGACGCACCCGGACGCGACCGTCGATCTCGTCGACGGGCGACGGCGGGTACGGGGTCGCGCCGCGACGGGCGACGAGCGGCTCCGGCTCTGGGCCCGCTGGCGCGAGATCGACACCGACCTGGACTCCTACGCGGCGCTGCGGCCGTCCGAGACCGCGGTCGTGGTCCTGGAGCCGAGCCCCGGCGCGCCGAGCGCCCCGCCGAGCGCCATACCGGGCGGCTGATCGGCTGATCGGCTGACGCCCCTGGATGTCGTCCAGGGGTGACCTCCGTGTGCACCCTTCCACGGACAGAGTCTTGCCACGTCTTGCCACGCGAACTGTTCCGATATATCGTTGACGCATCGCGACAGATCAACGACTGAATGAATGGAGTGGTTGCGATGCGTACCCACGGATTCGAGCGTGGACATGGACAGGACGGACCCTCCCGGAGTGGCCGGGGTGGCTTCGACGGACGGCGTGCGGCCTTCGGGCCCTTCGGTCCGGGTGGGCCCGGTGGCCCGGGGTTCGGCCCCGGCGGTCCCGGTTTCGGCCCGGGCTTCGGCGGCCCCTGGGGCGGACGAGGGCGCGGTGGACCCAGGGGGAGGGCGCGGCGGGGTGACGTACGGGCCTCGATCCTGGCCCTGCTCAAGGACCGGCCGATGCATGGCTACGAGATGATCCAGGAGATCGCCGAGCGCAGCGGCGGGGCGTGGAAGCCCAGCCCGGGCTCGGTGTACCCCACCCTCCAGCTCCTGGAGGACGAGGGCCTGATCAGCAGCGAGAGCGAAGGCGGCAAGAAGCTGTTCTCGCTCACCGACGAGGGCCGCACGGCCGCCGAGGAGGGCCCGGAGGCCCCCTGGGAGGAGGCCGGCCGCGGGGTCGACTGGGAGGCGCTCGGCGAGATCCGCCAGGCCGGTTTCGGTCTGATGGAAGCCTTCGGCCAGGTCTGGAAGACCGGCAGCAAGGAGCAGCGCGACAAGGCCCTCGCGGTCATCAACGAGGCCCGCAAGAGGCTGTACCTGATCCTCGCCGACGAGGACTGACGAACACACCCGCCGTTCTACGACGGTGAAGGCGCCCCGCGGACCCACTCCGCGGGGCGCCTTCCGTGCGCCGGGCGTGCGCTGGGCGTACGTCGGGCGTGGGCCGGGCGCGAGCCGCGCGGTCAGGCCACCAGTCCGCCCAGCTTGCGCAGCGACTCGTTCAGCGCGGCCGTCCCCGAGTCCTTGAGCTTGCCCGCCATCAGCGAAACGGCAGCGCCCGTGAACTCGCCGTCGATGCGGACCGTCGTGGTGTCGCCGTCGGGGGTGAGGGTGTAGCGCGTGGCGACGTTCACCGCCATCGGGCCCTTGCCGCGGATGGCCAGCACCCGGGCCGGTTCCAGCTCGGCCACCGTCCACTCGACCTCGGCCGGGAAGCCCATCAGCTTCATGTTCTCCTGGAAGGTCGCGCCCACCTCCAGGGCCTCGGGGCCGCCCTGCGGGAAGCTGGTGTGGGTCGCGTTCCACGCGCCGTACGCCGACCAGTCGGTGAGCTGGGCCCACACCTTCTCGGCCGGTGCCTGGATGCGTGCCTCCGCGCTGACTTCGGCCATACGACCACCTCTTCGTGTCGGGCAACTCCGGCTGCGTCGTCGCGGAAAGTAGCCCCAAGGCCGCCAACATTCAATACTGATGAACTGTCAGCGGGGGAGGATGGTTGAGAGAGGGGCGTGTCGCAAGGCGGCGCGCGCCCCTGAGGGGTGAACGGCCTGATCTCATCCGTAGGGAGGAGATTCCGCCCGGCCCGGTCCGCTCAGCGTGGGACGCCGAAATGGTTCCCGGCGGGGATGCCCTCGTCGGCCGGGACTGATGGGGTGGGAGATGTGCAACCCCGTATCCCCCGGCAGTCGACCCAGGAACAGGCGACCCACGGCACGGACGACGACCTCAGGCTCGGTGCCGAGCCCGCGGCGGCGGTGGCGGCCGCGCGCCGCCGGGCGCTCCGGGACGGGGACCGGCAGATCGACACCGCCCACCTCCTGCACTCGCTCCTCGAACACGACCCCCAGGTGCGCGCCGCCTTCGACGGCGGACCCCAGCTCGCCCGGCTGCTCGGCTACCTCGTCCAGCGCAGCATCGGCTACGGCCTGCGCTGGCAGAGCGGTGTCGAGGACTCGGGCGCCCTGCCCGTGGTCACGGAGGCCGGTGCCACGGCCGCCGCCACCGCCTCCATGGCCGTCGAGGGGCTCTCGCCGGTGGCCACCCTCGCGGTGGAGCACGCCTGCGAGCGGGCCGCCCGGCGGGGCGGGGCGCCGGCGCGCGGAGTCGATCTGCTCGTGGCGATCGTCGCCGATCCGCAGGCGCGGGCCGTCGAGGTCCTCACCCGCGCCGGCGTCGACGTGTACGAGCTGTGCGCCCGCGTCGAGGACGGCCTGGACGAGTACGCCCAGGACGGCGACCCCCTGTACTGATCGTGTTCTGAGTGTGTTCTGAGTGTGCCCCGAGCTTGCATCGCCTGGCTCGGACCCGCACCGGGGCTCCCGCGCGGGTCCAGCCGGTGAGACAGGTGTCAACGGGGGTGACGGTCATGTCATCGCCTGTCATCATGTGCCGGTGCATACGTCTGTGAGCAGTAAGGGCAACCGCGGAAAGGGCATCGGGCTCGGTCTGGCGATCGGGTCGGCCATCGCCTTCGGCGGATCCGGAGTCGCGGCCAAGCCGCTGATCGACGCGGGCCTCGACCCGCTGCATGTGGTGTGGCTGCGGGTGACCGGCGCGGCCCTGGTGATGCTGCCGCTCGCCGTGCGCCACCGCGCGCTGCCGCGCCGCCGTCCCGCGCTGCTCGCCGGGTTCGGCCTGCTCGGCGTGGCCGGCGTCCAGGCCTTCTACTTCGCGTCCATCTCCCGGATCCCGGTCGGTGTCGCGCTGCTCGTGGAGTACCTCGCGCCCGCGCTGGTGCTCGGCTGGGTGCGGTTCGTGCAGCGCCGGCCGGTCACGCGTGCGGCCGCGCTCGGCGTGGTGCTCGCGGTGGGCGGGCTCGCCTGTGTGGTCGAGGTCTGGTCGGGGCTGGGTTTCGACGCGTTCGGCCTGGCCCTGGCGCTGGCCGCCGCCTGCTGCCAGGTCGGCTACTTCGTCCTCTCCGACCAGGGCAGCGACTCCGGCACCGACGCCCCCGACCCGCTCGGGGTCATCGCCTACGGCCTGCTCGTCGGCGCCCTCGTGCTGACGGTCGTCGCCCGCCCGTGGGGCATGGACTTCTCGGTGCTCGCGCACGGCGCCGACATGAACGGCACCGAGGTCCCCGCCTGGCTGCTGCTCGCCTGGATCGTGCTGATCGCCACGGTCGTCGCGTATGTGACCGGCGTGGTCTCCGTGCGTCGGCTCTCCCCGCAGGTCGCCGGGGTCGTGGCCTGCCTGGAGGCGGTCATCGCGACTGTCCTGGCCTGGGTCCTGCTCGGCGAGCACCTCTCGGCGCCGCAGATCGCCGGCGGTGCGGTGGTGCTCCTGGGGGCGTTCATCGCCCAGTCCTCCACACCGGCCAAGGGCTCCCCGGCCCCGGTGGCGGGCGCCGACCTGGGACGTGAGTCGTCGGCTCCCAGGGCCACGGTCGGAGGGGGTCCGGACCACACGGCTGCGTGAGGCGGGCGTGTGCGGTTGCTTGGGGCGGGCCCTTCCGGGACGCGCGGCGGCTTGGGGCGGGGTGGCCTGTTCCGGGGCGCGCGGCGTCCTGAGGTGGGGTCGGGTGGGGTGGTCCGGGGCGGTCAGCCGCCGTTTTGGGCGGTGCTGCCCGGGCCGTACGAAGCCGCGTGCGGCAGGCGTGCCCGGGTCGCCCGGCTGCCTGGGATGGGTCTGTCTGGGGTCCGGCTGTCTGAGGTGGGTCTGCCCGGGTGGGCCTGGCGCGGCTCGGGGTAGGCGCGCTTGGCGCGTGCGGCCGTGTGGGACGCGGTTGCCTGGGGCGCTCGGCCGTTTGAGGTGGGTCTGTCCGGGGCCGCCGGTTGTTGCTCGGGGCTGTTCTGCCGGGCGGGAGCGGTTGCTTGGGGTGGGGCGGCGCGGGGCGGTCTGCCGCCGTTTGGGGCAGTCGTGCCTTGGCCGTACGAAGCCGGGTGAGGCCGGCGTGCCTGAGGCGCCCTGATGCCTGGGTGGTCCTGCCGGGGGGCCTGCTGCGGCTCGGGGTAGGCGCGCTCGGCGCGTGCGGCCGTGTGGGCGCGGTTGCCTGGGTCGCCCGGCCGATTGAGGTGGGTGTGTCCAGGGCGGCCGGTTGTCGCTCGGGGCGGGCCCGCCTGGGGTGTACGAGGCCGCTTGAGACAGGCCTGACCGGGTCGCTCGGCCGTCTGGGACAGGCCGTCCCGGGTCGCTCCCGCCTGCCTCGACCAGGCCCCCCGGGTCACACGGCCGCCTGACGCCCGCCCGCCTGCCCGCCTGGAGTGGGCCTTGTCCGTGTCGGCCTGCTGCCGCTCGGGGCAGGACCGCCCAGCGTGCATGGCCGCGCGAGGTCCGTGCCCGGAGCGGACAGCGCGTCGCTGTAGCAGGTGCTCGTGTGCTGCCGTGTCCCCGGAGCTGGTGGTGGGCGCCCCGCGTCACCGGCGGGCGGGAGCCCTCGGCCCACGGGACTGCGGCCTGAGCCGCGACGGTCGGTGAGGGGCACACCCCGGCGTGCTGCCGTGTCCCCGGAGCTGGTGGTGGGCGCCCCGCGTCACCGGCGGGCGGGAGCCCTCGGCCCACGGTGGCCGGGGGTCACGCCCGGGCGCGTTCCCCCAGCAGGTGCTTGCGTACCGCCGTGCCCCCTGGGCCAGTGGCGCGTGCCGTCGTCATCGACGGGTGGGGGCCCGCGCCCTCGCTCCACGAGGCACCGCGCTGGTCGGAGGTCACCGCTCGGGGCGGCGCCGTAGCAGGTGGTCGCGGGCCGCCGTGTCGCCGGGGCCGTCGCGTGTCGTCAGAGCGGCCGCGATGCGGGCCCGGACCTCGGGCGGCTTGTGGTTCGCGTACTTGAACTTCGCCCGTACGCCGGTGACTTCGAGCCGGATGCCCCGGATCCCGGCGAGCA
This sequence comes from Streptomyces sp. NPDC041784, assembly GCF_055591025.1. Lineage (NCBI taxonomy): Bacteria > Bacillati > Actinomycetota > Actinomycetes > Kitasatosporales > Streptomycetaceae > Streptomyces > Streptomyces sp. NPDC041784. Next base: position 36,043 of record NZ_JBVJAB010000010.1, read on the forward strand.
TCCGGCCGTACGGCGCCTCGCCGACCGCCGCCCGGGCGGAGCCGCCCTCCGGCTGGAAGTGTCCGACCTGGCGGTTGAGGAGGTCGGCCTTGGCGGCCGGGTCGTCCACGACATGCGCCCGGCAGCGGAGCTGGACCGCCGCGTAGAAACTCGTCGGCACCCCGTGCTCGGCGGGCCCGTCGGGCGGCGCCTGCCAGGGGCCGGGCACGTACACGTAGTCGTCGACCACGCTCAGCACCACCTCCGGGTCCGCCTCCAGCGCGGACCACAGCGGGTTGGGGCGGGCCAGATGGGTGACGGCCTCGCCGCGACCGGCGTCGTACGCGAAGTGGAGCGGCTGGACGAACGGGGGTTCGCCGGGCGGCCCGTTGACGGCGAGCTGGCCGAAGCCGCGGACGGACAGCCAGTCCTGCCACTCGGCGTCGTCGCGGGGCGCGTCCCAGGGGTGGACGAGCATCACAGCACCGCGAGGTAGTCCGGGAGCGCGGTGCCCGGCGCGAGGTCGGCCTCGGGGAGCGGGGTGCCGTAACCCTTGCGCAGCGGGAGCACGCCGGCCCAGTGGGGCAGGGAGAGGTCCTCGGGCTCCTCGTTCACCCCGCCGGTGCGGGTCTTGGCCGAGACCTCGTTCAGGTCGAGGCGGATCACCGCGGTGGCGGCCAGCTCCTTCTTGTTGGCGGGGCGGGAGTCGGCGGCCCGGCCCGGGACCACGTGGTCGACCAGCGCGTCGAGCGCGGTGAGCTTCTCCCGCGGGTCCGTGACGTCGTACGCGAGGCCGTGCACCACGACCGAGCGGTAGTTGATCGAGTGGTGGAAGGCCGAGCGGGCCAGGACCAGACCGTCCACGTGCGTCACCGTCAGGCACACCGCCAGCCCCGGGTCGGCCTGTCCCGCCATCCGCAGCGGGCGCGAGCCCGTCGAACCGTGCACGTAGAGCGTCTCGCCGACCCGGCCGTACAGCGTCGGCAGCACGACCGGCGCGCCGTCACGGACGAAGCCGAGGTGGCAGACGTACCCCTCGTCGAGTATCGCGTGCACCAGCTCCCTGTCGTACGACGCCTTCTGCGCGGACCGGGTGGGGACCGTGCGGTCGGTCGGGGTGTAGGCGGCGGGCCGCGTCGTCGTCTCCTGGATCCCCTGGCTCCCCTGGGTCCCCTGCATGGCGTTCTCCATTGCACTAGTGCATAATTGGCTTTGTGCTAGGAGAGTATCGGATCCAAGGCCGGCGCGCAGCGGACATTTCCGCGAGCATCGAGCGCGCGGTGGGCGAAGGCGTGCTGGAACCGGGACAACCGCTGCCACCCATGCGGGAGTTGGCGGTCACGCTCGGGGTGAACCCGAACACCGTCGCGGCCGCGTACCGCACCCTGCGCGAGCGCGGGGTCATCGAGACCCATGGGCGCCGGGGCAGCCGGGTGCGGCCCAAGCCGGCCACCACCGGCCGCGAGAAGGTGCGCGTCGACGTACCGGAGGGGGTGCGCGACCTGGCGGACGGCAATCCCGACCCGGCCCTGCTGCCCCCGCTCGCGGGCGCGTTCGCGGCGGCCGCCGAGCGGGGCGACCGGGAGCCGGTCCTGTACGGCGTCGACCCCGTGGATCCCGAGTTGGCCCGGCTGGCGAGGGCCGGTCTCGACGCCGACGGCGTGCCCGCCGGGCCGCTCACCGTGGCCTCCGGCTCCCTGGACGCGGTCGAACGCGTCCTCGCCACGCATCTCAGGCCGGGGGACGGGGTCGCCGTCGAGGACCCCGGGTGGGGCCGGACCCTCGACCTCGTCCCGGCGCTCGGGCTGCGCACCGTCCCGGTCGGTGTCGACGACGAGGGACCGCTGCCCGAGGCGCTGCGGGCCGCGCTGGCGGGCGGGGCGAGCGCCGTCGTGGTGACCGACCGCGCGCAGAACCCCACCGGCGCGTCCGTGAGCGCCCCCCGCGCGCGTGCCCTGCGGGCCGTCCTCGCCGACCACCCCGGGACCCTGCTGATCGAGGACGACCACGGCCACGGGATCGTCGACCTCCCGCTGCATCCCCTGGCCGGCGTCACCCGGCACTGGGCCTTCGTTCGCTCGGTCGCCAAGGCGTACGGCCCCGACCTGCGGCTCGCCGTACTGACCGGGGACGACGTCACCCTCGACCGGGTGCGAGGGCGGCAGCGGCTGGGTCCTGGGTGGGTGAGTCTGCTGATGCAGCGGGCGGTGGTCCGGCTGTGGGCGGACGGGGCCGTGGACGGGCCCGCGGTGGCCGCGGCGTACCGGGGACGGCGCGAGGCGCTGATCGGCGCGCTGGCCGAGCGGGGTGTCGAGGCGTTCGGGCGCAGCGGGATGAACGTGTGGGTTCCGGTGCCGGACGAGACGGGAGCCGTGGCGCGGCTGCTGCACGCGGGATGGGCCGTGGCGCCCGGGGCGCGCTTCCGTCTCGGGTCCCCGCCGGCGATCCGGATCACGGTGTCGACACTGACGAGCGAGGAGGTGGGGCCGCTGGCCCGCGCGGTGGCCTCGGCAGTGGGCCCGTCACCGGCGCGCAGCTACGTCTAGGGGCCGCCCCGCGCCTGCTGCCGTCCGGACCACCCCCGCGCCCGCGTCAGGCCCGCCCCCGCGCCTGTGTCAGAGCCGCCCCCGCCAGTACCACCACCGCCCCCACCGGCGTCGACCAGCTCAGCGGCTCGCCCAGCAGGGTCACGCCCGCCCCGGTGGCGATGACCGGGATGAAGTACGTGACCATCTGGGCGGTGGTCGGCCCGACCTCGGCGACCAGGCCGTACTGGATCAGCAGCGCCAGCCCCGTGCCCAGCGTGCCCAGCGCGGCGATCGCGAGCAGCGGGACGAGCGGGAAGCGGCTCGGGAGGGTGGTGAACAGCGGGGTGACCACGGCCAGTTGGAGCGTGCCGAGGAACAGCTGCGCCCCGGTCATCGACAGCGCGGAGAAGCCGCCGCCGGCCAGGGTGCGGCGGACGTAGATCCAGCCGATCGGATAGCTCAGCGAGGCCAGCAGGGCCATCGCCGTGCCCCGGGCGTCCAGGCCGTGGAAGCCCTGCCAGGCGCCCAGGACGGTCAGGACGCCGAGGAAGCCCAGGCCGAGCCCCGCGACCCGCAGCCGGGTGGGCCGGTCCTCGGAGAGGGCGACCAGGGAGAGGGCCATGCCCCACAGCGGTGAGGTCGCGTTGCAGATGCCGGCCAGCGTGGACGGGATCGTCAGCTCGGCATAGGCGAACAGGGAGAACGGCAGGGCGTTCAGCAGGAACGCGGCGACCGTCAGATGGGCCCAGGTGCGGGCCCCGCGCGGCAGCCGTTCCCGCCTCACCGCCATCGCGGCCGCCAGCACCGCCGTACCGAACACCAGCCGGCCCAGGGTGACCTGGAAGGGGGCGTAGCCGTCCGTGCCCACCTTGATGAGCAGGAAGCTGAAGCCCCAGATCAGCGACAGCGCGCCGAAGCGCAGCCGCCAGTCGAGGGTGCGGCGGGGGCGGGCGTCGGTCCCGAGGGCGTGCCGGGAGGCGGCGGCGATGGTCATGGACCCCACCATGCTGGACCGGATCTCGTAGCACAATCGAGATTTCTCACCCGGTACCTCGTAGCATTGCTTACATGTTGAACCTGGAGCGCCTGCGTACCCTGGACGCCCTCGCCCGGCACGGCTCGGTCAGCGGGGCCGCCGTGGGGCTGCACATCACCACCTCGGCGGTCTCGCAGCAGCTGGCCAAGCTGGAGCGGGAGGTCGGGCAGCGGCTGCTCGCCAAGCACGGGCGCGGGGTACGGCTGACGGACGCGGGACGGCTGCTCGCCGACCACGCGTCCCGGATCCTGTCCCAGGTCGAGCTGGCCCAGTCCGATCTGGAGGCGCAGCGCGGACAGGTCGTGGGGGAGCTGAGGCTGTCGGCGTTCCCGACGGCGGCGCGCGGGCTGTTCCCCGCCGCGCTCGCCGCGCTGCGGGGGGAGCACCCCGGGCTGCGCCTGCGCTCGTGCGAGCTGGAGCCGGAGCGCGGCATCGCCGGGGTGGTGCGCGGCGACCTGGACCTCGCGGTCGTCCTCGACTGGTACAACAAGCCGATGCCGCTGCCCGACGGCCTGGTCAAGGCGCCGATCCTGGACGACCCCGCCGACGTCGCGATGCCGGCCGGGCACCGCCTCGCGGACCGGGACGAGGTGGACCTCGGGGAGTTCGCCGGGGACGAGTGGATCACCTGGGGCGAGGGCGAGTTCTGCCACGAGTGGCTGATGTTCACGTTGCGCTCGCGCGGCATCGAACCGATCGTCGGCCACCGGGCCGCCGAGACACACACCCAACTGGGGCTGGTCGCGGCCGGGTTGGGGGTCTGTATCGTGCCGCTGCTGGGCCGGCACCCGGTGCCGGCCGGGGTCGTCATGGTCCCGCTGCGACAGCGGGTGCGCCGGCACGTCTACGTCGTGTGGCGCGCGGACGCCGACCGCCGTCCGTCGATCCGGGCGGCGGTCAGGGCCCTGAAGTCGGCGGCCGACGGCGTGAGTTGACGTCGGCGGCCGACGGGCGCCGGCCGGTCTACTGGTCGCCGAGCTTGCGGAAGTCCCAGGAGACGACCTTCTCGGGCCGCAGCCGCACCCAGGCGTGCCGTCCGTCGTGCGGCATCGCGTCCAGGCCGAAGTTCTTGCGGGCGAACAGCGTCTCCACGGCGTCGAGTTCGGCGCACAGCTCTCCGGTGCGCGGGGCCTCGCCCACGAACTCCACGGACCCGGACAGTTCGACGCCCCGCAGCGACTCGTACTCCTCGCCCGTGTCGATCACGATCGCGACCCGCGGATCGCGCCGCAGCTGCGTCCAGCGCTTGCTGCGGACGACGGAGTACAGCCAGAGCGCGCTGCCGTCCCACAGGTACCACAGGGCGCTCACGTGCGGCGCGCCGTCGGCGGACACGGTGGCCACCCGGCAGGTGCGCTGGGTGGTGAGGAACGAGTCCAGCTCGCCAGGCGTCATCATGATCTTCCGGCCCCGGCGCTGCGTGACGGTCATCCGGCCCCCTCTTCTCTTCTCCTGTACCGCTTTTTCCTGTACTGCTTTCTGACGTACCGTCAGAAAAGAATGCGACTTCTTCCTTCTCCGCGCAACGGCGGCCAGTGTCGCCGCTCGGTCCGCACCGACACCAGGGGGAACCGTGCCGTCGTCCGAAGAGCTGAGCGCCCTCCTCGACCCCGGCTCCACCGTCCTGATCACGGTGGAGTGCCAGCAGGGCGTCGTCGGACCGGACGCCGCCCTGCCCCAACTCGCCCACCAGGCAAGGGAGTCGGGCGCCTTGGCCAATGTGGCCCGGCTCGTCGCCGCCGCGCACACGGCCGGGATCCAGGTGATCCACGCCGTCGCCGAACGCCGTTCGGACGGCCGGGGTGCGAACCACAACGCGCGCCTCTTCCGCGCCGCCGGGCGCCTCCCCGTTCAGCAGCTCACCGGCACCCCCGCGGTCCGCGTGGCACCCCCGATCGAGGTCGCCGAGCGGGACCTCGTGGTACGGCGGCTGCACGGGTTGTCGCCCATCCAGGGCACCGACGTCGACGCGCTGCTGCGCAACCTCGGCTGCCGCACGCTCGTCGTCACCGGGGTCTCGGCCAACGTGGCGATCCCCAACACCGTCTTCGACGCCGTCAACCGCGGCTACACGGCCGTCGTCCCGTCGGACGCCATCGCGGGGGTGCCTGCCGACTACACCCCCGCGATGATCCGTCACACCCTCGCATTGGTCGCCACGGTCGCGACCACGGACGAGGTGCTGACGTGCCTTCGGCCGCCCGACGCGCCGGACGCGCCCGACGTCAGGCCAGCGTGATCGAGTCGCCGCTGACGGTGATCTTCACCTCGGGCAGCGCCTTCGTCGCCGGACCGCTCTTCACACTGCCGTCCTCGATCGAGAAGTTGCTGTTGTGGCAGGGGCAGTTGATGACCCCGTCCGCGATGCTCTTCACCCCGCAGCCCGCGTGCGTGCACACGGCCGAGTACGCCTTGTACGTGCCCGCCGTCGGCTGGACGACGACCACCTTCTCGGAGTCGAAGACCTTGCCGCCGCCCTCGGGGATGTCGGCGGTCGTCGTGAGCGCGGAACCGGCCGCGGCGTTGTCCCCACCGCCCGTGCCGGCGCTGCTCGCGGCCTCGGAGCTGCCCGTCGCACCCGTGTCGCCCGACGTGCCGCCGGACGACGCCGACGAACTGGAGTCGGCGTCGTCGGAGCCTCCGCACGCGGTCAGCGCGACGGCGAGCCCCGCGACTCCGGCGGCCGTCACGACGGTACGACGGGCGGGTCCCGACGAGGGTTTGATCGATGCGCTGGTCATGCTGAGGTTCCCTTCCAGGGGGGATGGGTGGATCTGTCGAGAGGTACGGGCCGTGGCCGCCGCTCGTTCAGCGGCCACGCCAAGTCCGGACAGTGTCGAGATATTGACCGCTTCGAGGTCGGGCCCGCGTAAGCCGGAGCTGTCACCAAGCTGTCGGCGGCGCCCCGCCCGACGCCAATGGCCTGGGGCGATGCCCGCGCCAGTAACCTGGGGCGATGCTCAAGGAAGTCACCGCCACCCGCTACATCACGCCCCTGCGGGAGGGCGGCTCGCTGCCGGGGCTCGTCGAGGCCGACGATCTCGGGACCTACGTCGTCAAGTTCACCGGCGCCGGACAGGGCCGCAAGACCCTCGTCGCCGAGGTCGTCTGCGGGGAACTCGCCCGCCGGCTGGGCTTCCGGATGCCCCGGCTGGTGACCGTCGCCCTCGACCCGGTCCTGGGACTCGGCGAACCCGAACAGCAGGTGCAGGACCTGCTGCGGGCCAGCGGCGGCACCAACCTCGGCATGGACTTCCTCTCCGGCGCCCTCGGCTTCGACCCGCTCGCCTTCCCGGTGAGCCCCGAGGAGGCCGGCCGGATCGTCTGGTTCGACGCGCTGGTCAACAACGTCGACCGCTCCTGGCGCAACCCCAACCTGCTCGTCCACCACGGCGACCTCTGGCTCATCGACCACGGCGCCACCATGATCTGGCACCACAACTGGCCCTCCGCACAGACCTCCGCGGCCCGTCCGTACGACGCCTCCGACCACGCCCTCGCGTCCTTCGCGCCCGACATCGCGGCGGCCGCCGCGGAACTGGCCCCGCGGGTCACCGCCGAACTGCTCGCCGAGGTCACCGCCGAGATCCCCGACGCCTGGCTCACGGACGAACCCGGCTTCGACACCCCGGACGACCTCAGACGGGCCTACGCGGGGCCCCTGCTCGCCCGGGCGGCCGTCATCGCCGGGCGCATCGACGGCATCGAGGAGGGCAAGTGAGCGAGCACCGCATCCACATGGCCGGCCATGTGGTCGAGCGTCACATCACCCGGGCGGGCCAGGGCGGCGACCGGGACGTCTTCGAGTACGCCGTGCTGCGCGTCGTACCGCGCGTCGAACGCGGCGAGTGCATCAACGCGGGCGTCCTGGTGTACTGCCGCGCCCAGAGCTACGTCGGCGCCCGCGTCCACCTCGACGAGGCGCGGCTGCTCGCCCTCGACCCGGCCGCGGACGTGGCCGGGGTGCGGGCCGCGCTGCGGGCCGTCGAGGGCGTCTGCGGCGGCGGCGCGGCGGCCGGACAGGCGGCGGGGGACGACGCCGGGCGGCGGTTCCGCTGGCTGGTCGCGCCCCGCTCCACGGTGGTCCAACCGGGGCCGGTGCACACCGGGCTCACCACCGATCCGGCGGCCGAGACCGAGCGGTTGCTGGACCTGCTGGTGAGGTAATGGATCACACCGGCGCCGTGTGGCGTTGACACCGGGTGCCAGGGCTTCTAGCGTCACGTGGCGAAGGTACTAAGCGGTCGCTCACCGCATCGCGGGTTCCCTGACAGGCTCCCTGACAGGTTCCCTCACAGGATCTCCCACAGGTTCTCTCACAGGTTCTCTCAAGGGCGAGGAGACACATCAATGTCCACCACTGAACAGCGGGTCGCGGTCGTCACCGGCGCGGCGCGGGGCATCGGAGCCGCCACCGCCGTACGGCTGGCCGCCGAGGGTCGCGCGGTCGCCGTGATCGACCTCGACGAGGCCGCCTGCAAGGACACCGTGGAGAAGATCACCGCGGCCGGCGGCCGGGCGATCGCGGTCGGCGCCGACGTCTCCGACGAGGCCCAGGTCGAGGCGGCGATCGCGCGCGTCGTCGAGGAGCTGGGCGCGCCGACCATCCTCGTCAACAACGCGGGCGTGCTCCGCGACAACCTGCTGTTCAAGATGAGCGTCTCCGACTGGGACACCGTGCTGGGCGTGCACCTGCGCGGCTCGTTCCTGATGAGCAAGGCCGTCCAGAAGCACATGGTCGACGCGGGCTTCGGCCGGATCGTCAACCTGTCGTCCTCCTCGGCGCTCGGCAACCGCGGCCAGGCCAACTACTCGGCCGCCAAGGCCGGTCTCCAGGGCTTCACCAAGACCCTCGCCATCGAGCTGGGCAAGTTCGGCATCACCGCCAACGCCGTCGCCCCCGGCTTCATCGCCACCGACATGACGGCCGCCACCGCCGCCCGCGTCGGCATGGGCTTCGACGAGTTCAAGGCCGCGGCCGCCACCCAGATCCCCGTGGCCCGCGTCGGCGAGCCCGAGGACATCGCCAACGCGATCGCCTTCTTCACGAACGAGGCCGCCGGCTTCGTCTCCGGCCAGGTGCTGTACGTCGCCGGCGGACCGCTCGACTAGGACTGGCCGGGACAGGCCCTACGACACTGGGATCACGAACATGACTGAACTGCCCGCACTCTCCGGCAAGGTCGCCCTCGTCACCGGCGCCAGCCGGGGCATCGGCTACGGCGTCGCCGAGGCGCTGGTCGCCCGCGGCGACCGGGTCTGCATCACCGGCCGCAACGAGGACGCCCTCAAGGAGGCCGTCGAGCAGCTCGGCGCCGACCGGGTCATCGGCGTCGCCGGCAAGGCGCACGACCTCGCGCACCAGGCGGTCGCCGTCGAGCGCACCATGGAGGCCTTCGGCCGCGTCGACTACCTGGTCAACAACGCCGGTACGAACCCGGTGTTCGGACCGATCGCCGACCTCGACCTGGACGTGGCCCGCAAGGTCTTCGAGACCAACGTGGTCTCCGCCCTCGGCTTCGCCCAGCGGACCTGGCACGCCTGGCAGAAGGACAACGGCGGCGCGATCGTCAACATCGCCTCCGTCGCCGGCCTGTCGGCCTCGCCGTTCATCGGCGCGTACGGCATCAGCAAGGCCGCGATGATCAACCTGACCCAGCAGTTGGCGCACGAGTTCGCCCCGAAGGTGCGGGTCAACGCGATCGCCCCCGCCGTGGTGAAGACCAAGTTCGCCGAGGCCCTGTACGAGGGCCGCGAGGCGGAGGCGGCCGCCTCCTACCCGCTGGGCCGGCTCGGTGTCCCCGCCGACATCGGCGGCACCGCCGCGTTCCTGACCTCCGAGCAGTCGGACTGGATCACTGGCCAGACGCTCGTGGTCGACGGCGGCATCTTCCTCAACGCCGGCGTCGGCTGAGCCCGGCCCCGTGTCTCACTCCTCGGGCGCCGCTTCCTTGACGGAAGCGGCGCCCGTGTCGGTGCAAATCGGTCGCACCGTGCGATGACAACGTCGTCACCCAGATCGTGATCAAGAACGCCCTCCGGGCACTGGCTCAGGGTGCCGGGCACTGCGGTATGGTCTGCCAACCCTTGGCATGGCTTATCGAGGAGCGTGCGCGTGTTCAACCGGAACCGATCCTTGCATCACATGGCGGCGATCGTGTCCATATCCCTGGTGAGCGGATGCGGTCTTCTCGGCGGCGAGGCTTCCGACGAGGCGGGACCGATCGTCGTGGGCACCACCAGTGCCCCCAGCACTCTGGACCCCGCCGCGGCCTGGGACGGCTCCTGGGAGCTGTTCCGCAACATCTACCAGACGCTGGTGTCGTACCCGAACGGCGCGACCACGCCTCAGCCGGACGCCGCCGAGAGCTGCAAGTTCACCGACACTTCCAGCCGGACCTACCGCTGCGAACTGCGCGAGGGCCTGAAGTTCTCCAACGGCGACGCCATCGATGCCAAGGCCGTCAAGTACTCGATCGACCGGATCAAGGCCATCAACGCGGAGACCGGCCCCGCCGGGCTGCTCGGCAGCCTGGACAGCATCGAGGTGTCCGGCGACCGTGAAGTGACGTTCAAGCTGAACAAGGCCGACGCCACCTTCCCGTTCGTCCTCGCCACCCCCGGCATGTCCATCGTCGACCCCGACGACTACCCCGCGAAGGCCCTGCGCGAGGACTCGGGCATCGTCGGCTCCGGACCGTACCGGCTGGAGTCGTACGAGGAGGGCAAGCAGGCCGTCCTCGTCCGCAACGACAACTACAAGGGCTTCGCCGACCGCAAGAACGACGCGGTGACCATCCGCTACTTCCAGGACTCCGGCGAGATGGTCAAGGCCCTGCGCGGCGGCGACATCGACATCACCTACCAGGGGCTCGCGGCCGACGACATCGTCGCCCTGGAGACCCAGGGCGGCGAGAACGAGGGCCTCCAGCTCGTCGAGGGCGCCGGCAGCAACATCAACTACCTGGTGTTCAACCCCAAGGACCCCTGGTCGGACAAGCTCGCGGTACGCCGGGCCGTCGCCCAGGTCGTCGACCGGGACGCGATCGCGCACAAGGTCTACAAGGACACCGTCGACCCGCTGTACTCCATGGTCCCGACGGGCCTGACCGGCCACACCACCGGCTTCTTCGACGACTTCGGCGACCCGGACCCGGAGAAGGCCCGCGCGATCCTCGTCGACGCCGGTATCACCGAGACCGTCCCGCTCACCCTCTGGTACACCACCGACCGCTACGGCTCCGACACCGCGCTGGAGTTCAAGGAGCTGAAGAGCCAGCTCGAGGCTTCCGGACTGTTCGAGGTCACCCTCAAGAGCCGCCCCTGGAACACCTACGTGGTCGGCTACCAGAAGGGCGAGTACCCGGTCTTCGGCCGTGGCTGGGCCCCCGACTTCCCGGACGCCGACAACTTCATCGCCCCCTTCGTGGGCGAGCAGAACGCGCTCGGCACGCCCTACCCGGCGAAGGAGATCACCCAGGTGCTGCTGCCCCGCTCCCGCGAGGAGAGCGACCGCGCCAACGTGGTGAAGGACTTCGAGGAGGCCCAGCAGATCCTCGTCGACGACGCCCGGCTGCTGCCGCTGTGGCAGGGCAAGCAGTACCTCGCGGCGAACGAGGACCTCTCCGGCGCGGAGCGGTCGCTCGACCCGTCGACGATCATGATGGTCTGGGAACTGTCCCGCAAGACCAGCTGGTAGCCGCTCGGTGCCCCGGTTGTCAGTGGTCGCCTGTAGGTTCTGTGGTCGGTAAGTGACCGCACGACGGAGGACGTTGACGTGACCGACATCGCCATGCTGCCCGAGACCTGGCGCGGGGTCCTGGGCGACGAGCTGGAGCAGCCCTACTTCAAGGAGCTGACCGAGTTCGTCGAGGAGGAGCGAGCGAAGGGTCCCGTCTACCCTCCGCGCGAAGAGGTGTTCGCCGCGCTGGAGGCGACGCCGTACGACCAGGTCAAGGTCCTCGTCCTCGGCCAGGACCCGTACCACGGCGAGGGCCAGGGGCACGGACTGTGCTTCTCCGTGCGCCCGGGGGTGAAGATCCCGCCGTCCCTGCGGAACATCTACAAGGAGATGCACGAGGAGCTGGGCACGCCCATTCCCGACAACGGCTATCTGATGCCGTGGGCGCGGCAGGGCGTGCTCCTGCTCAACGCGGTCCTCACGGTCCGCTCGGGCGAGGCGAACTCGCACAAGGGCAAGGGCTGGGAGAAGTTCACGGACGCGGTGATCCGCGCCGTGGCCGACCGGCCCGACCCCGCGGTCTTCGTCCTGTGGGGCAACTACGCGCAGAGGAAGCTCCCGCTGATCGACGAGACCCGGCACATCGTGGTGAAGGGCGCGCACCCCTCCCCGCTGTCGGCGAAGAAGTTCTTCGGCTCCCGCCCCTTCACCCAGATCAACGAGGCGGTGGCGCAGCAGGGCCACGACGCGATCGACTGGACGGTCCCGAACCTGGCCTGACCTCCTGCCGCCGGGCCGGTCGCTCCGCGCACCGGCCCGGTGCCGCCTGACCGGGATTGCCGGTGGCTGCCGCTAGCGTCCTTCCCGAGGACGCAGCGTCGTCCCGGACGGCAAGGAGGACGCGGTGGCGGAGCGACAGGGGCAGAGGGCGCCGGACGCCCTGCTGACGAGGATCGGGCAGGTCGTGATGCTGCACCACGGGGGCGACCGTGAGGAGGCCCGCCGCCGTCTCCTGGACCTGTGGGCGGAGGTCGGTGAGGACGGCGACCCGCTGCACCGCTGCACCCTCGCCCACTACCTCGCCGACACCCAGGACGACCCCTTCGACGAACTGGCGTGGGACCTGCGGGCGCTCACGGCGGCGGAGGAGCACGAGGAGTCACGCGCGGCCCGGGTGCTGTACCCCTCGCTGCATCTGAACCTGGCGGCGGACTACGTGAAGCTCGGCCGCGCGGGGGCCGCCCGCACCCATGTCCGCAGGGCGCGCAGGGCGGCGGTCTGGCTGGGGGACGACAGCTACGGGGACGGGGTGCGCGCGGCGATCAGCCGGATGGAGGTGCGGCTGGGGGAGGACGGCTTCGGCTCCGGCTTCGATTCCGGCTCCGGCTTCGATTCCGGCTCAGACTTCGATTCCGGTTTCGATTCCGGCGAGGACGACGGGTTGCCGCCGACGCGCGGCTGGCACTGACCCCGCGGCTTCTACTGACCCCGGTCGCCCGGAGTCTCGCCGAGCGGCTCGTAAGCCTGTCGTCCTGTCGGCCTGTCGGCCTGTCGGCCGATGGTCGCGCTACCGCCCGTACGCCTGTTCGCAGATCGTCGCCTCCGGGCTGTCGCCCTGCCAGCCGCCGTACTTCCTGCCCAGGGCACACACGTCGGAGTTGCGGCGGACCTCCTCCTCCACGTCCGGGATCTCGACGTACGGCGCGGTGTGCCGGCGCGGCTCCGGATGCGCGGGCCGGGGGTGCGGGTGGGACGGACGCGGGCGGGAGGGGGACGGCGGTGGCCGTTCGGCGGGGGCCGCCGCGGGGGCCTGCCGTCGCCGGGGCGCGGGAGCCGGCCGCTCCGGTTTCCGGGACGGCCCGACCATCTCCAGCGCCTCACGCGCGGGCGCCTGAACGACCTGTGTCTCCGTCCGCCCGTCCGGCCGGGGCACCGACGGCTGGACCGGCACGGCGGCGACCGGGGCGGGGACGGGCGGGCGCTGGACGGTCACGCACCCGGCGAGGAATGAGACGGCCACGGTGACCAGGAGCGTTGCGGAAGTCGTCGTCGTTCGCTGCACCCGCGCAACTCTGGTGGTTCCGGCCGCCGGAGCAACAGCGGACCAGCGGAGGTTGCCCCACACGGGTGATCTCGCGCCCCTTACGGTGGGGCCCCGCCGGTCGGGGCTGACGTCCGGCACCACCGGCCCGCCGGCCGCCCGGCGGCCTCCCGCCGGCCTCTCGTCCGCCTCCGGACCCGCTCTCAGTCCCCGGTCGCGCCGTCGACGCGCTCGCGGATCAGGTCGGCGTGCCCGTTGTGCCGGGCATACTCCTCGATCATGTGGGTGTAGATCCAGCGCAGGCTGAACGGCTCCCCGGTGAACCGGGACCGGCCGCGCGAGAGTTCGTCCAGCGCGAAGCCGGCCGCGTTGCGCCGGGCGGCCTCGATCTCGGCCTGCCAGGTGGCGTACGCCTCCTCCCAGGTGTCCTGTTCGGTGAGATGGAACTCGCCGTCGGGGTCCTCCTCGGTGGAGTAGACGGGGCCCGGGTCGTCGGCCACGAGCACCTTGCGGAACCAGCCGCGTTCCACCTCCGCCATGTGCCGCACCAGGCCCATCAGGGACAATTCCGAGGGCGGCACCGAGGCGTTACGGAGCTGGGCGTCGGTGAGGCCCTCGCACTTCAGGGCCAGGGTCTGCCGGTGGTAGTCCAGCCAGCCCTCCAGCATGGTGCGTTCGTCGGCGTTCTGGGCGGGTTCGCTGCGCTGCGTCGTCGTCATGCCCGCATCGTCGCCGCAGCCGTCGGCCGGATCCACGGGTTTTCCGGCGGCGGGCGGGGCGGCGGTCCCGCGCGGCTCGACGGGACCGCCGACCGAGGGACGGAGCGGCCGCCGTATGCTGCCGTGGAGGCACGTGGTACCAGGTGAGGGAGCGCACGTGAAGGTCGGCTGCATCGGACTCGGTGACATCGCGCAGAAGGCGTACCTGCCGGTGCTGGGCGCGCTGCCCGGGATCGAGCTGCACCTCCAGACGCGCACGCCCGCCACCCTCGACCGGGTCGCCGACTCCCTCCGGGTGCCCGCAGGGCAACGCCACCGGGACCTCGACGCGCTGCTCGCCGCCGGCCTCGACGCGGCCTTCGTGCACGCGCCCACCGGCGCCCACCCCGAGATCGTCGGCCGGCTGCTGGAGGCGGGCGTCCCGACGTACGTCGACAAGCCGCTGGCGTACGAACTGGCCGACTCCGAGCGGCTGGTGGCGCTCGCGGAGGACCGGCGGGTGTCCCTCGCGGTCGGCTTCAACCGGCGCTACGCACCCGGCTACGCGCAGTGCGCCGACCATCCGCGCGAGCTGATCCTGATGCAGAAGAACCGCGTCGGACTGCCCGAGGAACCGCGCGCGATGATCCTCGACGACTTCATCCACGTCGTCGACACCCTCCGCTTCCTCGCACCCGGCCCGGTCGACGACGTCACCGTGCGCGCCCGGGTCGAGGACGGGCTGCTGCACCACGTGGTCCTCCAGCTCTCCGGGGACGGCTTCACCGCGCTCGGCGTGATGAACCGGCTCAGCGGTTCCAACGAGGAGATCCTCGAGGTGTCCGGGCAGGACACCAAGCGCCAGGTCGTCAACCTCGCCGAGGTGATCGACCACAAGGGCCAGCCGACCGTGCGGCGGCGCGGCGACTGGGTGCCCGTGGCCCGCCAGCGCGGCATCGAACAGGCGGCGGGGGCCTTCCTGGACGCCGTACGCGCGGGCAAGGTGCTCAGCGCCCGGGACGCGCTGGCGACTCATGAGCTGTGCGAGCGGGTGGTACGTGCGGTGCGGGAGCGTTCCGGCGCAGCCTGACCGCCCGCGACCCCTCCGCGAGCCCCAGCGCGGCCAGCACCAGCAGCGCCAGATGGACCGGCCAGTCGCCGAACCGGACGTACGGAGTCGTGCCGTCGGCGAGCGGGACGTCGTACACGGACGTGGCGCTCGCGTCCGTGCCCAGCCAGGAGCCGACCCGGCGGCCGCTCGGGTCGTAGACCGCGGAGACGCCGGTGAGGGTGGCGTGGACGAACGGCCGCCCGGTCTCCGCGGCACGCAGCGCGGCCAGCGAGGCATGCTGCTCGGGCGCCCAGCTGTGCTGGAACGTGGACGTCGACGACTGGGCGACCAGGACGTCCGCGCCGTCGTCCGTCAGATGCCGGCTCATGTCCGGGAAGGCCGTCTCGAAACACACCATCGGCCCGATCCGCAGTCCCGGCCCCGTGTTCATCACGACCTGCTCGGTGCCGCGCCGCCGGTCCTCGCCCGCCGCCTTGCCGACGGAGGTCGCCCAGCCGAGCAGCGACCGGGCCGGTATGTACTCCCCGAAGGGCACCAGCCGCATCTTGTCGTACCGGGCGCCCGTCGGGCCGTCCGGCCCGACGAGGATCGAACTCTTGTAGATGCCGGGCCGGTCGGAGCGGCGGGCGTCGACATTGACGAGGATGTCGGCGCCGGTCGCGCGGGAGAGCGCCGCGAGCCGCCCGGCCAGGTCGGGCCGGTCCGCGAGGTCGTAGCCCACACTGCTCTCGCCCCAGACGATCAGGTCGACGTCCTGCCCGATCAGCCGGCGGGTCAGCTGCTCCTCGCGGTCGAACCGCCGGTCGGCCCCCTCGACCACCCCCGGCTGCACGACGGCGATCCTGACCCGCTCGTCGACATCGGGACGCGGTGCCCATACCCAGGCCGCCGAGGCGGTGGCGGCGGTGGCCACCAGCCCGGCGACGGCCGGTATCCGGGCCGCCGGGACCACGACGAGCACGGCGACCGCGACATTGACCGCCACCACCAGGAAGCTCAGCAGCCACACCCCGCCCACCGAGGCCAGCCGCAACGCCGGCTCCACCTGCCACTGGCTCGCCCCGAGCATGCCCCACGGCCCGCCGAGCCCCTCCCAGGAACGGACCAGCTCCACGGCCAGCCAGGCCGAGGGCAGGACGAGCAGCGCGGCGAGGACCCGCCCGCGCGCGGGCACACGGTCGGCCTCCGTCGCGAGGAACCGGCGCACCAGCCACGCCCACGGTGCCCACAGGGCACCCAGCAGCGCGGCGATGACCAGGGTGAACACATGCAGGTTCGGCAACAGCCAGTGGTGCATCGCCAGCATGAAGCCGAACCCGCCGCTCCAGCCGTCGTACGCCGCCCGCCGCGCCGTCGGCGCCGAGCGGACCAGCAGGATCCACGGGACGAGCGCGACGTAGGCCCACCACCACAGCGCCGGCGCCGGGAAGGCGAGCACGGGCAGCGCGCCCGCCAGGGCCGCGACGGCCGAACGCCGCCAGGGAGACGCGAACCAGTGGCCGAACGTCTTCACACGGCACCTCCCTGCCCCACCCGTCGCCTCCAGTGTGCGCGCCCCGGACGATCTACGACAGGGTGCCTTTCGGCTCAGCCGGGCATCCGGCGCCACTTCTCCTCGACGATCACCTCGCTCAGCCGCCAGCCGTCGGACGTCCGCAGCAGACCGAAGGAGTAGCGGCCGCCGCAGACGAGGTCCGGCGCGGTGGCCGGGGCACTGTCGGAGCCGTCGGGGCTGTCGGCCCGGCCGTCGGTGTGTGCGGCCAGCCGCATCGGATTGACGTAGTCGGCCCGCACCCGTGCCGTGTCGCCGGTGTCCTGCTCCAGGGTCCCGAAGCGGACCCGGCGGTTGACGATGAGGTGCTGGCACATCGAGAACAGCCGCATGCTCTCCGCGAGCCATGCGGCGACGCTCGCCGCGTCTCCCTCGATCCCTCCGGCCGAGCGGTAGTCCGCCCGTCCGTGCGGTGCGAACAGATTTCGGTACGTCGTCCAGTCGCCGTCGTCGACCGCCACCGCGTAGTCGGTGATCAGCCCGTCGACGGCCAGGCGGTCCATCACGGTGGCGAGCTCCACACGCTGCGTCATGGGCCGAGTGTTGGGCATGGCGGCTGCCGAGCCAAGGGCCGTGCGGGGTTATTCGGTGGCCCGGTGGGGTGATCGGAGTCGAATCTGGTGCGGTGAACGAACAATCAGACGAACGCCGGCCCGACCGCGTGACCGGACAGGTGGCCGAGAGCGAGCCGAAGTTCCGTATCCGCGCCCTGCACACCGAGTCCACGATCACCGTCTACCAGGCCTACCGCCCGGGAATCGGCCTCCCGGCGGCCCGCGACGGCCGGTTTCCGCCGGAGTGGAGCCGCACGCGCATGACGTGGATCAAGCCCAGCTTCCTGTGGATGATGTACCGCTGCGGATGGGGCGCCAAGGAAGGGCAGGAGACCGTTCTCGCTGTCGAGATCGCCCGAGACGGCTTCGAGTGGGCGCTGGGCCACGCCTGTCTGTCGAGCTACGCTCGCGGGGTCCACCCAGACCGCCGCACCTGGCAGCGTCAGTTGAAGCGCGCGCCCGCCCGTGTGCAGTGGGACCCGGAGCGGGACCTGTCCCTGCGGCCCATGCCGTACCGGTCCCTGCAACTCGGCCTCTCCGGTGAGGCCGCACGACGCTACGCGGACGAGTGGACGGTCGCCATCCGCGACGTGACCCCACTCGCCCACGAGATCCGAGCCCTCGTCAGCAGGGGGGACCTGGACTCCGCCGCCCGACTGCTGCCCCAGGAACGCCCCTACCCCGTGGGAGACGAGCTTCTTGCCCACCTGCGCGGATGACGGGCCGCTCCACCCGACAGCCGGCTCCGGCCCATGGGGCACATGGCGGCAGCAACCGGCTTGCCGGGACCGGGGGTGTCGTGCCCGATCGGCGGGGAAGGCAGGTGGGGGCACTCACCGGCAGTGCCTCCCCATGGCACCGCCGCCCACTGCCGGGCAGCGGGATTCACCGCTGTTCGGGGGCCTTGATGCCGAGGACTCGATCGCGTAGCACGGGAAGCTCGGTGCGAATCCTGGCGACTTCGGCCATGTCGAGATCCACCGTCACCGTCTCCTCCGCGGTGCGGGCCGCGCCCAGGACGGTTCCCCAGGGGTCGATGATCATGCTGTGTCCGGCCTGCTCCATGCCGCCATGGGCACCTACCGCGCAACAGGCCAGGAGGAAGACCTGCTCCTCCAGGGCCCTCGTGCGCGTAAGGAGCTGCCAATGACTGAGGCGGGCCGCGGGCCATGCGGCAGGCACCACGATCCGCTCCGCGCCCGCGTCGAGCAGGCCCCGGAAGAGTTCAGGGAAGCGGAGGTCGTAGCAGATCGCGAGGCCGATCACACCGAAATCGGTGGGCACGGTGACGATGTCCTCGCCGCCGCCCATCAGGGTCGCCTCACCGGTGTCGAAGCCGTATCGATGGATCTTGCGACAACTACCGTGCAGCTCGCCCTCCCGGTCGAAGAGGAGAGCGGTGTTGTACAGCGTCCCGTTCCCGTCCCGCTCGATGATCGATCCGGCATGGAGCCACGCCCCGGCCTGACGGGCAGCGGCGGACATGACCTCGGCGGTGGGGCCGTCGACCCCTTCGGCGTCGCGCCCCCAGCGGTCGTACGCCCAGGCGCCGGCCGTCCACAGCTCCGGCAGGACCACGAGATCGTCGCCCACCCGGCTGCGGACCAGCGAAGCTGCCCTGTGACGGCGCTCGTCGGCGGAGTCCGAGGAGTCCACGGACAGCTGTAACAGTGAGGCACGCATGGCAGTCACCTCCGCGACCGTTCCGCCCGGTCCAGGGGAACCTGTTCCTACGAACGCAGGCGACACCATGCGCCTCTCGCGTCCCGTGGCATGACAGCCGTCTCGACCAGGGGTCCGACCGACGGCTGCTGCTCCAGTACTAGGCTGATGAAGGGGTCATGGCAGCCCGTGCAGGTCGTATCGAGTCCACGACAGGGCTCGGAGGCGCGGGCGGAAGGAGTCGTCATGGACCTTGGTTCAGATCAGGTCCTCGTCGTCACTCCTGGTGACCGGCGGCCCGGGCCCAGCACTCCGGGGATGGACCGCCAGGAGGCCTTCGCCACGGAGGCGATGTGGTCGGGATTCGTCCGTACCGAGGCCGGCATGGTCTCCGGCTGGCATCACCACGGTGAGTGCGAGTCGGTGATCTACGTCCTGACCGGAGCCCTGAAGATGGAGTTCGGCCTGGACGGCGCCGACACGGTGCACGCCGGGCCCGGTGACTTCATCTACGTGCCGAAGGGTGCCGTGCACCGGGAGAGCAACCCCTCGGCGGAGCCTGCCGACATCGTCGTCGTACGGTCCGGAACCGGGCAATCCACGTTCAATGTCGACGGGCCGGCACGGGGCTGAGGAGAGAGGAGAGCTGAGGCGAGCTGAGGAGAGAGGAGGGCAGTCGTCGAAATCCGGCGGCCGTACGGACCGGCCCGTGGAGCCGCATCAACTCCGTTGGGCGAGCCTGCCGAAGCGGGGATCATGGAGTTGTGACGAAGTGGACGAAGAAAGCGGCTCCGGTCGAGCTGCCAGATCTTGAGCCAGAACTCTCCGCGTACCAAAGGACATTGCGCGCACGGCTCCTCGCGGCTCCCGTGGTGCCTGCCCCCGAACCCTGGCAGCGTGTCGCCTTCGTGCCCGTCGGCGGGCTCCTCGGGATCGGCTTCGCATCGCATCCCGAGGACGACCGGGATCTGGTGATGGTCGTCTCGCACGACGGTCACGGCCTCTTCGACGCCGCCACGGGGGAGAAGATCGCCAGGGACCGCGACCCCGACCCCGAGGGCAGCACCCCCGACGCGGTTGCCGACCTGTCCTGCCCCGGACTGGGGCCGATCAGCGGCAGCCGCGTGCGCATCGCGGGGCTTTTCGGCGGAGGGCTCCACACCACCACCGCGGACGGCTGGACTCTGGAGGTCGTCACCCCCGCCTGGCCGAACGACCGTGTCCTGCTCTCCGGCGACGGCGGCCTGCCCCACCCCGGTCCCCACGGAGAACGGTGGTGGCACATCTTCCACTCCAGCTACTCCGAACTCCGCGCGGTCGGATTCTCGCCCTCCGGACAGACCATCGCCGTGGCGACGAGCAGCGACCTTTCACTGTGGACACGCAGCACCGACCACAGCCACGCGGGCACGGCAGAAGTCTGAGCGACGCGGAGAAGGCATGGCGATGGACGAAGACGAGAGCCTGCACCGGTACGGCCTGCACCCCGCCGGGGCGAACCTCGACGAAGTACGAGGTCTGCTCACCGCACAGACCCGGCTGGAGAGGCGTGCGCAGGGAGACGGCGACACGGAGCTGATGAAGCTGTGCTGCGTACAGCTGTTCAACGCCGCGGTACTCGAAGACATGTTGCTCATCTGGCAGGCCAAGTCCGCCGGCATGGACGCCGACTGCTCGATCGACATCCAGTTGCTGTGCGGAAGCGGACTGGCCAGGACCAAGGCGTACCTGACGTCTCAGCGTCTGCCGGAGGCCGACGCCGCGCTGCGGCGATTGCTCGATGCCGAAGCGGCCGGTGACTTCGAGGGCTTCTCCACTGAGGATCTCTCAGTCCAGTACGCCGAGTACTACTCGCCCTGACGTTCAGGGTCGGTCATGGCCCGGAGCGCGGGGTTCGGCTACGCACCGCGGCCTCGATCTGCTGCGACACAGAGCATTCTGCCGCGCAGTCGGGACATATCGTTGAGGATCATCGCGGCGCGAACACGGTCATGACAACAGAAGCGCCGACTTCCCGAACCGGCCCGAGCCCACCGCGGCCGTCGGCGGGCTCGGATCGTCCGTGCAGCTGGTTTCCGTTACTTCCCGAATGCCTGGCGGAACTCGTCGACGGTCTCGTCCGAGGCCCCGTTCGCGCCGCACACCGGGACGACGCCGTTCTCGGCGGCCACGATGTAGCGCTCACCTTCCGAGAACGTCAGCGCCTCCGGCCGGCTCGCGTCGCTGTCGAGCACGACCGTCTCCGTGTCGCCGCCCTTGAACCAGTGGTCGACGCGGAAGGTGACCGTGGAACCCTTGATGGAGGTGACCGTTCCCGCGAAGAGGGTCGGGTACCCACCCAGGGTGTCGGGACTGGGTGCCCCGCACTTCTGGCTGCCGAAGCCGCTGTGGGTGGTGAGTGTCAGTGGGCCGGTCGAGGCCGAGTGCCCGTTGCCGTCGTTCGCCATGACTCCTCCGGCGATGCCGCCGCCGAGCAGAAGCAGGCCAGCAGCCGCCGCGAGTCCGAGGAGCTGACGGCGGCTCCGTCGCGCAGCGGTCTTCGCGGGGACCGTACTGCCTGTCTGGAGCGCGGTGTCGGTGGTCAAGATGTCCTCCACAAGTCGGTCGATGTCGGGCAGCGGAGCATGTGGGGTCAGCGCCGGGTCCGCGGACTTCAGCCGGGCCAGCAACTCGTCGTCATTCACTGACCGCTCCTTCCTTCATCTCTCTTGTGTCCGGACGGTTCGTCATGCTTTCGCCTCAACTGTTCGGCGAGTTTCCTTTTCGCCCGGTGCAGCCGGATGCTCACGGCGTTGGACGTCAGCCCGGTCGCCTCCGCGATCTGCCGGGGCGTCAGCCCCTCCCACGCCCACAGCCGCACCACCTCACGGTCCAGCGCCCCGAGGGCGGCGAGCGCGGCGTGTAGATCGCTGTGGTCGGCGACCCCGGCCGGCTGCTGCTCCTGCGTCCGGATCAACCGCTCCACCAGCCGGAGCCGGCGCCCGTCGGCACGGCGGGCATTCGCCAGGCAGCCCCGTGCCACCCCGTAGCACCACGGCAGCACGTCATCGGGGTCGGGCAGGGAACCTGGCGCCGACCCCAGGCCGGGGACATCGTCAATACGGCGCCACAGCACCAGCATCGCCTCCGCCAGGATGTCGTCGACCATGTCGGCGCTCGTCCGTCGCAGCAGATACCGGTGCAATGGTTCCACCACCACGTGCGCCAGTCTTTCGAAGCGCGCCCGCTGCCTCTGGCGCGACTCCTCTTCCGTCATGGATTCCACAACCCGTCCTGTCCGGCACCGGCCGGATCCTTTCAGGCGCTCGCGTACGAGAAGACCTTCCGCTACCGCGGAGAGGTGGATCCTGGCGGCCGTCACTCCGACCTGGCCCAATGATCGGGTCCTGCTGTCGCGGGACGGGGGGTACCTCACTCGGACACCCGTGACGACGAGGAGAGCAACGTCCGCACGATGATGGCTTTGCACGCCCGTGACCAGATCGACCCCACCACCGCCGAACGCATCCGGCAGATGACCTCCGCCTCCCGTCGGACGGTCTTCGCTGTTCGGCCACCGATCCCGATCACAGTGCGACGCCTTGACGTGGATCAAAGCCTCTTTCCCGTGGAGGTTGTACCGCTGCGGGTGGGGGCTGAGGAAGGGTCAGGAGAGCGTGCCGGCCGTGGAGATTCGGTGGGAGGGCTTCGCATGGGCGCTGGGAGGGCTTCGCATGGGCGCTGCGGAGCGTGTGCCTCTCGCACATCGTGCCGGAGATTCATGGTGAACAGGCCGAGTGGGAGCGGTAGTTGAGGCAGGGGCCGGCGCAGGTGCGGTCGCATCCGGAGTGCGATCTGCGTCTCGCCGGGCTGCCGTACCGCTCGCTCCGGCCGGGGCTCGCGGGGGAGGGGAGGCGACGGTGCGGTATGCCGACGAGTGGGTCGTCGGGATCGAGGGCGTGACGCCGCAGGCCGCGCGGATCCACGGACTGGTGCGCTCCGGTGAACTCGAGCGGGCGCGGGCGTTGTTGCCCGTGGAGCGGCCGTATCCGGTGGCGGGCGAAACGCTGGACCACCTGCGGTGTTAGGACGTCTGGCCGAATAGAGTGGGCTCATGTCTGCCCCGCTCAGTTCCACGAGAACCCGTGCCGCGCTGCGTGCGTCGGCGCGTGCCTCCCTCGACGTGCTGCTGATTCTCGTGATGCTCGCCGTGGCGTTGTGGGCGCTCGGCCGGATGTGGTCGGTCGTGTGGCCGCTCATAGTCGCCCTGTTCCTCACCACGCTGACCTGGCCCCTGACCCGTACCCTGCGCCGCTGGGGGTGGCGTCCCGCGCCGGCCGCGTCGACCGTGACCCTGCTGTTCCTCCTGGTCGTCGTGGGCATCGTGGCGCTGATCGCCGTACCCGTGTCCTCCCAGTCCGGCGAACTCACCGACGGTGTCGTGGAGGGCATCCAGCGGCTGCGGGAGTGGGCCTCGGGGCCGCCGCTGAACATCGGCGACGAACAGATCGCGGGGGCGTTCGACACCGCCGTCGACCGAGTGCAGAACAGCGTCGGCAGCATGGTCTCCGCGGTGGCCACGGGCGTGGGCACGGTGGTCAACGGTGTGGTCACCGCCGTCCTCGCGATCTTCCTGATGTTCTTCTTCCTCAAGGACGGCCCGCGGTTCCTGCCGTGGCTCACCCGGCAGTTGCCCGGTCGCCTCGCCGTCGACGTCCCGATCGTGGCCGAGCGGGGCTGGAACACGCTGGGTGCGTTCGTGCGGTCGCAGGCGCTCGTCGGGCTGCTCGACGCCGTCTTCATCGGTGTCGGTCTGTGGATTCTGAAGATCCCGCTGGTGCTGCCGCTGGCCGTGCTGACGTTCGTCTCCGCGTTCGTGCCGATCGTGGGTGCGCTGTTCGCCGGATTCGTCGCGGTCCTCATCGCGCTCGTGTCGAACGGGCCCACGGACGCGCTGATCGTGCTGGGGATCATCGTCGTGGTGCAGCAGCTCGAGGGCAATGTGTTCCAGCCGATGATCCAGAGCCGGGGGCTCGGGCTGCACGCGGCGGTGATCCTGCTGGCGGTCACCCTGGGCGGCAGCCTGGCGGGCATCGTCGGCAGCCTCCTGGCCGTGCCGGTCGCGGCGATCATCGCCGTCGTCTGGAACTACGTCCGCGAACAGCTCGGCGATCCGCCGGGGGAGTCCGAGGAGACCGGGGGCTCCGGGGACTCCGATGACTCCGGGGCGGCTGCGGAGCCCGAGCGGGTCGATGGCCAGGCGGATCCGGAGCCCGCCGGCGTCTAGAGGAGGGTGGATTCCGTAGGCGTCCAGAGAGGGCCGGAGGCTGCCGGCGTCTAGAGGAGGGTGGAGAGATCCTCGCCCCAGAAGGCGAGGGTGTCGACGGCGCGCGGGCGGTGGCGGCTGTCGCCGGACGCCAGGGAGCGGGCCCGGTCGCGCAGGGCGGGGATGTGGTGGGCCAGGGCGGGCAGGGTGAGCAGCGGGAGGAGCGCGGCGAGGGCCGCCTCCCGGACCTCGGGCGAGGTGTCGGCCAGGAACGGGCGTATGGCGTCGTGCAGTTCGGGGGCGGCGTCGAGGACGGCGTCGGCGTCCTCCTGCTCCCCGAACGCGCAGCCTTGCTGGGCGACGGCGTCGGCGGCCGTGTCACCGAGCCAGTCCAGCAGCCCGACCCGCAGGGGGAACTCCGGCTTCTTCCCGAGGGAGTACTCCTCGTCCGCCGTGCGGTCGGTGACGCTCGCCAGGGTTCTGGGGTCCCCGAGGATCGCCGCGATGAACAGCGCCGCCGGGGCCGTGGCGCTGGAGAGGACGCGGTCGCTCCGTACGGCCTCGATCAGCTCGCGCAGGGCGTGGCCCTGGACGCGCGGGTCGGCGTCGAGGAGTTGGGGCAGGGTGACCTCGGTGGGCGGTGCGACGTCCGACCAGCAGTTCTCCACGGTGCTCCAGTCCGTGCGCGACAGCAGTGCGTGCGGGTCGACGAGGCCGTCGCGCCCGTGGTTGTTCTCCATCGGGCCAGTGTGACGGCTGCCTCTGACAATCGGCCGGGCCCGTCCGGGCGGCCGGGCCGGCGGCACGCGCCCGACCAAAGTCGGGGCGCCGTAGACCATCGGCCGACGACAGGGTGTACCGCGTTCGCGCAGAGTGGGGACGTTGCCCGGTTCCCGACGGAAGAGCAGAAACGTGGACATGAGGAAGCGGACGGATCCGCAGGGGCGGAGCACCGTGGTCGCGGAGTCGGCGTGGGCCGCGGTGGCCTTCTGCGTGGTGTGCGGAGTCGGTCTGGGGTGGCTGGTTCCGCTCCTCGCGGACTGGCTGGTGTCCCTCCCGTGGGCGCCCCTGGAAGGTCCGGCCGAGCTGCTCAACTCGGTACCCGAGCCCGGCCGCACCCTCGGTGCCCTCGCGGTCGGTGCGGTGCTGGGCGGGGTCGTCGGGTTCGTCGCGGTGCACGAGTCGTTGACCGTCAGTGTCTCCGGCACCCAGGTGGGACTCGCGATCAGGGACGAGGAGCGGGAGTTCCCGCGCGACGAGGTCGCCCTCGCGGTCCGGGACGGCAAGCAGCTCGTGCTCCTCGGCCGGACCGGCACGGAACTCGCGCGTGAGCACTGCGGCCTTCCCTGGACTCGCCTCGCCCGGGTCTTCACCGAGCACGGCTACCGGTGGGCGGACGAGGATCCGCATCGGGACGAGTTCCGCCGCTGGGTACCGGGCGCGGCCGGCCTGCCCGAGGGAGCGAACGCCCTCCTGCACGCCCGCGCCAGGGCCCTGAAGACGAAGGACGACGCCTCGGACGCCCGCGAACTACGGGCGGAACTGATCCGCCTCGGCGTGATCGTCCGCGACGAGAAGGACCGCCAGTACTGGCGCTTGCCGCAGGGGTGGTGAGGGGCGACCGGTCTCGACGGGTCTGACCGGTCGGTGGTTCCGGGGCGCTGCCTTGGGTTTGAGCGGCGGGTGACGGGCGTGGTGGTCGTCGGAGGCGGGCCGAGCCTTGCGTCCGAGTGACGGCGGCGCTGCTGAGCGCGCGGCGGTTCCCGACGTCCGCCCCAGCGGTTGCGCCGCGCGGCCCCCGCGCCGGCCGTGGGCGGTGGGCGCCGGGCCTCGTGTCTTCCCCCCGTGGCTGTGCCGGGTTGGCGGTTCTCGGCGCCTGCGTCGGCGGCCTGCCTCGGCGGCTGTGCGTTGCGTGGCTGGCACGGTGGTGTCGGCGGCGGGACGAGTCTCGAGTCTGCGTGACAGCGGTCGGCCCTGAGCGGTCGGCGCTTCTCTGAGGCGGCCTCGCCGCCTTGAGGCGGGCGGGCCTTGGCGGCCGCGGGCGGCGGGCTGCGCCTCAGGGCTGCTGCCGCGGTGCGGGGGCCGGGGGTTCCCGACGTCTGTCCCAGCGGCTCTGAGCCGGGGTGGTGCCGCGCGGGTCGTGAGCGGGCCGGGTCCGGGCTTCGTGTCTGGCGTGCTGCGGCTCTGACCGGGTCGGCGGTTCTCGGTGCCTGGCTCAGAGCCTGTGCGGCGGGTCCCGTTTCGCGTCCGCGTGACGGCGGCGCTTCTCGGTGTCTGCCCGGTGGCTCTGCGCCGCGCGGCCGCCGCGCCTGCCGTGAGCGGTGGGTGCCGGGCCTTGTGTCTGCCTCCGGAGTCGGCCTCGGTGGCTCCCCCCGGGTGGCTGTCACCGGGATGGTGAGCGGCGGGCTGTGGTGCTTCCTGCCGGCAGCGGCAGCGGCAGCGGCAGCGTCCGTCCCGGCCGGAGGATGGTGGGTTGTCCCCTTACGCCGCGGTGACGACCTCGCCCCTGATCGCCTCGGCCCACTCGACCACCAACAGCTCGTACTCCGCCCGCTCCGTGGCCGACAGCGAGCCGCCCGCGCGCAGCCACAGGGCCCGGATCCGCTCGTTTAACTCGGAAGCGGACCGCACGGAACCAGGGGCATCAGAAGTGGGGGACATGGCCCAAGCCTAGGGGCAAGCACTGACGGTGCGCTACCGGTCGGCTACGCCACCCGTATGGGGTTGGTCACGGTTGATCGATCAACCGGCCAGGCCTCCGGCGGGGTAGCGTCAGTCGACCCAGGCCACGACGCACAGCCCTCGCCGAGCGGCCTCGCGGTAGAACTCCCGCAGCGCGGAGAAGTGCCGGACGAGATACTCCCGTACGTCGCCGTCGAACCCCCCGAACCTCCCGAACCCGCAGACCTCCGCCGCCTCGGCGGGCGAGGCGGGCAGGGCGGTGAGGAAACCGTCGAGGTCGATGCCGTCGAGGCCGCGGGACACCTCGCGCACGGCCTCCGGTGCCAGCAGTTGCGGCGCCTCCCCGAAGCCGTCGTACACCTCGTCGTGGTCGAGGAAGCCGACGCCCTCGCCCTCCGCCTCGCCTTCGCTCTCGCCCGGGTCGCCGTCGATCGCCCGCCCGATCAGGGCGATCGCGTCGGCGTCGGCGCCCACGCGGCGGCCGTACCACAGCAGGCCCCACACGCCCCAGTCCGTGTCGAGGAGATCGGTGTCCGGTGGGTCCCAGCCCGGCGCGGCGCCCGGTGAGCGGAGCGCCGACTCGCGGCAGCGCTCCAGATAAGCCGGGGAGACCCGCGCCAGTTGCTGGGTGAGGGCCATCGCGGGCGGTGGGTCAGCCGGCCGACTCGGCCGCGTGCGGGCTGAGGACGCCCATGGCGACGAGGACGATGATCACGATGCCGAGGACGACCCGGTAGTAGACGAACGGCATGAAGGACTTGGTGCTGATGAACTTCATGAACAACGCTACGACGGCAAAGCCTGACCGGCCTTGACCTGCAACTTCACCCACTCTGCGAACCCCTCTGGGAGAGAAGTGGGAGAAGGAGGCGGCTCCCACCCCTCCGGGAGACCCGCCGCGAACCTCAACCACCGCAGTTGCAGCGTCTCCATGACGCCCCGCTCCATCACCGGCGTCACGTTCGAGTACAACCCCTCAACGCCGGCCAGCTCGTGGCCCATCCTCGTCTCCACCGCGATCCGGCTGTGCCCGTCCTCGTCGAGCCACTCCTTATGCCCGTGCCGGGTCAGGTACTGCCGCTTGCCCTTCCACGCCTCCACCGTCGGCAGTCCGGGCAGAGGCCGACGGGAGTCCACGGTCTGCTGCTGTCCGCCCCTTACACGGGTGAACCCCGTCCGCTCCGCGTGCCCATCGGCGAACTTCCGCCAGTACTGGTACGTGAAGTTCGCGTTGATCAACGGGCCGTTATTGATTGAGGGAAACACCCACTCAGACTCGTGGCTGGCCAGCAGCATCTCCAGCAACTCCGCCACGAACTCCGGCACGACGAGGGTCCGACGGGACTCGTACTTCGGAGGATACAAGCCCGGCGTACTCGTGCCGCCCTCCCGCTGATGCTGCCACTCCACCCGGATCGCGGGCATCGGCGAGGTGCCGGCGTACCGCTCCATGTCGTCCGCGTACCGAGCTTCCTCCTCGGGGTCGATCCGCGGGTCGGACGCCGGCCAGTTGGGTGTGCAGTACTCACGGCGCAGTCCGTACAGCTCTGCTGGCCGCATGCCGGTCATGACGGACGTCCAGACGTAGGCGTAGCCGGTGAATCCCCAGTAGGTCATCGCGTTGCAGGCGAGCTGGTGCACGTCGGCGATGGCCATGGGGCGCTTCCGCTCGCGCTTCGTCTTGGCGTACTGG
This sequence comes from Streptomyces sp. NPDC041784, assembly GCF_055591025.1. NCBI lineage: Bacteria > Bacillati > Actinomycetota > Actinomycetes > Kitasatosporales > Streptomycetaceae > Streptomyces > Streptomyces sp. NPDC041784. The sequence goes on from NZ_JBVJAB010000010.1 coordinate 64,466, forward strand.
CCGCGCCGCTTCTTCTTCTGCACGGGCGACGACTGGCGCAGGCCGTCGTCGACGGCGTCGTCCATCATCATGCCGAAGACCAACAAGATCTCGCCGCGGTACCGGTCGCCGATGTTCGGCTGGTCCTCCAGCCACAGCACCCACGCCCGGTAGGCGGAGGCCCGGATGTCGGCGACGGCGACGTCACCCCAGCGGGGTTCGATGTACAGCCGGATGTAGGAGGCGATGTTCCGTCGTCTCAGGTGGCCGACGCGGATGGTCTGTTGCCAGGTGCGGCAGTACTCGCTCATGAGGACGCTGCCGTCACGGCGGCTGATGTAGCGGTCGTTGCGGATGTCGGACTCGCGGTCCAGGCCGTAGGCGATGGCCTCGTCACGGGTGTCGAACCCGCCCTGGCTGTCGTAGAGCCACTTGCCCGTGTCGGGGTGCTTCTTGCCGGTGTTCCACCGGACTCGCCACTTGGTGCCGCGCTGCTCGGCGTAGGGCATACGCCATCCCCCCAGATGGATCGTGCGGGTTGAGCGGATACGCCGGCAGGCACCCCTGCCACCGGCCTCCGCTTTCTGGACCGACTAGTCTTCCGTGCCGACGGGGCATGCGCGGCACTTTCGGCAGTCGATCCCCTGGCCGTGCGTCAGTTCCCTTACCCGCTCCTGAATTGCGGGGTCGGTCAGAGCCGCAGGGGCCAGGATGCAGACGATCTCGCCGTCCTTTTTCAGAACGTGGCCTTCGAAGCCGGCTCTGTCGAACGTCACCATCGTCGTCATACAGGTCCCCCTTTGACCTCGGAGAACCCCCCATGTGGATGGACGCTCAGACTTACACGAGTGACGGCTCTGCAACAGGGTGTCGTTGAAGTTTCGTCAGTACTGGAAGGTCACGATCAGGTCACGGTGGAATGGTTGTAAGGCTACCCGAGGTAACTAGTCGGATTTCAGTACGCCGCGCGCCCTGAGCTCGCGAAACATCTCATCTTTCAAGGCCTTGGCTTCACTCAGTGTCAGGTGCGGCGCGGTCAGTTGTGCAGACTTTGTGAACGCCCGGTCCATCTCGTCTTCGAGCTTCACGAAGTCTCGGATCTGGCCGCCCTCGATCAGCTCCGTGCCGTCCTCCAGGGCGATCGAGTCGGACGCCCCTTCCAGGACGGCCTTCACCGAGCCGGCCTGGAACCCGAAGCCCAGCTCCAGCTTCGCGTAGGTGGTGGCGCGGACGGGCTGCCCGAACTCCACCTTGCGGTAGGTCGTGTGCGAGATATCGCATGCCTCGGCTGCGGCTTCCTTGCTGGCGAAGCCCAGCGCAACTCGCCGCTGCGTCACGAGCGCTGCGAGTTTCTGCAGGTGGCGGGTGGCGTCGCCATTGGTAGGGGCCATGACGCACATGATGCCAGCGACCGCCAGCGACCGCTAGAAACACCTCGCTCCGTGACCGGATCCTTGCGGCATGTAGGCGCGAAGGTGGGGCGCACTCTCCCTGCAACTCGCGAAAACTCTCGGAAACTCCAAGTTACCCGCGCGTACCGCTAGTTTCCGACAGTTTGGTCCGCTACCTTCAAGGCATGGAGAAACCCCAACCCACCGCCTTCCAGGTGGACGGGGCGGAAATCCGTAAGCGCCGCATGGAAGTCGGCCTCACCCTCCGCCAATGCGCGAAGGCAGCCGGCATCGCCCACAGCTACCTCAGCGAGATCGAGACCGGCCTCAAAGGGGACATGCGGCCCCCCACCTACGCGGGACTGCGCACCGCCCTCCAGATCCAGCCCAACGACCGCAGGCTCCTCCTCCCCACACCCGAGGAGCAGCACAGGAAGGACACCGATGGCCCCGACGAAGGCGCCCCACGTCCCCACCCAGAGGACGGCTGAGCCCGTCCTGGAGCGCTTCTACAACGTCCGCAACGCCGCCATCCGGCTCGACCTCACCGACCCGGACGACCCGGACGACACCACCGGACAGAGCTGGCTCCGCGAGGGCTTCAACCGCCCCGAAGACGGCAGCAAGGGACGCAAGTTCCCCGGCCGCTACATGGGCCGCCGGCTCATCTTCAGCGAGTCCGACCTCGCCGTCATCGACGAGATCGCCCGCGAGGAGACCGCGGCAAGGCAGCGCGCGACGGACACGCCGCCGGTATCGACCGGCCGGCCGCGCCGCACCCGCAAGACGCCGGCGCTCGCCGGTTCCTGACCCCTTCTACGCCGAAGGGCCGCCGGGGTGCGACCCGACAGCCCAACGACTCGGCCAGCAGTCCCACTCAACTCAGAAAGTGAGGCGCAAGCCTTGAACGCATCATCTCAGACCCTCAGCGGGGTCCGTCCGCTGAACCGCTCCCCCTTGGCGGAGCCGGTCACCGTGCCGCAGGTGTTCCGTGCGGCGGCCCGGATCCTGGCCGCGAACGGTCTGCACCAGGGCGACTACTGCCCGGACCCGTTCGACCGCCGGTCCACCAGCCCGCACGCCGAGCGTCCGCTGTCGATCGTGGCGGCGATCCGCTGCGTGGCTTCGCCGCACGGTGACAACCCGCACCGCATGACGGAGCGGTCCGAGGCCGCGGTGAAGGTGCTGGCCTACCGCTTGAAGGTGGAGGGCGAGCCGCCGTGGAGCGACGCCCCCCGCTGGCTTGAGAACCACGTCGACGGCTGGGGGGACCTGGAGGGCCGGACGACGGAGTCGGCTGTGGCGGTGCTGGAGGCGGCTGCGGACGCGTGCGAGGTGTCGGCGTGAGCGCCCCGTTGGTGGTGAACATCATGGACGGCCGGGTGTGGCTGTGCTGCGGGTCGGTTGCCGGTGAGGCGTTGTACGCGCCGGTTGGTGCGCGGCCGGGGCCGGGTCTCCAGATGGCGACGCTGGCCGATCTGGCGGAGCACGTGATCGTGGGGGCGGCGGACGTCCTGCCGGTACCGGTGGGCCCGGAGCCGCAGCCGTTGTCGGCGGAGCGACTCGACGAGGTCGCTGGCCGTGCGGCGCATCTGTACGAGTACGGCAGCGACGTCGCTGTCGACGAGTGGAACCGGCTGGCTGGGTCGGATGTGCCTGCGCTGGTGACGGAGGTTCGCCGGTTGTGGGCGGAGCGGCACGTCACGAACGAGGCGCTCTCGGATGCGGCCGAGCAGCTGCGCGTGGACCGGGACCGGATCGCCGAGCTGGAGGCGCAGCGTGAGCGGCGTCGGGTCCGGCTCGTCGCCCTTCAGAACGACGCACTGAGCATGCGGGGTTCGCTGTCGCCGATGGGCGAGGACCGCAAGGTGCCGTTCCCGTTGGGGGAGACGCTCACTCCGGCTGTCGACTGGCTGATCGCTCGGGTCGCCGAGCTGGAGGCGTTGACGCCCGCGTCGGTGCAGACGTGCCGGACGTGCGGGGCGGGCTACACCCTTGGGGAGCCGTGTTCGACGTGCGCCTTCAAGGCCCGGATGGCGGCCGAGTTGGTGGCGGATGGGATCACGCGGCAGATCGCGCCGACGCAGGCGCTCCAACTGGAGGGCGAGCACTACGCGGCAGTCCACCGCGCCTACGCCAAGGGCCGGGACCTGGACTGGCCGGAGGTGGGTGGTTTCGTCGCGGTGCGCGGCCTGGTCGAGGTCAGCAGGCACAGCACGGAGGCCGCCGCGCGCGAAGCATGCGAGGCCGAACTGCGGCAACTCTTCCCGGACGCCCGCCCGTACTGGGTAACCGACGAGGCCGAGCTGCAGGTGGGCGCGATCGCTGTGCTGTGGGCGAGTGTCGACCTGCGGGTGTCGGAGACCGGTATTCAGGTGCGCCGGCCTAGGGCGGGTGCCTGATGCATACGACGTCTGCTGCTGAGTGGGCGCAGATGGTGTCCCTGGCTGTCGCTCTGTACGCGTCCGCGTCGGTGTTGTTCTTCCTGCTCGTCGACGCCGACCCGGCGGACTTCGACCCGCGGCCGGTGCTGTCCCGGCTGGTGCGGTCGGAGGTCGTGTACCCGCTGTGCCGGGAGTGGGACAACGCCCGCCACACCGTCCGCGAGTTCGGGCGTGACGCCGCCGCCCTCGTCCTTCTCCTCACCACCTCCCCGAAGGGGGTCAAGCCGTGACGACCGCGATTCGCGTGAAGGTCGTGCGGTTCCAGTGCCCGCACTGCCGCCGTACCCACTCCAAGCAGGCCGCTGCTGAGGCGCACATCGCCCGCTGCTGGAACAACCCGGCGGCTCGTGGCTGCAAGACCTGCGAGCACTTCACCCCTGCCGACTCCGAGGGCCCGTACCCGGAGCACCCGGGCTGGCCGGAGCAGTGCGAGGAGGGCCGGAAGTTGCTGTCCGGTCTGCACACGGGCTGCCCGTTGTGGGCGCCGCAGATGGCGCCGTGCGCGGAGTGCCCGACGCCGGTTCCGGCGGGGACCACCTACTGCTCCAGCCGCTGCCGTAATGCGGCGGACCGCCACGACGACATGCCGGGAGGCGAGGACTGATGCTGCGCAACTGTGACTGTGGCGCGTGCTGCGAGGCGTGCGGGCACTACGACGACTGCATCCGCAACGCCGGGCGTGAGCGGGACGTGGCGGACGAGGTCGCCATGGAGGACGGCTACCGCCCGTCCCGGGGCGCATCGCTGATCAAGCACCCGTCGCACGCGGCGACCCGCACCCACCTGAAGGCGAACCCGCTGCCTGCGCAGCAGGATCGGCGGACGGCATGAGCGCCGCAATGCGAGCCCTCGTCACCCGCCAGCGCGAGGATGCCGAACTCGACGCCCTCCGCACCCTCCTCGCCGACATCTCCACCGCCGCACGCTGGGGTGACGTCGCCGAAGTCCGCCGCCTCCTCGGCCAACACGCGGGCAACACGCACGCCCGACGCGGCGCGCTGCTGGCGTCGATCCTCGTGAACCCGAAGGTGCGCTGGAAGTCGGGGCGTGCGGTCACCGCTCTGCGCCGGGCCGGCTACCACCCGGTCAGCATCCGTACCGCGGCTGGTGACCTCGTCGCGCTCTCGCAGGCGGGCCATCTGATCCGGCACCAGGACAAGGCCGTCGTCTGGTACGAGCCGACGGCGGAGGTCCGGTGATGCGTGCTCTCGCCCTGTACACGGCGCACGTCGTCGCCGTCCTGGCCATCGCCTGCGGCTTCGTAATCCTCGCCTCCCTCCTGCCGGTCACGGACCCGTTCACCGAGTTCGGGCTGTGCCTGGTGGCCGGCTCGGTCGGGATCCTCCTCGCCCTCGACTGGGTGCCCTGCCCCTGCTGCCGAAAGGAGCGTCGCCCATGAGCGGCCTCAAGCATGCCCGCCGCCCGATCCGGGACCTCGTCCGCCAACTGGAGTTCCGCTCCGGGATGGGGCGCCCCTGCTACCTGAAGCGCAACACGGTCCACGCGACGCTGATCGTGCCGATGCTGCGCAACGGCGCCGAGGGACCGTACTCCTACCTGCGGACGTTCCAGCGGGCCACGATCCACGAAGCCGTCGTGCTCGGGTTCGTCGTCCTCGGTCCGGACCTGGTGGACCTCCCAGAGTTCGCGGTCGCCCGTACCCACTGGTCCGCCGACCCCGGCCTCATGGGCCGCACCATCTCCCTCGCGGGAGGCGGCCTGTGACCGCTACCACCGTGCATGCCGAGGCTCCGGCCTCGGCCGCCGGCCCGGCCATCCGGGACGACCTGACTGCCGAGCAGTACCACGCGGACAAGACATCGATCTCCTCGACCGGGCTCCGTTCCCTCCTCGACGACGGCTGCCCCGCCCAGTTCAAGCACGACCGCGACAACCCCCAGCCGCCGAAGCGGGAGTTCGACCTCGGCAACGCCGTCCACGCCGTCGTGCTGGGCGAGGGCGCCGACATCGTCGAACTCGACTACCCCGACTACAAGACGGTCGCTGCCCGCGCCGAGAAGCTCCAGGCCTACGCCGACGGCAAGGTCCCTCTCCTCCCGAAGGAGAAGACCCAGGTCGAGGCGATGGCGGAGGCGATCCGCCGGCACCCGGATGCGGGTCAGCTGCTGGCGCCGGGTGTGGGTGTGGCGGAGCGGTCGATCTTCTGGACCCACGCGGCGACCGGTGTCCGGGTGCGGGTGCGGCCGGACTGGCTGATCCTGCGGCCGGAGATGGCGGTCATCGTCGATCTGAAGACGACCACTGACGCCAGCCCGACGGCGTGCAGCAAGGCGATCGCGAACTACGCCTACCACCAGCAGGGCGCCCTGTACGTCGATGGCGTGTACGCCGCATACGACCCGGCAGACGTGCGGTTCTTCTTCGTCTTCCAGTCCAAGAAGGCCCCGTATCTGGTCACGGTTCGTGAACTCGCCGACCAGGACCAGGACATCGGCCGCGCCCGCAACGAACGCGCTCTGCGCATCTACGCCGAGTGCGAGTCCACCGGCGTCTGGCCGGACTGGACCGGCCCCGTCGACACCATCCCCCAGATCGGAATGCCGACCTGGGACACCCTCCGACAAGCTGAGGAGTATCTCGGTGAGCACTGAGATCGCCCCCCGCGACGAGCAGCACGCCGTCGCCACCATCCAGGCCCAGGCCCTCCCTCAGGTCCAGCCGACCGCCGGAACAACCGCCCTCGTGGCCTGGGCACAAGAGGCCAGCCTCGCCTACGACATGGCGCAAAAGCTCGCAGCCACGAGCTTTGTCCCGCAGTCCCTGCGCGGCAAGCCCGGCGACATCGCCGCCGCGATCCTGGCCGGCTCGGAGCTGGGGCTGAAGCCGATGGCGACGCTGAAGAGCATCGACATCATCCAGGGCACCCCGGCCCTGCGGGCGCACGCCATGCGCGCGGTGATCCAGACCCAGGGCCACGACATCGAGCTCGTCCACTCCGACGACACCCGCTGCGTGATGCGGGGGCGGCGCGCAGGGTCGGAGACGTGGCAGGAAGTCGAGTGGACCACCGACCGAGCGCGACTCATGGGGCTGCTCGGCAAGGACCAGTGGAAGAAGAACCCCAAGGGAATGCTCGTGGCCCGCGCCACGGGCGACATCTGCCGGCTGATCGCCTCGGACGCGCTGCACGGCATGCCGTACGTGTCGGAGGAACTGGAGGGCTTCACCACTGGTGAGGTGCTTCCGGCGAAGCCGCCGCTGTCGGTCGCGGCCATCACCGCCCCCACGCCCGCCCCGCAGGCCCCGGAGCAGCCGCCCGCGCCTGAGGCGGAGTACAGCGTCGACCGCGACGACGAGTCGGGTGACGGCCTGTGGGACCACGAGGCCGCCAGCGGTTCCACCGACTGGCCCGAGGCGACACAGCCCGGCGGTGGCGTGTGAACGGGCCGCAGCACTACACCGAGGGCGAGCAGCACATGAGTGCAGCCGAGCGCCTTGACCGGCCGGGCGGGAAGCCCGTCGACCCGACGGCTTCGATGTTCCACCTGATGGCTGCGCAAGCCCACTTCGGTGCCGCGCAAGCCGCTGCCGCTGCGGACCAGCTGGCGGACCGGTACGTCGGCGACGGACCTCACATCAACGAATGGCGGGACGCCGTGAGCTGGCTGGCACCTGCCGAGGTTGCGGACGGCGACGCCGTGTCGCCGAGCCCGCGCATCCCCGGCAAGCCGTATTCGCCGCCGGTCGAGACGGCGCTGCGGAACCTCAACCTCGCCGGGCATGTCACGCCCGCCGACACGCTGGCCGCCGCGATCCCGGTCATCGCCGGACACGTCGCGGAGGCGCTGGTCGACGGCGAGAACGACGCCGTCCGCAAGTGGGCCCGCAGCGTCATCGACGAGTTGCGCCGGGTCGGCCTCGACCTCGCGGGCCACGTCGAGCGACGGGCCGAAGACCTCAGGCCGGACGTGCCGTTCAGCTACGACCGCCCGCCCAGCTACAGCGACGACCCGCCTTTCTAGCCCGCACACCAGAGGGCGCCCCCGCGGGTATCGGGGGCGCCCCGCCCAAGCACACCACACCAGCCCCTGAACGGAGAACCCGCCATGAGGCGACCATCCATTCCACGCCGCCAGCACGAACAGATCCTCACCGACGAACGTCTCCGCCACCAGCAGGAACTCGACCAGGTGCGGGCCAAGCTTCGGGAGGCCGAGGACCGGCTGACTGCGCTCTCCGCCGACCGCGAGCGGCTGCGGGGCGAACGCGACCAGTTCGCCAAGGACCGTGACGCCCACAAGAAGGCCGCCGAGAAGGCAGCCGCCCAACTGGAGTCGGCGCTGGCCGCCCCGGTCCCGGGCTCGGAGGGCACTGCGACCCTCCGCCGCCGCATCCGGCAGCTGGAGAAGCAGTACGACGACGCCGTCGGCCGCAGTCCCAACCACATCGAGGACAGCAGCCGCTGGCAGCCCGGCTACCAGAACCCGAAGCAGGCCACGTCGTGAGCGCCTTCCACGCCGCGCTGGCGTCCACGCTCCTCGGTCTTGGGGTCGGTATGACGATGATCGGCCGTAGCTGGCCGGCCCGCCCGAAGCACCGTGCGCCGCGTCTGCGGCGGGTGGAGGAGTACGTGCCTGCGGGTGTCCTCATTCCCGCGCTCGCCGTCCACGGGCCCGGCTGGCCGACCGCCGCTTTCGCGTTCTGCGTCCGCTGCCAGACGGAGGTGCCGGTCGTCGTCCACGACGGCGCCCACCGCTGCGACCACGGCCACATCACCATCAACACCACCACGGGGGGCACCGCATGAGCATCCGCATCGGCTCCGTGTGCACCGGGTACGGCGGACTCGACGAGGCCGTACAGCAGGTGTTCGGCGGCGACCTCGCGTGGGTGTCCGACATCGACCCGGGCGCCTGCAAGATCATCGCCCACCGCATGCCCGGCGTCCGCAACCTCGGCGACATCACCACCCTGGACTGGCGGCAGGTCGAGCCCGTCGACATCTACATCGGCGGCTACCCCTGCCAGCCGTTCTCTCTGGCCGGTGAGCTGAAAGGAACTGACGATGACCGGCACCTCTGGCCCTTCATTGCCAGTGCCCTTCGGGTTCTTCGACCCCGAGTCGCGATCTTTGAGAACGTCGCGAACCACCTTCGAATCGGCTTCGACACTGTCCTCTGCGACCTTGCCGACCTCGGGTTCGATGCGGAGTGGGTCGTTGTACGTGCGGACGAGGTCGGCGCTCCCCACCAGCGACGCCGGCTCTTCGTCCTCGCCACAGCTGCCGACGCCCAGGGCGACGCGGGGCGGATCGGCGACCGAGACCGTGGCTCTTCTGCCGACGCCCCGCACCTCGGACACGAACGGGGCGGGGGCGCACGGCGACGGAGGCTTGGACCTGCGGACCACGGTGTCTCTGCTTCCGACACCGAACGCCACGTTCCCCGGGACCACGGCGAACTACCGGCCGGACGGAACGCCGTACAGCGAGGGGTATGGGATGACGCTCCTCGATGCGGCGCGGCTGCTGCTGCCGACACCGACCGCGGCGGACGGGGACCGGAGCAGCACGACGTACCCGAGAGGGAACCCGACACTTCTTGGGGCCGTTTCACCCCCGCCATCGCGCGGTGGGAAGCGGCGACCGGCCGCCGTGCCCCCTGGGCAACTGACGATCAGCGACGACTGAACCCCGCGTTCGTCGAATGGATGATGGGCCTCCGTGCCGGCCACGTCACCGACGTCCCCGGCCTCACCCGCACCCAGCAGCTGAAGGCCCTCGGTAACGGCGTCGTCCCGCAGCAGGCCACCGCCGCGATCCGCCTCCTCGCCGACCGGGCGGGGGTGGCCGCGTGAGCCGCTACGACTGGATGGAAGACGCCCGCTGCGCCCAGACCGACCCCGGCCTGTGGCACGCCGACAAAGGCGCCAACTACACCGAGGCCAAGCGGATCTGCGCCCGCTGCCCCGTCCGCCCCCAGTGCGAGGCACACACGGCCCGTCTCGACGCCGAGGCCACCATCTACAGCAAACACGGCGTGTGGGCTGGCCAGACCAAGAAGGACCGCGAGACCCGCCGTGTGAACGCCGAGCGTGCCGAGCGGGACGCGGCGATCCTGCGGCTCCTCAAGCGGGGTGGCATGGAGGCGGAGGAGATCGCCGTCCAGGTGGGGTGCAGCAGTCGCACCGTGTGGCGTGTTCAGAAGGCGTATCGCGAGCAGATGGGGAGGGCGGCGTGATGGCGGCGGGCACGGACCTGCCGCGCTTCGACTCGCTCACCCTCGCCGACGTCGACGCCGAAGCGTGCCGCCGGGCGGCCCTCTACGTCGCCTCACAAGCCACCAGCGCCGAGGACTGCCGCACCCTCCTCGACGTCCTCGGACTCACCCCACGCAACGCGTCCCGCGAGCACGGAATGCCCGGCTACCGGGCCGGCTGCCGCTGCAAAACCTGCCGCAAGGCCAACGCCGAACGCTGCCGCCGACAACGCGCCATGGCCGCCCGCGGCTACCTCACCGAAGAGCAGTGGCAGGCACGCAAGAAGGGAGTCACCCCATGACCCGCATCGTCTACCCCACCCGCACCCCGCAGACTCGCCGCAAGACGGACTGGCGCGATGCCGCGCAGTGTGCGGGCGCCGAGTACGCCAAGCGCCGCGACCTGTGGTTCCCCCTCACCACCGACAAGGCGGACACGACCGAGGCCAAGGAGATCTGCGGCGTGTGCCCGGTGCAGCGGGCGTGTCTGGTTGCTGCGCTCCGTGAGGAGGGGGGCAAGGCGGTCGACAACCGGTTCGGGATCCGTGGCGGGGCTACGGCGGCTGAGCGGGTGGTCCTCTACCGCAAGTACCGGGCCGCGAAGGCTGCGGCGTGAGCGCCCGTACTCCGGAGCCGTGCGACATCCCCGGCGAGCATGCCGGGCCGGTCCGCTTCTACCGGACGGGCTGGAAGTGCGCAGCTCACGCGCCCGAGCCGGAGCCCCGCGTCCCGCAGCCGGCCGACCAGACCACCTGACCAGCAGACGGCCCCGGCCGCACGAATCGGCCGGGGCCACCCAACCCAAGGAGAACACGACATGGGCCTCTACCACTCCGTCGGCATCGCCTACGGCTTCGAGATCCCCAACGACACCGACATCGACGCCATCGACCGGGCGCTCTTCGGGCAGCCCGACACCCCGGCCAGCGTCGGCTACGTCGTAATCGGCGACCGCGACCAACTGCTCCTCGTCACCGAGGTTCAGCAGGTGAAGGAGAACCAGGTCGTCCGTTTCGGAGGCGAGTACCACGCGAGGCCCGAACTCGCGCAATGGCTCGTCGCCCTGCACGAGGCGGCCGCGCGCATCGGCATCTCGGAGCACTCGCTGCCCGCGTGGCTGGTGATCCACAACTACCGCTGACCCTCCTCCCCGGCGGCCGCCCCCACGGCCGCCAGCCCGGGGCCCGCGACTTCCCCCAACCGCGGGCCCCGGGCCCCCGACCAGCAGAAAGGACCCCACCGTGACCGGCATCCCGACCCGCGGCGAGGCCCGCATCCGCCTCCGCGAACACGCCGCCCGCCTGTACATCCAGGGCTGCACCATCCAGTCCACCGCCCGACAGATCGGCCGCTCCTACGGCTGCACCCGAACCCTGCTGATCGAGGCAGGCGTGAGGTTCCGCAAGCGCGGCGGACTGCGGGCGACGAGCTTCCGCGCCAAGGACACCCGATGACCTGCCCCGCCTGTGGCGCCCCGTGCTCCCCGCACCGCGGGTTCTGCGGCAGCTGCGGCGCACCCGTCGGCCAGTAACCCACCGCGACTTGGAGGACCCGATGCCCGCGCAACAACCCACCCTCGACGGCACCCTCCCCACCCCGGCCACCGGCTACAGCTACGCCGAATGGGCCGACCTCGTCCGCCCGTACTTCGTCGCCGCAGCACAGTCCGGGCGCCGCTTCACCTCCTACGAGATCGCCGAGGAGAACCGGCTGCCCGAGCCGCCGAAGCCAGCCTCCGACTGGGGCAACTTCGTCCAGTCACTGGCCCGCGAGCAGCTGATCGAAGACGCCGGCACCGACCGCAGCGCCCGCCGCACCAGCGAGCGATCCCGAGTCGGGGTGTGGCGGGGGACGCGGGCCGCACAAGCCGGGAGGGTCGCGTGAGCGACGCCCGCACCTGGCGCCCGAACGGGCCCGGCTCGTTCCAGGCCCCCGCCGACGTCCGCGCCGTGCAAGACCGGACCGGCCGCCGCTGGACCAAACGCGGTGCTCGCTGGACCGCGACCGGTAGCCACTTCATCCGCTGGCGGGTCCTCGTCGCCGAACACGGGCCAGTCAGCGAAGCCAGCCAGTAGCCGCACACGACAACGGCCTCGCACAAGGCGAGGCCGGAGAGGAAGGAGGGAACCGTGTCAGGACTCGGCGGCGGTGTGTCGGTGGGCGGCATCCAGCGCTTCCCACAGAGTCCGCGCCCGAATTTGGTCGTCCGGATTCGGGCCGGCGGTTGCTTCCTCTGCCCGCCCCTCCAGGAACTCGATCACCGCCCGGTCCCGCAGGGCTTGCTCGTAGAAGGGGTGGCTGACGATCACGGCCGCTTCCTTGCCCCGGTTCACGAGGACCGTCGGCTCATCTGCGTAGCGGGCGCGCGAGATGACCTCACCGAGGACGTTACGCGCCTCGGCGATCTTCGCCCTGTGTTCCTTGCGGGGGGTCGCCATGTCGACAGAGTAGCGGATTCGCCACACCGCACAACAGCGCAAAGTCGCTTTCTTAGCTATGATGGACGTGTCAGGCAAGATCCCGACCCGCCCTGAAACGGGCGCTATCCCGACATGCCCTGACCAGCACGAACCGAAGAGAGAACACGTGAGCCTCGACGCACAGGACTGGGTGTGGAACCACTCCCAAGCCAAGGGCACCGCCCGCCTCGTGCTGCTGGCAATCGCCGACAAGGCATACGGCAAGGGCTGCTCGGCATACGCCGGCACGACCATGCTCGTCCAGCGCAGCAACGCGGCCCGGTCCTCCGTCGTGGCCGCCGTCGACAAGCTCATCCAGCTCGGCGAACTCGCCGTCGTCGAAGGCCAGCAGGGCCCCCGCGGCGAAACCGTCTACACCCTCCCGAAAGCAAGGCGTCACCGCAGGTCAGCCCCGGAAGGGGGTCCGGAATCCGGACCGGTACAGATTCCGGACCGGTCCGAAAACCGGACCGGTACAGATTCCGGACCGGGGGGGTCCGAAAACCGGACCCCTGGGGGTCCGAAATCCGGACCCCATAACGCAAGAAACACAAACACCAACCCTCCCTCCACCCCCGCCCCGGCAACCGAAGGCGAGCACGACAGCCGGCAGGACCGCATCCCGAAAGCCTTCGACTACATCCAGCCGCTCATCAAAGCCATGGGCGAAGCAGGCATCCGCGTCTCCTGGCAGATGCAACCCGACGACCTCCAAGCCATCGCCCGCGTCCAGCAACGCGCCGGCGTCGCCGAGATGGTCACCTTCGCCCTCAAGACCAAAGCCACCGCGCGAGAGCCCATCCGCTTCGCCACCTACTTCGCCAAGGCCGGATGGCTCGGACTCCCACCCGCCACCACACCCTCACGGCCGAAGCCCGCACCAGACACCGGGCCTCCCCACTGCGGTGACCCCGACTGCGACCCCGTCACCCGCACCCGCGAAACCGAAGACGACCGCGGCATCCGCAGCCTCAGCTACTGCCCCGCCTGCAACCCCAAAGCGAAAGGCCACGCAGCATGACCGAGCCACTCTGGGACGCAGACACCCCCGCAGCCGCCGACCCCCACGACCTCGCAGCCGAACGCGCCACCCTCGGCTCGATGCTCTTCGACCTCGCCGAGATCGATGTCGCAGACCGCGTCCTTGCCGGCCCCGACGACTTCTACGAGGCCCGCCACCGGACGATCTACCGCACCATCACCGACCTCTACTGCCGCACCCGCAACCCCAAGATCGACCCCATCACCATCGCCGCCGAACTCCTCGCCACCGGAGAACTCACCAAGATCGGCGGCCACACCTACCTCCACGAACTCGTCCAATCCGTACCGATCATGGGCGACGTCGAGCCCTACGCCGAGATCGTCCGCGAACGCGCCCAACTCCGCGCCGTCCTCCGCGCCACCCGCACCGCCACCCAACGCGCCCTCACCGCCGCCCAAACCGCCGGCGAAATCCTCGAAGCCGCCATGGCCGACCTCCAAGCCGCAGCCAAAGGCGTCGCCTTCGTCGACGAGCGCCTCTCCGTCGCCGACCGATGGATGGGCTTCATCGACGAACTCGAAGCCGGCCACGACCCCCGCGCCCTCGACACCCCCTGGCACGACCTCAACGAAGTCATCGAACTCAAGCCCGGCCAGCTCATCACCGTCGGCGCAGCAACCGGCGGCGGCAAGTCCCTGCTCGGCATGAACCTCGCCGCCCACGTCGCCCTCACCCGCAACCGGCCCGCCCTCGTCGCCTCCATGGAAATGGGCGGCTCGGAACTCATGGCCCGCCTCACCGCCGCCGAAGCCAGCGTCGACGTCGACAAGCTCATCCGACGCAAACTCGGACCAGCCGACTGGGAGAAGGTCTTCAAGGCCGCCCCCAAGCTCCAGAACGCCAGCAACTTCGTCCTCGACGACTCCCCGAACCTCACCATCGGCAAGATCCGTACACGGGTTCGCTGGATGGCAGGCACCGGCCGCCCCCCGGCCATCGTCGTCGCCGACTACCTCCAACTCGTCACACCCGAGTCCAACGGCAAAGACCGCAGCCGCGCCAACGAAGTCGCCGAGATCTCCCGCAACCTCAAGCTCCTCGCCATGGAGTTCGAGATCCCCGTCGTCGCCCTCGCCCAGTTCAACCGCGGCGCCGCCGGACGCGAACCCACCGTCTCCGACTTCAAGGACTCCTCCGCGATCGAGCAGGACTCCAACGTCATCGTCCTCATGCACCGCCCGCCGCCCGCCGACCCCGAAGCCGGGCTCCCGGACCGCAGCGGAGAGATCGACCTGACCGTCGCGAAGAACCGCAACGGCATCGCCGGACGCATCGTCCCCCTGATCTTCCAAGGCCACTACGCCCGCCTGCGCTCCATGGGCCCCAAGCTCTGAAAGGCCGCCCCGTGACCATCCAGGCCATCGACACCTACTACGCCGGCCACTACTTCCGCAGCCGCCTCGAAGCCCGCTGGGCACACGTCTTCAACGACTTCGGCATCCGCTGGGAGTACGAACCCCAGGGCTACCTCGTCGGCGAGCAAAGGCGCCCGTACCTGCCCGACTTCTACCTCACCGACCTCGGCTGGTGGATCGAAGTCAAGGGCGACACCCAGCGCCTCGATGTCAGCCTCCTCGTCGACGCCGTCCACCCCACCCACGGCATCGGGCGCACCGATCCCTGGTACTGCACCAACATCCTCATCCTCGGCCCCATCCCCGCCTACGGCGACGCGGTCCCCGCGCACTTCAGCATCAGCCGCTCCGCCGCCCTCGGCCGTGGCTCCCTCGCCTGCGACAGCGGATGCCCCTTCACCAGCGCCCTGTTCGGCCTGCACCACTTCGCCACCATGGCGGACTTCCCCAAGGCGAGCCCCGACCTGGCCGCGCGTCGCCTCCACGCGCTCCTCGTTCCCGCGTGCCGGCCGACGACCAAGCGCCCGGAACGTGATCTCACCGAGTCGATCCCCATCGCCCAGGCGCCCCGCATGCCGCACCTCGAAGCCGCCTACCTCCTTGGTCGTACCGCCCGCTTCGAGCACGGCCAAGCCGCCTAACCCCCCGCCCCGCCCCCCGGCACACCACGACCCGAAAGGACCACCACATGACCAACGCCTACGTGACCCACGGCCGCAAGTACCACACCGACCCCGCCTGCCCCCGCATGCTCTATGGCGAGTACCTCCACGACTGGGAGAGCTGGGACGACTACGGCGGCGGCTTCACCGCCGGGTCGTACCGCCGCGAGGACCCCAGCCCGCAGTACGCCGCCATGCGCGGGAAGCTGCCCTGCCTTCACTGCGTCCCCGCCGACGCCCGCGTCTTCCCGCCGCTGTACGGCCAGACCTTCGGCCACAAGCCCATCGAATACGACGGCGTCCCGATCTGCCGCCGCTGCTACGTCGACGTCACCCGCTGCTCGATCGACGCCTTCGAGCAGCCGCGCACGGTTCGTGTCCGGGAGGCCGTGTTCTGGCCCTGCACCAGCGCGATCGTCCTCGGCCTCGCCCCCCGCACCCCCGCCTGACGTCCGCCGTCCACCCACCACCCGGAGAACACCATGACCAGCCGCCCGCTCCGCTGCACCAAGTGCGGCCGCCAGTGCGGAATCGCCGAGGACGTCGAGTCCTGCATCGACTGGGGCCCCGCCATCGTCGACGACGACGGCGTGGTCCGCCCGCAGTACCCGGACCCCAAGGACAACCACCAGGAAGTCACCACCGCCGTCAGGACTCTGCGGGTCCGAGCCTTCTGCATCAACCCCGAGTGCCACTACCAGTGGACGCTTCGCCGCCGCCTCGACACCACCGCCTGACGTGCGGTCTGTGCCGGACACCCCCACCCAACACGACGACGGCCCGGCGATGTCGATACCACCGCCGGGCCTGGCCGCCCACCCTACCGACCCCCTGGAGTACACCGTGACCAACCACACCGAAACGCCCGCCACCTGGATCGATGGCGACTCGCTGATGGAGGCCATCGCCGCCGCCATCTGGGAGCAGTGCCGCATCGAACACCCGTCCAGCGTGGTCGACGACCCGCGGAACATCGCTGCTGTCGCCGCCTCGGTGGCCCGTGCCCAGGCTGCTGTGCGGGTGCCCGCCACCGACCGGACGGCGCTCCGGGAGCAACTCGCCGACGCGATCCGCGCGGCCGCCTGCACCGGTGACTGCAACCTGACCGAGGAGGAGTGCGCCCGGCAGCGGATTCAGCCGTTCGCGTGGCACCACGGCAGGCTGGCGGTGGTGGAGGGCGAGCCGGAGATGTTCGCCGACGCGGTGCTCGCGGTGCTGCCCGAGCCCGCCGATCAGAACCGCCAGTACCTCTCCACGCTGGCCAACCTTGGCATTGCCTCCCACCGCCTCGACCAGATCCGGGACGCCGCCCGCCTCCACCGGCAGCAGCTCATCGGTATCAGCGAGCTGTACGCGGTGATCGAGGCGATGGACCCCGTCTCGTCTGCGGGTTGGGTGGCCGACGACACCCAGCCCGAGACGCGGCTGAGCGACTCGGCGCGCATCGGCCGCACCCTCATCTGGTCATGGTCCGACGTCGGCAAGGGCGCGTTCGGCGAGGGCTACCGGGCGGCGCAGGCCGAGGCTCGCGCCCTCCTCGGGGGACAGCGCGGCACGGACGCCAACGCGCCTGCTGTTGGCGGGGCGCAGCAGCCGGAGGACGACCGTGGCTGACCACAACCGCCCCGACGACGAGGTCCGGCAGCTCCTCGTCCACCCCGTCGTCTGGCCGCACCTCCAGTCGTGGCTGACCGCCCGCGGCATCGACCTCTCCCGGCAGCAGTTCAGCGACGATGACCTGCCCACCTACGTGATGACGCCGGGCGCTGGAAAGCCGACGGTCTCAGGTGACCTGATGGGCGTGTACACGCGGATCTTTAAACAGCTGCCCCGCGAAGCCGCCGCCCTGCTCGTCGCTACGGTCACCGCCGACCCAGACCTGCACGGGCGTCAGACGGCCCTCGCACAGGCCGCGCTCCTCGTCAGCGTCGGCCACCGACTCGGCTGGACCGAGGCCCCGCGGTGATTGCGGCGTGGGAGGTGGGTGAGGCGGTGATTGCCGCGCTCGCCTCCCCGCCTCGGACCGGAACAGGCCCGAGAAGCGCCCTGGACGGCTCTCTGCGGCCCGATCTCCGCTCGCGGGTCCCCGTGGAGCCGGAGAACGCAGAACGGCGCTCAGCGCCTCAACCCCGAAAGGACGCCGCGTGAGCGCCGAAGACGACCTCCGTACCCAAGTCCGGACCGAGTTGGCGAAGGCCAAGATCAGCCAGGCCGAAGCCTGCCGCCAACTCGGCTGCTCCACCAAGCACCTCAACCAGATGCTCAAGGGCCACGCCCCGCTCACCCTCGGCTGGGCCGAACGCATTCTCGCCCTCTGCGGGAAACGCCCTGTGATTACCGTCCGCCGCAGCCGAAAGGCCACCCCCATGACCCCGCCCAACGAGGAACTCCGCACGGCAGCCAAGAAGGTCCGCGACCTCGTCACCGACGCCACCGAAGGCCCCTGGGTGTCCGAAGACCCCAACACCCGCTGGGGCGACGACCGCGACCACCGCCTCGTCGGCGGAGGCAAGATCCTCGCCACCTTCAGCAACGACCACAACGGCCCACTCAACGCCGCCTACATCGCGACCATGCACCCCGGCGTCGGCCTCGCCCTCGCCGAACTCCTCGACGACCAGGCCGACGGCGACGACGAAGGCGTGATCAACCCGTGGGCGCTCGCCCTCGCCCGGCAGATCCTCGGCGGTCCGCGGTGACGCCGCGCGGCAAAGCCCGCATCCTCACCACGGTGGCCGTCCTCTCCGCCCTCACCGGCATAGCCGCCATCCCCTGGGGCCCCCTTGCCGTCGTCCTCGGCCTCGCCACCACAGTCATCTGCACCGGCCTCGCCGCCGGCTACCGGCAACGCCACCACGAGGCCATCGCCGCCGAACACCGGGCCCGGCCCGTCATCCCCGACCCGCGGCCCATGCCCGACCCGGAGCAGACCGCCGAACAAGCCGCGTTCGACGACGCCTTCGCCGAGATCATCCGCCACCTCCAGGAGCAGCAGCCGTGACCGGCCCGTCGTCGGCACCCCGGGGCGAGCACCAGCCCGCCCCGGCCGCCACCTGGGACACCGTCCTCGCCCGCACCGAGCTGATCGTCGACGACGACGCCCCCAACCCCCAACCCAACCGGGCCACCCGACGAGCCATGCAACGCGCCAACCGGAAGAAGAAGCCATGACCGACAAGCCCGAACGCCCGGCGCACGTCCACGCACCCGTCATGGTCTGGGACTGCCCCGGCTGCGTCACCGATCTTCAGCAGCGGGTGGAGGAAGCCGAGCAGCGCGCCGACCAGGCCGAGGACCTCCTGCGCATCGCGCACCAGACCTCCAACCGATCCGAAGCCGAACGCGCCCATGCCGAGGCCGTTCTCGCCCGGGTTCGCGAGGCTGCGGCCTGGATCCGCCGCAACTACCCGGGCCTCACCCACGTCAACGACCGCCTCACAGCCGCCCTCGACCAGCCCGCGGCCAGCGCAGCGACCCAAGCGACCGAACCCCCGGCCCGCCGCTGCCTCCTCGCCGAGGGCGGCCGATTCCCGTGCCTGGACCACGAACCCTGCCACACCTGCGACAAGGAACAGCCGTGACCCCGCTTCCCACCATCGCCGTCCTCGCCGCCCTGTTCTTCGCCATGCCCTGGCTGGCCATCGCCTTCAACCGCTACTGCGACACCGTCAACAAACTCATGGCGCGCCGCGCCCTCACCGGCGGACGCTGTTCTGGCTACCAGGTGCCCACCGAGCCGGCCAACAGTGGGCTGTGCGCCCGCTGCGGCATGTACGACTACAAGCACAGGGGGCAGTCCGGTGCCTGACCTGCACGGCTGGATCACCCAGCAGATCGACGCCGCCGAGACCACCGCGCGAAACGCCGCCGCGCTCTGCGGCTGCCACCCGCCCGCACCGTCCTGGTCCTTCCAGGACGGCGACGAGCCGACCGACGGCCGCATCCTCGTGGTCGACGAACCGCACCCGACCCTGAAGCGGAAGATCGGCAGGCGCTGGAACGGCTCCTACGAGGGCATGTTCATGGCCGAGCACATCGTCCGCCACGACCCGGCCGCCGTGCTCCGCCGCTGCGAAGCCGACCGCCGCATCCTCGCCCGCCACACTCTCAACCCCGACTGCCACTATGAGCCGGCCTGCCTCGGCTGCCGCACCTACGGCGACCAGGAGATGGCGTACACCGACAACCTCAACGAATGCCCCGAACTCCTCGACCTCGCCCACGCCCACGGCATCACGCCCGAGATTCTCGCCAGCCTCGACCAGCCCGAGACGCCAGCCCGGCCGGAGCGATCCGACGGCGGGCGCGGGTTCCTGATCCCGGACGCGATCATCAACGGCATGGCCGAGTCGCTGATCCGTATGGGCATGGAAGTGCCGGCCGCCCTCCGCGGCCCCAACTCGAAGGCGCAGCCGTGACGTGGCGCGACGCCATCCTGTACGGGCCCGGCTGGATTGCCTGCGCCTGGCTACCCGTCGGCTGGTGGCTCGGCCGCCGGTTCCGCCGCCGCTACGAGCAGCGGTGGGGCGTGCCCTACGGCGGGCCATGACCGGCTTGACGCCCGTGCCACCATGAACCTGCCGGCCGTCGTACTGCTGCTCCGACGGCCAGCGCTGCTACACCAGAGGCCCCCGTCGACAGCGCGACGAGGGCCTCAAGCATGCGGGGCTACGGCCGCCACTCCTCCCGGAACCCAGGCCGATGCGAGTAGGGCGCGGTGAGCAGGCGCACCGTTCGGCATGGCCAGCGGGCATTGATCCCGTCATCGCGGTAGCAGGTGCCGCAGTCGCTGCCGAGATCCGAGATGTTGATGCTGGGGTGTTCGTCGAGCAGTCGCCGCTTGGCGTCGATCTCGCGCAACACCCGCGCCGGATCATGCTCCGCGATGTGGGTGGCCTCTTCAGGTGACGGGGTGCTCTCGTCATACACGAGAGGCTGCGAGCCGCCGTCGTACACGTACCCGTTGGGGTACGAGGTGTCGTGATGCCACCGGCCGCCGCCATGGCCGCGCGCAGCCTCCGCGATCCGCTGATCCTCATCCAACTGGGCTGTCAGCCACCGCACCAGATCATCCATCCTCGGCCTCCTTCTTCCGCTTCGCTGGCCCCGCGGTCTCGCCCGCGATGATCTGCCGCACCCGGCCGAAGCTGATCCCGAGCAACTCCCCGATCTCCCGGTACGACAACCCCTTGCCGCCGTTGTGGAGTTCCGCGAGCGCCTGCTGCCTCATCTCCCGCACCCGCTTGTGGGTGTCCGGCCACTGGTCGAGCAGCTCGGTGAGGCGTCGGGCCCTGTCTTGCGCGTCTCCCGCGTCGCCGAGCGCATCGATCGAGTCCAGCACCCGCCGCACCTCCTCATCGCTCACGGCTGCTCCCTTCCTTCCGGGAGCGTGGCCTACCCGAACGGGCTCCGTGTAGGGTACCCTGCAACTCGGGCATTGGTCACTCTCCCTATGCCTGATCAACAACAAAGCCCCCGGCCCGGCGCTGGAACGCCAAATGGGCCGGGGGCAGACCCACCCACAACCGTGACGAAGGAGCAGGTCCTGATGGGACACGCTACCGACCAAGCCACCCAAGCGCCCACCCCCGCGCCCTGGCCCACCGGCCTCATCGCCCGCTACCTGAACGTCGGCGGCGCCACCGTCGACATCACCGAGACCGGCCCCCGCGACGGCATCACCCTCGAAGTCACCATCGCCTCCTGCGGCGGCTGCCCCGCCACCCACCGCGAACGGTGGATCGACGGCGTCCACGACTACAACGGCGGCTTCCGCTCCATGAAGCGCGAGGACGCCATCCAGTACGCCGAGCAGCAAGCCCGCGACTGGGCCCAAGCCCACGCCGAGACCTGCCGCGCCCTGCCCCGCCCGGCGGTGACCGCATGAGCCGCGACGCCACCCCCACCACCGACCCCCGCTACGCCGACGTCCGCCGGCTCCTCGACGCCGCCGACCAAGCCGCCGCGTCCGGCGACCACCTCACCGACCAGATCGCCACCACCGGCGCCGAACAACTCCTCGCCGAGATCCGCAACGGGTCCCGCTCGTGACCCGCCCCCACCCGCGGCTCTACCGCGCGCTCACCGCGCTCGCCTTCCTCATCACCTGCACCCTCCTCGCCACCGTCCTCCGCTAGCCCCCACCAACCGCCGCCCCCGCGACAACCCCCACACGGGGCGGCCCCCTCCGAGAGGAACCCGCCATGGCCTTCCGCTCCAACCAGCAGCGCGCCGACATCACCTGGACCGACACCCAGACCGGCCAACAGCACACCACCACCGACTGCTACGTCTTCCCCAACAACGGCGGCACCTTCGACACCCACGCCACCAGCCTGATCGCCGTCGCCGAACTCGGCGGCATGCGCGACAAGAACCGCGTCCAGATCGACCGCATCGACCGGAAGAGCTGACCGGCCGGCCGGTAGCCCACGGCGGGCGTCCCCACGGACGCCCGCCCTGGAGATCCGACCAACCGCCCCGACCCTCCGGGAGACCGCCATGCGACGCCGCCCCAACCAGCTGCTGCTCCGCCTCTTCTACGCCTCCCTGCTCATCCTCGCCGCCATGCACCCCACCACAGCCGGCCAACTCGCCGAAACCGCCGTCGGCCTCCTCCTTGCCATCGTCCAAGGCGCAGCAGACGGAGCAGCCGCCAACCCCGGCGCCGCCACCATCGCCGCCCTCGGCGTGTACGTCGCCCACCAAATCCGCACCCACCGACCCCGCATCGCACGCCACCACTAACCCCACCGCCCGGCCCAACCCGCACCCCGGAGGCAACGACCGTGCACCGCCCGACCCGCACCCAGCGCATCCGCGACGCCGCCCTCTGGTGCCGCGACAGCCTGCTCGGCGGCATCGGCTACACCCTCGTCCTCACCGTCGCCGCCGCCGGATGGGCCGCCAGCTTCATCGGCCTCCACGACTTCGGCACCACCCACATGGGCCTCAGCCACGACGCCGCCTGGCTCGTCCCCATCACCTTCGACGGCGCCCCCGCCGGCCTCTCCATCGTCGTCATGCGAGCCTCCACCCACGGCAGGCCCGCCCTCGTCTGGCGGCTCCTCATCGTCGCCTTCACCGGCCTGTCGTCGTGGATCAACTACCAGCACATCGAAGACCCCCTCGGCCGGACCGTGGCCTCGTTCATGCCGCCCTCCGCGGTGATCCTCTTCGAGGGCCTCATGTCGGAGGCGCGCGCCGCGGCGCAGCGCCGTACCGGACGGGTTGCGCCGCGCCTGCACCCGCTGCGGTGGGCGTTCGACTTCAAGGGCACGAAGGATCTGCTGCGCCGCTACGTCCTCGACCTGCCACTGCCAGCCGCCTTCACCGCCACCGCCAGCCCGGCGCCTGCCACCCGCCAGACGACCGCCAGCCAGCCCGCCACGCCCCTGCCAGCCGCAGGTGCCAGCCAGGTGCCAGCCCCTGCCAGCACCCCCCGCCAGCCCGCTGCGAAGCCGCAGCCTGCCACTGCCAGGGAGCGCGTCCTCGAAGGGCTCGGCATGGACCCCTCGGTGCCACCGCCAGCGCCACCTGCCAAGGACACACGGCCCGACCGCGCTGGCGCCAGCGATGCCAGCACCGGCCGCGACCTCGACGAGGTAGCAGCCGCCTACCGCGCCCTCCGTACCAGCCTCGGCGTGCGCCGGCCGTCCTCCGCGAAACTCGGCGAAGCCCTCGGCGTCTCCCGCTCCCGCGGCCAGCAACTCCGCGACGAACTGGAGAAGCACCCCAAGTACGCAGGCGAGTTCGCGCCCGCCCTGAAGAGCGCGGGGTGACGTGACGTGACTGACGCAACGAACCTCTACAAGACCGCCTACGGGCCTCTCCCGCGCCGCGACACGTCACGTCACCTGCGCCGCCTGCGCGGCGTTCTCGCAGGTAACTGGCGGTACCTCCTGCCCATGGGCGCAGCACCCGCCTGGGGCACGTGGATCTACACCGAGCACTGGCTCACCGACGTCACCTGGCGTGAACCCCTCGCCTACGGCGGCACCGGAGCCCTCGCCCTCGCCGGCACGGTCGGCGCCGCCATGCTCGGCGTCCGCAACCCCGCCGCCCTCTACGCCGGCACCTTCACCGGCGGCACCCTCGCCTGGTCCGCCTGGCAGGTGACAGCCCCCTCCCTGCCAGGGCTGGCAATCGGAGCCGTTGGCGCCGTGGGTGCCAGCGTCCCGTACTGGGTGTGGCTGGCACGCCACCTCCTCGACCGCGACAAGCTGGCAGGCAAGACTGCCAAGCTGGCAGACCCGGATCTCGTGCTGGCACCCGACGACGTCGCTGGCGCCCTCGCCGCCACTGGCACCCCCGGTGCCAGCCTCGACCAGATGATCCGCCACCCCGACGGCGCGTGGACCGCCATCGTCTCCCTCCCCGTTGGCGCCAGCGCCCACGACATCGCCAGCAGCGCGCAGCGGATGGCACGCCTCGCCGCCGCGCTGCGCCTGCCACCCGGCTGGACCCTCGACGCCGAAGACGGGGGAGCCTCCCACCATCTGATCGTCACCGCCCGCCCGCCCGCGCCCCCACGGGCCGAGATCGCCATCCCGGACGTGCACCCCCTCGTCGGCCACCTCGGCGAGTGGGACCCGTGGCAGCCGCTCCTCGCCGCCCTCGACGTCGACACCGGCGAAAGCGTCCACCTCCACCTCCTCGCCCGCGCCGGAATCCTCATCGCAGGACTGCAGCGCATGGGCAAGTCCGTCCTGCTCTCCGTGATCGTCGCCCACCTCGCCCTATCGAAGGCCCGCCTGATCCTCGCGGACGCCAAGCTCGTCGAACTCAGCCTGTGGGCGCCCCTGTGCCAGCGCGAGGACGACTTCGTAGGCCGCGACCCGGAAGCGTTCCTGGCAAAGCTGCTGGAACTGCAGGCAGAGATCGACCAGCGGTACGCCAAGCTCGTCGAGGAAGGCCGCACGAAGGCCGCCCCGGGTGACGACTGGGAGCCCATCGGCCTGATCGTCGACGAGCTGGCCGCGTTCATCGACATCCCCGACCGCAAGCTCCGCGGGAAGATCGTGTCCGTCCTCCGAGACGTGATCTCCCGCGGCCCCGCCTGCCTCATCGCCGTCGTCCTCGCGACACAGAAGCCCGAGGACAAGGTCGTTCCGTCGCAGATCCGCGACGTGTGCGGGCAGCGCGTCGCCCTCGCCACCACCACCCCACAGATGACCGACACGATCCTCGGCCAGGGCTGGGCCACCCGCGGCGCCACCCCGCACCTGTTCGGCGAGACCGACAAGGGCGCCGCCTGGGTACTCGAAGACGGCTCCCGCCCGCGCCGGGTGCAGACGTTCCCGTTCGAGCCGGACGCCCGCCGCGAAGTCATCGACTACGCCCGCAAGCTGTGGACCGGCCGGCCCGGCGCTCGCGTCCCCCTCCCCGGCGCAGACCATCCCGACCCCGGCCCCGACGGCGGGGGCCGGCCGCGGCTCCGCTCGGTGCCCTGCTTCCCCGACGGCTCCCCGATCCCGGACAACCGGGTCGGCTTGTGGCAGGCCATGGACCAGGCCGGCGCGAGCGGGTTCACCATCAACGACCTGGTCGCCCTCGCCCTGCCCGGCTACAACGCACGCACCTCGGTGGACGGGCCGCTGCAGCAGTGGCGGCGCGCCGGCTGGGTCGTAGAGATCGGCAAGCACGGCCGCGCGCAGATGTTCGCCCTGGCCCGACACACGAAGGCAGCCTGAGATGACCACGCCCCCGCCGGCTGAGCAGCTGGTGCAGATCGGCTACGACATGGCCGGCCAGCCGATGTACGCGCCGCCCGTCCACTACGCCTACCAGCCCGCGCAGCCAGTCCCGTTGGAGCCGATCCGGGTGCACCCGTGGGGCGCCTACGCCGGGTTGGGCTGTGTGGGTGTGCTGGCGTTCGGGTTCGTGATCGTCCTCGTCGCGTTCCTGGTGTTCGGGTTCGCGATCCTCGCCGCCGTCCTGGCGCTCACGGTGGTCGCGCTGACGATCTGTGTGCTGGTGCTCCGCGGCCTGTGGAATGACTACCGCAAGGCAAGTTGACAGGGCTGGGAGACTGGGCGCAGCAGCCGGGCCGGTCGAGCCCCGGACGCCCCTGAGAGGCCTCGCCGTGACGTCCCCCCGCCGGCGAGGCCTCGCCCATTCGGGTCACAACCCAGTGACATCGCCTTCACGCCACCCACACAACCGCGCATGATGCCGGTCACGCACCAGCACCCTTGGGGGAACCATGCGCACCACTGCCGTCCTGCTGCTCGCCGCGAGCCTCGCCTTGGCCGGCTGCTCCAGCTCAAGCGAGGATCCGAAGCCAGCGGTCACCGTGACGAAGACCGAGACACCCAGCCTGTCCGCTGCTCAGGCTGAGCAAGCGTGCGTGGATGCATGGTTTGCGGTGATGGCGGCGGACGGCTACGACCCGGATGCGGAGCCGCCGACACCTGCTGCGTGTGACGGGCTGCCGGGCCAGGCGGGCATGTACATGAAGGCGTTGCAGAAGCGGAACGCGGAGAACCGAGGCAAGGTCGACGAGTGCCTTGAGGACTCGTCGTGCACGAGCATCCCGATCCCGTAACCCAAGCCCCGCCCTCATCCCAAGGTGAATCCATGCGCCCCACCCCTGCCGTCCTTGCCGGCGTCGTCATCCTCACTGCGGTCGTCGCCTTCGCCAACGACACCAGCCAGATCGGCGACCCGGACGCCTGCAAGCGGGCACTCACCCTGCGCGTGCAAGCCGGCTCTGCTGCGGTGGAACCCCCGGAGGAGTGCGATCACCTCGACGAGGACGAGGTGGAGGAGATCACCGACGAGGTGATGGAGGACGCCCTCGACGACGCGCGGCGGGACGTGCTGGACAACCTGCGGAACTGGCCAGCCACGACGCCGTGATCTCACCCGATCAGGGGTAGTGACAGGCGTGCTGGCCTGGGCGTAGCGTCCGCGGTGCGGCAGTCGTGTGGGGGCGAGCTGCGAGGCTTATGCCGCGCGGCTGCCGCATGACGTGCAGAGGCCCCGCCCGATCCGGGCGGGGCCTCCGTCATGCGGTGGGCTACTGGCGGGCGAGCCTGCTCGTGCCTGCGGCCAGCTCCTCGAACGCGCGCTTCTCGTCTGGCTGTCGGCTCCATCGCGCGAGCTTGAGTGCCCCTTCGGCGAGATCCTCAAGGTCTTTCTGCGCGCCCGTCGCCGGGCCGCCCTGTTCTCTCCAGATCAGCCCCGCGAGCGGAAGCTTCGACGCCTCGCTCATGTGGTCTCCTCGCCCGGACGCACCGGAGCAGCGTCGTCGTCCTCGGCGAGCGCGAGCATCTCCTCAGCCCACAACCCGAGGTCGAGCCGCATTGCCTCACCCAGCGGGTTCGGCGCCGCGGGGGTGATGCCGAAGTCCTGGGGGCCGACCGTGTCGCCGGGCTTCCACTCCCGCTTACGCGGCAGCTCCTCGCTCATGGGGTGTTCTCCTCGCTGCCCACCGGGCGCGGCTGGAGCGCGGCACTCAACCGCGAGGCCGCCAGCTCCAGCCCCGGCTGTGCCGCTTTCACCATGGCCGCCGCGCCCTCGAAGAACTGCTTCTCGAAGGGGCTCATCGGCCGAGGAGCGCGGACGAACGGCGGGGTTTCGTTGTCGTGGCGGTCGAGCTGGTGCCGGGCACGATCGACGCTCGGGTACGGGCGGTAGGTCATGCGGACTGCTCCTCGCTGCTCTTGACGAGTCGGCGCAGGTATTCGCGTGTCCAGCCGGTCACTCGGACCACGGCGGCTTGCGCACCCCGCTCGTCGGTCTGTCGCAGGAACGCGACTGCTTCGGCTTGCAGGTCTGAGCGTGCCGCGTCGAAGGCGGCTTCGGCTTCTCGGTAGCGCTGGGCTGCGAGTTCCAGCTTGGCGGTGTCCATACCCCCAAGTCTCCCACAGGATTGGCCAACCGACTAGGCCAAGCCTATTGACATGGCCAACAAGGTAGGCCAACATTGGAGTCACAAGGGAGCGCACCGAGGGGGACCAGATGAGGCACACGGCGAACGAGACCACCACCCAGACCCTCACCCGCCTCATCAAGGCCGCCGACCGCCAGCACCCCGTCACCCTCGCCTACCTGAAGGAAGAGAAGGACGAGAACGGCCGCAAGACCGGCGCCCTCGTCGAGACCGTCCGCACCGTCGAGATCTACGACTTCTACGTCAGCACGGCCGGCGACATCGTCATCAAGGCCATGGACCGCGCCACCGGCGAGTCCCGCTCCTTCCGCCTGGACCGCATCCGCACCTACTCGATCCACCGGACCCGCTACCTGGTCACCCGCCCGACCGCCAGCGACAAGCCGGCCCGTACCACCGGCCTCGCCACCGTCACCGTCCTCTACCCCGTCGACCTGCCGATCGCCGCCCGCGTCCAGCTGCTGGCCGACGCCCTCGCCGCCTGACCTTCCCGCCCGCGCACCACCACGAGAACGGACCGACCATGCAGCAGACCACGATCACCACCACCGAGGCCGTCACCCGCATCCTCACCACGGTCGCCGACCACCTCGACGAGCACGCCACCATCACCCACCCGATCCTCGGCACCACGGAGGCGGCGTGCATGACGCAGGGCTGGCTCGACACCGCTCTCTGGCGGGCGCAGGGTGCCCTCGACTACGGGGTGAGCGCGAAGGTCCGCACGCTGGCGTGGCCCGCCGCCCGGGAGGCCCTCCCGCCCGTCACCGGAACCGTCGCCGACTACGCCAACCAGCTCCGCGCCCTCGCCGCCTGAACCGAACGGAACCCGCAATGCGCACCTACGCCAACGCCCAGCAGATCGGCGACCGAACCCACCAGTGCGACGCCACCGCGACCGCTGCCGGCCCCAACGGGGTGCGCGCGTTCGCCCTCCTCGACGGGATCGGCTCCACCGACGAGGTCCGCGACTGGACCCGCACTGCGGCCCGCCGCCTCGCCCGCAGTGCCGCCTACCACGCCGACGCCGAGACCGGCCTGCGCGCCCAGTACAACCGGTACGCCGCCGAGCCGGAGCGCCGCGACCCCTGGGGGCCCGAACTCCCGGATGCGTGCGCGGTCGTCGCCGTCACCACCCCGCGCTGGCTCACCGTCGCCTGGTGCGGCGACACCCGCGCCTACCTCATGGTCCGCGGTACGGTCCAACGCCTCACGCAGGACCACAACCTGCGACGCGTCTACCCGCCCAACGGCATCCACGGCGGCGGGAACCGCAACATCGTCACCTCCTACCTCGGCAACGTCGACACCGACCAGGACACCAAGGACCGGTACGGGCATCCCGCGATCGAGTCGGTCACCCGCCAGCTGGAGAACTCCCGTCTCCTCCTCGCCTCCGACGGCGCCTACGAGCCGCTCGAAGACAGCTGCCGCAACCTCGCCGACTACCTCATCGGTGACCCGGGTGAGACGGCGCGCGGCTTCGTGCAGGCCGCGATCGACCATGCCAGCGCGCACGCCGACAACGCGACCGTCCTGGTTGCCGACCTCCGCACCACATGACCCCCACCTTCCCGCCCGACCACGACAGGAGAACCCGCATGACCGTGACCGACTACCCGTACCTGGACGCCGACTGCCGCAACGGACGCTGCGACCACGAACCCAATCGCTGCATGCGCTATCGCTCCCGCCGATGCCTGTCCGGCCAGTGCACCCACGCCCGACAGAACCTGCTCTGCGCCGTGAACTACCCGACCGGCACCAACAACCGCGACCAGGCCAGCCGATGAGCGCCCCCAACCCGATGAGCTGCGGCCTGTGCGGCATCGACCAGCGCAGCCACGGCATCCAGTACGGGCCCGCCGGCCGCCACACATACCAGCAGCCCACCCAGGAGCAGATCAAGACCCGCATGCTCGCCCGGCGCGCCACCCGCACCGCCTGACCCCGTACAGCACTGTGGCCCCCTCCACGCCCAGGAGGGGGCCACCACCATGCCACCACACATCACGGTACGCGATAGCCAACCCGCCTATCATCAAGAGACGTGAACACCAACCACCAGTAGGGAGAGGCGGAGCAACATGGCCAACCCCAACCAGAACCGCCGCTCCAAAAGCACAGGCCGCTACGTCCGCAGCCTCGAAACCGTCGCCCGCGACGCCGAATGCGCCCGCCTCTACGGCGACGAAGGCTGGACCTACCAGCAGATCGCCACCCACTTCGGCTGGGCCGACAGAAGCACCGCCTTCGAAGCCGTCCACCGCGGCTACCGCGACGCCGCAGCCCCCGCCCGCAACGTCCGAAAGCGCCGCGACGCCGAACTCCAATTCCTGTGGGACTCCGCCATGGAGATCCTCGAAAGCCGGCACGTCGTCGTCTCCAACGGCAGGGTCATCGAGGTCGACGGCGAGCCCCTCCGTGACGACAACCCGCGCCTTCAGGCCATCGAACAGCTTCGCAAGGTCAACGAGTCGTGGCGCCGTATGGACGGCACCGACGAGCCCTCCCGCGTGAGCGTCGACGCCGAACAGCTCGGCCGCGACATCAACCGCCTCCTCGACAACCTCGCCCCTGATGACGACTCCGACGCGTGATGACATCCGCGACCAAGTCGCGAGGCTCGTGCGCGCCGGCGACACGAAAGCCCTCAAGCACATCCACGCGCAGCTCCAACGCCAGGCCGACAAGCGGGGCCTGCGCGAGCGGACCGCGCTGTACGCGCACAACCCGGTGGGCTGGGTGCAGGAGCGCCTCAAGCAGGTGGTGTGGTCGAAGCAGCGAGAGATCATGCTGTCGATCCGCGACAACCGGCGCACCGCCGTCCGCTCCTGTCACGGCGTCGGCAAGTCCCACACCGCCAGCCTGGTGGCTGCCTGGTGGCTCGACACGCACCCGCCCGGCGAGGCGTTCGTCGTCACCAGCGCCCCAACGTTCGCGCAGGTCCGGGCCATCCTCTGGCGGTACATTCGCCGCACCCACCGCCGCGGCAAACTCGCCGGCCGGGTGAATCAGACCGAGTGGCACATCGACGACGAGCTGGTGGCGTTCGGCCGGAAGCCGGCCGACCACGACGAGTCGGCGTTCCAGGGCATCCACGCCCGCTACGTTCTCGTCATCCTCGATGAGGCGTGCGGCATCCCGGAGCAGCTGTGGGTGGCGGCTGACGCGCTGACGACGAACGCGGACTGCCGGATCCTGGCGATCGGTAACCCCGACAACCCTGCGAGCCACTTCCGGAAGGTGTGTCAGCCCGGCTCCAACTGGCACGTCATCGGCATCAGCGCCTTCGAGTCACCCAACCTCACCGGCGAGGAAGTCCCCGACGACGTCGCCCAGGCGTTGGTGGGCCAGGAGTGGGTGGAGGAGAAAGCCCAGGAGTGGGGCGAGGACAACCCCCTCTACAAGTCCAAGGTGCTCGGCGAGTTCTCCGAGGACGCCCCGAACAAGGTCGTCCGCGCCTCCGACATCGCGCGCTGCCGCATCGACCCCGAACGCAAACTCACCGCCGCCGAGCTGGAGCCCGTAGAACTGGGCGTGGACGTCGGTGGCGGCGGAGACGAGACCGTCATCCGCGAGCGCCGCGGCCGACGCGCCGGCCGGGAGTGGCGGGCGCACACCGACCGGCCCGAGAAGATCGCACCGCTGGTGCTACAGGCCATCAAGGAATCCGGTGCCGCCACCGTGAAGGTCGACAGCATCGGCGTCGGCTTCGGTGTGATCGGCGAACTCCGCAACCTGGCCGATCAAGGCAAGCATCAGGCGCACATCGAGGGCGTGAACGTCGGCGAAAAGTCCCAGGAGCCGGACAAGTTCAAGAACCTGCGGGCGGAGATCTGGTGGGAGATCGCCCGCAGCCTGTCGGAGCGGCAGGGCTGGGATCTATCGGGGATGGAGAACGCGGACACCACGGTGGCGCAACTACTGGAGCCGCTGTGGGAGGTCGACGCGCAGGGCCGGATCTTTGTGGAGCCGAAGGACGAGATCCGTAAGCGGCTCGGGCGGTCGCCGGATAACGCGGATGCGTTGCTGCTCGCCTTCTACAGCGTGGGCCGTCCGCGAGTGAGGTGGCTCTGATCACCACCTTGTACGGTTCCTACAACAGACATGCGACAGGACGATTGGGGCGTTTCGGTGACGGAAGAGCAAAGGCACAGGCTAAGGCGTCAGATGAATACGGCTATGCCGTATGTGGTTGACGGGACTGGAGCTATGCTCTTGTCGGGATCTGCCATGATGTGGAGCGTCGTGGCCGGAACAGCGGCCCTCGGGTTGTCGGTGCTCTACATGGGCCACCGGATCTTCGGAGGGCGCCAGTAGTGCGAGGGAGGTGCGGTGGCGAGAACCCTTCTCGGCGACCTCGGCAACGCCGCCCGCGCCCTGTTCAACCGCTCCCCGGTCCCGTACGTCTCCAGCAGCAACGTGAGCGTTCCGTGGCGTCAGCCGACAGGCGCCGAAGCGCAGATGCGGGCGATGGGGTCGGTGGGGACGCTCTTCGCCATTGTCAACCGCACCTCGAACGCCACCGCGCTCGTCAACTGGCGGCTCTACCGCAAGGCCCCGTCCGGGCTGAAGGAAGACCGCGTCGAGGTCACAGAACACGCCGCCCTGAAGCTGATCAACCGGCCGAACCCGTTCTTCACCCGGCAAGAACTGATCGAGTCCACCCAGCAGCACATCGACCTCACCGGCGAAGGCTGGTGGGTCATCACCCGCAATACCCGCTCCCCGATCCCGCTGGAGCTGTGGCCGGTCCGCCCCGACCGCATTGCGCCCATCCCAGACCCGATCGACTTCATCGCCGGCTACGTGTACACCGCGCCCGACGGCCGGCAGATCCCGCTTCGCGTCGAGGACGTCATCCAGATCCGGATGCCGAATCCCTTGGATCCGTACCGGGGGCTGGGGCCAGTGCAGTCGATCCTCACCGAGATCGACGCCTCCCGGTACTCCGCGGAGTGGAACCGCAACTTCTTCCTCAATTCGGCTGAGCCGGGCGGCATCCTCGAAGTCGACCGGCGCCTGACCGACAACGAGTTCAACGAGGCCCGCGACCGCTGGGCGGAGCAGCACAAGGGCGTCTCGAACGCGCACCGTGTCGCGATCATCGAGAACGGTCTGAAGTGGGTCGACCGGAAGCTGACTCAGCGCGACATGCAGTTCGCCGAACTCCGGCAGGTGTCCCGGGACGTGATGCGGGAGGCGTTCGGCGCTCCGGCATTCGTCCTCGGTGAGGTCGGCGACGTCAACCGGGCCACCGCCGACGCGAGTAAGGCGCTCTTCGCGGAGCAGCTGACGGTGCCGCGGCTGGAGCGATTCAAGGGCGCCCTGAACAACGACCTCCTCCCGCTGTACGGGCCGGAGGCCGCGCGCGGCCTGGAGTTCGACTACGACGACCCGGTACCCGCAGACGCCGCAGCCCGCAACGAAGAGATCACCACCAAAAGCGAGGCGTGGGTGAAGCTCGTCGGCGCCGGCGCGGACGCCGCGCTGGCCTCCGAGTACCTCGGCCTGCCGGACCTCGGCTACACCGCACCCGCACCTCCCCAGCCCGCACCTGCGGCTCTGCCCCCGGCTGCTTCGGCTCCCGCGGCTCGCGTGGACCTGCACCACCACGTGCCGTACCAGCTGCCCGCCCGCCAGCCGTCGTACAACCTCGTCGGCACGACTACGCCGCGGCGCCCACTGCTCGCGAAGGTCGACCACGACGACGCCCTCGCCCGTGTCCGCGAGCAGTTCGACGACGCGCTCGACGCGCTGCTGGAAGCGTGGGAGCCCGTCGCTGAGGCGCAGTTCGAAGCCCTCGCGAAGCAGATCGAGACCGCGGTCGACGACGGCGACACAGAGGCACTTGCCGACCTGACCGTGGACTCCGCCGCCGCCGCGAAGACGCTGCGTCACGCACTTGCCGACATGGCCGAGACCGCGGCCGCCCAGATGGCTGCGGAGGCCGCCGAACAGGGCGTGAAGGTACGGCCGCCGCGCCTCGACAAGACCCTCACGAACGCCTTCGGCAGCGAACTGGTGGAGATCGCCGTCGTGACGGCTGGCCTGCTGGCCGCCGACATCGCCGCGTCCGCCGGCCGAGAGGCGCTGCGTCTGCTCGTGCCGAACGTGTCCGGGGCCGAAGTCGCCGAGAAGGTCACCGGGTTCCTGAAGGGCCTGAAGAACTGGTTCCGCCGCGACCAGCTCGGCGGCGCCCTGCACCGCGCGCAGAACACGGGCCGCGTGGCGACACTCCAGGCCGCGCCCAAGGCCCGCTACTTCGCTGCGGAGAAGAACGACAGCAACCGCTGCCAGCCGTGCACGGACATCGACGGCACCGAGTTCGACGACCTCGCTGCCGTGCAGGGCCTGTACGGCAGCGGCGGCTACCTGCACTGCGAGGGCGGCATCCGCTGCCGCGGCACGGTGACCGCCGTGTGGGAGACGACGGAGGAGAACGCGATGGGCCGCACGCAACGGTGCTGGAACAGCGCCACCCCCGAGCAGATCGCCGAACGCGGACGCGCCATGCGGCCCGCCCTCACCACGGCAGGCGCGGACGAGGGCTGGTACCGCATCACCAACAGCATGGACGCAGCCGGGGCACCGACAGCCAGCGTGCACATCTACGGCGACATCGGATCCTGGGGCATCACCGCTGCCTCCTTCGTCGACGAGCTGAAGGCGGTCGACGCTGCCGAGATCCAGCTGTTCATCAACTCCCCGGGCGGGGAGGTCTTCGACGGCCTGGCGATCCACAACGCGCTGCGCTCGCACCGGGCGCGGGTGATGGTGCAGGTCGACTCGCTGGCCGCATCGATCGCTTCGGTGATCGCGATGGCCGGGGATCGGATCGTCATGTCCCCGCACTCGCAGATGATGATTCACGACGCGCAGGGCGTGTCCTGCGGCAGCCCCGAAGAGCTCCGCGAGTACGCCGACTTCCTCGACCGCCAGTCCGACAACATCGCCGGGGTCTACGCCGAACGTGCGGGCGGTACGGCAAAGCAGTGGCGCGGCAGGATGCGGGCGGAGACCTGGTACTTCGCCGACGAGGCGGTGGCCGCAGGGCTGGCGGACGAGGTGGCGAAGCCGGAGCGGCAGCCGGAAGACGCGCAGGCGATCGCTGCGGCGTGGGACCTGAAGGTCTACAACTACGCGCACACCAGCCGCGAGGATGCACCCGAGCCTGAGCTGCCGACAGGCGAAGGTGGCGTGGTCACCGCGACCGTGACCGCTTCGGTAGGCGAAGGCCCTGTGTGTACCGGCGTCGACCCGGCCGAGTTCACCGCAGCGATCGCCACCGCCCAGGACCCGGGCCCGATGCCCGACTTCGAGGCGGACTGGTTCCGTGACCTCATGGGCAGCGTCGCCGAGACCGCGCCCGCACCGCCCGAGACCGAAACGCCATCCGCACCAGCGGCCGCAACCGAGGAACCCGTCGAGCCCGAGCCGGCCCCGGAGCCGCCCGCAGCCGTCATGCCCGCCTTCGACCCGGCCGCCTTCCGCGTCGCCGCGCGCGCCGCGTTCGACCCCATGCCCGACTACGACCCCGACCGCTTCCGGGGACTCATGGCAGGCGTGGCAGCCGACGCACCCGCCCACCCGAACGCCACCGGCCCCGCGCCCACCCCACCCCCCTACGTGGCAGACGCGGCACCGGTGGACCACGCTCCGGCTCCGGCCAGCGAGGTCGCGGTCGAATACTTCCGCACCCTCATGGCGAACGCCGCCCAAGATCTCGCCGCCCCCGAACAGGCTGCGGCACCCGGCCCGGCACCCGCCGAGCCGATCCCAGCAATCGACAGAACCAGCTTCGAACGCAGCCTCAGGGAGGCACGACTGTGAACACGTCCAGCACCATCCAGAGGCGCCGCGTCACCGCAGGCATCCGGGAACGCATGCTCCAGCGCGCCGGCTTCGACCCGTCCGCGGTCGGCCGCCCGTTCAACCGGGCCGCGAACCCTGCCGCTCCGGCCGGGGGTATGGATCCCGAGCGGCTGGCGATCCCCACCTCGCAGGCCGAGCTGGAGGCGATGCTCACCGACTCCGCGCAGATGCAGCGGGTGTTCGCCGACAAGAACGGCGCGTTCGGCGAGTTCGTCACCAACTACGCGCGGGCCGTCCACAACCGCGACCTGTCCATCGCCACGCAGGTCAAGGAGCAGGTGACCGCCACCCTCGCGGACTGGATGCGGGAGAACCAGCCCGAGGGCATCGACCGCCTCGACCTCACCCCCCGCGCGGTCGTACAGACCGGCAACGCGAAGAACCACCTGCACAACCCGAAGGCGATGGGCGCCGTCCTGGACCGCGAGTTCAAGAACTCGGCGGAGTACTTCCAGACGATCTGGCACAACGCCAACCGCACCGCGGACATGCAGGCCAAGCTCACGCGGGTTCGCAACGCCTTCTCCTCGACCGTGCCCAGCGAGGGCGGGTTCCTCATCCCCGAGGTGCTCCGCTCCGAGCTGCTGGCCATCGCGCTGGAGCAGTCCGTCGTCCGCCAGCGCGCCCGCGTCATCCCCATGGAGACCCTGCGGGTGCCGTTCCCGGCCATCGACGCCACCAGCAACGTGTCGTCCGTGTACGGCGGCGTGGTCGGCTACTGGACCGAGGAAGGCGCCGCCCTCACCGCCAGCCAGGCGGCGTTCTCCCGCATCGTCCTCGACGCGAAGAAGCTGACCGCGTACACCGAGGTCCCCAACGAGCTGATCTCCGACTCGGCGATCTCGTTCCAGGCGTTCCTCGACCAGATCTTCCCCGAGGCCCTCAACTTCTATGAGGACCTCGCGTTCCTCAAGGGCTCCGGCGTCGGCGAACCGCAGGGCGCCCTGTCCGCCAACAACAGCGCGATCGTCACCGTGGCGAAGGAGTCCGGGCAGGTCGCGGACACCATCGTGTGGGAGAACATCGTCAAGATGTACGCCCGCATGCTTCCCGGTTCGCTGGACCGGGCGGTGTGGGTCGTCTCCCCGGACACCTTCCCCGAGCTCGCCACCATGGCGCTCAGTGTCGGTACCGGCGGCTCCGCGATCTGGCTGAACAACGGCGTCCAGGGCCCGCCGATGACCATCCTCGGCCGCCCCGTCATCGTCACCGAGAAGGCCCCCGGGCTGCTCGGCGACCAGGGCGACATCAGCTTCGTCGACTTCGGGTTCTACCTGATCGGCGACCGGCAGGTCATGTCCGCCATGTCCAGCCCGCACTTCAAGTTCCAGAACGACCAGACCGCCTACCGCATCATCCAGCGCGTCGACGGCAAGCCGTGGCTTCAGTCCGCGGTCACCCCCCAGAACAACGGCGCCACCCTCTCCCCGTTCGTGCAGCTCGCCGCACGGGCCTGACCCCCGCCAGCCCTGGCAGGCATTAACCCCCCTGCCAGGGCCTGATCCCCAGAGGCAATCAACCCCCTCAAGGAGGGCACCATGGACGGACTCGGAAGGGTCTTCAACGTCGTCGCCGTAGCCGACGACGTCTACGTCCCGCTCAAGGACGCGAGCGCGGTCAGCTTCGTCTGCTTCCTCGGCGCCGGCGACACGTACACCGTGACGTCCGCAACCAGCGCGGCTGGCGGCAGCGCTGCGGTGCTGGCCACCGTCGACCACTTCTACGACAGCACCGGCGTCGGTGGCGCGTGGTCGAAGGTGACGCAGGCCGCCGCCTCGACCGTCGTCAACAACGGCACGGCCGGCCACGACTGCTCCGTGTTCACGATCAGTGAGGCGGAACTGCCGGCGAACCACACGCACGTCAAGGTCGCTTCCACGTCGACGGGCACGGTGGTGGCGATCCTGCACGACCTCAAGGTGCAGCGTGCGCCTGAGAACCTCCCGGCTCTGGTCTGAGGGGGCTGACTCATGAGCGTTCTCATCCAGGCGAACCAGCTGCGGCTCGTCAATCTCGGCCAGCGGGCATCGAAGAGCACCGGCACCCTGGCGGCGACGACGGTTCCGCTGTTCACGATCGCGGGCGGCCGGGTCGGGATCACCGCGATCTACGGCTACGTGGGCACCGCGATCACGGTCGCCAACAGCTACAAGCTGGTGTCGAACCCGACGACCGGCACGACCATGGACCTCTGCACGGCCACCGACCTGGGGACGAACGACACCCCGGCCGGCGCCGTCCTGTCCATGACGAGCCCGGCGGCTGCGATCACGGGCGGGTCCACGACCACGGTGTCGACGGTGTCTCTGACGGGGATCGTGCCGATCGGGATCGGGCAGATCGAGTCGGTGTCTGCGGGCACGGATGGCGAGATCACCTGGACGGTGTTCTGGATCCCCCTCGACGACGGCGCGACGTTGGTGGCTGCCTGATGGCTCTGTGGGTGTGTGGCGGGGAGGCGGGCTGCGGGACGAAGTACGCGGTCGGCCTGTCCCGCTGCCCTCGTTGCCACAACATCGAGTTCTTCGAGGACGGAGACCCCATGGCGAAGATCACGAAGCACGGCGGGGCGTCGGACCATACGGTGCCCGCGCCGGAAGCCGAAGCCGAGGCCGTCGAGGCGGCACCGGCCGCCGACGACGGTGCGGTCTACCAGGCCGCACCGGAGGAGGAGGGAGGTGAGGAGTCATCGCCTGGGAGCAGCTCATCAGCATCTACCGAGATGCCGCAGCCGACATCCGAGCCGAGCGAACCACAGCCCCCGAAGCGTGCCCGCAAGATGGCGAGCCGCTCCGCCAAGGCCCAGACGGGGACCTCTTCTGCCCCTTCGACGGATGGCGGCCAGGAGACCGGTACGTCGGCGTCTGACGAGGCGGGCGAGTAGTGAGCGCCTTCCGGAACAACGAGCTGTTCAAGGCCAGCGGTCTGACCTTGAACAGCTCGACCGACCACATCACCGCCGGAGTGACCAACGCCACCACCGGCCGCACCGGCGCGATCAACATCAGCGCCGTCAGCAGCGGCCTGCTGGTCGTGAACGTGGTGAACGCCCCGACAGGCACCAACCCGACGCTGGCCGTGTTCTTCGACGTCCTCGACGCGACGGGCCTGGTGTGGGTGCAGACGTCGGGGGCGACGTCGATCGGCGGGGCGCTGTTGACGTCGTCGGGCTACACATACGGGCAGATCAGCACGGGCTACACCCTGGCCAACCAGGGCCGTATCCGGTGGTCGGTCGGAGGCACCGACACCCCCAGCTTCACCGGGGTGTCCTTCTCCATCCACGGCCGGCCCTGACCCGCACGACACGAGACCTGAGAGGAGGTGACGAGAGATGACAACCCCGTTCTACGCCACGCGCGAGGAGATCAAAGCCGAGCTGGACGTGAAAGAGACCGCCCGGTCCAACGCCCGTATCGACCGCGCCCTCGCCGATGCGACCGAAACCGTGCACGGCCTCACGCACCGGGTCTTCTACCCGACGCTGGCCACCCGCTACTTCAACTGGCCCGACAGCCAGAACGGCACGTCCTGGCGGCTGTGGCTCGATGACTCCGAGATCATCTCCGTCACCACTCTCGCCTCGGGCGGAACAACGATCGCCGCGTCGGACTTCTTCCTGGAGCCCAACCGCAGCGGCCCCCCATACAGCCGCCTGGAAATCGATCTCGGCTCCAGCGCCAGCTTCGGCGGCGGCGACACCCACCAGCGCGACATCACCGTCACCGGCCTCTTCGGCTACCGCAACGACGAAACCACCGTCGGCGCCACCATCGAGGCCCTCGACAGCAGCGAGACGGGCGTCGACGTGGACGCCGCCACCTCGGCCGCGGTCGGCGTCGGTTCCCTGCTGCGCATCGACTCGGAGCGGGTCATCGTCACCGGCCGATCCCAGCTCGACACCGGGCAGACGCTCGGCGGCAGCGGCCTCACGAACGTCAACAACAGCGTCACCGTCACCGTCCAGTCGGGCGCGGCGTTCGCGGCCGGGGAGGCGATCCTGATCGACGGCGAGCGCATGCGCGTGGACGAGATCGCAGGCAACACCCTCGTTGTCACGCGGGCGTGGGACGGATCCACGATCGCCGCCCACACGGTCGGCGCCGCCATCTACGCACCGCGGACCCTGGCCGTGGTGCGGGCCGCACTCGGCACCACCGCGGCTACCCACGACTCCGGCGCCGGCGTGTACCGGTGGGACCCGCCCGGCCCGGTGCGTCAGCTGTGCGTCGCCGAGGCCCTCACCGACCTGTTGCAGGGGCGGTCTGGGTACGCGCGCACCGCAGGCAGCGGCGAGAGCGAGCGCGAGGCGTCCGGGCGCGGGCTGAAGGACCTGAGGGACCGCGTGTACACCAGCCATGCCCGCAAGGCCCGGATGAGGAGCGTCTGATGCGACTCGACGTCTCCACCAGCAGCCGCGGCCCGATGTTCGACGGGCGTGCTCGTGCAGCCGCCAACGCCTATGTCGACCACCTTGAGCGGCAGCTCGCCGAGGACGGCCGCACCATCCTTCTCGGCGAACTCGACCGCGTCCTAAGGACCCAGACCCCGTACTACGCGACCCGGATCGAGGTCATCGACGGGAACAAGATCTGGGACAACCGCGTGGTCTACGGGCCGTGGCTGGCCGGCATCGGAAGCAGGAACTACCCGGTGACGAAGTTCCGCGGCTACGACCACTGGATCGTCACCCGGGCCAAGCTCAACGCCCGCAAGCGCGGCATCGGTGAGCGGCTGCTGCGCCGGTACACGGGACGGATGTGATGCTCCGTGGCTGACCTCGACCTTGTCGCCTACCGTGCCGCGTCCCTGTCGCACGCGCAGGGCCTCGGCATGTTCACCAACGTCCTGGGCCACGAGCCGGTGTCCGCGCCCGGCTCTGGGCTGATCTACGCGATGTGGGTGTCGGACCTCTCGCCGATCCCGCCCCGCTCCGGACTGGCCTCGGTGTCGGTGCGGCTGGAGCTGGCGGGCCGGGTGCTCATGCCGGCCGACAGCCAGCCCGAGGACGACGTCGACACCGCCGTGACGACCGCCGTGAACGGGCTGATGCGCGAGTACTGCGGCGACTTCACCCTCGGTGGGACGGTCGCCAACGTCGACCTTCTCGGCGCCCACGGAGCTGCCTTGCGGGCCCGTTTCGGCTACACCCGCTTCGACTCCACGACCTACCGGGTGGCCACTCTCACCATCCCGCTGATCATCAACGACGCATGGAACGAGGTGGCCTAGGGTGACCAAGAAGTCCGGCCTGGCGCAGGCGTTCTACCTGGGCGGCTACAACCTGTCCGGCGACACCGGCGCCGGAAACGAAATCGGCGGCGGCCTCGCCGGCACCCAGGACGTGACGGGCATCGACAAGTCCGCCTACGAGCGCATCGGGCTGCTGCGAGACGGGCGCCTGTCGTGGACGAGCTTCTTCAACCCGGCGATCGACAAGGCCCACGACGTGTTGTCCACGCTGCCGACGACGGACCGGCACCTGATGTGGGCGACCGGTTCCGCCATCGGTTCCCCGGCGGCATGCATGGTGGGCAAGCAGATCGACTACAACCCGACGCGGGGCGCGGACGGGTCGCTCACTATCTCGGTGTCGGCGCAGGCCAATGCCTACGGGTTGGAGTGGACTGATCTGCTGACGGCGGGGATCCGGACGGACACCACCGCGACGAACGGGACGTCTCACGACCTCGGTACGGGCTCGACGGCGTTCGGCTTGCAGGCGTACCTACAGGTGCTCGCGTTCACCGGGACCTCGGTGACGATCAAGTTGCAGGAGTCGTCCGACAACGGTGCCGGTGATGCGTGGGCGGACGTGACCGGCGGCGCGTTCACGGTCGTGTCCAGTGCGCCGACGGCAGAGCGGATCCAGACGGCGCGCGGGCAGACCGTCGAACGCTACCTGCGGGTCGTGACGTCCGGGACTTTCTCCAACGTCCAGTTCGTGGTGGGTGTCGCCCGCAACGACGCCTCAACGATCTTTTAGGGAGGCGCGTGATGGGTGAGCCGTTCCGGCTGGAGCCACAAGGCCCCGTGGGGGCGTACCAGACGTTCAGCATCAAGTCGCGCCCCGACCGGATGATCCGCACGGTGTGCGAGCAGGTCGGCTGCCCGCAGTGGCGGGACGGATGGGAGTCCGCCATCGACGAGAGCACGGACCTCGGCCGTGCACAGGGGGCGTACATCCGGCAGCAGTCCGGGCGTACCTTCCGCGAGATGCGCACCGAGGCCGGGCTGACCGTGTTCCGGTTCGAGTCGGGACAGCGCTGCTTCGCCGACCACCAGACGCGCCCCGAGCTGTACCTCGTCCGTGACGGGGACCACCGGGGGAATCCGACAGGGCGCCGCCGTGTCCACACACGGCCGGCGGACTGGGTGGAGCACATGCAGGAAGAGTTCCACAGGTTCGACGACGACCGGCACAGGGGGTGAGCCGAGTGAAGCGCTGGCGCCTGTGGATCGACGGCGACGAATACACCGACGAGTGCGACGGCCTCGACTTCGAGATGCCTGCTCTGGTCTACGACGTGCCGCACGACGACGGGCGCGGACAGAGGCGAGTCCTGGGCCCACGCGGCTTCTGGATCGCCCTGACCTCGCCCAGCGAACGCCTGCTGGCACTCGTGGACAGTGGCCAGGCGGTGCGGCACGTCAAGGTCGCATTCGAGAACGAAGCGCTCCCCGTACCGGTCCAGTTCCACCAGCAGTGGGTGGAACGCAACGGCATCCGCAAGATGTTCGGCTGCCTCGCTTCCAACCGTGACCTCGATCCGAAGTGGGTCACCGAACCGCAGCTCGCTGAGGCGTAGCTCCAACTAAGAGGGATGTGAACCATGGCGAAGGAAAACGGCCTCGGCTGGACCACGTTCAGCGTGGACGATGCGGCTGCCGCCGCTCAGGACATCCGTAACGACATCACCAACCTCGACTGGTCCATGCCGCGCGGTGTCCAGGACATCACCGGTATCGACAAGAGCGCGATCGAACGGCTCCTGCTCCTCGCGGATTTCTCCGGGACGATGAACGGCGTCTTCAACGACGCCGCGAACAAGTCGCACGCCGTCCTCAAGACGGTCAGTTCCACGTCGGTGACCCGCACGATCAGCATCGGCATCTCGGGCCAGACACTGGCAAACGAGTGCCTGATCACCGACTACGCCCTCACCCGCGCGCAGTCCGGCGAGTTCACGTTCTCGGCCCCGTTCAGCCTTGCTGACGGAACGACGCCGGCCTGGAGCTAGGCCCAGCCCCCTGCTACTGATTGGAGGTGCGGCCGTGGGTTTCCGCGAGCCTGACAGCACCGTCACCGTCCGCTTCGAGGAAGGCCACCGCTACCACGGCCTCGAAGCCACCCTGCGCAGCATGACCATCGACGAGTACGCCGCCGCCATGGGCTGGGACGGCAACGGCGGCGACACCGACGGCGTCACCCTGGAACGGTTCTTCAAGGCGCTCATCGACTGGAACCTCACCGACGGCCAGGACAAGCCCATCCCTGTGAGCGAGGCCCGCAGCCGCGACAAGCGCCTCATCCTCGCCCTCAACGGTGCGTGGGTGCAGGCCCTCGTGGGGGTCCACAACAGCGACCCTTTGCCCGACAGCTCCACCTCTGGCGCGCCCTCCCCGGCGCCCGAAATCCCGATGGCTCCGTTGTCGGAGAGCCAGGCGAGCTGACCCACGCCCGCCAGCTCCTTGGCATTCTCCGCCGCTTCCCCGGCTACACCCTGACCACCCTGCTCCAAGAGGACGTCCGGCTGCTGCGCCTGCTCAGCATCGAACGCCTCGGCACACCCGACGACCCCGACCCCGACCCCGAAGAAGGAGGTGACCCGTGGCCGACGACGTAACAATCACCATTCGTGCGGACAGTGGCGACGTGATCCGTGCGTTCCGGGATGTCGACGGCCGGCTGCGGGACATGCGCGGCCGGTTCGTGTCCGAGGGTTCGGCGATGACGGGGTCGATGAACCGGCTCACCGCGGCGATCGGCGGGGTGAAGGGGTCCCTGATTCCGCTCGCGTCGGCGGCCGTCCCGCTGGGTGCTGCGCTGGCGCCGATCGCGGTGAAGGCGGGCGCGGCCGGTGTGGCGGTGGCGGCGTTCGGTGCGGCGGTGGCCGGGCAGGTCGGCTATCTGACGGACGCGGCCAGCGCGCAGGACAAGTACACGGCTGCGGTCGCCCAGTACGGGCGCGGGTCGAAGCAGGCGGCTGAGGCGCAGCGTGCGGTGCAGGCGACGTTCGCGGCGATGCCTCAGGCCACGCAGCGGGCCGCGGTGGCGTTGTCGTCGGTGAAGAATGAGTTCAAGGAGTTCTCGGACTCGACGGCTTCGTTCACGATGGTCCCGGTCGAGAAGGGCCTCACGTTGGTGGGGCAGTTGCTGCCGAA
Organism: Streptomyces sp. NPDC041784; assembly: GCF_055591025.1. Taxonomy (NCBI): domain Bacteria; kingdom Bacillati; phylum Actinomycetota; class Actinomycetes; order Kitasatosporales; family Streptomycetaceae; genus Streptomyces; species Streptomyces sp. NPDC041784. The sequence continues at coordinate 108,178 of NZ_JBVJAB010000010.1, forward strand.
GCTGACGCCGATGGCGAAGGGGGCCGCTTCGCAGCTGGACCGGCTGGTGACGGTGGCCGGCGGGGCGATGGCTACGCCGGGGTTCGACGCCCTCGCCGAGAAGGTGTCCACGTTCGCGAACTCGGCGCTGAGGGACGCAGTTGACGGGGTCATCCACTTCTCACGGGCGCTGTCGGAGGGCACTGCGGGCGGCGGCGTCAAGGCGTTCATGGAGTACGCCGAGCAGAACGGGCCTGCGCTGCGGGAGACCCTCGGCAACATAGGCGACGCGGTCACCACGCTGGTGGAGGCGGCTGCGGCCGCGGGGCCGGGGATGCTGACGTTGGTGAACGCGGCGGCGAATCTGGTGGCGTCGCTGCCGCCGGAGCTGGTCACCGTGCTGATGCAGACCGCGGTCGCGCTGAAGCTGGTCACGATCGCGGGCGCGGGTGCGGCGGCGATCTCGGGCGGGATCGCGACGCTCGGCGCTCGGATCGCCGCGCTGTCGGCTGTGTCGGCGGCGGCGGGCGGCGGGCTGGCGGGCGTGGCCGCAGCGTTCGGAACGCTGAGCAAGGCGGCGAAAGCGTCGATCGTGGTGGCCGGGATCGCTGCCGCAGTGGCCGTGTTCCAGAAGCTGTCGGACATGGGCCGCGAGGCGCCCCCGAACGTCGACCGGCTGACGACGTCGCTGGCCCAGCTCGGTCGGACGGGCAAGGTCACGGGCGAGGCGGCCTCCCACTTCGGGACGGACTTCGGGAAGCTCCACGACCAGATCAGCAAGGTCGTCAACCCCAGCGTCGTGGAGAGCATCAACAACTGGGGCGCGGACGTCACGAACGGCCTGCTCAGCGCGGGCGATGCGACCGAGACGTTCACCAAGAGCATGGACGCCATCGACGAGTCGCTGGCCAACATGGTGAAGGGCGGCAACGCCGATCTGGCGAAGGCTGCACTCGGCAGCATGCTGAAGGGGCTGAACGGCGAGGAGGTCAAGAAGTTCAAGGGCGAGTTGGACGGGTACGACAGTGCGCTCGCTGACCTGAAGCTTGAACAGCAGCTTGCGGCCGACAGCATGGGCATTTTCGGTACGGCAGCGCAGGCCACGTCGGCGAAGCTCGAAGCGCAGAAGCAGTCGGCGGACGGGCTGAGGGCCAGCATCCTCGCCCTCAACGACGCCAACCGGTCGGCATACGACGCGCAGATCGGGTTCGAAGCCGCGCTCGACAGCCTCTCGGAGGCGTTCGCGAAGAACGGCTCCACCCTCGACCTCAACACCGAGGCTGGCCGGGCGAACGGGCAGGCCATGTCCGCGGCCGCGAAGGCGCAGGACGAGATGATCGCGTCCGGGCTGGCGGCCGGCGAGTCGCTGGCGTCGATGACGGCGAAGTCGGGCGAGCTGCGCGAGTCGATGATGAAGCTCGCGACGGATGCGTTCGACGGGAACAAAGCGAAGGCAACCGAGTACGTCAACACGCTGCTCGGCGCACCCAGCGAGATCAAGACGCTGGTGAAGCTGGAGCGCGAGGAGGCCATCACCGGGCTGGAGGAGGTGCGTACCGCGATCCAGGCGACGCCGGACGCCAAGGAAGTCACCGTCTCGACGCTGAACGGCGCGGCCATCGCGGCGCTGGAAGCAGTTGGCCTGAAGACCGAGACGCTGCCCGACGGCCAGACCAGGGTGTTCACGGCGAACGGGCAGGCCCTCGGCAACATCGGCGCGGTATCGACGGCGCTGAACAACCTCAACGGCAAGACGGCCCACACGTACACGACAAACACGATCCGCACGATCAACGAGATCATCACCAACTCGAAGACGTTCCGGTCGGTGCACGACATCACGGGCAAGGCGGCTGGCGGGCGGATGCCCCGGTACGCCGGCGGTGGCGACGTGCAGGTGGCGCCCGAGGGGCTGCTCAGCGGGCCGGGTACTGGCACGTCGGACAGCATCCTCGCGTTGTTTGCGTCCGGCGCGGTCGGCGCGGTGTCGGACACCGAGTTCGTGGTGAACGCCAAGCAGACGAAGAAGCATCTGCCGCTGCTGGAGGCCATCAACGATGGCAAGCTCCCGTCGTTCGCTGGCGGCGGCCTGACGAAGGGCCAGCTCAAGGGGCTGTCGTCGCCGTCGGATGTCTCGTCGCTGAAGTCGACGCTGTCCGACGTCCGGGCCCGGATCAAGGACAAGACGTCCGGGGGCACGGAGGCGCGACTGCTGCGGACGCTGGACTCCGTGGGTAAGAAGCTCATCGGCCACGAGAAGGCGCTCACCAGCGTGAACAAGGCGCTCGACGGGGCGAAGGACAAGCTGAAGGACCTGAAGAGCGCTTCGTCGCAGCTGGCGTCGTCGGTGAAGGGCGGGGTGCTGTCGGCGGCGAACATCACCTCGGGGAACGCGGGCAAGAACGTCACCGTCGGGGGGATCATCCAGGGCCTGACCGACAACCGGGACAAGGCGACCGCGTTCTCGAAGGCGCTGTCCGGGCTGAAGTCGAAGGGCTTGTCGTCGTCGCTGCTCCGGCAGATCGCCGAGGCGGGGATCGAGGGCGGCGGCCTGGAGACGGCAGGCGCGCTGATGACCGCGTCGTCGGGCGACCTCGCCGCGATCAACTCCCTTCAGGGGCAGATCGGTACGGCGGCCACAGCGGCCGGGAAGACCACGTCGGACGCGGTGTATGGGGCGGCGATCAAGAGCCAGACCGCGGCAACCAACCGGCTCCAGAAGAGCCAGGACAAGCTCGAAGCCACGATGGCCAGCCTGGCCAAGAACTTGGACAAGGTCATCAGTCGGGCGCCGGGAAAGAAGGCGGCCGGCGGGATCGTCGGGTTCGCGGCGGCGGGCGGGGTGCGCTCGAACCTGACGTGGGTGGGCGAGCAGGGTCCGGAGTTGCTGGACCTGCCGGCCGGGAGCCGGGTGTGGTCGAACGCGGACTCGCAGCGGCAGGCGGCGCCGTGGGCGTCGATGCTGAACAGCCCGCGCCGGACCGGCGGCCGGGCGGCGGCCGCCGGGGGCGCGGTGCAGCCGATCATCGTGCACCAGACGATCACGCTCGATGGGCGTGTGGTGGCTCGCACGATTTTCGACCCCTTCAAAGAAGAGATCCGGGCGCGCGGCGGGAACGTGCAGCAGGCCCTCGGGCAGCGAGACAGAGGATAGGAGACGAGAGTGCCTTTCACGGTGTGGAACGGTCCTGCTCCGACGACGGCCGCGCAGGCCAGTGTCACGACGGGGACCGCGATCAAAACGATGCTGCAACTGGCCACGCCCAGCACCACGCAGATCCAGATCCTGGAGTGGGGCTTCAGCCTCGACGACCCGCCCGGCGCCGACGGCGTGGTCGAGCTTCTCCAGACCGATGTGGCGGCCACGGTCACCGCGCATGTCGCGGCCACCGGTGTGGTCAACCTCGACCCGAACGGGCCGACAACGCTCCTCACGGTGGGTACGTCGGCGACCGGCTACACGGCGTCCGCTGAGGGTTCGATCACGGCTACCCGCGTGTTCGACACGGTGTCGCTGTCCTCGGTGTCGGGCGAGTCCGGGCTGTCCTACGTGCGGACGTTCATGCCGGACGACCGGCCGATCATCGCGGTGTCCCGTTTCCTGCGGGTGCGTGCCACCACCCCGACGACCGCCTCAGACATGCGGACCTTCATCACGTTCCAGCAGGTGGGCTGACCTGATGCCGTCCTCGATCGCTCCCTTCGTCGCAGGGTTCCGGCGTCGGCTGGCCAACCTGCCGGGCCCGGGTGCCCGCGCGGGCGGCGAGGCGTCCAACGGCGAGCCGGTGCAGATCGAGATGTGGGTACGCGGGACGTGGGTGGACATCACCTCGTACTGCATGGTCCGCGACGACTCGGGCCGGGTGGAGATCGTCAGCGGCATCCGGTCGGAGGGCCAGCAGGCGGAGCATGCGGAGGCGCGGCTCCAGCTGCGGAACACGGACGCCCGGTTCTCGCCGCGCAATCCCAGCGGCCCGTACTACGGGGCGATCGGCCGCAACACGCCGATGCGGATCAGCGTGCCGGACGGCAACGACGGCAAAACCTACGTGATCTGGGGCGACGTCACCCAGTGGGCACAGTCCTGGGACTCCACCGGCTCCGACGTGTGGGTGGACGTCATCATCTCGGGGCCGATGCGGCGCCTCGCGCAGGGCCCGCCGCCGGCGCGGTCGGTGCTGTATCGGGCGCTGGCGGAGCCGGCCGCGTCGTCGCTGCGGGCGTACTGGCCGGTGGAGGATGCCTCGGATGCGACGTCGATCGTGTCGCCGCTGACGAGCGGGTCGGCGATGACGTTCACCGGCACCCCGAGCCTGGCCGGGTTCGAGGGGTTCGCTGCGTCGGATCCTGTGGTGCTGATGCAGGGCAACGTGCTGTCCGGCGGGGTGGCGCACTACAGCGATCCGACGATGACGCAGGTGAGGTTCCTGTGCTCGATTCCGGCGGAGGGCCTGACCGACGGCAAGGTGGTCTGCACGGTCACGCAGGAGGATGACGGCGGCACCCTGCGATGGGAGCTGATGTACGACGCCGCCACCAGCAACAGCTTTATGCTGCGTCAACTCGACGGTGATGGCGCCCTGCTGGGCCCGGACATGACGGGTGCGGTCGATGTCCGAGGCAGGCGGCTGTACGTATCGATCGAGTTGCAGGAGTCGGCCAGCACGATCAATCGTGCGCTCCGTCTGTACGACCTCACCGACCAGATCAGCTACGACGTCACCGACAGCGGAACGTCGGCCCATCTGAACCGGGTCACGCAGGTGGAGTTTGGGGCCGCCAGCCGCAGCGTGGTCGGGCCGATCGGTACGTCGGGGCTGACGACGGTGGCGATCGGGCACGTGACGGTCGAGGACACGATCACTCCGCTGACGGTCCTCGGCGTGCACCTCAACCCGGTCGGGGAGGCTGCGGGCCGGCGGATCCAGCGGCTTTGCGCGGAGAACGCGATCCCGTTCGAGTGGATCGGCGATCTCGACGACACCACGAAGATGGGCGCTGAGACGAAGCAGAACCCGCTCGACTTGATGCGGGAGGCGGAGCTGTGTGACGGCGGCATGCTGTACGAGGCGCGCGGCGGTCTCGGCTACCGGACCCGGGTGAGCCTGTGCAACCAGGACCCGCAGCTCACCTTGGACTACGCCGGGTTCAACCTCGCCGACATTCCCACGCCGGTGGAGGACGACCGGTACATCGCCAACCAGGTCACCGTCACGGTGGGCGGGGTGGCGCAGACGTACTCGCTGGACGAGGGCAACCTGTCCGTCCAGCAGCCGCCGTCGGGTGTGGGCGTGTACGGCACGAACTACAGCCTGACCTTGGCGCCGTCCGAGAGCGGGCTGTCGCATGCGGCGTGGCGGGTCCACATGGGCACGGTCGACGAGCCGCGCTACCCGCGGATCTCCGTGAACCTGGCCCACAGCACGTTCACGACGAACCCGGCCCTGCGGCGCGCGGTTCTCGGGCTGCGGCAGGGCGACCGGATCCTGATGCAGAACCCGCCCGCCTGGCTGCCCCCGGGTGACGTGGACCAGGTCATCCTCGGCATCGACAACAGGACCATCAGCCACTTCGAGCACCGCATCACGTTCGTGTGCGCGCCCGCTTCGCCGTACCGGGTGGGGGTCCTCGACCTGAACGGGGCGCGCGTCGACACCGACGGGTCCGCGCTGCTGCTCCCGGTGGGGGCGGCGGACACCACGCTGGTGGTGACACCGTCGACGACGGACTACGCCCGCTGGACGACGACGGATGCCGAGTTCCCGTTCGCGGTGCGCTGCGGCGGCGAGATCATGACGGTCACCGACATCAGCAGCTTCATCTACGACACGTTCACCCGGAGTGCGGCCAGCAGCTGGGGGACGTCGGACAACGGGCAGACCTGGCAGACGGCGGGCGGCGTGGCTGGCGACTTCAACGTGTCGTCCGGCGCCGGCGGGCACACCTTGTCGACGACGGGCGCGTCCCGCCGCAGCTTCATCGACGCCGGCACCGCGTACAGCGACTTCGACTTCTACGGCAGCATGACCACCTCGGCGACCGCGACGGGCGGCTCGCTGAACGGGGGCCTGGCCGCCCGCTACGTCGACTCGTCGAACATGTACACGGCGCAGTTGGAGTTCACCACGGCCAACGCGATCGCCCTGACGATCCGGAAGCGCGTGAACGACGTGCAGACGACGCTCGGCACGTACAACCTGCCGGACACCTACGTGGCCGGCACCTTCTACCGGGTCCGCTTCCAGGGGCGTGGCGCTGTGCTGCGGGCGAAGGCGTGGGCGGCGAGCGTGGTGGAGACCCCGGAGTGGCAGATCACGGCCTCGGACTCGGCGTTGACGAACTCGCCGTTCTTCGGCGTGCGGTCGATCTCCGACGTCGCGAACTCGAACGTCAACCCCATCGTCAGCTACGACAACCTGGACCTTCAGCAACCGCAGATCTTCACGGTGACCCGCTCGGTCAACGGGGTCTCGAAAGCCCAGGTCGCGGGCGAGGACATCCGGCTGGCCTATCCGACGATCGTGTCGCTGTGAGGAGGACGAATGCCTGAGGCGTACCCGACCTACCTGGCGGGGCAGCGGATCACCGCATCGCTGCTCTCCTCCGGGCAGCCGCAGGTGGCGAGGAAGACCGCCGACACCCAGCGCGCTGCCACGACGACGCCGGCCGCGGACCCGCACCTCACATTCAGCGTGGTCGCGAACGCGGTGTACGTGCTCGACGGATGGATCAAATACGACGGGCCGACCGCCGCTGACCTGCTGCTGGACTGGTCGGCGCCGTCCGGCACGGAGGGCGAGTGGCTTGGCTGGGGCGTCGGCCATAGCCCCGTGGTCTCCTTCAACACCACGCCGGCGATCGTCTCGGACTCCGTCCAGTCCCGCGGCTACCCGATCCGCACCGAGTCCAACGACGTCACAGCGGCAAAGAGCTTCGGCTGCCTGGGGGTTGGGACCGCGCTGACCATGGTCCTGGCCGCCACCGTCCGGGTCGGCTCCGTGAGCGGCACGTACTCCCTGGACTGGTCACAGCAGGTCTCCGACGCCTCCAACGTCACCTTGTTCACCGACTCGTGGCTGCGCTTGCAGCGGATCGCCTGAGGAGCGCCCATGGTCTATCTCGCTGGTGAGCGCATCACCGCAGCCCGCATCAACCGACTGAAGCCGGCCGTGTACAACGCGGTGGGCAGCAGCAACTTGGCCCTGTCGACGACGGAGACCGACATCACCGGGGCGTCGATCACGCTGACGACGGAGACCGCGGGCGCCTACTACGTGGTGCAGGCGACGTTCTCATTCGACATCACTTCGGCGACGACCAGCTTCGCGAGCGGGGTCTGCCAGCTCGACGGGGCCAGCCTCACGGGCAACGCTCGCTGGTCGGGTGAGGTGACGACGGATTTCGGTGAGGCGAGTTTCACGTGGCGGGGCGCGGTCGGCACGGCTGGCAGCCACACGTTCAAGCTCCGCGGGTCCATGTCCAGCGGCACCGGCATCCAGGTCCTGGCCGCCTTCACGACGCTCCTCGTCACGATCTACGAGGAGGTCTGAGGTGGTCGCGATCAGCCTGAGCGGCGACGTGGTCGTCCAGGGCGAGTACTCCAGCGACGTGGCGACGGCCGGAGTGAAGCTGCCTGTGGACACAGTGACGGATACCTGGCGCACCGTCGTCACCCGCGTGCTGCCGGTCGAGCCGGGTGATCTGTTGGATGTGGATGCGCGGGCCCGGGTCACGAACGACACCGGCGTCTCGCGTGGTACGGCCGGTTACACGGTGGGGATCGGGGCGCACCTGTGGATCTACGACTGCGACCCGGACCCGGACGAGACCGGTGTTGTGCCGGTGGTGTCGGCCCGGCCGTGGACGAAGATTGCGCCGTCGTGGGGCGACAACGTCTCCCGCGACCGACACCACCTCCCCATCCACGTCACGGCGCACTGGCAGGTGCCGGCCGACTGGCCGGTGGGGCATCGCATCGTGGTCGTGCTGCGCGCGGATGCGCACTCCACGGCGGCGGTGGCGGGGGACACGATCACGGTGGACGGCACGTACACGCTGCTGAAGGTCCGCCGATCCGCACTGAGAACGGAGGCCGTGTGATGGCCACTGGCCCACAGAAGTATCCGGGTGCGTCGACGGCGTACTTCTACCAGAACCGGTACGGCGGCGACGTGATGGAGGTCAACGTCGTCGTCCTCCACACGACAGAGGGCCGGACGCTGCCGGACTACGGGGGCGGCAGCAGCGCGCCGAACCTGACGGCGGTCCCAGACTTCGCCGCGCGGAAGCTGCGGTGGTTCCAGCACTTCGACATCGACCGCTCCTCCCGCGCCCTGGTGAACCTGTCGGGCGGGGTGGAGACGAACACCCTGAACGTCGTACAGGTCGAGCTGGTCGGCACCTGCGACCCGGCCACCCACAGGAACTGGGGCAGCGCCGAGCACATCTACTGGCCCGAGGCCCCCGACTGGGCGCTCGCCGAACTGGCCACGTTCCTGAAGTGGCTGAACGCCGAACACGGCGTCCCGCTCGTCGGGCCGTCGAAGTGGCCGGCATACCCCACGTCCTACGCGAACGGCGGCGGGCAGCGCTTCACCTTCGACCAGTGGAACGGCTTCAAGGGCGTGTGCGGCCACATGCATGTCCCGGAGAACGTGCACGGCGATCCAGGCGCGATCGACTTTCCCAAGCTCATTGCCCTTGCCAAGGGCCAGACCGTCCCCGAGGAGGACGACGTGGCGCTGACTGACGCCGAAATCGACAAGATCGCCACTGCGGCGGCGAAGAAGACACTGACCATCGACGGGGTGATCGCCAACCCGAACACGGCGACCGCCGCCACGAACCCGTTCATCTCGCTGGCGACCGCGGTCCGTAACAACGAGATCGTGGGCCGCCGCGTCGACGCAACCACGGCCGCTCTTACCGCGCAGGTCGGCGCGCTGTCGGCGGCCGTCGGAAAGCTTGCCGAGGGCGGCGGGCTGGACGCGACCGAGATTCAGGCCGCGGCTCAGGCGGGCGCCGAGGCGGCGCTCGACCGGCTCGGCGACGCACTCACCAAGGAGAACTGACCATGTCCGAACGGCATCCGGGCACCACTCACCTCCTGCGCTACTTCGAGTACGCGCACCTCCCCGAGCACCTCCAGGCCGTGAGCAAGCCGTGTGGCGACCTCGCGCAGGAGATGACCGATGCACTGCCGGACGGACCGGAACTGACGGCCGGTCTACGGAAGCTGCTGGAGGCGAAGGACTGCTTCGTCCGGGCAGCCCTCGACAAGAAAGAGGCATGACCATGTCTGAGATCAACCTGCCTGACGTCGACACCGTGGTGAAGACGGCGGCGACCTACGCCAGAGACCTCGCCGAGCGGACCATCTGGTCGTTCCTCGGCGGCGCGACCGCCGTGACCGTCGCGGCCGGGCCGGCCGACATGTTCCACGCCTCGTTCTGGCAGGCGGTCGGGGCGGGCGGTCTGACGGCGGCGTTCGCTCTGCTGAAGGGTGTCGGGGCGCGGCTGGTGGGCGAGAAGAACAGCGCGTCGACGGCCTCGGGCGTCTGAGCAAGGAGAACAGCACGTGCCGGACGAGCCGACTCTGGGCGAGGTGGTGCGCCGGTTCGAGGACCGGTTCACCGACGTCCGTGACGACATCGCCCAGATCGGCCGTCGGCTCGACGAGAAGGTCGACCAGCGGATCTACGACCTGCGGCACGAGGCTTTGGCCGCGCGGGTGTCGACGCTGGAGACGCTGCGGGAGAAGGATGCCGAGAAGCTGGTGGCCACCCGGCGGTGGCTGATCGGCGCGGTGATCGTGCCGCTGGTCGGGATCCTCCTCCCCGTCATCATCCTCCTGACGCAGGGGAGCGGGTCATGAGCCGGGCGCAGATCCGGGCTGAGGAACGGAGATGGCGCCGCGGCGATGTGCTCGCGGTGGTGGGGGCACTGCTGCTGGGCGCGGCGCTGGCGTGGATCGTGCTGAGTGTGCAGGCGTTGAACCACGAGTTGGAGACGTCGAACGCGGCGCGCGACGCTCTGGCCCGGCAGGTGGAGGAGCTTGGGGGGACGCCGGTGGCGGGTCCTACAGGGAGCAAGGGTGAGCCGGGCGAGAGCGTGACGGGGCCTCCTGGCGTGCCGGGTGCGACGGGGCCGCCTGGACCGTCTGGTTCGCCGGGTGCGTCCGGGGCGGCCGGTACTCCTGGTGCGGTGGGCGCGTCGGGCCAGCCGGGGGCGGTAGGCGCTACGGGTGCTACCGGTCCGGCTGGTCCTGCGGGCCCTCAGGGGGAGCCGGGTCCGGCTGGGCCTCAGGGTGAGCCGGGGGAGGATGGCGTGGACGGGCAGACGTGCCCGGACGGGTACAGCTTGCAGGTGCCGTCGTGGGACCCCGATGCATTGGTGTGTAGGCGGGATGGGGCGCCGGATCCGGGGCCGGGGAATGGGAACGGCGGGTCGGGGTTGCTGGGGTTGGATCCTCGGCGCACCCAATACGCGTAGCTACTTTCGGCCGTGATCTATCCGGCTGGCTGGTTTGTGGTGCATGGTGGGGGTGCGGGAACGGCCTTCCCCCCAGGGCGGTTTCCCCTTGCTGGGCCCTGCCAGGTTGCTGCGACCTGGCGGGGCCCGCCGCGCCTCCCGGCTCCCCACGGGAGGCATGCGGCTGCCCGGGGTCAGGCCGCAGGCAGCCCCAGGTTCTCCACATGCGTAAGCTGGCTGACCTGCGGATATGCATCACTTTGCGAGTGCCCGCAGAGTGATCACGCGGCCGTGGTCATTCCTTCCGCCCGCCTGGCCTGCTCCCACTCCTCCAGCAGCAGCCCGTACAAGGCCCGCTCCGCGGTCGTCCACGGCCTGCCCTGTGCCCGCACCACGATCGCCCGGATCGCCGCGTTCACCGCGGCAGCCGAACGCACAGAGCCGCAAGCGGAGGGGGAGGGGGGCATGTGATCAGCCTATCGATCCTAGGGCCCAATCACTCATGCCGATTACGCCAGTCTCGAGACCCTCACACGAGAAAGGTCCCGCCCCATACCCTGACAGTGCGACCTGAACAGGAAGGGGCGAGACCGTGCCTACTGATGCTACCCCGGACCCTTACGCCGACCCGCTGAAGTTCGGCCAGCGAGTCCAGATCCTCCGCGAGCGCCGCGGCATGACCCGCACGCAACTCGCCGGCCTGATCGGCGTCAGCGTCCACACCTTGAAGAAGATCGAGAACGGGCAGCAGCAGGCACCCGGCCTCGAGATGGTGATGCGGATCGCCGAAGCCCTCCGCGTCCGTGACCTCGCCGACCTCACCGGGCACCCCGACATGCACGTCGATCTGTTCATCGGCCCCGGCCACCCCCGCCTCGCCGCGGTGAAGGCCGCGATCGACAGCTTCGCCCTGGGCTCGAGCCTGGAGCCGCCGCCGGTCGCGCACCTCGAGGCCCGCCTGCACGCCGCGTGGAAGGCCCGGCACGCGGCGAAGAACCACCGGGAGGCAATCGGGGCCCTGTTGCCGGATCTGGTCCGGGACGCGCAGGCGCTGGTGCGGCACGCGGACTCGAGCAACGACCGTCGGCGCGCTCAGGCCCTGCTGGCGCAGACGTACTCCCTCAGCCAGTTCTTCATCGCCTACCAGCCCGACAGCGCCCTGCTGTGGCGGGTCGCCGAGCGCGGCATGATCGCCGCCCAGGACAGTGGTGACCCGCACGCCATCGGCGTCGCCGCGTGGCTGCTGGCCCAGGCGCACCGCGACTCTGGCCCTCGGCATCTCGAGACCGCAGACGCCGTGAACCTCGAGGCCGTCCGCTTCCTCGAGCCCCTCCTGCCCGACGCCGACGACGACGTCCTCGCCATCGCGGGCGCGCTCGAGTTCGAACTCGGCTACACCGCAGCCCGACGCCAGGACACGGGCACGGCGTGGCGGCACTGGGACAAGGCCAACAGCATGGCCTCGAGGCTGCCGGCCGACTACTACCACCCCATCACCAGCTTCAGCCAGGCCATCATGGGCGCCCACGCCGTGACGGTGGCGGTCGAACTGCACCAGGGCGGCGAGTCCGTGAGGCAGGCCGCTCGAGCAGACCAGACCGTCATCAAGTCCAAGCCCCGCCGCGCACGCCACCGGATCGAGGAGGCCCGCGGCTACCAGCTGGACGGACAGCCGGACGTCGCGATCGCCTCGCTCGAGAAGGCCTTCGAGGCGGCGCCGGAAACGATCCGCTACAACGGCTACGCGCGCGCCATCCTCCTCGAGGAAGTCGAGTCGAAGCAGGCGGCCCGTCGGCGTCGGGCGTCAGTGCTGGCGGCGCAGGTGGGGGTCCTTGCGGGATAGGGACCGGATTCCGGTCCTCGGTGGGGTGCGGGCGCCTTTACGGTCACAGGTGTGAGACGGATCACCGTGACCGTGGAGGCGTGAGCGATGGATCAGACAGTGCGCAGCGACATGCCCACCTATGAGGCGGCTGCTCTGCTCGTCCTCCCGGACGACCTGCTGGACCAGCACCTCGACGGGCACATCTGCGTGTACGGCGGCGAGACCCTCACCCCCCGCACTGCTGTCGACCTCGGCCAGCGGCCCATAGGCGGACGTCTGGCGTTCCCGCGCGCCTGCCGGTCCTGCACCGCCAAAACCACGATGGGCGCGCTCCAGGCCCACGCCCGCGGCTGCGACGGCTGCGACGTGAACTGCGAGACGGGGCGCGCTCTGAACCGGCTCCTGCGGGCGGTCACACGATGACCGGCGAAGCAGTCACCTATCTGCTGCATGACCTGCCGCCGGAGCCTGTCCCGGAGGCTGGGTGCGACACCTGCGCCCAGCTGGCCGAGCGGCGGACGCATGCCCGTGCGACGGGCGGGTGGTCGCGGGTGTCCGACCTCAACGTGCGGATGCGCAAGCACGTACAGCAGGCGCACACACCCCACTAGCTTCCGGTCCGGCCGTGTCCCTACCCGGCTGGCCCGGAACGGCCGCCCGGAGGGGGCGGCCCGAGTGACCCGCCGCCGTTCACCCCGTACCGGCGGCGGGTCACTCACCTCACCAGATCGGCGAGCGGCACACCGAGGGCATCGGCGATCAGGAGCAGGTCCGAGTAGCCCGGATCGCGAGTGGCCGCCTCGAACCGCTGGATCGTCCGCCGGTCTAAGCCTGTCGTCACGGCCAGCTGGTCTTGTGAGAGGCCGGCGGCGGCGCGGAGTGCGGCGATCCTGTGAGCGAGCTGTTGGCGTCGGGTGAGGACCCAGTCGGGGTACGGGTTACGGCGGCGTGGCACGCGGTAGACGCTCTAGTGAGCAAGATCGTGCGTCAGTACCCAAGTGGTCGCTAGATTTCAGATCTTGGCAAGCGCTTAGATATATGCAATGGTCATCCAACGAACTCAACAGCGAGTCACGAACGCGTACCCCGCGTGACTGAAGTGTCGGGACGCGCTCCGGTGCACGTTCCACGCCCCGTGTGTCCTGCGGTCAGACGCAAGACAGCCCCCCACCCCGCAGACCGGCCGGCCCACGCGACCGCGCCGGAGCCGCCCGCCTGCCGCAGGTTCACGGTCCTGCCGTGGCACCCCCCTGCGTGCAGGCGGGCGGTCCAAGCAGACTCCCGCCATTCGCGAGCAATTCCCACCCAAGTTCGACAAAATCTGCGAAGAACCTGCCCGTGACATGTGCCACGTGCGATCGTTGGCCCAGATAGCCAGGGCGGGGGCGTGGGCTCACCCCCCATGTGGAGCTCCCGTCCTGGTCTGCGCCGACAAGAAGGCCCCCGCGGAACCTGACCCGCGGGGGCCTTCGTCATGCCCGGACTGGGAGAGTGGGAGACAAGTGGGAGATGATCAAGGAAATCGGGTCGGAGGCTCCGAGAGCTTCCGAGAGTTTCCAGGAGGTACCGCTAGCGGCAACCCTCGACCACCAGCCCCGCTCAGCCCCCGGATTCAGCCGCGTGAGGACTCAGCACACCCATGCTGACCAGCACAATGATGACCACACCCAGCACCACCCGGTAGTAGACGAACGGCATGAAGGACTTGGTGCTGATGAACTTCATGAACCAGGCGATGACGACGTACCCGGTCACGAACGCGATCACCGTGGCGAACGCGGTCGGCCCCCAGGCCACGTGCCCGCCCTCCATCGCGTCCTTCAGCTCGAAGACGCCGGAGGCCAGGACGGCCGGGACGGCGAGGAGGAAGGAGTAGCGGGCCGCCGCCTCGCGCCGGTAGCCCATGAAGAGACCGCCGCTGATGGTGGCGCCGGAGCGGGAGACGCCCGGGATGAGGGCGCAGGCCTGGCAGAGGCCGAAGATCAGGCCGTCCTTGACACCGAGGTCGTCCAGCGCCTTGCGCTGCTTGGGGGCGCGGTGGCGCCCGCCGTTCTCGTCGCGAGCCGCCAGCCGGTCGGCGATGCCGATCACGATGCCGATCACGACGAGCATGGTCGCGGTGATCCGCAGATCCCGGAACGGCCCCTCGATCTGGTCCTTGAGCGTCACGCCCAGCACACCGATCGGGATGGAGCCGACGATCACCAGCCAGCCCATCTTGGCGTCGTGGTCCTTCTTGCGGACCGCGCTGTCGAACAGCGACCGGGACCACGCGGAGATGATCCGCCCGATGTCCTTGCGGAAGTAGATCAGCACGGCGGCCTCCGTGCCGATCTGGGTGATCGCCGTGAAGGCGGCCCCGGGGTCCTCCCAGCCCGAGAAGGCCGCGGTCAGCCGCAGATGCGCGCTGGAGGAGACGGGGAGGAACTCGGTCAGCCCCTGGACGAGTCCGAGGATGAGGGATTCAAACCAAGACATGAGGTTAAGGAGTCCAAGCGCCGATCGGAAAAGGGGCGACGGAGACGACATGCCGCCGCGCGTGTGATCAAGGGTGTGCAAAGGAAGGGTAGCGGTCCGGTGTGACAGCCCCGGCACAGGGGCTTCGCAGTCGGCGCCCCCGCAGGTGAGGGGCGCCCGCCGACAGGCCCACACCCGACGCCCCAGTGGTTGACCGGCCCGGTCCGTGGCGCTTACGTTGCTGCCGAGGGGAAAGCGCTTGCTGCGGGCATGGCGTCGGCGCTCTCCTCCGTGTACCGCTCACCGGTCATCTCGGCCGTCCGTCGGAGGAGTGCTGATCACGCCCATGTCCCCGTCCACTCCGCCGCCACTTCCGCTCGCCGGCCGCCGGATCCGGGCCGCCGTGATCGGCACCGGCGCCATCGGCCGAGGCTCCCACCTGCCCGCGCTCCAGCAGCTCGCCGCGGAGGGCGAGACCGAGGTCGTCGCGGCCGTCGACATCGATGCCACGGCCGTCGAGGCCTTCTGCGCGGACGGCGGGGTTCCGCATGCCTACACCGACCTGGAGCGGATGCTCGCCGAGCAGCGCCCCGACCTGGTGACCATCTGCACCCCGCCGACCCTGCACCGTGAGCAGAGCGTCGCCGCACTGCGGGCCGGGGCCTGGGTGTGGTGCGAGAAGCCCCCGGTGCCGACCCTCGCCGACTACGACGCCGTACAGGCGCAGGAGGGGACGGCGAGCGGGCCGTACTCCTCGATCGTCTTCCAGCACCGGTTCGGCTCCGGCACCCGGCATGTGCGGCGGCTGCTCGCCGAGGGGGCCCTGGGCCGGCCGCTCGTCGCGCACTGCCAGACCACCTGGTACCGCGACACCGCGTACTACGCCGTGCCCTGGCGCGGCCGCTGGCGCACCGAGGGCGGCGGCCCCGCGATGGGCCACGGCATCCACCAGATGGACCTCCTGCTGGACCTCCTCGGCCCGTGGAGCGAGGTGCGCGCCATGGCCGGCCGGCTCGTCCACGACGTCGAGACCGAGGACGTCTCCACCGCCCTGCTCCGCTTCGACAGCGGTGCGATGGCGACGGTCGTCAACAGCGTCCTCAGCCCCGACGAGGTCAGCCGTATCCGCATCGACTGTGAGCGCGCCACCGTCGAGCTGACCCATCTGTACGGCCACTCCAACGCCGACTGGCGGATCACCCCGGCCCCGGACGCCACCGGCGACGAGGTCGCAGCCTGGCAGGACTTCGGGCCGGACGTGCCCAGCTCGCACCTGGCCCAGCTGCGCGAGCTGGTCGCGAGCATGCGCGCCGGGCGGCGGCCGCGCAGCAGCGGCGCGGACGGGCGCACCAGCCTGGAGCTGATCACCTCGCTCTACAAGTCCGCCTTCACCGACACGACGGTCAAGCGCGGGGACATCGGCCCCGGCGACCCGTACTACACCGCCCTGCACGGCGGCGCCCAGGGCTGGGCTCCGGCCGAGGCGGGCGTGGCCGCGGAGGCAGCGGAGGCCGCGGAGGCAGCGGAGGTGTCCGCATGACCGGCGGACCGGCCGAAGGCGCGACCGGCGGCACGACCCATGGCCCGACCGGCGGCACGACCCATGGCCCGACCGATGGCACGGCCGAAGGACTGCGCCTCGTCCACGCCCACGGCGACCGGATCACGGTGACCGACCCGGCCACGGGCGTCGAGCTGCTCGCCTACGTCTACCGGCCGGAGGCGGCCTGGGAGGCGCCGAGGCCGTACATCCACCCGCTGCGGACCCTCAGAGGCGACCTGGTCACCGACTACCGGCCCAACGACCACCGCTGGCACAAGGGCCTGTCCCTGACCGCCTCCCACCTCTCGGGCGCCAACCTGTGGGGCGGCAACTCGTACGTCCACGGCGAGGGCTACCTCGCCCTGCCCGAACGGGTCGGCTCGATGGCCCACGCCGGCTTCGACGAGGTCCGCGCCGACGGCGACCGGGTGGTCGTCGCACAGCGGCTGACCTGGCACCCGCACGGCGGAGAGCTGTGGGCCGAGGAGGCGCGCCGGATCGAGGTGCACGACGTCGACCGGGAGGCCGGCTCCTGGGCGCTGACCTGGACCAGCGCCGTCACCAACCGCCGGGACGAGCCGCTGCGCTTCGGCAGCCCGACCACCGCCGGCCGCGAGATGGCCGGCTACACCGGCCTGTTCTGGCGCGGCCCGCGCGCGTTCCGGGACGGCCGGATCATCGGCCCCGACGGCGAGGGCCCGGGCCTGATGGCCTCGCAGAGTCCCTGGCTCGCGCTCTCCGGCGAGCATGACGGCACCGACGGCCACGCCACCGTCGTCGTCGCGCATGCCCCCGAGAACGACCACTCCGGTGCCGGCGGCGCGCATCCCGCCCACTGGTTCGTCCGCAACGAGCCCTTCGCGGGCATCGCTCCGTCCTGGGCGTTCTTCGACGAGCTGGAGCTGGCCCCCGGCGACACCCTCACCCGCCGCTACCGCGTGGTCGTGGCCGACGGGGCCTGGGAGCGGGAGGAGATCGCCAAGTACCTGGAGGCCCACCCGTGGTGAGTGCGTACGGCGGGCTGCCCGGCGGGGTCGCCGTCTCGCGCCTGTGTGTGTACGACTGGCCCGCCGCCGACGGTCCGCCCGGTGGAACACCCCATATGCACCTGGCCTGTTCGGAGGGGTACGTCGTCACGGGCGGCCGGGGCGCGGTCCAGACGCTGACCACCTCCGGGTACGAGGTCACGCCCCTCACGCCCGGCACGGTCGCCTGGTTCACGCCGGGCACCGTCCACCGGCTGGTCAACGAGGACGACCTGCGCATCACCGTGCTGATGCAGAACAGCGGGCTCCCGGAGGCCGGCGACGCGGTCCTCACTCTGCCCCCGGAGTACCTGGGCGACCCCGAGACGTACGCCGCCGCGACCACCGTCCCGGCCGACGCGCCGGAGGAGGAGCAGGCCCGGATGGCCCGCGCCCGCCGCGACCTCGCCCTGGAGGGCTACCGGGCGCTGCGCGAGGCCCCCGAGGGGCTGGCCGCCTTCCATCGCGCCGCCGCGGCGCTCGTACGGCCCCGGCTCGCCGAGTGGCGTGAGCGCTGGCGGCGCGGCGCGCGGGCGGCGGCGGAGGCGACGGGGGAGCAGCTCGACCGGCTGGCGGCCGGTGACGTCTCCCACCTCGCCGAGGCCGCCGTACGGGCCGAACAGCCCTCGGCGTACGGGAAGTTCGGGATGTGCGGACGGCTGGACGTGTACCGGCACCCGGAGCCCCCGGTGTGATCGGTCTGCTGTCGCCCTTGGGGCGGGATGCGGGATGCGGGATGCGGGATGCGTGATGCGGAATGCGGAGCCGGCGCGGCCGGGCTTTGTCCGGGGTCGTCGCCGAGACACCCTCCGGGCCCGTGACTAGCCTGGAGGCATGGCGACGGTGTGGGTCGGTGACGTCCGGGTGGCCTATGTGCGGGTGGGCCGGGGGGCTCCGCTCGTCCTCGTGCACGGGGCGGGCACCGACGGGCGGATGTGGCTGCCGCAACTCGCGGAGCTGGCGGCCGAGTTCACGGTCGTGGCCTGGGACGAGCCCGGGGCGGGGCGTTCCTCGGACCTGCCTGCCGGGTTCGGGCTCGCGGACTTCGCGGACTGTCTCGCCGGGGTGATCGGGGAGCTGGGGCTCGGCCCGGCCCATGTCGCCGGGCTGTCCTGGGGCGGGACGGTCGTCCTGGAGCTGTACCGCCGCCACCCGGAGCTGGTCAGGACGCTGATCCTGGCCGACACGTACGCGGGCTGGAAGGGGTCGCTGCCGCCGGAGGAGGTGGCGGCGCGCGTCGAGGGGGTCCGGCGGATGCTCGCGGTGCCCGGGGAGGAGTTCGATCCGGCTCTCCCGGGGCTGTTCGCCGGTGAGCCGCCGGCCGCGTTCGTCCCGATGCTCGACGCGACGGCACGCGACGTCCGCCCGGAGACGATGGGCGCGCAGCTCGCCCTCATGGCCGAGACCGACCAGCGGGACCTGCTGCCCACGATCGGCGTACCGACCCTGCTCGTCTGGGGCGAACTCGACGCGAGGTCACCGCTGGGTGTCGCCCGCGCGTTCCAGGAGGCGATCGCGGGAGCCCGGCTCGTGGTGCTGCCGGGCGTGGGGCACATGAGCAACCTGGAGGCGCCGCAGGACTTCGACCGGGCGGTGCGGGAGTTCTGCCACGCGCACGCGCACGCGTGACGCCGCGCGCCCTGCCTGTCCACGTGCCGCCGTCGGTCCCGTCTACGCCGCCGTCGGTCCCGTCCGTGCCGCCGTGGGTCCCGCGACCGACCAGCCCGGTGCCTGGGGGTGGGCGGTGAGGTCCTCGTGGCGGACCTGGTCGCCGCAGGCCGAGCAGGTGACCACCGGCACCAGTTCGTTGCCGCAGACGTGCTCGATGACCATGGGGCGGTCGGCGTCCCCGCGGAGGTGGCGGTCGCCCCACGCCATCAGGGTCATCAGGACCGGCTCCAGTTCGAGCCCCGCCTGCGTGGGCCGGTACTCGAAGCGCTGCGGGCGCTCGCTGTAGGGCCGCCTGGTGAGGATCCCGGCGTCGACCAGGCGGCGCAGCCGGGTGGTGAGGATGTCGCGCGGGGCGCCGATGTTCCGTACCAGCTGGTCGAAGCGGCCGTTGCCGAGGCACACCTCCCGCAGGACGAGCAGGGAGTACTTCTCGCCGACGAGCGCGAGGGCGTCGGCGATCGAGCAGGGACGCGGGTCCTTGGTGGCGGCCATGGCGCACAGTCTAGGGGAGGGTTGGAAATCCAAACTCTAGTGGGTTGGATTTTCCAACTCTCGGAGCTATGGTGAGTTCGGATTTCCTACTCGCCAGTAGCCTCGGAGGCCCGCCCATGCGTGACGCCGTCATCGTCGAAGCCGTACGCACTCCGATCGGCAAGGGAAAGCCGAACGGCTCCCTGGCCCACGTCCACCCCGTCGAGCTCCTCGCCCACACCCTGCGCACCCTCGTCGAACGCTCCGGCGTCGACCCCGCGCTGATCGACGACGTCATCGGCGGCACCGTCGACCAGGTCGGCGAGCAGGCCATGAACACCACCCGCTACGCCCTGCTGTCCGCGGGCTTCCCGGAGACCGTCCCGGCGACCACCGTCGACCGCCAGTGCGGCTCCTCCCAGCAGGCCGTGCACTTCGCCGCGCAGGGCGTCATGGCGGGCGCCTACGACCTCGTCGTCGCCTGCGGGGTCGAGTCGATGAGCCGGGTGCCGATGTGGTCCAACGTGCCGCCCGGCGCGGACCCCTTCGGCCCCGGGGTCGCCGCCCGCTACCCGGAGGGACTCGTCCCGCAGGGCATCAGCGCCGAGCTGATCGCCGCCAAGTGGTCGATCACGCGCGAGCAGATGGACGCCTTCGCCGTCTCCTCCCACCACCGGGCCGCCGAGGCCTGGCAGCGGGGCCTCTTCGACGCCGAGGTCGCGCCGCTGGACGGTGTCTCCCGCGACGAGTGCGTACGGCCCGGCAGCACCCCCGAGATCCTCGCGGGGCTCAAGCCCGCCTACCACGACCCGGCGTTCGCCGAACGCTTCCCGCAGATCGAGTGGAACGTCACCGCGGGCAACGCCAGCCCCGTCAACGACGGCGCCTCGGCCGTGCTCATCACCTCCGGCGAGACCGCCGCCCGCCTCGGCCTGCGCCCGCTCGCCCGGCTGCACAGCTTCGCCGTCACCGGCTCCGACCCGCTGCTGATGCTCACCGGCGTCATACCGGCCACCGAGAAGGTGCTGCGCCGGGCCGGCCTCCGGCTGGACGACATCGACCTCTTCGAGGTCAACGAGGCGTTCTCCAGTGTCGTCCTGGCCTGGCGCCAGGAGACCGGGGCCGACCTCGACAAGGTCAACGTCCACGGCGGCGCCATCGCCCTCGGCCATCCGCTCGGCGCCAGCGGCACACGCCTGACCACGACCCTGGTGCACGCCCTGCGGGAACGCGGCGCGCGCTACGGCCTTCAGACGATGTGCGAGGCGGGCGGACTGGCCAACGCGATGGTGGTGGAGGCGGTGTAGCGCCGGGTCGGCGCTCCGGCGTCGGTGGCCCGGCTACCCCGTCTTCCGCCCCCGCAGATGGTGGCGCTTGCGCCAGGCGATCACCGTGCCCGCCACCATCGGCAGGGCGATGGCGGCCAGCGCGATCAGGAAGGCCGGTGAGGTCGGGGCCGAGGCGCGGGCGCCCGCGACGACGTAGGCGGCCGTGTTCGGGATCGAGCCCAGCGCGGTCGCCACCAGGAAGGGCACCCATCCCATCCGGGAGATGGCCGCGCAGTAGTTCACGCCCCAGAACGGCAGCCCGGGGAACAGCCGCGCCGCCAGCATCGAGCGCATGCCGTGCCGGCTCAGCTGGCCGTCCGCCGCCGTCAGCAGGCGGCCGCGCAGCAGCGGCCGCAGCGCGTCCTGTCCGAGCACCCGGCCGAGCCCGAAGGCGATCCCGGCACCCAGCACCGTGCCGCCCAGCGAGGTGGCCAGGCCGAGCTGGGAGCCGAACAGCGCGCCGGCGGCCAGGTTCAGCAGGGGCCGCGGCACGAACGCCACCGTGCACAGCCCGTACGCCACCGCGAACACCACGGCCGCCGAGGCACCGGCCAGGTGGGGTGGCCAGCCGTCCGCGAGCAGCTTCTGCGGTTCGAACAGCAGCACGCTCGCACCGGCCGCCGCGAGCAGCGCGACCAGCAGCGAGAACCGGGACCAGGGCGAGAGCAGCACTCTCGTCCAGCGCGCGAGGGGACCGGCGGGCGCGGGGACGACGAGGGGCACGGGAACGACGAGCTCCGTGGCGGTGGCCCGGGGAGAGGCCGTGGCGGTGCCCCCAGAGCGGGTGTGGGCATCGAGCATCCCGCGACACTAACGGACGGACATGTCTGATCGCCGTATGGTTCGTCTCATGACCGTCACAGCCGCGGGAACGTCCGGCGCGCCGCGCAGCGTTCTCGCGGACACCGTGCTGGACCGGCTGACCGACGTGTACGCCGGCGCGGCCGACCCCGTCCGGGCGGCGGCGATGCGGGCGTACATGAAGGACGTGGCGCCGTTCCTGGGCATTCCCACCCCCGCACGCCGCGCCCTGTCCCGGACCGTCCTGGCGGGCACGCCCCGCCCGAGCGAGGACGACTGCACGGCGGTCGCCCTGCGCTGCTGGGCGCTGCCGCAGCGCGAGTACCACTACTTCGCCGTCGACTACCTCCGCAGACACGCCGGCCGCTGCTCGTCGGCCTTCCTGCCGGTCGCCCGTCGGCTGATCACCACGACGTCCTGGTGGGACACGGTCGACCTGCTCGCCGCGCACGTCGTCGGCCCCCTGGTCGCCGCCGACGTCCGGCTCGCCGCCGTCATGGACGAGTGGATCGCCGACGACGACCTGTGGGTCGCCCGCACCGCCCTGCTCCACCAGCTGCGCTACAAGGACCGCACCGACACCGACCGCCTCTTCGCCTACTGCCTGCGCCAGTCAGGACACCCGGACTTCTTCATCCGCAAGGCGATCGGCTGGTGCCTGCGCGAGTACGCCAGGACCGACCCGGACGCGGTCCGCTCCTTCCTCGCCCGCGAGCGGGGCCGGTTCGCGCCGCTGTCGGTGCGGGAGGCGCTGAAGAACGTCGGAAGCGTCCAGGGTTAGGGCTGTCGCCAGCGGGGCGCCTCGTCGTCCGGGGTGTGCGGGCTCGCGAAGTGGAAGGGGACGCCGAGGTGGGCGGCCAGGGCGCCGCCGACCCGGTCGGCCACCGCCGCCGAGGGGTGCAGCGCGCCGGGATCCTCGCCGTCGAGGTGGCGGACCGACCGCCCCCGGTGGAGGGTCGCCAGGTGGTGATCGAGGTGGTGATCGGCCTCGGGAGCGGCGGTGACGGCGAGCAGGACCACGAACCAGTCGTGGACCGTGTCCCCGTCCCAGACGGCCTCGACGGCCACGACACGGCCCGGCGCACCGGCCGCGCGGGCGGCCAGCGAGTCGAGGTCCAGCGGATCGTCGGGCGTCCGCGCGATCCGGTCGCCGTGCAGGAGGTAGCGCTCGTGGACGACGACCTGCGCGTCGTTGAGACCCAGGCCGCCGGCCCGGCCCGCCTCCCAGACGATCCGCACCGCCTGCATATAGGCGTCCTGGAGGACGTATCCGTCGACCTGTTCACGGATGCCCGCCGGCAGCAGTTCCCACCACTCGCCCGCGCTGATGTCGGTCATCTCGACCGGACCCCTCTCCCTCTGCGGAATATCCCTCTGCGGAGATTCCGTCTGCAGAAAACCATTCGACGCCGAACGAACCGTCGGCGAGGATCGACCCCATGTTCCGGTACGCCTTCGTCGTCGCAGCATCCGCCGTCGCGGATGCGCCGAAGGCTGCCGTCCCGCTCTATCTGACCGCGGTCGACGGCGCCCGAAGCTGACCCTCTCCGGATCGTCCGGCGGACCCCGCAGGGGGAGGGTCGGGCAGTACCGCGGGGTCCCCTCTCCCACCGGAGACTTCCAGGACACGGACACGCTTCGAGGTACAGCCATGCCCAAGACCGCTTACGTGCGCACCAAGCCGCACCTGAACATCGGCACGATGGGTCACGTCGACCACGGCAAGACCACCCTGACCGCCGCCATCACCAAGGTCCTCGCCGACCGCGGCGCCGGCACCTTCGTGCCGTTCGACCGCATCGACCGCGCCCCGGAGGAGGCCGCGCGCGGCATCACCATCAACATCGCGCACGTCGAGTACGAGACGGACACCCGGCACTACGCGCACGTCGACATGCCGGGTCACGCCGACTACGTCAAGAACATGGTCACCGGCGCCGCGCAGCTCGACGGGGCGATCCTCGTCGTCTCCGCGCTCGACGGGATCATGCCGCAGACCGCCGAACACGTCCTGCTCGCCCGGCAGGTGGGCGTGGACCACATCGTCGTCGCCCTCAACAAGGCCGACGCGGGCGACGATGAGCTGACCGACCTGGTCGAGCTGGAGGTACGCGACCTGCTCACCGCGCACGGCTACGGCGGCGACGCCGCGCCCGTCGTACGGGTCTCCGGACTGAAGGCCCTGGAGGGCGACCCGCGCTGGACGGCGTCCGTCGACGCGCTGCTCGACGCGGTGGACACCTACGTGCCGATGCCCGAGCGGTATCTGGACGCGCCGTTCCTGCTGCCCGTCGAGAACGTGCTCACCATCACCGGCCGGGGGACCGTCGTGACCGGTGCCGTCGAGCGGGGAAGGGTACGGCTGGGCGACCGGGTCGATGTGCTCGGCGCCGGGCTGGAGACCGTCGTCACCGGTCTGGAGACCTTCGGGAAGCCGATGGAGGAGGCTCAGGCCGGGGACAACGTGGCGCTGCTGCTGCGGGGCGTGCCACGGGACGCCGTACGGCGGGGGCATGTCGTCGTGGCGCCGGGGAGCGTCCGTCCGAGCCGCCGGTTCACGGCGCAGGTGTATGTGCTGTCGGCGCGCGAGGGCGGCCGGACGACGGCCGTCGCCACCGGGTACCGGCCGCAGTTCTACGTCCGTACGGCGGACGTGGTCGGGGTCGTCGACCTGGGGGAGGCGGGTGTGGCGCGGCCCGGTGAGCGGGTCACCATGACTGTCGAGCTGGGGCGGGACGTGCCGCTGGAGCCGGGGCTCGGGTTCGCCATCCGTGAGGGCGGGCGGACCGTGGGCGCGGGGACCGTGACCGCCGTGCTGTGAGGGTGCCCGGTGCGCGCGGGGGACCGCGGGTCGGCTCCGGCCGGTCGCGCGGTTCCCCGCGTCCCTTCGGGGCACGGGCACAATGGGACGGTGAACGACGACGAGCCCATACCCGTCACCCGAGCCGTCGACCACGGCACCGCCAAGCTGATGCCCGACGTGGACCGGGAGCGGGCCTGGCTGCTGACGGTCGACGGGGCGCCGCAGTCGTACGTGGACCTGGACGCGCCGGAGCATCTGGAGTTCGAGTACGCGCGGCGGCTGGGGCACGTCCTGGACACCGTCGCCGAGGCGGGGCGCCCCCTGGACGTGCTGCACCTCGGGGGCGGGGCGCTCACCCTGCCCCGCTACCTGGCGGCGACCCGGCCGGGCTCCCGGCAGGACGTCGTCGAGGCCGACCGGGCGCTGCTGGAGCTGGTCGTCGAGCAGCTGCCGCTGCCGGCCGGCACCGGCGTCGCGCTGCACCCGGCCGACGCCCGGGCCTGGCTGGAGGCGGCCCCGGACCGCTCGGCCGACGTGCTCGTGGCCGACGTCTTCGGCGGCTCCCGCGTCCCCGCCCATCTGACCTCCCTCGCCTACGCGCGCGAGGCCGGGCGGGTGCTGCGCGGCGACGGCGTCTATCTGGCCAACCTCGCCGACGCGGCGCCGTTCGCCTTCCTGCGGTCCCAACTGGCGAACTTCGCCGAGGTGTTCGAGGAGCTGGTGCTGATCGCCGAACCGGCGGTGCTGCGCGGCCGGCGGTTCGGCAACGCCGTGCTCGTCGCCGGGCACCACCCGTTCGACGTGCCCGCCCTGGCCCGCCGTACCGCCTCCGACGCGTTCCCGGCCCGGGTGGAACACGGCCCCGGGCTACGGCGGTTCATCGGCGACGCGCGCCCCGTGCGGGACGAGGACGCCGTACCGTCCCCGGAGCCCCCGGCCGGGGCCTTCGGCATCGGCTGACCTACTTCACGAGGCCCCGGTCGGCCTCCTCGGCCTCCGCGGCGGCCTCCTCGGTCTCCGTGTCCGCCGGGGCGTGGCGGGTGACCTGTTTGGTGCGCCGGGTCAGGTTCCGTACGTCCGGGACGCACAGCACCGCCGCCGTGACCACGACGACCAGCGTGGCGCACCCCCACAGCGCGGCGGTGCGCCCGAACGCCGACTCCGCCGGGCCCGCCAGCGCCGTACCGACCGGGACCATGGCGACCGAGCCGAACCAGTCGTAGGCGGAGACCCGGGAGAGCTTGTCCTCGGGGATCTCCTGGTGGAGGGCGCAACACCTTGGCCAATGTAGCCGCTTGGCGACAGGCCAACGCCTGGCACCTACCTGGGCGGGGCTGGCTGTTTGATCAGCGTCAATGGAAAGGCCATGACGGTGTGATGGTTGCCCATATCGTCAATACATGAGCATTTCCTCGGGGAAGTCGAAGTTGAAGCGCCGTCACCACACTGTGCCCAGCCTGCGCCTGAGGCGGTTCGCCGATGGTGAGCGCCTCGGCCGTGTCCCGCTCGACGGAGCTGATCGACGCGTGTGCGGCGTCGCCGACGTCACCGTTCAGCGTGACTTCTACTCGATGCGGGACGCGTCGGGACAGCTCGACGACATCGTGGAGAACTTGCTCACTGAGCTTGACGGGAAGGCGGCGACGGCTCTCCGAAAAGTCGTGGTGGACGGCATGTAGCCTCTGCCGATTGATCATTGGCGAGTGGATCGCAGCACAGAACACGCGGGTTCCTTCCGCACGTGTGGCGCACAATGAGATGGCGGATCACCTCGGCAAGATCCTAATGACCATGGGAGGAAGCAGGAGATCCGACGGTTTCTCGAAGAGGACGCCGCGGAGCCCGTCTCGGATGAAGAGGTCGTGGCACTGTGAGCCGAAGTGACGGACTTCGACAACTACTCCGCTGAGATATCGGTCAATGACCACATGTTGTCGATGGGCCAGTCCATGAAGACGGCCTACAAGGTGATGATGGGGCGCTCCTGGGGCCTGTGTCGGTTCCAGTGCCGGACCCTGCTCATCCCGGATCACCGAGTGACATTGATGCGTGATGAGAGGATGCCGAGCTGGAGCGGCGTTGGTCTTGTCACCGCAGCCGGGATCATCATGCCGACCGAGCGACGGGCAGCCATACCAAGGTGGCCAAGGACGCCAGTCACAGATTGACATGGAATGCACGCAAGGAGTTGTACCACGAACCTCACGACAGTCCGCTAGAGGGCAACGAACTGCCTCCCGTGCGATATCAGGAGGTGGTGATCAGCCAGTCCCCGGAGGGCTTCCTGTTGCCCGCCGGCCCTTCGGACTCCTTCGATCGATGCGAATCACTCCTCGGCGGCGTCGTACGGCCGAAACCTCCTGGAATCGTAGTGATAACAGAGCAGGTCACCGTCCTCGTCCGTTATGGCGAGCACTATGTCCAATGGTTCCCTAAAAAAGGGCGAGCCCGAGTCTGGTTTTTCTCCGTATACAGGATTCGGCAGAATTTCGACTACTATGGCAGGATCCCCAGCTTCGGGCAGCTTTCGATTCTGAAGATTCGACTTCCAGGTGACCAATTGGCCCACATGGAACTCATGCCTATGGGCGAAATCCTCAAATCGCTTACGGAGGCGGGCAGCGCTATGCTTTGACCGCTCGCTTCGAGTGCTTTCCTCAAGGAAATCGAAAACGGCTGCCAGCTCGTGAGCGTCGAGCGACCCAAGCACCGTCAGCGCGGATGATATTCGAGGACCCTTGGAGCCTGGCATTTGACTCCTCCCAAGTTGCGTGGCGGTAACGCGTTACAGGGAACTTCTAAGGTATTTATTTTCCTCGACTATCCTTCCAGGTCCCTCAATGAGGAACGACCGCTCGCGCTTTCGGTCAGTCGAGGAAGCCCGCGCAGGATAGTCGCCCGAAACGCCAATATTCCGGTCGTACGGGTCGGGTTTATCATCTTTCCGCGCTATAGGGGCTCTCCTGCGCGGTGACAAATCCGCTAGGCCCAGAGGAGGAAGTTCATCCAAAACTTTCTGCCCCCGAGGTGTTATCTCCCATTGGTTATACCGACCCAGCCGATAGCGAAGAACAAGGCCGCTTTCTCGGAGACGTCGGCCAATGCGGCTGACGATTTCCTTTCTGGCGTCCATCTCATACTGCAGGTCCTTGTTAGAGACCCCTGGTTTGATAGACACAGCGGCGAGGAAACGGTGACTCATGCCGTAGGGCTCTAGAGATGCGGCAATCGCCGACGGCAGGGAGTAATGGACCGCCCATCGCGCAACGTCATTCAACGACAGCAGCCTGCCGTGTATCACGCCGCTGCCAGCGTTGTCGTTGCACGATGAGACGTCAAGCGTAAGCTGGATCTCATCGAGTGCCACAACGAGCGCCGTGTGGTCCGACGCCACCAAGGCATCAACCAGCATCGCTGCGAGCGCTTCGAAGCGGCCACCATGGACGTCTTGGTCGTCGCCACGACGTAGGGCCTCGCAGAGAGCTGCAAGCCGAGAGGCTTGGGACTGTGCCACCCCTCCAGAGTAGCTCTCATCAAGCACTGGTCAACCGTCATGACTCAGTCTTTTGATCCCGCTCACCTGTTTTGCGAACTGTACGACTCCTTCGCCGTTGCTCCCGGAGTGCGTGCCAAATGGGTGGCCAAAGTTATTCGCGATCACCAGGATCTCAGCTCGCAATGGGAGATGGAGATCCTAGACGAGGATGGGGTGCCCGGCTACCTGGCTGATCGAGGCAGGCGGGATCCGAAACAAGCATTCATACTGCTGGCGGCGCTAGACAAGGCTCTCGGGAAATGCCATCCCCTGTATTTTGCGGGGCTGCAGCCCTTGCAGGATGTGAAGCTGCGTTATATGGGCGAGGGCATGTTCAATGATCACAATAATGGAATCCTTGGGGCCCTGCTTCCAAGGTGGGTCATGCCTGTGCAACGTGAAGGCGTGGCCGACATATTTCAATCGGTAGTCAGAATCGACGAGGAAAAGTGGAAGTATGTTGACTATGCCGTTGCTCGTAAGCTTAATTGCGACTTTAACCCTGGAAGATTTGACCCTTCTCCAAAGATGATCGACGGAGTCGTCCATCCAGGAGGAATCCCTGTGGCCTGCACACCTTTCGCTGGCTCACCAGGAGAAATAAGGTTCGATGCAGTTGACACGGATGAATACTTCATTCATCCGGGATCCTGTGCACTGACGGAGATCAGGATACGCCGAGCTCTAGGGAAGCTTTTGAAGACGGGCGCGGTGGTTGCTGTGCTTCCCGAGGCTTGCCTGGATCAAGCAATACTTGAGAAGTGGCGGAAGGTTCTAAGGGAAACTCGTGGGGTTAGGTCTCCCTTGAGGTGGATCGTGGTAGGCACCGGACCATTGGGTGATCACGGCGAAATACCCAACAATGAGGCTGTGGCTTTGGCTCGAACCGGGGATTCCCTCTTGCTCCAGGAAAAGCGACACGGCTACAGGATCGATCGGCGAACAATGGAGAGATGGGCCGTCCCAAGGCATCTCAGGAGCGAGTATAGGGATGAGCACATAGATGGCGGAAATATGCTGTCAGTGTTGGAGACTAGTGTAGGTCGTTTCGCAATCCTAATTTGCGAGGACTTGGGGCGACTTTTGGAGGATGGTGAGCTTTTTAGAAAGCTTGGCGTATCTCATTTCCTTGTTCCCGTATTTGACTCCGAACTAACAAAGGAACGGTGGGAAACGCATGCATCGCGAAGTATCCGAACCAGGATCGGTAGCTATGCGGTGGTTTCCAATAGCTTGGTCGTGCCAAGGATGCGGCGGCGCGCTCGAAAGGATGTTATTTGCATTTCTGGCGAATCCATCTTCGACTGCAAAGCGAATTCCTGCAGTTGTGGAGGTCGGCTCGGAACCTGTGCCTCGTATGATGTTGACGGAAAGGTTAGTCTGGAAGGCGCAAGAACGGTGACCGATGCGTGTGTTATCTGGATGGGCCCAAACGGCTACAAGCGAGGAACTCGATACTCCTGATCCCTCGCTCGCTTTGACCTACGAGACCAAGCCCCGCCCGCTGGGCCATCCTCAAATCCATGCGCGTGATCAGAACCGGCTTCCAGTCGAGGAGGTGAGCCTGCTCATGCACGGCTGGATTCAGAACGGAAGCTCGGGCCTGGTCGTACCTCGCTTGATGGCTGTGACTTGCTCATGGAAGTCCCGTGCCGAGGCCTCACGCGGATATCGGGAGCGTAGTTCCTTGTCTAGCTCGTCAGCGACTAAAAGCAGGGACGGAAGCGATTTGCGGTCTGCTTCGAGTGCCGTGGTGCCCATGCCGATGGCTTCTTCAATGTCGCCTGTACGGGCAGCGGCGACTCCGAGTGTGAGGCGGGCTTCTGCTGCGCGCATCGGGGAGATCTCGGTGCCGTCGGGGCCGGTGCTGATGCGGATGACCGAGCGGGCGTGGGCGGCGGCGCGTTCGTCGTCGCCTAGGAGGCGATAGGCGTCCATCTCGTAGAAGTCCCACTTGTCGGGGTCGATGATGAAGTGGTGTTCCGGGTGGTCCGGGCGCGGTAGGCGGTCCAGGCGGGCGCGGCCGGCGTCGAGGGAGTCTCGGACCAGGCGACTGTCTCCCATGCGGGCGGCGGCTCGGGCCTTGTGGGCGTAGAGCTGGACGCCGACGGAATGGGTCTGGTCGGCGACGTGGCCGGCTTCGACTGCTTCGAGCATGTCTTGCCAACGGCTCTGGGTGAGGGCGAACCATGCTTCGATCTCCCATGCCCACGCCATGATCTCGCCGTGGCCGGCCTCCTGGCCGATGCGGAGTGCGGCGGCCTTGCTGAGGTTCGCAGCCTCGCGCTGGCCTCGGTCGTACTGGACGCACGCGTTGAGCAGGAACAGCCAACCGGTATCGACGAGTAGTTCCCGGTGCTGGCGGAGCGTCATGCGGCCTTCGAGCTGCTTGGTGACGTACTGGAGGCCGTTGCGGGTGCGGTCGTGGAGGTAATCCGCATCGGCGTACGGGTAGGCGCGGGCGAGTTGGTCGATGCCCTGTTCGATCGACTCCAGGGCGGCGCTGTTGATGTTGGACATCTCCGTACGTCGGAGCATCTCGGCGATGTCCCACAGGCCGGCTCCGCCCTGTGCGATCAATGTGCTGGGGTCGTCGGTTTGGGAAGCGACGGCCGGTCGTTCCAACTCCCATGGGCGCGGTGCGAGTCCTGCGAGATGGCCGGGGATGCGTAGGCCGTCGACGACTTCGAGGATCTTGTAGTGCTGGGTGATCCGGGGGCGGACGCCCTTGCCGTCGGTCTCGGGGCGGGCCATCTTGCCGATGTGTTCGCGCTTGTAGCCGACGGCTTCAGAGATCTTGGCGTAGCTGATGTGGCCGTGGAGCCTGGCGAGTCTGAAGACTTCGCCGAAGTCGTGGTTGGCGATCGCTGACCGCACGTCCGCGCGTTCGAGCACGTGCGGCGGCAGAGCTGCCGGTGTAGGTGCTACCTCGGTCATCTCACTTCCCCATCGTGATTGACCTGACGCTCTTCGTCAGATCGGCTCTCTCGATCTGCACTCACGTCCTAATGCCGAGTGTACCGGTGAGGGGGGTCCCCAAGAGGGGGGAGCGGCGGGTGGGTTGATGGGTGTACTCTCGTCGTCCTGCCGGGATGGCCTCGGTAGACGTGACCTGAGACGGGACCCGTTCATGGACGCGAGAAGAGCGCGATCACATGCGCACTTAGCGAGTGAACTGGATGCGTACGCACACTGGTTCACCGCGCCGGATCCCTCGTCCGGCGGGCACTACCTGACGCTGACCCTCTTCGCCGACTGCGGCAACGCCGCACGTGTCGCGCGTGACCAGACGGCCGAGTTCCTCTGGGGCGTTGGCGCCGGCGAAGTGGTGGACGACGCGCGGCTGATCGTGTCGGAGCTGGTCGGGAACGTGGTCAACCACGTGGTGCCGGAACGCTCCCTGACACATCCTGGCGGCTCCCGTCGTGTCGACGTGCACTTCAAGGTGTGGCCGAAATGGCTGTTCATCGGGGTTGCGGACGAGGACTCGTCGCCGCCGCTGCTGCCGCTCGGTGACACGTTCTGGCCGGGCCTGATGGAAGAGCTGTCGGAAGCGGTCCTGTCGGACAGCGGCCGGGGGCTGCTCATCATTCAGCGCTTGGCGTCGGCGGTGTGGTGGACACCAGAAGACCGGGGCGGCAAGACCGTGTGGTGCCGCCTCGACCTCGACGGCGGAACTCGGGGCCTGCCCTCTAGATGATCTCCGGCTGTCGTTGCGCGGTTCGCTCTCTCTGGAGCGCGCGGCGGCCGGGTGGGCCGGAAGGCAATCCATCCGGCAACGGGGCGTGGCTCCTGGGACGGCTGAGATCCCCACTCGGCGCCCTGGGGCCGCGCTTCACAACCTCATACCGAGACCGGGCCACCCCATCAGCCCTGGAAAGCGAAGGGTGGCCCGGTTGGGGAACGCGAAGATCCCCGGTGCCTGATGGTACCGGGGCCTTCGTGCTGTGTATCGGCCCTGAACCAAAGAGAGTTGACGATCCGTTATCTAGATCAGGGCAGAGGTGGGACACGTGAGCGGCTCGGGTGAGGGCTGGCTGGGTGACGGGCTGGACGATGTGGCAGGCGTGGGATCCGGTCTGTGGGTGCGTGGCGTCGACTACATGGCGGGCTGGCGCGTGGCGCGTGAGGCCGCCGATCAACTGAACTTTTCGCTTCTCTTAGCAGAGTTCGAGCCGTCTGAGTTACGGGCCGTCGCTGCGACGAACGACGACGGGCACGGGGTGGTGCGCTTGGTGGGCCTGCCCGGTGCGGCCGTCCGGCTCGCGCGACTCCTGGAGGCGCTCGCCGACGGTGACGGTGGCGTGCGGTGAGGGGTGTTTCCGCTGGTGAGTGGCGCGCGTTCGCACGTCGCCGGCTGGAGAGACTTTGGGCGGGAGCTGCCATGGGGCGAGTGAACAGGGGGCCTTACGCTCGCCCGGCGAATCGGGCAGGTACTGGACCTGCCCGGTGTTGTGCCCGATTGGCCCCCTGTTCTTCGAGGCTCGCCCCATGGTGGCTGCCTAAAGTTTCGGAGGCCGGCGACCCCCAGCCCTGTGGGCCCCGGCCCTCGGCAGCCGGTCGTCGCCTCGGCTCCTCGGGCGTGCTGCGGTGTGGGGCGTCCGGCGCTCGGCCGGGACCGGCGGCCACGCCGCACGCCCGGCCGGGGCGGCCGGGCGACCCGGCGCGCCGCAGGCGCGCCCTTGAGGAAGTGAAGACTGTTTCGACCGATGCCCGATCGCGGTCATGCCGGGCGGCGCCGGGTTGGCTCTTTGTCGGCGGTGATCCGGTAGGCGAGTTCGGCGCGGTCGGCGCCGATGCGGAGTTCTTCGAGGATCAGGGCCTGGTCGTCGGTGCCGCAGGTGACGCGGGACAGGTGCAGGACCGGGGTCGCGTCGGGCAGGCGCAGGGCGGTGCGCTCGTCGGGCAGCGGCATGCGGGCCCGTACCGTCTCGGACCACCACAGCTTGTGTCCGGCCTTCGTCAGCAGCGCGTACACGGCCGCGGGCTCGGCATCCGGCGTTTCGGCGAGACCGGGTACGGCCTCGGCCGTGGCGAACGGAGTCAGCGTGCGGTGCATCGCCCGCGTGCCCGTGGCGGGATCGACCAGCAGGCGGTCACACCCGAACAGCGCGTCCTCCACCCGGAGTTCCAACTGGTGGGCTGTGGCTTCGGTGGCGTGCGTGCGGTAAGTGCTCGGCTCCTCGGCCTGCTGCCACGCGGCTGTGCCGTGCAGCACGAATTGCCCGCCGGACGTCTTGCCCACGTATCCGGCGAGGCTGACGACGGGCCGACTGTCGGAGCGCACGTAGCTGCCCTTGCCGTGGTGGACGTCGATGAGCCCTTCCGCGCGCAGGGCGGCGACGGCATTGCGGACGGTCGGGCGCGAGACCTGGTAGCGCTCCATGAGCTGCGCTTCCGAGGGGAGTGGGGCGCCGGGTTCGTACTCGCCGGCCAGGATCGCTTCGCGGATGGCGGCGGCCACCTGCTGGTAGAGGGCTCCGGGGCGCTGGATCTCCGACATCTCGGTATCTCCGACGGGTTGAGGTCATAGGTACGCCGCACGCGCGACGTCACTCGTCAGCATAAGTAGTTGCACTCTCGCCGTACAGCACCTCACACTCATAACTCGTAAGGACAAGTGACGTCAGGTTGAGTCTGGCGTCCTGGATGGCCAGGGAGGCCAACACACATGCAGTCCATTCCCGTGGACACGGCGCGACTCGGCGTACTGCGGTGCGCCATCGCTCCCGAAGTAAAGATCAGCAACTCCGAGACACAGGAGGTGAAGAAGGACCGGGACGGCAACCCCGTCTACACCGTGGCCGTCACCGTGCGGCAGGACAGGCGAAGGATCTCCGTCATCGAGATCGCCGTCAGCGGTGAACCGACCGGCATCGAGGAAGGACAGATCGTCAAGGTCACCGGCCTGATGGCGTTCATGTGGTCGATGGGCGACCGCCACGGCGTCAGCTTCCGCGCCGACGCCATCACCCCCGTCCGCACGGCCGCCGCGCACGGCAAGGGCGGTGACGCGTGATGGGACCGATCGTGCTCGCCTTCGCCCTCGCCGTCCTCGCCTGGATGCTCGTCGTCGGCGACCTGGTGCGCCGGCACCGTCCGGCCTGGCACTGGTACATCGTCGGCTACCCGGTGACCGCGTGGCGGGTGGCCTTCACCTGGCGGCGGGTCGCCGTCCTCAACGACCTCGCGGTCTCGCGGCTTCCGGCCCGCACCCTCGTCGGGCACCTGCTGGTCAAGGGTGACCCGGTGAGGCCGGTGGCTCCGCGCCGCTCCTTCCCGCGCGCCACTCCCATGGGGCTGACGACGGTGGTGCGACTGCATGCGGGGCAGACCCCGGCGACCTACTTGAAGGCGGCGGACGCCTTCGTCCACGCGTGGAAGGTGCACGCGGTGCGGGTCACCTCGCCGGAACGGGGCCTCGTGCTGCTGACCGCGATGGCCCATGACCCGCTGGAGCGGCCGGGCTTAGCCACGGCCCCGGCCGAACTCCTCTCCGCCCTGATCGGCGCGCTGGAGACGGGCGGGGCGTGGGTGATGAACCTGCGCCTGGTCCCGCACTGGCTGATCACCGGGGCCACCCGCTCGGGCAAGTCCACCCTGCTGGCCCGGCTCATCACCCAACTCTCCACACAACGCGTCGCCCTGGTCGGCGTCGACTGCAAGGGCGGCATGGAACTCGGCCTGTTCGCCGGACGGCTGAGCGCGCTGGCCACGTCTCGCCGTGAGGCGGTGGCCGTGCTCTCCGCCCTGGTGGTCGACATGCAGGACCGGATGAGCGCGTGCCGGTCGGCCGGGGTCCGCTCCGTCTGGGAGCTGCCGGACAGGCTCCGCCCGGTGCCGGTCGTGGTCTTGGTCGACGAGATCGCGGAGCTGTACCTGTCCGACGGCACACGCGAGGGCAAGGCGGAAGGCGAGCAGTGCTCGACGCTCCTGCTGCGGCTGGCCCAGCTCGGCGCCGCCCTCGGCATCCACCTGGTCGTCGCCGGCCAACGCGTCGGCTCCGACCTCGGCCCCGGCGTCACCGCCCTGCGCGCCCAGCTCGGCGGCCGCATCTGCCACCGGGTCAACGACCCCGGCACCGCTGAGATGACCCTCGGCGACCTCAACAAGGACGCCGTGGCCGTCGCCCAGGCCATCACACCCGAGGAACGCGGCGTGGCGGTGTGCACCGGTCCCGATGGCGGATGGAGCCGCGCCCGCTCCCACCTCACCCCCACCGATGAGGCCGTGGCCACGGCCCGCAAGTACTCCGCGATGACCCCGGACCTGCCCCTCGTCACCCGCGCGCTCACCGTGCTGGAAGGAGAGACCAAGTGATCAGCGAAGGAACGGCGTTCACGTTCGCGGTGATCTTCGGGATCATCACCGTCCTCCTCGTCCGCTCCCGCGACGTCCGCGCCTGGGAAGCGGTCTGCGTCGGCCTCTTCGGCGTCTACCTCGGACAGACCCCCGTGGTCTTCACCATCCACGGACTTGTGACCTGGTTCATCAGCGGCTTCTCCCACACCTGAGCAGAGAGGACACCCCAGTCATGCCCATGCCTCGCGTGAGGTGCCCCCACTGCAAGGGCGACGGCGCCCGCAAGACCTGGACCGGACGGATCCGGCGCTGCCGCATCTGCCGGGGGACCGGCACCATCCGCTGATCCCGTCCCGCCACACCCGACCAGACAAGGGAGCGATCCCCATGACCGACCACGCGCCACCAACCCACATCCGTGCCGCTGCGGCGGCTCACCCCGGAAGGTCACCACCATCACCCCGGAGTACACCTCGGCTGACAGGCGCGCCGCCCTCGACCGCGCGGCGCGCCTGCGTCAGCTCCCCGAAACCGACCGCGACGCAATCCGCCTCGCCCAAGATCCGCAATTCGCCCGCTGGCTGGAGCAGATCACCGCAACCGGCGGATGTGCCCACCCTGTCCACCTCTCCGGCTCCACCACCGCCCTGGATGGCACGACCGGAGAGATCGTCCACCACTACGACACCCGCAACGAACCCGGCGAACGCCTTCTCGTCCGCTGCCGCAACCGACGCGCCACCATCTGCCCCGCCTGCTCCCGCCTCCACGCCGGAGACACCTTCCACCTCGTCCGCGCGGGCCTGATCGGCGGCAAGAACGTCCCTGCCGCCGTCCGCAACCGGCCCCGGCTCTTCGTCACCCTGACCGCTCCGTCCTTCGGACCCGTCCACCGGGCGGGGGAAGCCTGCCGACCTCGCCGCGACGGCGGCACCTGCGAACACGGCCGCCCTCTCGACTGCGGCACCGTCCACGCCCCGGACGCCCCAATAGTCGGCCAACCACTGTGCCCCGACTGCTACGACTACACCGCTCACGTCCTCTGGCACGCACACGCCTCCAAGCTGTGGGACCGGTTCGTCATCGACGTCCGGCGACGCCTCGCCTCCTCCGCCGACCTCGTGCAGTCCCGTTTCGCCCAGCATGCCCGGCTCTCCTTCGCCCGCGTCGCCGAGTACCAGAAGCGGGCGGCCATCCACCTCCATGCCGTGGTCCGCCTCGACGGCCCGAATGGACCCGACGACGAACCCCCGGCCTGGGCCACCACAGACCTCCTCGCCGACGCTGTACGCGCGTCCGCTCGGCGCGTCCGCGTCCACACGTCCCACATCCCTGCCGTGGGTGAGCTGGCCCTGCGCTGGGGTGAGCAGATCGACGTCCGACCGCTGCACGCCGACGGTGACGGCCCGGACGACGACGCCGTGGCCGCATACGTCGCCAAGTACGTCACCAAGGGAGCCAGCGAGACCGGCGCCGGCCTCGACCACCCGCTTACCACCTTGGCCGACATCGCCACGGCACACGTCAGCACACACGTCCGCACCCTCATGCGCGCCTGCTGGCGCCTCGGCGGCCTCCCGGAATGCAAATCCCTCCGCCTCCAGGCGTGGACTCACACACTCGGCTACCGGGGCCACATCCTCACCAAATCCCGCGCCTACTCCACCACCTACGCAGCCCTCCGCGCTGAACGCGCCCACCACATGGGCTATGACGGCACCCCTGACGCGATCACGGAACGCCACTGGCGCTACGTCGGCTCTGGCCACACCCCCGGCGCGGCCCTGCTGGCTGCTGGCGTCGCCGAGGATCTCGCCACCAACCGCGAGATTGCGCGAGAGGAGCTCGGGGCGGACGGACGGGGGTTGAGTGCCAGGCCAGCGTGACGCTGAAGAAGATCAGGACATGGCTTGGGCTCGGGCGCACGCGCGTAGGTCTCCCGGCTGGTCTGATGCCCAGTGGCGCCGGATGAACGCCGCTATGGGCGTGGAGGTCTCCACGCGGGATGGAGCTCGCCAGCATCGCCGTGCGTCGTGACAGCGTCTGCCACAGCCAATCGCCCTCCCTGGGGATTGGTCATGTGAGTGCCAAAACCATTGCAATCACCATGGCTGTCAGAGACATGGTCGTGATGTCGACAGATAGGCGCAGACCGCGATACTTGCGCTTGGCCGCTTGCGAAAGCCCAATGATCAGTTCTGCACGTCGATCAGTCGCCACGTCCTCTCGTACTTGTAGTGGGGTGCATTCAGCCCACAGCCTGTAGGTCCCGCAGGGCCCCCCACTGAAGTGTGGTCTTACGACTAGGAGAACGACGAGCATGGCTGCGACGAGGCCTGTTCCGGCGATGCCTAGCAATACGGCGGCTGCTGTTTCAAGCTCTTTGCCCGGCACTGTGGCTACGAGCACGGCGAACGGAATACCCAGTCCGGTGAGCAGCGCGCCGGCCGTTGTCTCGGCGCGCCCGATCTCAGCACGTACGTCGGCAAGGGCTGCGTCAAGTGCATTGCCTATGTCGGTAGATGGAGGGCTCTGTGTCACGTCTGACTCTCAGCGTCGGAGACTGGGGTCAGCTTGACGCCGTAGCTCTCGGCGTGGAAGGGCGCTTGGACGTGGTGAACGGCGCATGAGGCGCATTGTGCGACGTCGAGGATGCCTTCGCTGGCCCTACTTTGCCAAGATCAGCCTGCCCCTCGACCCCGCGGCAACTGCCATCAGAGATCGACATCAGTTCTCGGCCCACACTGGAACTAGCCGATCACGCAACGGCACTCGGCGTCCACTCCCCACGGGAAGCGCAACCAGGGCTGTCAACGTCCGTGCGACGTACGACCGACGCTCAGCCAGTGTGATCCCGTCCCTCTCCCACTCCTCGGCCATGTCCACGGGCTCGCCCTGGTCCGCGAGCGTCTTACGCTGCCACACGTTGCGTTCCCTCTTCAGTCGCTGCTCCTCGGCCTCGTACTCGGCGAGATCGGAGTAGTACCGCTCGGCGCTGATCTTCCGCTCACGGCGGGCCTTCTTGAGGTCGGAGAGGTCCTCACGGACCAACGCCAGTTCGGCCTCCTTCGACCACTCCGCCGGCGCCTTGACTGCCTGCCGCTGGCTGGCCTCTTCCTCATACTTCGCGATCACAAGCTTGCGGATCAACTCGTCTGTCTCCGGCCCAGGGAGCTTGACCCCGCCGCACCCCCTGCCCGTGGTCTTCGCCGGGCAGACGTAGTAGAAGTAGCCCTCCGGCTTGCCTCGGCTCGGCGCGGCCTTCATCGCGCGCAGCAAAGAGCCGCAGTCCTCCTTGCCACAGCGGAGCGTGCCGCTGGCCAGGTAGACGCGTGTGTTGTGGCTACCCCCACGCATCGGTCCGTCGCCGATGATCTCCTGGACAGCCTCCCACTCGGCCACCTCCAAGATCGACGTCCACTGTCCCTTGACTGGCTCGCCCTGATCATCGTGCGCGGTCGTCAGATGCCTTATCTCTCGGCCCGACTCTGGATCGAACTCGATCACGACGTGAGATCGGTAGCCGCACAGGCGCGGATTCCGCATCATGTCCCTGAGACCGATCCACGTCCACGGGTTGCCCTTGGACGTAGTGATCCCCTT
The DNA here is from genome assembly GCF_055591025.1 of Streptomyces sp. NPDC041784. NCBI lineage: Bacteria > Bacillati > Actinomycetota > Actinomycetes > Kitasatosporales > Streptomycetaceae > Streptomyces > Streptomyces sp. NPDC041784. The sequence goes on from NZ_JBVJAB010000010.1 coordinate 146,991, forward strand.
GCGGTTCCAGTCGGCGACGATCGCGTGCCACTCAGCGCCCAGGATGATGCGCTTGACCGCGTCCCGTATGAGCTGGGCTTCGGCCCGGTTCAGAGCGCGCTTGTCCTCCTGCCACCCGAACGGGCGCGTGCCGCCCACGGGTATGCCCCGGTCCCGCCTTGCCTTGTGATTGCGGCGTACGCGCCGGGCCGTGTCGGCGGACTGCTTGTTGGCCATGGCGACGACCACACGCGCCATGGCGCGCCCGTTGTCGGTCAACAGGTCCAGGGTGCCCGTGATGTCGATGATCGGCCGGTGGTAGTGCTCCACGGTCTCGATCGCGTCTTCGAGGTGCCGGGGGTCTCGGGTCAGACGGTCGATGTCGTAGACGATCAGGCCGTCGATGCGCTCGCCGTTCGGAGCCTTCGCCTGCTTCAGGTCTTCCAACGCGCCCTCGTACACAGGTCGTACGACGCGGTACCCGATGCTGCCGTCGGGCAGACGTACGCGTCGGCGCTTCCATGCCGATGTGTCCGGCTCCATGTACGTGTAGACGTACCGTCCGCCCCGACTTTCGACGAACTGTCGGCCGTCCCTCTCCTGCTCCTCGGTGCTCTTGATGTCCCTGCCGGTCATGAACCTGGGGCGGGACGACCCTTCTAAGCTGTCGTCAGAAGAGAGTTCGCCCTCAGCCTCCTCGGTCGACAGTCGGGCCAAGCCGGCCCAGTTCTGCCCTTCGAGGTTCCCCCAGTGCGCTCGCTGTACCAAGTCGTCAGCCATACAAAGAGGTTACGTTCACGGGGGTGCTGTGCGGTCATCCAGGAGACGCCGAAGACCTCCAGCGTGACGCCGGTCGCGAACATCGTGGCGCACAGGGCGCCGATCGGGACCGGGACGGCGAGGGCGGCGGAGGGGAGGGCCAGGGGGAAGAGACAGAGGGTGCCGGCCAGGAGGAGACGGCGGGGTTTCCAGCGGGTCATCAGGAGCGCGCCGACGACCGTGCCCGCGCCGAAGAAGCCGAGGGCGAGGCCCCAGGGGCCCGCGCCGCCCAGGTGGTCCCGGGCGACCAGCGGGCCGTAGACCGCGTCGGCGGCGGCCACCATGGCGTTCACGACGGAGAACTGGAGGACGATCGTCCACAGCCAGGGGCGGCCGCTGACCTCCTGCCAGCCCTCCCGGAGGTCGGTGAGCAGGCCGCCGCCGCGGTCGCGCCGGGGCATGTCGCCGACGTCGAGGAACGAGCGCAGCGACCCGGCGACGGCGAACGCGGCGGCGTCCGCCGCGAGCACCCAGCCGGGGCCGACCACGGCGACCATCGCGCCGCCGAGGGCCGCGCCGCCCAGCCCCGCGCCCTGCATCGCCATCCGGAACACCGCGAACGCCCGGCCGGCCTGCTCGCCACGGACCGTGGACAGCAGCATGCCCTCGGCCGCGGGGGAGAAGAACGCCTGGCCGGTGCCGCCGAGCGCGGTCAGTAGCATCATCTGCCAGAGCCGGGGTTCCCCGAGCAGGACGAGGGCCGCGAAGGCGCCCTGCGACAGGAAGTTGAGGGCGTTGGCCGCGACCATGACCCGGTGGCGGGGCAGCCGGTCGGCCACCGCGCCGCCGATCAGCAGGAAGAGCACGAGCGGCAGCGTGCGGGCCGCCGCCACCAGGCCCACGTCGCCGCCGTCGCCGCCCGACTCCAGGACGGCGAAGGCGGCGGCGATGAGCGCGCCGTTGCTGCCGAGGCTCGTCACGAAGGCGGCGGCGGTCAGCAGCGTGTAGTTGCGGCTCGCCCAGGCGGGTCCGCGCAGGCGGCGGCGGGTGTCGGCGGTTGGGGTCACCGGCCGACTATCCCCGGACCGGCGTCAGTATGCCAATCCGATTACCCGCCGAATGCGTGCCGCTGTTCGACTGCCGTGGGATACGGCTCAGGTGGGGACACGGCTCAGTTCTCCGTCGGCTCCCCGTGCAGCCGCACCGTGCTCAGGATCTTCATGATCGTCTCCTTCGGGACCTCTTCCTTCACTCCCTTGGCCCCGTACCAGTTCCACGACACGAAGTCGCCCTTGGAGTTCTTGAAGCCGAAGGTGATCGCCTTGCCGTCGCTGTCGCACTTGCCCTTCTGGGGCGTGTTCGTCGACTGGGCCCAGGCGTAGCTGCCCTTGATGCCGGAGGTCGTCGTGTAGGCGGTGGCCTTGTCCTCGAACGTGATGCTCTTCTTGTCCGGCTCGGTGTAGCCGCCGAACACCCACCAGGCGGGGGTGTTGATCGCGATCTCGTCGGTGTTCTTGGCCCCTTCGGCGCCCTTGGAGCCGGCCATCGCGAGCGGGGTGTAGTCCGTCTTGCCGTCCTTGTCGTCGTCCACGCCGCACCACTTGGACTTGTACTCGACGGTACCGCCCATGATGATCGAGTCGTAGCCGCTGGACTGTTCCTTGTCCTCCCACTCGAAGCCCTGGCTGAGCCCCGGGGACTGCACCTCCCAGTCGGCCGGCACGTCGAAGGCGATGCCCCACTTGGGGTTCACCACGACCTTCCAGCCGGTGATGGTCGCCGGCTCGGTGTCGTCGTCGCGCGGGTTGTCGTCGGTGCCGGACGAGGCGGACGCCGAGGCGGACTCGGACACCGTCGGGCTCGCGCTGGTCTTGTCCGACGCCTCGGCCGGGTCGTCGTCCTTGCCGCCCAGCACCAGGAACCCGGTGACACCGGCCGCCACGACGACGGCCGTGGCCGCCACGATCGCGACCACCTTCGTCCGGTTGCCGCCGCCCCCGCCGGGCTGCGGCTGTGGTCCGCCCGCGACCGTCGGGGCGCCCCACTGCGGTTGCTGCCCGTAGGGGTTGGGCTGCTGGTAGCCGGCTTGCTGATAGGGATTCGGCTGCTGGTATCCCGGCTGCTGGTACGGATTGTTCTGCGCCTGCGGGTTCTGCTCTCCCCCGGGCGGCTGTTGCTGTCCTGGCCACATGGCCTGAAACCCTAGTGCCGTGGGGGACACGGTTCGGTCACCGCCCCTTGTCAGGGACGTACCGAACTCGGTGTCCGGCGCCTTGAGCCGCCGTGGTGGAGCACGCGTCGCTCGTCACACCGATCTGGTCAGCCGAGCTACCCATGGGTAACATCGCGGTCATGAGCGCAGACCAGATGTCCATCGGCGAGATGCTCGCCGCCACGGTGCCCATGGCCCGGACCCTGAACCTCGAGTTCCTGGAGACGAGCCCGGAGAAGGCCGTGGTCGCCCTGCCGGACCAGAGCGACTTCCACAACCACGTGGGCGGGCCGCACGCCGGGGCGATGTTCACCCTGGGCGAGTCCGCCAGCGGCGCGATCGTCCTCGCCGCGTTCGGGGACCAGCTCGCGCGCGCCGTGCCGCTCGCGGTCAGCGCCGAGATCGGCTACCGCAAGCTGGCGATGGGCGCCGTCACCGCCACCGCGACCCTGGGCCGCCCGGCCGCCGAGGTCGTCGCCCAGCTCGACGCCGGCGAGCGCCCCGAGTTCCCCGTCGCGATCGAGATCCGCCGCGCGGACGGCGCGGTGACCGGCGAGATGACCGTCATCTGGACTCTGCGCCCCAACGGCTGAGCCCGGACCGGGCGTTACCGGCCCCGGTGGCGGTGTGGGTCTTCGGACGCACGCCGGTGCCGGGGTTTTTTGGTGTCCGGGGCGGTGTCCGGCGTGGTGTCCGGCGCGGCCCGAGCGGGGGCCCGGGGCCGTGAGGCGGGCTCGGGGCGCGGACCCCACTCACGCCGCCACCCGTCCCCCTTCCGTCCCCTCGGTCTCGAGGTCTGTCACGAACTGCTTCAGCCAGGTGATGAAATCCGGGCCCAGGTCGGGACGCTCGCAGGCCAGGCGGACGACCGTGCGGAGGTGGTCGGCCTTGTCGCCGGTGTCGTAGCGGCGGCCGGTGAAGATCACGCCGTGGACCGTGCCGTCCGCGGCGAGTTCCTGGAGGACGTCGGTGAGCTGGATCTCGCCGCCGCGGCCGGGTGCGGTGTGCTCGAGGATGCCGAAGACGGCGGGGTCGTCGAGGACGTAGCGGCCGATCGCCGCGTACCGGCTGGGCGCGTCCGCGCGGGCGGGCTTCTCCACCAGGCCCGTGACCCGCACGACGCCGTCCTCGCCGGACGGTTCCACGGCCGCGCAGCCGTAGAGGTGGACCTGCTCCGGCGGGACCTCCATCAGGGCGACGACGCTGCCGGTGTACCGGTCGCGGACGTCCAGCATCCGGCTGAGCAGGGTCTCGCGGGTCGATGAGGTCGTCGCCGAGGAGCACGGCGAACGGCTGGTCGCCGACGTGCCGACGGGCGCACAGCACCGCGTGGCCGAGGCCGAGCGGGTCGCCCTGGCGGATGTGGTGGATGTCCGCGAGACGGGCGGGGTCGCGCACCGCGTCCAGGCGCACGGTGTCGCCCTTCGCCGCGAGGGCCTGCTCCAGTTCGAAGGCGTGGTCGAAGTGGTCCTCGATGGCCCGCTTGTGCCGGCCGGTCACCATCAGCACGTCGTCCAGGCCCGCCGCCGCGGCCTCCTCGACGATGTACTGGATGGCGGGCTTGTCGACGACCGGGAGCATCTCCTTCGGGGTGGCCTTGGTCGCGGGCAGGAAGCGGGTGCCGAGTCCGGCGGCGGGGACGACCGCCTTACGGACGCGGGGTACGGGGTGGGGGAGGGGCGGGCCGGTCCGGTCCGGTCCGGAAGATGAAGATTCCGTGTGCCAACCGGCTTTCCCCGCACACAAGTTGAGTCGCACGATCCGGCCGATCACGAATAGCGGTAAGGATACCGGCGGTAACTTATCTGAAATTTCCCCGCTTTGAACTTGGATCACTCGAACTTCTTGTTTCCTGTGAGGCGCGTGTGCGAAGGTGAGCCTCCCCTCGCGCAAGAACCTGATCAGGGCCGCAACGTGCCTGGTCAGGCCAAAGGTACGCACCAATCAGGCACCTGCTTTCCGGCGGACCGCTATTCGTGTGCCCTCCGTCGGCTTGGAAGGAAATGGTTCCGTGCAATCCCCGAACCCCCCACGACCCCCCTACCCGCCCCGCCCCGGATGGCCCCCCGGGGAATCCGACGCCCATCTCGCCGCCCGGCTGGCCAAGGGCGACGGGCGCGGTCACGCGGTCGCTCTGCTGCTCGCCCGGCACTGGCGGGCCGCCCACGACTACGCGGCCGTCTGCCTGGCCACCACCGGGGACTCGGCGCGGCTCGTGGCCGCCGCCGCGTTCCACACGGTGCTCGGCCGGCTGTCCGACGGACATCCCGGCGGCGCCCTGCGGCCCCAACTCCTCGTCGCCGTAAGGGACACGGTCCGCGAATGGGCCGGCTCCGACGGAGTCACCGCTGTCCTGCCGGAGCTGGCGAAAACCGTCGGCGGTCGCGGACTGCGCGCCGCGCGGCCCGGGACACCCGAAAGGCGACAACTCGCCGAACGCGCTTTCCGTTCCCTTCCGGCCGCCTCCCAATGCCTGTTGTGGCATGTGGAGGTGGAAGCCGAACCCATATCCGTACCGGCCGGTCTGCTGGGTGTCGACGGCATGACCGCGACGGTCGCGCTGGAACAGGCGCGGGAGAAATTCCGGGCGGGCTGCGTACGCGCTCACGGCGAACTCGCGCCGTCCAGCGAATGCCGCTTCAACAACCGTCTCCTCGACGTTCCCCTGCGCCGCGGCGGCACCCTGCTGCCCGAGGTACGGCAGCATCTCGCCCACTGCCGCTACTGCCGGCACGCCGCCGAACAACTCAGCCATTTCGACGACGGACTGGACGCGCTGCTCGCCGAGACCGTGCTCGGCTGGGGCGCCCGCCGCTATCTCGACTCCCGCTCCGAACGCGCCGGTTCCGTCGGTTCCGTCGGTTCCGTCGATTCCGTCGGCTCCACCGGATTCGCCCCTTCCGCCGGTTCCATCCGTTCCGCCGGTTCCGTCGGCCGGTCGGCCCGGACCGCCCCGGACCGCCGGGCCGGCCGCCACCGCATCGGCCCCGCCGGGCTGCTCGAACTGCCGGGCCGACGGCCCAAGGCCGTGCTGGTGGGTGTCGGCCTGACCTCGCTCGCCCTGCTCGCGACCGTCCTGGTGACCAAGGGCTGGACCGGCGACAACGGTGTGCCCGGTCCCCGGGCCACCTGGGGCTCACCCGCGGGCGGCACCAGCGCCCAGGGCGCCGAAGGGGCGTCCGCGCCCGTCGGTGACGCCCCCTCGCCCGCCGGATCCTCCTCGGTCGCCTCCGCCGCCCGCCCCGGCGAGGTGGCCCACGGCCGGCTGCGCAGCGCGGACACCGGGCGCTGTCTCGACGTCGAGGGCGGCAGGGCCGTCTCCGGCGCGGCGGCCGTCCTGCGGGCCTGCTCGCGGGACGCGACGCAGCAGTCGCAACGGTCGCAGCAATCGCAGCAGTGGTCGTACCAGGGCGACGGGCTGCTGCGCAGCGCCGCCGACCCGACGCTCTGCCTGGCCGCCGACCCCGACCGCGGGACGGTCACCCTGGCCGGATGCGTGGTCCACGCCGGTGAGACCTTCTTCGACCTGACCGTCCGCGGCGAACTGCTGCTGCGCCGCGACGGCGGCCTGGCCCTCGCCCCCGGCACCGGCGGGGCCGGGGCGGACGTCGTCGTACGGGGACGGGACGGCTCGGCGGGGCAGAGGTGGGCGTTCGACCCGGCCGCCACCGGGACGACGGCCGCGCCCGCGCCGAAGGGGCGGACGCCGGCGGACGACCAGCCCTCGACAGACTCCCCGGACTCCCCGGACTCCCCGCAGTCCCCGGAGACGCTCGAGCCCGCGCGGCCTCGTTTCGCCCCGCCGCTCCCCGGCGGTGCCGCCCCGGCACCGGCGGAACCCGCCCCGCTCGCACCGGAGTTCGAGACCAGGACCGCCCAGGTGCACTGCTGCGGGACCCCCGACCCGCAGGGGCCGCTCACCCCGGCCGAACCCGTCGACGCCATCGGGGTCATCGGGGCCATCGGGGCCCTGCCCGCGCCCGGTGATGTCGGCGGTGTTGTCGTCGGTGACGTCGTGGGAGGCGTGGTCGGTGGCGTCCTCGATGGCGCCGTCGCGCGGGGGTGAGCGCCGCGCTCGGCCGCTGACCGGCCGCCGAAGAGCCGAAGAAGGGGGCCGCCCGTACCCGGGGCGGCCCCTTTCACGTTCCTCGCCCTCCCTTCGCCTCTTGTCGGTGCCCGGCCCATTTCTGTTCGATTTATTGACACGAGTCACCGGCGGACCTACGTTTCCGACGCGCCGGTGGTGCCCGACGGGCCGTCATCTCCCTTCTGATGCCGCTGTGTTCAGAGGGTGGAGGCGGGCCGGAGGGAGCCCGGCGCACCGCGGTTCACATCGTCGTGCCCCGCACCACGAAGGAGTGACGGCTCATGACCGACGTCTCCCGACGATCCGCCCTGACCCTCCTGGCCGGCGCCATCGCCGTCGCCACGGCGGCCACCGGCGGCCTCACCCCGCTCCCGCCCGCCTTCGCGGCGGACCGGCCCGACGCCCCGGCCGGCCCCCGCGTCGAAGGGCTCCTCGCCAGGCTCACCCTCGACGAGAAGATCTCCCTCCTGCACGGCGCCACCGACCCCGACTCCCTCGGCCAGGCCGGCTACGTCCCCGGCGTCCCCCGCCTCGGCATCCCGCCGCTGCGCCTCGCCGACGGCCCGGCCGGCGTCCGGGTCACCGCGCACGCCACCGCCCTGCCCGCCCCCGTCCTGCTGGCCGCGGCCTTCGACCCCGGCCTCGCCCGCCGCTACGGACAGGTCATCGGCCGCGAGGGCCGCGCCCTCGGCCAGGACGTCCTGCTCTCCCCGATGGTCAACCTCATCCGCACGCCGTACGCGGGCCGCAACTTCGAGACCTTCAGCGAGGACCCGCTGCTCTCCGCCGACCTGGTCGCCGCCGAGATCGAGGGCATCCAGGGCGAGGGCCTCGTGGCGACCGTCAAGCACTACGCCATGAACAACCAGGAGAAGGACCGCAACACCGTCGACGTCCGGGTCGGCGAGCAGACCATGCACGAGGTCGAACTGCGCGGCTTCGAGTCCGCCGTCGCGGCCGGCACCGGCGCCGTCATGGGCGCGTACAACAAGGTCAACGGCGTCTACGCGTGCGAGAACAAGACTCTCCTCACCGACGTCCTGCGCGAGCGGTGGGCCTTCACCGGCTGGGTGATGACCGACTGGTTCGCCGCCCACAGCACGGTGAGAGCCCTGACCGCCGGCCTCGACATGGAGATGCCCGACGGCACCTACTTCGGTACGGCGCTCAGGACGGCCGTCCGGCACGGCAGTGTCTCCGAGACCTACGTCGACCGGGCCGTACGCCGGATCCTCTCCGTCATGGACCGCTTCGGACTGCTCGACGGCACAGCGCCGCCGCGCCCCGACCGGGACGCGCGGGCGGGCGCCGCCGTCGCCCTGGAGGTCGCCAAGGCGGGCGCCACCCTGCTGCGCAACGAGCACGGCACCCTCCCGCTGACCGGCGGCTCCGTCGCGGTGATCGGCCCGAGCGGCTCGCTGCCCTTCGTCAGCGGCGGCGGCAGCGCGCATGTCGTCCCCGACCACGCGGACAGCCCGCTCACCGCGATACGGGCCAGATCCGGGGACCGGGTGACGTACGCCCTCGGCGAGGACCTCTTCGGCAAGGCCCTCCCGGCAGGCGCACTCGGCCCCGGCTTCGACAGCGAGGGCCAGCGGGTCGGTGCCGGGCAGGCATGGACGTACGACGGCACGCTCACCGTCGACGAGGCCGGGCCGTGGACCTTCGTCCTGCACTTCGACGGCGCGCCCACCGCCCGCCCGACCGTCCTCCTCGACGGCGAGGAACTCTTCCCGCTCGCCGCCGGCTGGGGCGAATACTTCATGGGCGGCCTGGTCACCACCGCCCCCGACGGCCTCACGGTCCGTCGCGGCACCCGCGACCTGACGCCCGGCGCCCACACACTGAAGATCAGCGCGGCGGGCGGGGCCGCCGGACAGACGTTCCGGCTGCGCCGGGTCACCGCCGCCACCCGCGCCCAGGACGTCGCCGAGGCGGTCCGCGTCGCGCGCGCGGCCCGGCACGTCGTCCTGTTCGCCTACGAGGACGCCACCGAGGGCGTCGACCGCACCGGCCTCGCCCTCCCCGGCAACCAGAACGCGCTCGTCGAGGCCGTGACGGCGGCGAACCCGCGTACCACCGTCGTCCTCAACACCTCCTCGGCGACCGCGATGCCGTGGCTGCGCGGAACCGGTGCGGTGCTCCAGATGTACTACCCCGGCCAGGAGGGCGCGGCCGCCACCGCCGCCGTCCTGTTCGGCGACTGCGACCCCGGCGGCCGCCTCACCCAGTCGTTCCCGGTGGACGACGACCACCACCCCGTCGCCGGGGACCCGCGCCGCTACCCGGGGGTGGACGGCGTCGAGGAGTACTCCGAGGGCGTCCACACCGGCTACCGCTGGTACGACGCCGAGGACGTCCGCCCGCTGTTCCCCTTCGGGCACGGGCTGTCGTACACCGCCTTCCGCTACGACGACGTCCTCGCCCGGTGGACCGGGCAGGGGCTCGACGTCACCTTCACCGTCCGCAACACGGGCCGTCGCGCGGGTGTCGACGTGCCGCAGGTGTACGTCGGACGCTCCCCGGACCTCCGGGTCGACCAGGCCGTACGCGTCCTGGGCGGCTACCGGCGGATCTCGCTGCGGGCGGGCGAGCGGCGCCGGGTCACCGTACGGGTCGACGCCCGCACCCTGTCCTCCTGGGACCCGGGGCGGCACGGCTGGGTGCTGGGCACCGGGTGGCGCACGGTGTGGGTCGGGGCGTCGGCGCGGGACCTGCGGCTGCGCACGGCCGTACGGGTGCGGAAGTGATCAGGTGATCCCCCGCGAGGCGCGTCGGGAGCGTCAGGAGGCGCAGACGTCCCGCAGACCGGCGGCGGCCTCGTCGATCGCGGTCGCGTCCGGGGTGTCGCCGTCGAGGACGTCCTGGTTGTAGTCCTCGATCGCCCGGTCGAGGTTCGTGACCGCCTTGTCCACCTCGCTGTCGTCGGACCTGTCGTGGATCCGGTCGAGGTTCTTCTCGATGGTGGTGATGGACTCCTGAGTCCTCGACGGGTCCTCGATCGCCTCCGCGCCGGCCCGGTGCATCGCCGTGACGCTGTCCGCTATGTCGTCCGCGTTCGCGAGGCAGTCGACGGTGTCGCCGAACTCGCAGCCGGTCAGCAGTCCGGCGGCCAGGGCGACGGCCGCGGCGGCGGAGGCGAGCACGGCGGCACGGGGGCGGCGACGGTGGTTCACGGTCATGGAGGGGTCCCTTCGGCGCTGTCTTCGACGCCGACCCGGTCGCTGTCGTCGTCATCGGCTCTGTCACCCACCACGATCACGTGGCCGGAGCGCCGTCACGAGGGACCGCACCCCCCGACGCGTGGTGGAGCGCGCTCCACCACGCATCCGGGCGGGATCCGGCGACCCGGTAGGCTTCCCGGGAACGCTGGGATGCCAGGGAAAGCCAAAGGGGAGGAAGCGCCGGTGCACGTCCAGGAATGGCTCGACACGGTGCCGGCGGCCGCCGTGTACGCCGTGGTCGGTCTGGTCATCGGGCTGGAGAGCCTCGGCATCCCGCTGCCGGGCGAGATCATCCTCGTCTCGGCCGCGCTGCTGTCCTCCCAGCACGCGGGCATCGACCCCTTCATCCTCGGCGCGGTCGCCTCCGCGGGCGCGGTGATCGGCGACTCCATCGGCTACGCCATCGGCCGCAAGGGCGGACGGCCGCTGCTGGCCTGGCTCGGCAAGAAGTTCCCCCGGCACTTCAGCGAGGGGCACATCGCCACGGCCGAGCGGTCCTTCGAGAAGTGGGGCATGTGGGCCGTCTTCTTCGGCCGCTTCGTCGCGCTGCTGCGTATCTTCGCCGGGCCCCTCGCGGGCGTGCTGCGGATGCCCTACTTGAAGTTCCTCGTCGCCAACGTGTTCGGCGGGATCCTCTGGGCGGGCGGTACGACGGCGGTCATCTACTACGTGGGTGTCGTCGCGGAGTCCTGGCTGAAGCGGTTCTCCTGGGTGGGGCTGGTGCTGGCGGTGCTGATCGGCGTCACGTCGATGCTGGTCCTGAAGCGGAAGGCCAAGCAGGGTGCCGCCGCCCGGGAGACCGAGGCGCAGACCGAGGCGCAGACCGAGGCGCGGACCGTGGGGGCCACGGAGTAACCCCCAGGGTCCGGAGCGATCCCCCGGGTCGCTCTAGTCGTGGCTCTCGCTGTGGCTCTCGCCGTGGATCTCGTCGTGCGCCTTGGCCAGGTCGGCGTACAGCGTGCCGTTCAGCGTGACGCCCTGGCGCTCCTCCTCCGTCAGCTCGCGCCGCACCTTGGCCGGTACGCCGGCCACGAGTGAGCCCGGCGGCACCTCCATCCCCTGCGGCACCAGCGCCTGCGCCGCGACCAGCGAGCCCGCCCCGATCACCGCGCCGTTGAGAACGGTCGCGCCCATCCCGATCAGGCAGTCGTCCCCGACGGTCGCGCCGTGCACGACGGCGTTGTGGCCGACGGAGACCCGCTCGCCGATGGTCACCGGGAACCCCGGGTCGGCGTGCAGGGTGCAGTTGTCCTGGATGTTGCTCTGCGCGCCGACGGAGATCCGCTCGACGTCACCGCGCACGACCGCGCCGTACCAGACGCTCGCGCCCGCCTGGAGCGTCACGTCCCCGATCACCGAGGCCGTCGGCGCCACGAAGGCCTCGTCGTCGACCTTCGGTTCCCTGCCGCCGATGCCCACGATCAGCGCCTTGTGCGTCGTCACCGTCTCACCGTCTCCTCGTGTCGCTCCGGTCGTCCCGGTCGTCCCGGTCGCTCTGGTCGTACCGGTCGCCCGGGTCGCTCTGGTCGTTCCATCGCACCGTACGTCACCCGGTGGGGTGAAGATCACAGGCCTCCGGGCGCATGGGGTCACCGCGCGCTGAGTACGGTGAGCGGGTGCCGAAGGACAAGAACACGTTCTCATCATGGCGGCGCCGTCTCGCCCAGCGCGTGGTCCACGCGGGCTGGGCCTGGGCGCAGCGCGCGGGCTCCGTCACGGCCGAGCACCCCGGCCGTCTGCGCTTCGGCTCGATCGGCCCGGCGACCCGGCTGGCCTTCCCGCTCGGCACGGTCTTCGGCGAGCCCTGGATCCATCTCGGCTCCCACTGCATCGTCGCCGAGCAGGTCACGCTCACGGCCGGGCTGATGCCGGACCTCGACCTCGGCCCGGACCCGATCCTGCGGATCGGCGACGGTGTCGTGCTCGGCCGGGGCAGCCATGTCATCGCCGACACGACGGTCACCATCGGCAGCGACTGCTACTTCGGCCCGTACGTCTACGTGACGTCCACGAACCACTCCTACGACGACCCGCACGAGCCCATCGGCCGGCAGTGGCCCCGGATGGAGCCCGTGGAGATCGGTCCCGGCTGCTGGATCGGCACCGGGGCCGTGATCCTGCCGGGCGCGCGGATCGGGCGCAATGTCGTCGTGGCGGCGGGGGCCGTGGTGCGCGGCACCGTCCCCGACCACGCCGTCGTGGCGGGCGCGCCCGCCCGGGTCGTACGGCGCTGGACCCCCGCCGAGGGCTGGCAGCCGCCCCTGCGCACCCCGGCGCCGGTGCCGATACCGGACGGCGTCACCTCGGACCAACTCGTCGCGCTGTCGGGTCTGGACGAGGAGACGGCCGCCCGGCTGGCCCGGCTCGACGAGGAGGACACGACAGCGCTGGCGCGACTGGAGCGCGAGGGCTGACCGTCCGAGGGGAGGTCGGTCAGCGGCCCTCGCGTGGGCAGCGTTCCACGCGGGCGTCGGAGCGGCTCGTCAGGACCGTCCGCCGAACTGCCAGGGGTGGACCTCGACGGCGGCGTACCGGTCCGCCGTCAGGACGGCGCGGGCGGCGTCGGGGCCGGGTGCGCGCAGCAGTGCCGCCGTGCCGAGCCAGGCCGTGCCGTCGTCCGAGAGGAGCGGGCCGTAGGCGATCAGTCCGTCCTGGTCCGCGGGCGGTTCGAGGTCGGCGGGCTTCCCCTCGCCGAGCCCGAGCACCAGGAAGCGGTCGCCCTCGACCGGGCCGCCGGGGAACTCCCACATGGTGCGGCCCAGCGTGTTGCGCCACCGGCGCAGCAGCACGTCCCGGTAGACGCCGGCCTGGTGTCCGGGCTCGTCGAAGGCGAACGCGCGGGCGGCGGAGGGATCCGGCAGGTCGACGATGTGCACGCTGCCCGTGGGGGTTTCCCGGTCGCCGGTGAGCGTCGGGCCACGGGCGATCATCTCGGCCGCGTACCGGTCCATGTAGGACCAGTGCTCCTCCAACAGCTCGTCGCGCAGCGCCACGGCGTCGGGCCGGTCCCGGTGGTAGCAGAAGAACTCCATGCCCCAGTCTCCACCGAGCCGGGGATCACACCGCAACCTCAAATTCACAGGCGCCCAGCATCATGGGCCCATGAGTGAACCGGACGAGCGGGCACGGCCGTCGGAGGCGGGATGCGAGCCGGTGCACGTGGAGAACGGGTGGTACGACGGCACGCCTCGGTCGGGCCTGGCTGCCATCGGCGGCCTGCCCCACTACTTCGAGTACGCCGACGACGGCACGGGCGCCGCCGAGGAGTACCTGGTGTGGCCCGCCGACCCCGTGGCCCTGGAGCGGGAACAGGAACAGTGGGTCATCTTCTGCGCCTGGAACGCCCGTTACGAGTCCGGTGAGGCCGGCATCGACACCCACCCGGGAAACGGCGGTGTCGACCCCCGCTACGACGCACTGCAGACCCTCCTCGTCCCGTCCCGCCGACCCCCGTCCGACGCCCGCCGCATGGTCCCCGAGTGGTGCCCCCGCGAGCGGCCGGGCGGTCGCTACCTCCCCGAGGGCCCCGACTACGGCGCGCGGTGGCGCCCCGCCGGCCCTGAACCGGTGCCGGCCCCGGCCGGATATCCCCGGCGGGCCGGGCCCCCGGGCCCCTAGGGTCACGATCATGGAGAACAGGACGCTGGGGCGAACGGGCAGGCAGGTAGGGGTCGTCGGGCTGGGGGCCTGGCAACTCGGCGGGGACTGGGGGCGGGTGGACGAGGGGGACGCCCTGCGGACGCTGCGCGGCGCGCTCGAGGCGGGGGTGACCTTCGTCGACACCGCCGACGAGTACGGGGACGGGCGCAGCGAGCAGGTCATCGGGGAGTTTCTGCGGTCTTGCGCGCGGGCCGGTCTCGCCGCGCCGACCGTGGCGACGAAGATGGGGCGGCGGGCCGCCCAGGTGCCCGAGAACTACCATGCGGCCAACTTCCGTGCGTGGACCGACCGTTCGCGCCGCAACCTCGGGGTCGAGCGGCTCGACTTGGTGCAACTGCACTGCCCGCCGGGGGAGGTGTACGACAGCGACGAGGTGTTCGACGCCCTCGACGCGCTGGTGGAGGACGGGAGCGTCGCGGCGTACGGGGTCAGCGTCCGTACCTGCGAGCAGGCCCTGAGCGCCCTGCGCCGGCCGCACCTCGCCACCGTCCAGCTCGTCCTGAACGCGTTCCGGATGAAGCCGCTGGAGCGGGTGCTGCCCTCCGCGGCCGCGGCGGGGGTCGGTGTCGTCGCCCGCGTGCCGCTGGCCAGCGGACTGCTCTCGGGTCGGTACACGGCCGCGACCGTCTTCGGCACGGACGACCACCGCACCTACAACCGGCGCGGCGAGTCCTTCGACGTCGGCGAGACCTTCTCCGGCGTGGACTACGCGACCGGGCTCGAGGCGGTGGAGCGGCTGCGGCCGCTGGTGCCGGAGGGGGCAACACCGGCCCAGTTCGCGCTGCGCTGGATCATCGACCAGGAGGCGGTGAGCGTCGTCATCCCGGGCGCCCGCGACGCAGGGCAGGCCCATGCGAACGCCGCCGCGGCCGCGCTCCCGCCGCTGGACCGGGACACCCACCGGGCCGTGCGGGAGATCTACGACGAGCTGATCCGTCCACAGGTCCACGACCGGTGGTGACGCGCCGGTGGCGCCGGGGCGGCGCGGTGCGGCCTCAGCCCGTGGCCAGCAACAGCGTCCCCACCAGTGCCAGCCCCGCCCCCGCGGCCTGGACCGCCCGCAGCCGCTCGCGCAGGAAGCCGCGGGCCGCGAGCGCCGTCACCACCGGGTAGAGGGAGGCGAGCACGGCGGCCACCGTGACCGGGCCGTGCTGGGCGGCGATCCGCGTAGGTGCCGTTGGCGGCGACGTCGGCCAGTCCGACGAAGGCGTACGCCGGCAGCGCGGCGAGGGTGAGGCCACCCTCGGGAAGCGCCGGAGAGCCGCGCCGGACGCTGACGTACAGCGCGGCGGCGCCCGCCGCCACGTTGGTCACGCGCTGCACGAACAGCGCGAGGAACAGGCCGGTGACGGTCGTCGACGCCTCGGTGATCAGCACGAACACCGTGCCGAAGCCGAGCGCCGCGACCAGGGTCAGCACAATGGCCCGGCGCTGCACCGCGGCGCCCCGCAGCTGGGGGCCGCCCGCCAGGACGACGCCGGCCACCGCGACGGCGATGCCCGCCACCTGGAGCAGCCCGGGGCGCTCGCCGAGGAAGAGGCCGGCCGAGACCGGTACGGCCACGCTGAGGGTGGCCAGCGGGGAGACCACGCCCATGGGGCCGAGCGCCAGCGCCTGGTAGAACGCGAGCAGGGCGACCGGGCCGACGAGACCGGCCGCGACCGCGAACCAGAGCCGGGGTCCGGCCTCGCTCCAGGCGCCCGTGGCCAGCACGATCGCGCCGAGCACCGCCGCCGCGATCGACTGCGAGACCACGACCACCGTCAGTGCGGGCGCCCGGCGCGTCAGCAGCCCGCCGCCGAAATCGGCCAGACCCCACAGGAGGCTGGTGGCCAGGGCGAAGAGTGCTGTCACGGGGTCCTCGCAGTACAGTTCGGTGCACGATCGGGTGCACCACACCGTAGTTCAAAGAAGTGAACCCTGTCATCCAGAATATTGGACCGCTGGGCTCCCCAGAGATCATCCAGAGATCATCGAGAGATCACCCGGAGTGGACGGAACGTGTCGGACCTCGACCTGCTGACCCAGTCCCTGGCGCGCAACGTCAAGCGCTGGCGCACCGAACGCGGCTTCACGCTCGACACGCTCGCCGCCCGCGCCGGGGTCAGCCGCGGCATGCTCATCCAGATCGAGCAGGCCCGCACCAACCCCAGCATCGGCACCGTCGTCAAGATCGGCGACGCGCTCGGCGTCAGTGTCACCACCCTGCTCGACTACGAACAGGGCCCGAAGGTCCGGATCGTCCCGGCCGACCAGGTGGTCCGGCTGTGGCACACCGACGCGGGCAGCTACAGCCGCCTCCTCGCCGGCACGGAGGCCCCCGGCCCGCTGGAGATGTGGGACTGGCGGCTGATGCCCGGCGAGAGCAGCGGCTCCGATCCGCACCCGGCCGGCACCGTCGAGATCGCCCATGTCACGGCCGGTGAGCTGACCCTCACCGTCGACGGCACGGACTACACCGTCCCGGCCGGCGCGAGCGTCACCTTCGAGGCCGACGCCGCCCACAGCTACGGCAACCGGGGCGAGGTCCCGGCGGAGCTGGTGCTGACCGTGTCGGTGCCGCTCGTGCGCTGAGACACCCGGCCGACGGCCGCGGAGCTGCTGTTAGCGTGCCGCCATGGACGCTCCCCTCGGACACTTCGACCACGCCCGGCCCGCCCCCGACTGCCTCGACGAGCTGACCGGCCCGGTCGCCGACGCCGTACGCCACTGGAGCGGCGCCGTGCCCGCCGAGCAGATCGTGTACGTCGACACCGATCCGCAGTGGGCCGACACCGCGGTCTTCGTGGAGCACTACGGGCGCGAGCTGCTGGAGCGGTCCGCGAACTGCGTCGTCGTGGCCGGCAAGCGCGGTGGCGAGACCTCCCTGGCCGCGTGTGTCGTCCTGTCCACCACCCGGGTCGACGTCAACGGTGTCGTACGCCGTCAACTGGGCGCCCGCAAGGCCTCGTTCGCCGCGATGGACACGGCGGTGGGGGAGACCGGCATGGAGTACGGCGGCATCACCCCCGTCGGACTGCCCGCCGCCTGGCCGGTGTTGGTGGACTCCGCCGTCGTCGACCTGCCGTACGTCCTGGTGGGCAGCGGCCGCCGGCGCGGCAAACTGCTCGTCCCGGGCAAGGCGTTCGCCGAACTCCCGGGCGCGGTGGTCCTGGAGGGACTGGGCGTCTGACGGACGCGGTGGCCCGGGAGGGCCGGGGCGTCACGCCGTGGCGTGGTGGGCCAGCCGCAGATGCGGGTCCGCCTCGCCCGGCACCGGCGCCGGGTCGGCGTGCACCAGCGCGGCGGTGAGACGCGGCACGGCGTGCAGCAGCGCGTGTTCGGCCTCCACCGCGATCGCGTGGGCCTGCCGTACCGTCGCCTCGCCGTCCACCACCACCGCGACCTCGGCCCGCAGCCGGTGCCCGATCCAGCGCAGCCGCAGCTCGCCCACCGCGCGCACCCCCGCCACCTCCCGCAGCGCCCGCTCCGCCCGGTCGACCAGGGCCGGGTCGACGGCGTCCATCACCCGCCGGAACACCTCGCGCGCCGCGTCCCGCAGCACCAGCGCGATCGCCGCGGTGATCGCCAACCCCACCACCGGGTCGGCGAGTTGCCAGCCGAGGGCCGAGCCGCCCGCGCCCAGCAGCACCGCGAGGGAGGTGAAGCCGTCCGTGCGCGCGTGCAGCCCGTCGGCCACCAGCGCCGCCGAGCCGATCTCCCGGCCGACCCGGATGCGATAGCGGGCCACCCACTCGTTGCCGGCGAAGCCGACCAGCGCGGCGACGGCCACCGCCGGGACGTACGCGACCGGGCGCGGATGCAGCAGCCGTTCGACGGCCGTCCAGCCCGCGAAGGCGGCCGAGGCGGCGATGGTCAGCACGATCGCGATCCCCGCCAGGTCCTCCGCCCGCCCGTAGCCGTAGGTGAAGCGCCTCGTCGCCGCCCGCCGGCCCAGCACGAAGGCGATGCCGAGCGGTACGGCGGTCAGCGCGTCGGCCGCGTTGTGCACGGTGTCACCGAGCAGCGCCACCGACCCGGACAGCGCCACCACGACCGCCTGCGCGAGCGCCGTCACGCCCAGCACCGCCAGCGAGACCCAGAGCGCCCGCATGCCCCGGGCCGAGGACTCCAGCGCGGAGTCGAGCTTGTCGGCGGTCTCGTGGGAGTGGGGCGTGAGGAGGTGGCGCAGGCGGTGGCCGAGGCCCGTGGGGGAGTGGTCGTGCGGGTGCTCGTGGGCGTGATGGTGCGCCGCGGAGCCATGGGCGTGGTCGTGCTGCTCGCTCACGTCGGTCCCTTTCGGTGCGGGGAACTGGACTTCTACCCGTCCTCCCCGCCATTATGTGCGTATGAGCGCACGCATGCACCTATCACCTGCGCACCATGCGCACCCGCGCACCCCGGGCGAGGAGCAGTTCGCCCTCGCCGCCGAGCTGCTCGCCCTGCTCGGCGACCGCACCCGGCTCACGCTGCTGCACGCCCTGATGTCGGGCGAGGCGGACGTGACGACGCTGACGGAGGGGTGCGGCGCGGCCCGGCCCGCGGTCAGCCAGCATCTGGCGCGGCTGCGGCTGGCCGGGCTGGTGAACACCCGCAAGGAGGGCCGCCGGGTCATCTACTCGCTCTCCGACGGCCATCTGCGCCGCGTGGTGGACGAGGCGCTGAACGTGGCCGACCACCGGCTCGGGGACAAGCCCGTGCACGACTGAGCCGGACCGGCCCCGCCGGCGTGGTCGGCTCAGTACCGCTCCGCCGTCCCGAGGTACTGCTCGGCGAAGGCCGCCGCGCGCCGCGTACTCCCACTCGGCCTCGGTGGGCAGCCGTCCGCCCGCCCAGGCCGCGTAGCGGGCCGCGTCGTGCCAGGAGACATGCACCACCGGACGGTCCGCGCGGTCGCCGAGCCCGCTCCCCGGCCCCTCGGGTCGGTTCCAGGCGGCACCGGAGACCGCGCACCACCACGGCGTCCGCTCGGGCCGCGGCGCGTCGCGGCGCAGCGCGCCCGGCAGGAAACCGGCGAAGACGTACGACCATCCGAGCCGCTCCGCGTCCGTCACATGCCCGGTGTCCTCGACGAACGCCGCGAACCGGGCGTTGGTCACCGCACAGGCGTCGATCAGGAACGGCGCGACCCGCACCGCCCGGACCGGCCCCACCCGGTCGGCCGGGAACCCCTCCGCGTCCCGCGCGCCCATCAGGAACTCACCGCCGGGCAGGTCCACCATGCCGTCGGCGGCCCGCCGCGAAGGTGAGGGTGAGGGCAAGAGCGAGGGCGAAGGCGAGGGCACCGGCAGCGGACGCGGAGTCCCGGCCGAGGGCGTGCAACAGGGGGCGGGAGGGAGGCGGCGACTCGGGCATCGGTGCTTCCGGCTTCTTCCTCGGGCACGGGACGGGGCGACCAGCTTGTCCGAGGAGGCTGTGCGTCAGTCCAGCAGCGGGATCTCGATCGCCGGGCAGCGGTCCATCACCATCTCCAGCCCCGCCGCGCGCGTCCGCTCGTACGCCGCCTCGTCGACGACGTCCAGCTGGAACCACACCGCCTTGGCGCCCTTGGCGACCGCCTCGTCCGCGACGGCGCCCGCGAGGTCGCCGTTGACGAACACGTCGACCACGTCCACCTCGAACGGGATGTCCGCGAGCGAGGCGTACCCCTGCTCACCGTGGACCGTCTCCGCCTTCGGGTGCACGGGCACGACCCGCTTCCCGTGGCGCTGGAGGACCTGGGCGACCCCATAGGCCGCGCGGGAGCGGTTCGTCGACAGGCCCACCACGGCCCATGTGTCCCCCACCTCGGTGAGGATCCTGCGAATCGTCGCCTCGTCGCCGTACACCGGCGGCCTCCTCCGTCATCGGACAGCTGCTGTCTCCCCCACAACACCCCGCGGCGGGCTCTGATTCCGGCCGCCCTCGCGCGCCGGGCCGGTCGTCGGCCTAGGCTCGGGACGTGCTGCGCATCATCGACGCCCGAACCGGCGAACCCGTCGTCGCCGCCCCCGTCCGCCGCGGTCCCACCCGGATCGAGGCGCATGTCTCGGGGCACGGCGCCGGCGCGCTCCGTGTCCTGCTCGTCGCCGATCTGCTCGTGCGCGCCCTGGAACTCGACAGCACGCCCGTGCGGGCCCTGCTGACCGGCGAGGGCGACCGGGCCGCGCTCCGGGCGGGCGCCGCCGCGCTCGGCATCCGCCCTCTGGAGGAGGGCCCGGAGCCCGGCGCCCGGCCGACGGAGAGACAGGTCCTGCACGTGGCGGGCGAGGACACCCCCACCCCCGACGGCGTACGAGTCGCCGTGGGCCCCGTGACGGGCGAGGCACCCGCCGACCCCACCGTACTGCGCCTCGCCCTCCTCACCCGGCCCCGCACGGAACCCGTCCGGCTCGACGCCGCCGCGCTGGGCGAGGCCCACGACACCCTCGTAAGCTGGCGGAAGGCCGTCGCCGACTGGGCGCGGCGGCCCTCGCGGCCGGTGCCCGACGGGGTGCGCAAGCGGCTGCGGACGGCCTGGGAGGACGATCTGGACGTGCCCGAGGTGCTGCGCGCACTGCGGTCGGTGGCGGAGGCCGGGCCCGAACTGCCCGACGGCGCCCGCTTCGAGACCTACGCCTACGCCGACCGGCTGCTCGGCCTGGAGCTGACCCGCGACGTGGGAGCCGCCGCGTGAGCGCGCCGACCGGGCCGCCGCGCCGGCTGGTGGTCCTGCGGCACGCCAAGTCCGACTGGCCCGAGGGCGTCCCCGACCACGAGCGGCCGCTCGCCGCGCGCGGCCGCCGCGACGCCCCCGCCGCAGGCCGCGCGCTCGCCGAGGCCGGCTGTGTGCCCGATCTGGCCGTCTGCTCCACCGCCGTCCGCGCCCGGCAGACCTGGCAGCTGGCCTCCGCGCAGTGGGACACCCCGCCCCCGGTGCGGTACGAGCCGAAGGTGTACGCGGCCGACGTACCCGAACTGCTCGACGTCGTACGGGAGACGCCCGCCGAGGTCGAGACGCTGCTGCTCGTCGGACACAACCCCGGCCTGTGGGAGCTGGTCCTGGAGCTGGCCGGGGACGCGCTCGACGACGCCCTGGACGAGGTGCGGCTGAAGTTCCCGACGTCCGCGATCGCCGTGCTCGCCTGGTACGGGCCCGACTGGCGCTCGCTGGCCCCGGGCACCACCCTGCTGACCTCGATGACCGTGCCCCGGGGCCACAAGGGCGGCTGACCCGGTATCCGGATCAGCCCACGTGGATCCGGGGCCGCCGCTCCGGGTCCGGCTCCGCCCGGCGGCGCACCTCACGGGTGACCGGGGCGACCTCGCGGCGCCGAACACCAGGAACCGGAGAACTGGTTCACCGGATTGCCCTCCGTCCAGCTGAAGTAGGCGTGCGGCACCTCGCCCGTGCGGTCGCGCAGCGCCAGCAGCACCGCCGCCACGGTGTTGGGCACCGTGGGACCGGCCGCGCGCAGCCGCCGAACGCCGTGCTTCTCGTCGCCGTGCACCGCGATGTCCGCCGCGAAGTCGGAGGAGTCCCGCACGAACACCTCCAGGAACAGCACCGGACCGCCGCCGGGGATCGGGGTGTGCGCGCGCTGTTCCCCCTCCTTGGCCCGGTACGCGCGCGTGCTGTGCTCCTGCGGCTCGTGAGGGATCAGCTGGAGCGGACCGTGCCCGGCCGCCTCGTCGACGAACCGGGCCGCCGTCGCGTCGAGGGTGACACCGGTCAGGCACATCACCCGCCACCAGCGGTGGCCCTCCTGACCGGACGCGGCGTGGCATGCGGGCCGGGATGCCGGGCGGTCTGCTCGCTCAGCCCCTCCAGCAGCCAGGTCCGCCACGGCGAGGACCGCGCACCCGCGCTCTGCTCCTTCATCGGACCCTGACTGCCCCGCACGGCACCGCCCGCCCCACCGCATAGGCTGACCGGATGCAGGACGAGTACCGCACAGTGGCCCGCGCGGGTGTGCACGAGACCGAGGTCAACCGCTCCCGATTCCTGTGTGCCCTCGCCCCGGCGGGCACCGAACAGGAGGCCCAGGACTTCGTCGCCGCCGTCCGCAAGGAGCACGCCGACGCCACCCACAACTGCTGGGCGTACGTCATCGGCGCCGACGCCTCGGTCCAGCGGGCCAGCGACGACGGCGAACCCGGCGGCACCGCGGGCGTCCCGATGCTCCAGATGCTGCTGCGCCGTGACATGCGGTACGTCGTCGCCGTCGTCACCCGCTACTACGGCGGCGTCAAGCTCGGCGCCGGCGGCCTGATCCGCGCCTACGGCGGAGCGGTCGGCGAGGCCCTCGACAGCCTGGGCACGCTCACCCGCCGCCGCTTCCGGCTGGCCACGGTGACCGTCGACCACCAGCGGGCCGGCAAGGTCCAGAACGATCTGCGCGCCACCGGCCGCGAGGTGCGCGACGTCCGCTACGGCGAGGCGGTCACGATCGAGATCGGCCTGCCCGACGCCGACGTGGACGCCTTCCGGGCCTGGCTCGCGGACGTGACGGCCGGGACGGCGGGGTTCGAGCTGGGCGGGGAGGCGTACGGGGACGCGTGACGGACCCGGCGCGTCGCTGAGGCCGGCTCCCGTCGGCCCCGTCGGCCCCGTCGGCTCAGGTGGGTGAGGGCTCCGGGGTGAGATCCTCCTCGCCGATCTGTGTGCCCGACTCGTAGATGGTCACGAGGTCGCCGTGGATCTCGTAGCGGTACTCCTGGTTGCGCGCCACGAAGCCGTCCGAGGTCTGCTCGGCCGGCATGGCGATGCCCTTCTCCCGGCCGTCGCTGAACTCGCCGTAGTAGTACAGCGAACCCGACTCCGTACGGCACAGGGTGATCTGCTTGTTCGACGTGCTGAACGCCTTCACCAGCTCGGCGCCGTCGCCGTCGGGCAGCCGCCCCGCGATGCGCGCGGGGCAGGTCGCGGCGACCCGGGTGTCGCCTTCCGTACCGGAGGCGCCGTCGCCGGACAGGCCCTCGCAGCCGCGGGCCACCAGCGAGAGCAGGAAGGACACCACGATGAACCCCAGGCAGCCGCTCACGCACCCCGGTGTCTTCCGCGTCCTGGCGGGCGTGGAGCGGGGCGGCACGGGCCGGGAGGAGTAGCCGGGCGTCGCGGGCGGGGGCGCGGGGGCCGGTGTGTGCGGGGCGGTCGGCCGGTAGCCGATGGTGGGGGCGGACGGGTAGAACACCGCCTCCTCCCGGCGCGGCGTGGCGCCCGTACGTCCCGGCCCGGACGCGGTGCCCGGCCGGTGCCCCGTGCCGCCCGCGCGCGGGGCGCCGATCCCCGTGCCGAAGCCGCCGGGCATCCCCGGCGCGCCGGGACCCGACGCTCTCGGGGCCGACGGCGGCGTGGCGGCGGCGCCGGGCGGTGTCCGCTTCGGCGTGGGCCTGCGGGGCGCGGCCTTCTTCGCGGCGCCGGCCCCCGCGCCCGCACTCGTACCCGTACCGGCAGCGGCGCCACCGGACGGCGACGGTTTCCACGTGGCCTTGGCGGCGCTCTTGGACGGTCCCTTCGACGTGCCCCCGGACGTGCCCCCCGACGTGCCCTTCTTGGCCGTCGCCGTCCGCCACGCGGTGCCGCAGACGATGCAGGAGAGGTCCGTACGCGCGTTGTTGGTGTCGCACTTCGAGCAGCGCCAGTCCGCTGGCGGACGGCCGGCGCCGGGCCGCTTGGCCGCCGGACGCGCGCCGCCGGAACTGCCGGAGCCGCCCGCCGCCGGTTTCGCGCCCGGCTTCGGAGCGGACTTCGGTGCGGACTTCGGTGCGGACTTCGGAGCTGACTTCGGCGCGGCCGCGCGGGGCGCGGCGCCCCGCCGGGTCCCGCCGCACACCGAACAGGCCGCGTCCGCGGGAACGTTGTACGTGTCGCAGTCCGAGCAACGCCAGTTGGCCGACGGCGCCACAGCCCGCCCTCCTTCTCGTCTCCGTGGGGTCGCGCGGTCAGCCCGGGGCGCCGTTGACCCGGGCCATCACGGTCGCGAACAGTTCCTCCGAGGCCGCTCCCGCCGGTGTGGCGATCCACGGCGGCGCGTCGAGCGGCACCCGCTGGAACGCGGCCTCCTCGGCGGGGTCGTCCAGATGCTCCGGGATGTCGAAGCGCCGCCGCAGCAGGTCCGTGAACTCCTCCGCCTCCGGGAGCCGCTCCGCCGGGACGTCGACCCGGACCACGAGGAGCCCGGGTGTCGGCCCCTGCGGGAACCGCAGATGGAAGACCCACTGGGACAGACCGTCCGCGCCCTGCGGAAGGAGCCGCAGCTGGGCGCAGGAGGCCATATGGGACTTGACCTGACCGTAGCGGGGCCAGGTGAACCAGACATGGCCGTCCGTCCGGGCCTCCAGCTGGAACTCCGGCCAGTCGAGCCTCACAGGCTGTTCGCGATCGTCTCGATGATCTCGTCCATCTCGAACTCCTCCAGCCCCTCGCCCGCCTTGGAAGCGAAGTGGAGGGTGAGGTCCCACTCCTCGGCGATCGGGTCCGACCAGGGCGCCTGGTCCGGCGCGAACAGCACCAGCCGCTTCGCCGACTGCTCCATCACGGAGGTCTGGCTGCGCGCGTACCCCCACTGCTCGAACAGCTCGTCGAGGCTGCGCGGGATGCCCGCCGGGTAGGTCGGCGCGGAGACGCCGACCGTGCCCAGCGGGTGGGCCGGGGCGTCGGTGAACATCACGATGACATGGCGCCGGCGGTCCAGACCCGTCTCCCACGGGGAGTTGATCGCCAGGGCCAGGGCCTCCAGCCCGGACTCGGGGATGTCACCGCCGCCCGTGGCGTCGATGCCGCGCACGAAGTCCTCGAAGTCCCGTGACTGCGACGGGAGATGGAGGAAGTCGGTCTGCTGGACGGCGTTGGAGGCGTCGTCGCCGAAGTCGCGGAAGGCGATGGCCTTCAGCCGCAGCTGGCTGATCGCCTTGCCCTTCTTGGCCATCACGTCGTTCAGCCGGTCGTGGAACTGCAGGGCGCTGTTCTTCACGTTGTCGAGGACGGGGAACATGCTGCCGGTCGCGTCGACGCACAGCACGATGTCGACGGCGTACTGCAGATTCCCCTGGTACTGCTCGATGTCGCTCATCCGGAGTCTCCTGGGTGGTACGGGTACGGGTACGGGTACGGGTACGGGCGGGGGTGCGGGTACGGGTACGGCTACGGGCGGCGGCTGGGCGCCGGGGTCACGAGGAGCCGCGCCCCCGGTCCCGGTCCCGGTCGCCGAGGTTGATGCGGACACGGGAGGGGCGTGGCGTGGGGGCGGCCGGTTCGGACGGCGCCGGCACGGCGGCGGGCCGGGACGGCGGGGTGGCCGGCTCTTCCGTGGCGGGCGGTGGCGGTGGCGGGGCTGCCGCGGCCGGGGTCGGGGCAGGTGCCGGTTCCGTCCGGGGCGCGGGCGGCCGGGGCGCCGTACCGCCGCCGCCCGGGCGGCCCGTCGATCTGGGGTTGGTCTTGATACGGCTGGGGCGCCGGTCGGAGGCGGATGGTTTCGTCGCACCCGACGGGCCGGTGGGCGCGGTCGTGGCGGTCGTGGCGGTCGTGGCGGTCGTGGCGGTCGGGGTGGTCGGAGTGCGTGTGGTGGTCGTGGCGGTGCCGGGACGCCGGTGCTGGAGGGCGCACACCGCCGGGTCCGCGAGCGTCTTGAGGAAGGTCGCCACCTTCGGACGGCTGCCGGGGGCCCGTGCGGTCATGGCGCGCAGCAGCCCGATCATGGAGTCCGACAGCCGGGTGTCCAGATCCAGCCGCTCACCCGCGTTGACGGCGTCGGCGGGCGAGCCGTACCGCTTGTCGTGGTGCGGCAGATCGCCCGTCAGATACAGATGGGTCATCAGACCGAGCGCGAACATGTCCACCGCGCAGGTCAGATGCTCCGGCCCGGCCGAGCCGTCGCGCTGCATGTAGCGCCGCCACTCGGGCGCGCCGTACACCGAGTCGCCCGCGATGTCGTCGGGCTCGGGCGGCTTCCCGGAGACATAGGAGTCGTCGAAGTCGATCAGCTTCGCCGTGTGGAAGGGCGAGCCGTCCCGCCGCTGCACCAGCACGTTCAGGGGCTTGAGGTCGCCGTGCACGACGTCGATGTCGTGCAGCTGCTGGAGGCTGTTGCCGAGGGTCTTCAGCAGCACCATCTTCTGCCGGGGCTCCAGGGACTGCGGCTTCTCCAGGCTGGAGGTGTCGATCCGCTCGGTGACCTTGTAGTACGTGCTGCCCTCGTGGAAGAAGTCGGTGGCGAGCACCAGGTTGCCGCCGCCGCGCGCGTCCGGACGCAGCCGTTTCATGATCGTGCGGTGCCGCTCCTCGAACTCCCGGGCCAGCTGCCGGCGGATCCGCAGGCTCGGGGTGTCCCGCGTGTCGTCGTCGCGGGGGCGCTTGGGCTCCAGGAACCGTTTGACGAAGAACTGCGCCCCGTCCTTCTCGGCGAACGCCCACACGCATTTCCCGCCGTTGGCGTTGGTCGGGTCGGTGGTGATGCGGTAGCCCCCGATGACATCGCCCTGCTTCATGCGCGCTCCTCGGGTGCCAGGGGCAGATGGGTCTCGTATCCGGCCCGGTACATGTGCCAGGTCGCGTCCTGCCAGGCGCGCACCCGGGCCGGGAGGGTGGCGGGATCCTCCGTCGGCGCCGAAGCCGAAGCCGAAGCCGAGGCGGGAGCCGAGGTGGGAGCCGAGGCGGGAGCCGAGGCGGGAGCCGCGGGCGGAGCCGAGGCCGGGCCCGATGATGCCGAGCCCGATGCCGACGGTCCGGGCCCGGTTCCGGCCGAGAGGCGGTCCAGGCCGCGCGGCCGGGAGCGGACGTAGCGGTCGGTCACCTCCTCCAGCCGGGCGGTGAACTGGGCCTTCAGTTCGTCGAAGCCGTGGTGTCCGAGCGCCACCAGGGCGAGCGAGGCGTCGTCGGCCGTGTAGCCCTGCACCTCACGGCGGATGCGGTCGGCCCACTCGTCGGCGTTCGCCGCGCCGTGCAGGGTGCGCAGCAGCAGCGTCTCGAAGTCGGCCGGGGTGTGCACATAGCCGAAGAACCCGTCGGTCGCGGTCACCAGCACGCACGGCAGCGGGAACGTCAGCCGCTGGCTGTCGATCGTGAAGTCCCGGTCCGCGCACACCAGGTTGGTCATCGGCGGGTCGGAGCGCAGCAGCTCCAGCGCGTCGCTCTCCCGGGTGTGGTCGCGGGTGAGTACCTGGAGCCCGTTCTGCGGACCGAGGACGTAGGCGCGGGAGTCCCCGGCCCACAGCGGCTGGAGCTCAAGGCGCGGATCGCCCTCCGTGGGCAGCACGCGGTAGTGCACCCCGGCGAGCGTGGTGGGCAGCTGGCGGCGCATGGTGCCGCCGATCTTGCTGCGCCGCTGCGGGGCGGCGGCCAGGAAGTACTGGAGGTACTCGCGCAGGCTGCTCGGCCCCGCCGTCTCGCCCTCCGTCGCCACCTCGCGGAACCAGCAGTCGGTGGCCAGCCGGGCCACCCGTGCCCCGACCCAGGCGCTGGTGCGCTGGGTGCCGTCGGCCGCCTGCCACACCGGCGCGGCCCCGGAGCCGCCGGACCCGTCGAAGACGGCGAGCAGCCCGTGGCCGCTGTCCATGTGGTGGGCGACGAACGGCTCCGCGTCCTCGCCCCGGTCCGGGACCCGTTCGGTCCACACGGACAGGGCCAGCAGCCCGTGGTGGTGCTCGCACCAGATGCGTTGGGACGGGCGCCGGCGCGTGGTCTGTTCGGCGGCGGGACCGGACGGGGCTGGGAGATCCGCGACACGGGTGGCGGGGTGCGGTGGGGGTGACGACGGGGGTGGCGGGGGTGATGGCGGGGGTGGTGACGGGGGTCGGTGGGGATGCGCGGGTTCGTGCGTCGGCGCGGTGGGCGCGGCCGGCGGGTACCCGGGGCGATCGGGGTGCCCCGGGCGCCCGGGGTACGCGTGCGGCGCGGCCGGCGCGCCGAGCGGCGTCGGATACGGCGCGGAGGAGTCGTAGTCGGTCATCGGCGCTCCCCGTCGTGCGAGCCGCCCCCGCGGGGGCGCTTGGCTGTACCGCGGACCCGGCTCACCCGGGGCGCGGAGTCGTCGGCGGAGCCGCCCACCGGCGCGGCGCCGCCCGTGCGGTCGGTGCGGCCGTCCGACGGCGCGCTGTCGCCGGTGCCGCCGGTGCCGCCGTCCGTCCGGCGGGGGTGGTCCGAGGTCCGGCTCTCGGTGCCACCGGCCGCCGACGACCGCTCGGCCCGGTCGGCGTAGGGCTCGACCCGGTCGGCGTACCGGCCGTCCCTGTCCCCGCCCCGGTCGGCGTACCGGCCGTCCCGGTCGGCGTACGGGGCGTGCCGGTCGGGGTACGGCTCGGCTCGGTCGGTGTACGCATCGGTCCGGTCGGCGTACGGCTCGGTCCGGTCGGCGTACGGCTCGATCCGGTCGGCGTACCGGCCGTCCCGGTCCGGTCCGCCCCGGTCGGTCCGGTCGGTGTACCGGTCGCCCCGGTCCCCGCCCCAACCACCCTCCCGGTCCGCAGACCGGTCGGATCGGCGTTCGTCGGCCTCGCCGGCGCGGCCGCCCGCCGTGGTGGAGGGGCGGTCGTCCGGCAGCGGCTCGTCGTCGGGCGGGCCTTCGGGCCGGGCCGGGCCGGTGGGCCGGGCGGGCCGCCCACCCGAGACGCGGCTGCGCGGCCCACCCCGCGCCTCCCCGGACCCCCGCTCGGGCGAGCGGGCGCCGCGGTCGCCCTCCTCGTCGTACCGGTCCCGCACCACCTCGCCCCTGAGGGGCTCGCGGTCGTCCTCGCCGGTGCCGGGTTCCAGCGCGCGGGCCAGGCTGCCGCGGAGCCGGCCGCGCCGGGTGGCGGTCTCGAACAGACCGTCCCCGTCGCGCAGCACCTCCTCCAGCACCGCTCGCTCCAGCTCGGCCTGCTCGAAGGGCTCGCGGTCGACGTCGCCGCGTTCCAGGACCATGCGCATGACCTCGCGCCGGACCTCCCGCTTCTCCGCCTCGCCCTTCTCGATCCAGGCGAGCGCCGCGCGCGGGCCCTCCTTCTCCATGATCTCGGCGATCAGCCCGTCGACGCCCTCCTCCCGGATCATGTCCACGTGCCGCCGTCGCCGCATGCCGTCCAGCCGGGTCTCCCGTACGACGTTGCGGAACTCCCGTCCGCTGGCCGCCGTCTCCTCCTCGTCGACGAGGAGTTCGATCTGGATGTTGCGCAGCCGGACGGCGTCGTCCCCGCCGAACGCGGTCAGGGCGGAGTTCAGCGCGATCTCCGCCGCGTGGAACTCGGCGATGTCGTAGTCCCGGGCGACCGTGCGCAGCGTCTTGCGCAGGTAGCCGTACAGCGCGCCGCTCATGTCGCGGATCCCGCGCTCGACCACCTTGGCCGGGTCGGCGACCCGGCACACCAGGTCGACCCGGCTGCGGAAGGAGAAGGTGTGGTCCCGGCTGGGCACATCGATGTCGAGGACGAGCCGGTGCTCGGTCATGTCGACGGTGAACACACTGCGGTACGCGCCGAAGCGCGACGAGGGGATCTCCTCGCCGCTGCGGATCGTCAGCGAGGGACCGCTGTCGCGGACCAGGACGAGGGCACGGCCGGGAGCCGGTGGCCGCAGCGGATTGGTGAGCCGCCACTTGGGGACGTCGTCGCTGCTCAGGATCGGGTCGTAGGTCTGTTCCTCCATGTCTCCCCCTTTCCTTCCGTTGCTGTGGGTGAGTTCCGGTGGCTGACGGGATGTGGGGCTGGTGGCCGGTGGCCGGTGTCACCGGCCGCCGCGGTCGAACTCGCGGAGCAGCCGGGCCGCGTTCGCCGAGGGGCGGTCGCGGTCGCGGGCCCATTTCTCCAGCCACCACTCCAGGCGTTCGCGGTGGCGTCCGGGCCGGCGGGCGACCGCTGTCAGCAGCCGGCCGATCGCGTCGAGGGCGCCGGGGCTGTCGTCGGCGTGGTCGTCGATCCACGCGTGCAGGGCCTCCAGCGCGGTGTCCTGCACGGGCTTGCGGGCGAGGGCGCGCGCCCAGAGCTCGGCGAGCCGGTCGTGGTGGCGGGGCAGTTCCGTCAGCAGCACGGGCACGCCCGGCACCCGCTTTCCGCCTCCGCCCCTGCCTCCGCCTCTGCCCCTGCCTTCGCCCCTGCCCCCGTCCGCGTCGTCGCCTCCGTCGTCGTCCGCCGTCACGAGAGGCTGCTCGTAGGGCCGGGAGACGGCGAACACGAACGCGGACAGGGTCTTGACGACCATGGGGGACAGGTCCTGCGGCTCGGACCACTCCAGGTAGGCGTCCAGCAGCGTCACCACCTCCCCCTGGTGCAGGAGGTGGACGCCGCCCCAGGCCACCGACGGCAGCGTGCCCCAGTCGTCGCCCCGGTCCAGCGCCGCGCGCAGCACGGCGACGGCCCGGTCGGGCGCGCTGCGGCCGAGCAGTCCGCCGACCGCGTTCGCCGCCGTACCGGCGAGCCGGCGCTGCTGCGCGGAGGCGTCGCCGCGCGCCCAGTGGTGCAGCAGCTCCCACACCGGGTCCGCGGTCTCCGGGCGGCTGCCCGCCACGCCGAGCGCGGTGGCGGCGGCCTGCCGCAGCGGCCAGGAGGTGCTGCCCGCCCAGGAGGCGAGGAAGCGGTGCACGGCGTGCTGCGGGTCGGCCAGGACCAGCACACCGGCGGCCACCGAGGCACGGGCGCGCACCTCGAGGTCGGGGTGGGTCAGCAGCCGGCGCAGCCAGTCGAGCACGGCGCCGCGGCGTCCGTCGAGCACGGTCCAGGCGTAGGCGAGGATGACCTGTCCGAGCAGCGCGTTGCGGAAGTACACCCGGGGCGGACCGGCCAGGAGGCTGTCCGTGTCTGGCAGTTCGAGCCGGATCCACTGCTGTTCATGGCCGAGGAGATCCCCGAACCGCAGGTCCGGCGGGGCGGCCGCGGGCTCGGTCAGGGCCGCGCGCAGGGCGACGGCCGCGTCGGCGACGGTGAGATAGCCGCTGCCCTCCAGGACGGCCGCCGCGAGCGCGAAGGCCACCGGCTCCGGCTCGCGGTACCGGTCGAACCAGGCCCGTACCTGTTCGCTGGGGTCGCGCAGCCGGGCCACCTCGGCCGCGATGTCGCCGTGCGCGCTGATGACGGAGGCCAGCCGGGCCGCGTGCCGCGCGGCGGGCTGCTCGCGCAGGGCGGCCGCCGCACCGGTGCGTTCCAGCAGGGCGTGCAGATCGGCGTACGCGTCGGCGCCGCCGCCGTGGCCGAGGACCCGCCGCTCGACGACGGCCACCGGGTCCAGGGGGGTGAGCGGGTGATGGGCGAGGTGGTCGCCGCCCGGCCCGGCCGCGAGGACCTCCAGGTCGTGACCGCCGGTCAGGACGAGGAGGCTGCCGGCGTCGCGCAGCGCGGCGGCCACGGCGGCCCACTGGGCCGGCCCGAGATCGCCGCCGCTCCCCGACACGGTGGTGAACCGCCGGACGCCCGCCGGTCCGTCCTCGAGAACCGCCAGGTACCCGGAGTGTTTCACCGGCGGTTCCCAGCCCGGCTCCAGTACCTGCGAGGGCACCAGGAGCCGGTGGCAGCCGCCGCCTCCGCCGCCGTCGATGGCGAGGGCCTCCTCGAGCAGGTTGACGGCGGCGGCCGTCCGGCCGCTGCCGGGCGGCCCGGTGAGCACCAGCAGCCGCCGCTCGCGCAGCACCTCGACGGCGTCCTCGTACCCTTCGGGCTGGACGTACAGGTCGGTGTGGTCGGCGACCTCGGTCGTGTCCAGTGCGAGCAGGGACGCCCCGCCCGGCCGCCGTTCCGTGCCGCGCCCGGCGCCGGTGTGGAGGCCGCCGCCGAAGCTGACGGTCTCGTTGAAGAGCGCGAGGGTGCCGATCCGGGTGCCGGAGGCGTCGGCGTTCAGCCGCCGGGCGATCTCGTCGGCGATGGCGCCCGCGCGCAGCGCCTCGGAGCGCTCGGCGTCGCCGTGGGCGCCGGCCTCCGTGAGGGACCGCAGGGCGTCCTTCTCGCTGATCGGGCCGTCCCGCTCCTCGGCGGGGGTGCGCGGTTCGTCGGCGGTCGTGCGGTCGTCCTTGGACTCAGGTGGCGTCCGGTCCTTGCCGGTGTCGCGCCGGGCGTCGTCCTTCTCCCGGGGCGGCTCGTCCGAGCGGGCCCCGGGGCGGGCCCCGGCGCGGACGCCGGCTGCCCGGGTGCTCTCGGCGGAGGTGTCCTCACTCATGCTGGGCCTTCGGCTTCGGGTTGTGGTGCGGTCAGGTGGGAGACGGCGGGCCGCGCCGGAGCGCGCGCCCGCGCGTGGCGCCGCGCCGGACCACGGGGCACTCGCGGCCCCGGCCCGCGCCCGGCGCACGGGCGGCGCACGGACGGCGACGGGACGAGGGCACACGTCCCTCCCGTGCCCCGGCGGACGGGCGATGTCCTACGACGTCTTCCAGTCGCCCTGCACTTCGACCTTGCCGTTGAACACCTGGGCGTTCTTGATCAGCGCCGCGCTGATCTGTGCGCCGCCCCGGGTCGCCACGGCCTCGTCGACCAGCCGCCGGATCTCGGTCTCGAAGCCCGAGTCGAGCAGCATGTGGGCGGCGAGCTGCCGCTCCAGTGCCTGCTGGGCGTCCTCGTCGTCGGGCGCGCCGGTGACCCGGTCCAGCGCCCCTTCGGCGTCCGCGTTGCCGCGGAACCGCGCGCGGATGCGCTCGACGAGCCGCGCTCCGCCGTTCCAGCCCGAGCGGCCGGCCTCCTGGCCCGCCGATTCGAGCGCTCCCTTGACCACGAGCGCCACGCCTGCCGCTGCCACGGCCGTCACCGGATCCATGCTGTTCCCCCGTGCTCCACGCAAAACAGGGGGCCAATGTAGGAGCGCACCCGCGCACGACGGAGCGCTTCTTCTCACATTGTCCGAAAGTCGCCGAACCTGTTCCGGTCCTGTCCGGTCGAGACCGATCAACCGGTGTGTCCCGAAAGGGGAACCGGAGTGAACGGGGCATACCGGCCGGAGCCGCCGGCGGCGATGGCAGACTGTGGCCGGTGCGGGAGCACGGGCCGGCAGGCGTTAGCGTGGTGCGTGGTGACGGAGAGCCCGGACCGGCCGGTGTCGGCTCCGAGGGCGTAGGCGGGGGAGACATGCGGGCCGGAGCGTTTTCTTGAGACTGCTGCACACCTCCGACTGGCACCTGGGCCGGGCCTTCCACCGGGTGAGCATGCTCGGCGCCCAGGCCGAGTTCATCGCCCGGCTCGTCACGACCGTGCGCGAGCGCGAGGTCGACGCCGTGCTCGTCTCGGGCGACGTGTACGACCGTGCCGTGCCGCCGCTCGCCGCGGTCGAGCTGTTCGACGACGCACTGCACCGGCTCGCCGCCCTCGGCGTGCCCACGGTGATGATCTCCGGGAACCACGACTCCGCCCGCCGGCTCGGCGTCGGAGCGGGGCTCATCGACCGCGCCGGCATCCATCTGCGCACCGACCCGGCGGCGGCCGGGACGCCCGTGGTGCTCGCCGACGCCCACGGCGACGTCGCCTTCTACGGACTGCCGTATCTCGAACCCGCCCTGGTGAAGGACGAGTTCAGGGTGGAACGGGCCGGTCACGAGAGCGTGCTCGCCGCCGCCATGGACCGGGTCCGCGCCGACCTCGCGACCCGTGCGCCGGGCACCCGTTCCGTCGTCCTCGCCCATGCCTTCGTCACCGGCGGCGAGCCCAGCGACAGCGAGCGCGACATCACCGTCGGCGGGGTCGCCGCCGTGCCCGCCGGGGTCTTCGACGGCGTCGACTACGTGGCGCTCGGCCATCTCCACGGCTCCCAGACCATCACCGAGCGCGTCCGCTACTCCGGCTCCCCGCTGCCGTACTCCTTCTCCGAGACCGAGCACCGCAAGACGATGTGGCTGGTCGACCTGGCGGGCGACGGCTCGCTGAGCGCCGAGCGGATCGACTGCCCGGTGCCGCGCGCGCTCGCCCGGATCCGGGGCACCCTGGAGGAGCTGCTGGCCGATCCCGCCCTCGCGCGGCACGAGGACGCGTGGGTCGAGGCGACGCTCACCGACGCCGTCCGCCCGGCCGACCCCATGGCCCGGCTCACCGACCGCTTCCCGCACACCCTCAGCCTGGTCTTCGCCCCCGAGCGGGCCCCGGGCGACCCCGACGTGTCGTACGCCCGACGCCTCGCCGGCCGCGACGACCAGGAGATCGCCGAGGACTTCGTGGCCCATGTGCGCGGCGCCGGTCCCGACGCGCGCGAGCGCGGCGTGCTGCGGGACGCCTTCGACGCGGTCCGCGTGGACGAGACGGTACGCGAGGCGTCCCGGTGAGGCGGCGCCCGGACGAGGGCGGGGGGAGCCGCCCGGTGATGCCGCGCCCGCACGGGGGGATGCTGCCGCGCCCCGACGATCACGAGGGAGGCGCCCGATGAGGCTGCACCGGCTCGATCTCACCGCCTTCGGGCCCTTCGGCGACTCCCAGCGTGTCGACTTCGACGATCTGTCCGCCGCCGGGCTCTTCCTGCTGCACGGCCCGACCGGCGCGGGCAAGACCTCCGTCCTGGACGCCGTCTGCTACGCGCTGTACGGCTCCGTCCCGGGCGCCCGGCAGAACGGCCAGGGCCTCACCCTGCGCAGCGACCACGCCGCCCCCGGCACCCGCACCGAGGTCACCCTCGACCTCACTGTCGCCGGACGCCGGCTGGAGATCACCCGCCAGCCGCCCCACGAGCGTCCCAAGAAGGGCAAGAGGCAGGGCACCACCGTCGACAAGGCCCAGACCTGGCTGCGCGAGTACGACCCGGCCGCCGGCGCCTGGAAGGACCTCAGCCGCTCCCACCAGGAGATCGGCGAGGAGATCACCCAGCTGCTCGGCATGAGCCGGGAGCAGTTCTGCCAGGTCGTGCTGCTGCCCCAGGGCGACTTCGCGCGCTTCCTGCGCGCCGACGCCGAGGCCCGCGGCCGGCTGCTGGGCCGTCTCTTCGACACCCGGCGCTTCGCCGAGGTCGAGAAACGGCTCGTCGAACGCCGCCGCACCGCCGAGGCACGCGTGCGTGACGGCGACGCCGCGCTGCTCGCCGACGCGCACCGCATGCAGCAGGCCGCCGGTGACTCCATGGAGCTGCCCGACGAGCTGACCCCCGGCGAGCCGGGCCTGGCCGAGGCCGTCCTGGACGCGGCCGCCGTCGCCCGCAGCACCGCCCGCGAGCGGCTGACGGTCGCCGAGTGCGGCCGCCTCGCCGCCGGTTCCGCGCAGGCCGCGGCCGAGCGTGCCCTGGACGACGTACGCGAACTCGCCCGGTTGCAGGGGCGGTTCGCCGAGGCGCGGGAGCGCGCCCGGCGGCTGGAGGAGCGGGCCGGGGCGTACCAGGAAGCGCGGGCCCGGTGGGAGCGCGGGCGCAAGGCGGAGGCCGTGGCGCCGGCGCTGGAGCTGCGGGAGGCCGCCGACACCGAGCACCGGCGGGCGGCCGGCGCCGAGGCACGCGCGCGTGCGGCCCTGCCGGAGCGGTTCGCGCAGGACGGTGCCGCCGGGCTGGCCGCCGCCGCGCGCCGGGCCGCCGAGGAGCTGGGCGGGCTGGAGTCCGCCCGGCGCGGTGAGCGGCGGCTGGCCGCGCTGGTCGCCGAGCGCGCGGACCTCGACCGGCAGGAGCGGGCCGACGAGGACGTCCTGACGGAGAGCGAGGGCTGGCTGGCGGGCTGGGACGCGACCCGTGCCGCGCTCCAGGACCGGATCGAGTCCGCGCAGGAGTCCGCCACCCGCGCCGAGCAGCTGGCCGTCCGGATCGAGCCCGCGCAGCGGCGGCTGCGGGCCGCCCGGCTGCGCGACCGGCTCACCCGCGACGGCGAGGACGCCCGGGAGCGGGCCCGCGCCTCGGAGCAGCGGGCGCTCGACGCCCGCGCCCACTGGCTGGACCTCAAGGAACAGCGCCTCGACGGCATCGCCGCCGAGCTGGCCGCCCACCTCACCGACGGGGAACCGTGTGCCGTCTGCGGTGCGACCGAGCACCCCGCCCCGGCCCGCAAGGACGCCGGGCACGTCGATCGCGAGGCCGAGGAGCGGGCCCTGGCCGCCCACCAGGACGCCGAGGAACGGCACGGCCGGGATCTGCGGCGGCTGAGCGACGTACAGCGGGAGCTGGCCGCCGCGCTCGCCGAGGCCGGCGACACCCCGGCCGAGGCGCTCGCCGCCGAGACCGAGGAGCTGGAGCGCGACCACGAGCGGGCTCGTCGCGAGGCCTCCGCGCTGCACTCCGCGCGCGAGGAACTGCGCAGCGCCGAGCAGGAGCACGAGCGGCGTACGGCGGCCCAGCGCGACGCCGCCGTCCGGGCCGCCTCCCGGGTCGGTCACCGTGAACGGCTGGACCGGGAACGGGCCGGGCTGGAGGAGGAGCTGGCGCTGGCCAGGGGCGCGGCGCGCAGCGTGGCCGCGCGGGCCGAGCAGCTGGAGCGGCAGGTCAGGCTGCTCACGGAGGCCGCCGACGGGGCCCGGGCCGCCGAGGAGAGCGCCGCACGCCTCAAGGCCGCCGACGGACGCCTCGACGAGGCCGCCTTCCGGGCCGGCTTCGACACCCCGCAGGCCGCCGCCGACGCCGTCCTCGACGACACCGCCCACCGCGACCTGCAACGGCGCCTGGACGCCTGGCAGTCCGAGGAGGCCGCCGTCCGCGCGGTCCTCGCCGAACCGGACACGGTGGCCGCCGCCGAGCGTCCGCCCGCCGACCTCGCTTCGGCCGAGCGGACCGCCGCCGAGGCCGCCGAACGGCTGCGCCGGGCCGCCTCCGCGCAGGACGCGGCGGCCCGCCGCTGCGCCGAACTCGACCAGCTCTCCGCGCGCGCGGCCGACGGCGTACGGCGGCTCGCCCCGCTGCGCGACGAGTACGACCGGGTGGCGCGCCTGGCCGGGCTCACCGCGGGCACCTCCGCCGACAACGAGCGTAAGATGCGGCTGGAGGCGTACGTCCTGGCGGCCCGGCTCGAACAGGTGGCGGCCGCCGCGACCGTACGGCTCCAGCGGATGTCGTCCGGGCGCTACACCCTCGTCCACTCCGACGACCGGGCCGGACGCGGCCGCAGCGGGCTCGGGCTGCACGTCGTCGACGCCTGGACCGGGCGGGAGCGGGACACCGCGACCCTGTCGGGCGGCGAGACCTTCTTCGCCTCGCTCGCCCTCGCGCTCGGGCTCGCCGACGTGGTGACCGACGAGGCGGGCGGGGTCCGGCTGGACACCCTCTTCATCGACGAGGGGTTCGGCAGCCTCGACGACCAGACCCTGGACGAGGTCCTGGACGTCCTCGACTCCCTGCGCGAACGCGACCGCAGCGTCGGCATCGTCAGCCATGTCGCCGATCTGCGACGCCGCATCCACGCGCAGCTGGAGGTCGTGAAGGGACGGTCGGGGTCCACCGTGCGCCAGCGGGGCTAGGGGGTGTCTTGTGGATCAGGCCGGCTCCGGGTAACGGTGCCTCTCGGCCGAGCCGAGCGGGGTCTGGTGCGTGCAGCTGCATGGCGGAGGAGGGCGTCGACGCGATGGGGGTCCCCCCCCCCCCCCCCGCGCGAGCGCAGCCGAGCGTGGGGGAGTCGGCAACCGACGACAACGCCGCTGGGGGTCCCCCCTCTGGGGGAGTGCGTGCCCGGCCCCGCGACCCTCGGCAAGATCCACAAGACACCCCCTAGCGGCCCAGCGGGCGCCGGGGCAGGGGCGAGGAGTAGACGACGCTCGTGGTGACCGAGCCCAGCGTGCCGATCTTGCCCGACACCTCCTCCAGGTGGCGCATCGAACGGGCGGCCACCTTGATCACGAAGCAGTCGTCTCCCGTCACGTGGTGCGCCTCCAGGATCTCGGGCGTGACGGCCACGAGGTCATGGAACGGCTTGTAGTTGCCGTTGGAGTAGCGCAGCCGCACGAAGGCCAGGATCGGCAGCCCCAGCCGTTCGGGGTCCACCACGGCCGCGTACCCCTGGATGACGCCCGCCTCCTCCAGCCGGCGCACCCGCTCGGTCACGGCGCTCGCCGACATGGACACGGCCCGCGCCAGGTCGGCGAAGCTGGCCCGGCCCTCGCGCTGGAGGACCTCGAGGATGCGCCAGTCGGTGGCGTCCGGGGAATACACGGTCATGACCGAGGGATAGCAGGGGAATCCCCGGCGGGGCAAGGTCCGGGCCGTGGAACACCCCTTCAGGAAGATGATCACCGGCCATAGATTTCTGGGTGTCGGACACCACCGGAGAAAGGCCCCCGATGAACGCCACGACCACCGTGAACCCCGTCCTGCGCGTGGCCCCCGCCGCCCCCGCCGAGGCCGCCGCGTACTTCCGCGCGAGCCTCGTCTTCCACGCCGATGTCTCCGACGTGGCCGCGGCGCTCGCCGCCGGCGGCGACCCGGGCTTCGTCGTCCTGGACTCCCGTTCCACCGCGTCCTGGGACCAGGGTCACATCACCGGCGCGGTCCACCTGCCCACCGCGCAGATCCCCGAGCAGGCCGAGGCGCTCCTCGACAAGGACGTGCCGGTGGTGACGTACTGCTGGGGCCCCGGCTGCAACGGCGCCACCCGCGCCGCCCTCGCGCTGGCCGAACTCGGCTACCGGGTCAAGGAGATGCTCGGCGGCTTCGAGTACTGGGTGCGCGAGGGCTTCGCGTACGAGACCTGGGAGGGCGGCGAGCGACGCGCCGCCGACCCGCTGACCGCGCCTGTCGACGCGGCCGACTGCGGCTGCTGACCGCGCCCGTGGACGCGGCCGGCTGCGGCTGCTTTCCCGGCCGGGTGCCGCTAGAGCTGTGCCAGCTCGTCCACCAGGTCGTCCAGGCCCAGGGAGCCCTGCGAAAGGGCCGCCATGTGCCAGGCCTTGAGGTCGAAGGCGTCGCCGTGCCGCTCGCGGGCCCGCTCCCGGCCCTGCAGCCAGGCCCGCTCACCGAGCTTGTAGCCGATCGCCTGGCCGGGAATGCTCAGATAGCGGGTCAGCTCGCTCTCCACGAAGTCCGCCGGCCGGCTGCTGTGCGCGCCGAAGAACTCCTGCGCCAGCTCCGGCGTCCAGCGCTCGCCGGGGTGGAACGGCGAGTCGGCCGGGATCTCCAGCTCGAGGTGCATGCCGATGTCGACGATGACCCGGGCCGCGCGCATCATCTGCGCGTCCAGGTACCCGAGCCGCTGCTCCGGGTCCGTGAGGAAGCCCAGCTCGTCCATCAGGCGCTCCGCGTACAGGGCCCAGCCCTCGCAGTTGGCGCTGACCATGCCGACGGAGGCCTGGTAGCGGGAGAGGTTCCCGGCGACGTGCGCCCACTGCGCGAGCTGGAGGTGGTGGCCGGGGACGCCCTCGTGGTACCAGGTCGAGACGAGGTCGTAGACCGGGAAGCGGGTCTGCCCCATGGTCGGCAGCCAGGTGCGGCCCGGCCGGGAGAAGTCCTCCGACGGGGGCGTGTAGTAGGGGGCCGCCGCGCTGCCGGCCGGGGCGATCCGCGACTCCACCTTCCGGACCCGCTCGGCGAGCTCGAAGTGGGTGCCGTCGAGCGCCTCGATCGCCTGGTCCATCAGGCCCTGGAGCCAGTCGCGGACCTCGTCGACGCCCTCGA
The DNA here is from genome assembly GCF_055591025.1 of Streptomyces sp. NPDC041784. Classification (NCBI taxonomy): domain Bacteria; kingdom Bacillati; phylum Actinomycetota; class Actinomycetes; order Kitasatosporales; family Streptomycetaceae; genus Streptomyces; species Streptomyces sp. NPDC041784. The sequence goes on from NZ_JBVJAB010000010.1 coordinate 186,284, forward strand.
TGTGCCGGCCGTGCTCGTCGAGGTGCGCGAGCGCGGTCCAGGGCGTGGCCGCGCCCGGCAGGACCTTCTCGGCCTCCGCGCGCATCTCGCCGAGCAGCCGGTGGTACTCCGCCCAGCCGTACGCGTACGCCTCGTCCAGGTCGAGATCGGTGCCGTTGAAGTAGCGCGACCAGCGGGCGTACCGCTCCCGGCCGACGGTCTGCGGCGCGTCCTGGACGGTCGGCGCGTACACGTCGCGCACCCAGTCCCGCAGCTCCACCACGGCGGCGGTCGCCGCGCGGGCCGCCTCGTCCAGTTCGGCGCGCAGCGCGTCCGGGCCCGTGGCGACGAAGTCCTCGAACCAGCCGCGGCCCGCGCCGTCGGTGTCCGACCACTCGGTGAGCTGTCCGACGAAGGTGGCGGTCGGGCGGGGCGCCGCGTAGAGCTTGCGCTCCAGGCCGAGGGCCAGCGACTCCCGGTAGCCCGCCAGCGCCGCCGGCACCGCGCGTAGCCGCTCGGCGATCGCCGCCCAGTCCGCGTCGGTCCGCGTGGGCGTCACGGTGAACACCTCACGCACATGGTGCGCCGGTGTGGACATGTTGCCGACCGAGCGCAGCCCCTCGTCGGCGTCGTGCACGGCGAGTTCCGCGGTGAGGCGCTCGCGCAGCAGGCGCGCGCACCGGCGCTCGATGTCACTCTCCGCGCCGGGCCGCCGCTCGGCCTCGGCCAGCTCGGCCAGGGTGTTGCGCGCGAGTACCGCGAGCGCCTCCCGGCCCGCGGGCGAGTAGTCGGGCAGCCGGCTCGAACTCTCCGGCACGCCGAGGAAGGTACCGGTCACCGGGTCGAGGGCGATGAGGTCGTCGACGAAGGCGTCGGCGACCTCGCGGGGCAGCGGGCTGTTGGTCTGTGACATGCCCACCATCCTCGTACGACGCGACGGCGCGCGTCACGGCGTTTGTCCGGAAGGCGCGGGTGGCAGCAGCGGGCCGCACTCCCACTGCTGGAAGATCAGCCGGGTCTCCACCCGGGCCACCTCGCGCCGGGCCGTGAACTCGTCGAGCACCAGCCGTTGCAGATCCGCCATGCCCGTGACCGCGACATGCACCAGATAGTCGTCCGGCCCGGTGAGATGGAAGACGGACAGTGCCTCCGGCATCGCCCGGATCCGCTCCACGAACGGCCCCACCAGCTCCCGCCGATGCGGCCTGACCTGCACCGACAGCAGCGCCTGGAGGCCGCGCCCGAGCTTGGCCGGATCCAGTCGCAGCTGATGCCCGAGGATCACCCCCGAGCGGCGCAGCCGCGTCACGCGGTCCAGACAGGTGGACGGCGCGACGCCGACCTGCGCCGCCAGATCGCGGTAGGTCGTCCGGGCGTCGTTCTGCAGCAGCCGCAGCAGCTGGAGGTCCACCGGGTCCAGTACGACAGATTCGGCCATCGGCCGAACGTAGCACGGTGTTCGATTAATGTGACCCGCTCGGTGTTCACTCTGCCGTCCATGGACTCAGCCGCAGCGAGCACCCGCACGTACGACGAGGTACGTCCGTCCGTCCCGCCGTCCCGCGCACTGGCCACCGAGGCCGTGCACGCCGGACGGGACGACCTGGCCCGGCAGGGCCTGCACGCCCCGCCGATCGACCTGTCCACCACCTACCCCTCCTACGACAGCCGCGCCGAGGCCGCCCGGATCGACGCGTTCGCCGCGACCGGCGCCGCACCGGACGGGCCGCCCGTCTACGGCCGGCTGGGCAACCCGACGGTCGCCCGCTTCGAGACGGCCCTCGCCCGGCTGGAGGGCACCGAGAGCGCGGTCGCCTTCGCCAGCGGGATGGCGGCGCTGAGCGCGGTCCTCCTGGCGCGCGCCTCGACGGGCCTCAGGCACGTCGTGGCGGTACGGCCCCTGTACGGCTGCAGCGACCACCTGCTGACGGCCGGGCTGCTCGGCTCGGAGGTCACCTGGACCGACCCGGCCGGGATCACGGACGCGCTGCGCCCCGACACCGGTCTGGTGCTGGTCGAGTCCCCGGCGAACCCGACCCTCGCCGAGGTCGACCTGCGGGCCGTCGCCCACGCCTGCGGCTCCGTGCCGCTGCTCGTCGACAACACCTTCGCCACCCCGGTGCTCCAGCGGCCCGCCGAGACGGGGGCGCGGCTGGTGCTGCACAGCGCCACCAAGTACCTCGGCGGGCACGGGGACGTCCTGGCGGGCGTGGTGGCCTGCGACGAGGAGTTCGCCGGGCGGCTGCGGCAGGTGCGGTTCGCCACCGGCGGGGTGCTGCACCCGCTCGCCGGCTATCTGCTGCTGCGCGGTCTCGCCACGCTCCCGGTGCGGGTCCGGGCCGCCTCCGCGAACGCCGCCGAACTGGCCCGGCGGCTGGCCGCCGATCCGCGTGTGGCCCGCGTCCACTATCCGCGCGTCGGCGGCGCGATGGTCGCCTTCGAGGTGTACGGCGACCCGCACGAGGTGATCGCGGGCGTCCGGCTGATCACCCCGGCGGTGAGCCTCGGCAGCGTCGACACCCTCATCCAGCACCCGGCGTCCATCAGCCACCGCATCGTGGACGCCGAGGAGCGCCGGGGCGCAGGGGTCAGCGACCGGCTGCTGCGGCTGTCGGTGGGGCTGGAGGACGTCGAGGACCTCTGGCGGGATCTGACGGGGGCGCTCGGCGCGGTCGTCGGGGTGTGAGAAGGGCCCGGCGGTCGCACCGCCGGGCCCTCACGGCCGTTCTGCGTCCGTCACGGCCGCGCGCCTCAGTCGCGCGCGATCCGTTCCCCCTGGACGCCGCGAACTCCGTGGACTTCGTGGGTCCCGTGGGCTCCGTGGGCCCCGGACGCCCCGGACTCGGCCCGCGCCGCCGTCCGCTCCAGCCGGGCGGTGATCACGAGGGTGCCCTCCTCGATCTGGTAGTCGAGCGGCAGCCCCAGGCCGCGCATGGCGGCGACCATGCCGGTGTTGGAGGACTGCGTCACGGCGTACACGCTCTCGCAGCCCGCCTCGACGGCCATCGCGACCAGCCGGCCGAGGAGTTCGGCGCCGATGCCGCGCCGCTGCCACTGGTCCTCGACGAGCAGCGCGACCTCCGTCTCGTCGCCGTCCCACAGCAGATGGCCGAGGCCGACGATGCGGCCGGACGTCGTCTGCACGGCGAGGGTGCGGCCGAAGCGGGGGCTGAGCAGGTGCTTGAGGTAGCGGTCGGCGTCCCCGACGGGCCCGTGGTAGCGCATGCCGAGGGTGCGCGGCGAGCACCGCTCGTGCATCTCCCTGGCCGCCTCCAGATCGCCGGTGTCGGCCCGGCGCACGGTGATGTCGTTGCCCTCGGGCAGCGTCAGCACGTCCTGGCCGAGCGGGACGCGGGGGCCGAGCCGGGCGTCCAGCTCCACCAGGGCACGCGCGCGTGCGAACTCGGTCGGGGTGAACGGCAGATACGGCCGCTCCACGGTGATCACTCCGCCTTCCGGCGCCCGCAGGCGCATCACGGTGTCCTCCAGCACGCCTTCCACGGGCACCCCGGCCGGCCCCCGGCCGCCGCCGGCCGGTGCGGCGGGCAGCGAACGGATCGTGCACCGGCCCAGCAACTGGCGCAGGGCCAGCGGCAGTTCGGCCGCGTCCAGGGCGGTACGGGTGGCCAGGCCCAGCACCCGGGTGGGGGCGTCCACCAGGTCGTGGGCGTCGGCCCGCTCGATCCAGGTGCTCGCCCCGCCGGCCAGCGCCACGGCGCGGGTGATCTCGGCGGCCCCGAGCGCGCCCGGGGCACGCAGCAGGAACTCGTCCACCGTGTCCTCGCCCAGCGGGTGCGTCTGGAGGCTGAGGATGTCCACCCGGTGGCCGGCCAGCGCCGTGCACAGCGCGGCCAGCGCTCCGGGTTCGTCCTTCACCGTGGTCCGCATCCGCCACAGGGTGCTCTCGGTGGCGACCCCGCCGGGAAGTGCGGACGGCCCGGCCTGCGCCTCGGGGGAGGGCGGCCGGGCACCGGTATCGCTCGTCGGCGGTGCGTGCCCGTGGCGGCGTGACCACCAGGTGTGGAAGCCGGCCGTGGCGAGCAGGGCGGCCGCGGACAGCGCCAGCAGCTCGGGGCCGTCGGGGCCGTGCCCCACCAGGTTCGCCACCACGTCGGCCACCGCGACGGCCGTGAAGAGGGCGGCCAGTTCCACGAGGTCCCGCCGCCAGTGGTGCACGGGGCGCCCGTGTTTCGCGCGCGTCACATCAGTCATGTCTCGAGTCATGCAGCCACTGTGGAGGAATGGTGTTGCGTGATCACGAACGGTTTGTGACTGACGGGTAAAGGATACATATGTCCGTATTGTTAATTCTTCCACGACTGCGGTCCACCGCGAGCCGGCCATGCCCCCCTCGGAGGCACCGCGCACCGGGGGATGACGCCGATGCGCGGTACACCCAAAAGGGTAACGGGAGTTACTGGCCGACCCGCCCCGGCTGGAGCACCTGGGTGAACAGCACCGTGCCGTCCTGTTCGCGCAGACGGACCGTCAACTCCCCGCTGTGGCCGTCGATGTCGACCTCGCCGAAGAACTGGTAGCCGCCCGCAGGGGACACGTTGGCCGTCGTGGGCGCCTTGACGAAGACCCGGTCCGGGCCGAAGGTGCCGTCCAGCGCGTTCGCCGGGAACGCGCCCGCGTTGAGCGGCCCGGAGACGAACTCCCAGAACGGCGCGAAGTCCTTGAACGCGGCCCGCGACGGGTCGTAGTGCTGGGCCGAGGTGTGGTGGACGTCGGCCGTCAGCCACACCGTGCCGGTGATCCGGCGGTGCTTGACGAACCGCAGCAGCTCGGCGATCTGGAGCTCACGGCCGAGCGGCGCGCCCGGGTCGCCCTGCGCGACCGCCTCGATGTTCGGCGGACCGTCCGTGCCGTCCGGCACGACCAGGCCGATCGGCATGTCGGCGGCGATCACCTTCCACACCGCCCGGGAGCGCGCCAGCTCGCGCTTGAGCCACTCCAGCTGCTCACGGCCGAGGATGCCCTGCCGGTTCACGCTCTGGTCGTCCGGCGAGTTCGCGTCGCGGTAGGTGCGCATGTCCAGGACGAACACGTCCAGCAGCGGACCGTGGTGGACCGTCCGGTAGACCCGGCCGTCGGGGCGGCGCAGCGTGGAGATCGGGAAGTACTCCGAGAACGCCTGCCGGGCGCGGGCCGCGAGGACGTCGATGTTCTTCTCGGTGTACCGGGTGTCCGCGAAGATCTCGCCCGGGAACCAGTTGTTGGTGACCTCGTGGTCGTCCCACTGGATGATCGAGGGGACCTGGGCGTTGAACGCCTTCAGGTTCTCGTCCAGCAGGTTGTAGCGGAAGTTGCCGCGGAACTCCGCGAGGGTCTCGGCGACCTTCGCCTTCTCCTCGGTGGTGATGTTCCGCCAGGTCCGCCCGTCGGGCAGCGCGACGGACCCGGTGAGCGGGCCGTCGGCATAGATGTTGTCGCCGCTGCACAGGAAGAAGTCCGGGTCGAGCCCGGCCATCGCGTCGTAGATGTGGTAGCCGCCCAGCTCCGGGTTGATGCCCCAGCCCTGCCCGGCCAGGTCGCCGGACCACACGAACCGCACCCCGTCACGGCGTTTGAGGGACGCCGTGCGGAAGGTGCCGGTCACCGGCTCACCGGTGCGGCGCGGGTCGTCCGGGTCGGCCAGCAGCACGCGGTAGTGGATCTGCTCGCCCGCCGGCAGGCCGTGCAGCCGGGTCGTGCCGGTGAAGTCGGTGCCCGCGCCGAGCAGCGGACCGTGGAAGCGGCGGGCGCCGCGGAACGACTCCGTCGCCGAGGCCTCGACGATCATCCGGGCCGGACGGTCGGAGCGCACCCACACCAGACCGGAGTCCGTGGTCACGTCCCCGGTCTGTACGCCCCAGCCGGCCCCGGGCCGCCCGGACAGGGCGAGGGCGGGAGCCGCGCCGACGGCCGCGGGCAGGGTCAGGGCCGCGGACGCGGCCAGCGAGCCGCGCAGCACGCTGCGGCGACCGGGGAACGGACGGTGTGACATGGGAGAGGCCTCCTGGGACGAGAACCGGCCGGTGTGCACCGTCAGACCTACTGGTGCGCCACGGCGCACACGCGAACCACAAGTGAACAACTCCCCGCGGACACAGGGGGAGTACGCCGCGCGTCACCCCGCCCGGGCCGCGCGGGCCGCTTCGGCCATCACCCGTACGCCGTCCCGGATCCGCGCGGGCGGCACGTGCGCGTACCCGAGGACCAGCCGCAATCCGCCCCCGCCCCCGCCGTGGTCCTCGCCGTCGTGCTCGCCCTCGCCGGTACGCGCGTGTGCGTACTCCGTCAGCGCCCGCACCCGCACCCCGGCCGACGCCGTGCGCGCCAGGAAATCCTCCAGTGGCCCGTACCGTGCCGGAAGCTCCGCGATGACGTGCAGCCCCGCCGCGATCCCCGACACCCGCGACCCCGGGAAGTGCTCCTCCAGCGCGTCCACGAGCGTGTCCCGCCGCTCCCGGTACGCCCGCTGGCAGCGGCGCAGCTGACGGTCGTAGTCCCCGCGTTCCACGAACCGCGCGAACAGCGCCTGGTCCAGCGTGGGATGGCCGAGGTCCGTCGTCCGCTTGCGCTCCACGACCTCCTCCGCCAGCGCCTCGGGGACCAGCAGCCAGCCGAGCCGCAGCCCCGGCGCCAGCGACTTGCTGACCGACCCCGTGTAGGCGACCCGCTCCGGGTCCAGGCCCTGGAGCGCGCCCACCGGAGCCCGGTCGTAGCGGAAGTCGCCGTCGTAGTCGTCCTCCAGCACGAACCCGTCCACCGACCGCGCCCAGTCCAGCAGTTCGGTGCGCCGCCGGGCCGAGTAGGCGATCCCGGTCGGGAACTGGTGCGCCGGAGTCACCACCAGCGCCCGCACCCCGGACCCCCGCAACGGCCCCGTCGCCAGCCCCTCCCCGTCGAGCGGCAGGGGTACGGCGCGGACGCCCGCCGCCGCGTACAGCGCGCTGTGCTGCGGGCTCCCCGGGTCCTCGACGCCGACCGTGTCCCACCCGCGCGCGCGGAGCGCGAGCCCGAGCAGCGCCGTCGCCTGGGCGACCCCGGAGACGATCACCAGCCGCTCCGGGTCGGCGACCACACCCCGGCGGCGGGCGAGCAGCCCGGCGAGCGCGGTGCGCAGCCGGGGCAGCCCGCGCGGGTCGGGATAGCCCAGCTCGGCGTGGGGCAGCTCGGCCAGCACGCCCCGCTGCGCGGCGGCCCAGGCGGCGCGCGGGAACAGCGCCAGGTCCGGGGTGCCCGGCACGAAGTCGACCCGCGCGCCCGGCGGACGCGGGGCGAGGTCACGCGCGCGCGGCGGTGCCGCCCGCACCGCACCGCCCACCCAGGTCCCGGCACCCCGGCCGCTGCGCAGATAGCCCTCGGCCGTCAGCTGCTCGTACGCCTCCGTGACCAGCCCGCGTGACACCCCGAGGTCGGCGGCGAGATCCCGGCTGGACGGCAGCCGGGTGTCCGGCGCGAGCCGCCCCGACCGCACCGCCTCCCGCAGCGCGGTCTGCAACGCCCGCCCCCGCGCGCGGGCCGGCGCGGAGACGGCCGGCAGCAGCACCTCCCACGCGGCGGAGGGAGTGGCCCGCCCGTCCGGATTGGTCCCCGATGACGTCATGGAAGTGGACCTTAAACCGGACCGCCGCGGTTCCTAGCGTCGTCGTCATGAACGCCACCACCACACGCGGGTGCCTGCTCGCCGCACTCGCCTGCGTCCTCGTCGGCGCGTCCTTCACCGCCAACAGCGTCCTCGGCGCCTACCCGTACGCGGGCGGCCAGTTTCTGCGCTACGCCCTCGCCTGTCTGCTCCTCGTCCCGCTGGCCGGGGCCGGGGCCCCGGACCGGCTGCGCGCGCTCACACCCCGCCAGTGGGTACGGCTCGCGCTGCTCGCGGCGGTCGGGATGGTCGGCTTCAACCTGGCCGTCCTGGCCGCCGAACGCTCCGCGGAACCGGCGGTGCCCGGGGTCTTCGTGGGCTGCGCGCCGATCGTCGTGGCGGTCGTGGTCCCCCTGCTGGAGGGACGGCGGCCCCGGCGCACGGTCCTGTACGGGGCGTCGCTCGTCGCGGTGGGCGCCTTCACGGTGCAGGGGTGGGGGCGGACCGACGGCGCGGGCCTCGCCTACTCGGGGTGCGCGCTGGCCGGTGAGGTCGGCTTCGCGGTGCTCGCCGTGCCCGTCCTGCGGCCCCTGGGGCCGCGGCTGCTGTCCGCCACGGTGTGCGGCCTGGCCGCCGCCGAGTCCGCCGTGGTGGGGCTGCTGGCCGACGGCGGCGCGTGGCTGCGGCGGCCGGACGCGGCGGAGACCGCCGCGCTGCTGTGGCAGGCGGCGGTGGTCACCGTCGTGGGCTTCGTGTGCTGGTACATGGGCATGCAACGCATCGGCGCGGAACGCGCCACGCTCTTCTCCGGCCTGATCCCCGTCGCCGCCGCCTGCACGGCCCCCCTGGTCGGCACAGGCTCCTACGGCCCCGCCCAGGCAACGGGCAGCGCGCTGGTGGGGGCGGGGGTGGTGTGGGGGGCACTGACGGGAGGCAGGAGCGGCAGGAGAGGCGGCGGGGCCAAGGGGGCTTCGGCGGTGCCGGGGGGTTCGCCTACGGCACCTGGCCGCACTCGCACGGCAGTCACCCCCGGCAGTCCCTCAGCGGCTTCCGTCCAGGATGACGCGGGCGACGAGGGCCGGGTCGTCGTTCATCGGGCAGTGGCCGCAGCCGGGCAGCCGTACCAGGCGGGCGCGGGGGATGATCCGCTTGGCGCGGATGCCCTGGCGGCGCACGAGCAGCCAGTCCCGGGTGCCCCAGCCGACGGTGACCGGGATCCCCGGGACGTCCTCGGTGAACAGCACGGAGCCGCCGGCCCGCAGGGTCTGGTCGAACCCGGTGGCCTGGGCCAGCGCCAGCGTCTCGGCGACCACGGCCTCGGGTGAACGGCGGGCCGGGCGGGCGTAGATGGTGCTGGTGAGGGCCGTACGGCCGGCCGCCGAGCGCGCCAGCCGCTCGACCAGCGGCAGCGGCATCCGCCGGGAGATCTGCCGCATGGTCAGCAGGACGCCGAAGGCGTAGCGCCGCTCGGCCTCGGACCAGAACCCGGCCGGGGAGAGCGCGGTGACGGACCGTACGCGCTTCCCGCGGCCCAGTTCCAGGGCGAGCAGGCCGCCCAGGGAATTGCCCGCCACATGCGGGCGGTCCAGCTCCAGCGCCTCGCAGAACGCGCCGAACACGGCGGTCGTCGTCGGCAGGTCGTAGGTCAGCCCGTCCGGGAGGGCCGGGGAGACGCCGAAGCCGGGCAGGTCCACGGCGATCACGTCGCGCTCGGCGGCCAGGATGTCCACCACCGGGTCCCAGGCCTGCCGGTGGTGACCGATGCCGTGCAGCAGGAGCAGCGGTTCACCCGTGCCCACGCGCGCGTACGAGACCGTGACGGTCTGCGGGCCGCTGGGGGTGGGCACCGGGAAGGAGACGGTGGCGGACATGCGAAAGCTCCTCGACTGGACTGGCGGACGGACGCCGGGAACAGCTTGTCAGCGATTGCTACTGCCGGGTAGCCCCATGGGGTCACCCGGCCTTCTCTTTTCGCGACGGGAGGTTTGCCGCGACGTCACGGAACCGGGCCTTTACGAACGCCCCGTGAAACCTCTCCTCCCATGCACCCACAGGCCGCCACGGGGATCGAGGATTGGTCTTGACCAAGGGTGGGGGCCGTCCTATGGTCGCAGAGAAGTACAACAACCTTTAATAAACAAGGGCGCGAAAACGCCGCCGGACCACGGCGATTGCGGAGGACAGGGTGGGGACCACGCAACTGGAATCGGTACCGGAACCGAAGTACTGGCATCTCAAGACGGTGCTCAGCGAGGCACTCGACTCCGAGTTCACGGTCGGCGAGATCCTGCCGAACGAGCGTGAGCTGGCCGCCCGCTTCGGCGTCGCCCGCGCCACGCTCCGTCAGGCCCTGGAGCAGCTCGAACTGGAAGGCCGGCTCCAGCGCCGCCGCGGTGTCGGCACGACCGTCGCGCCGCCCCGCATGGGTGTCGCCGTCGGCACCGGCCGGCAGGCCTGGCCGGGCGCGGGCGACGACGCCTGGCAGGCCGTCGACAGCACGGTCGCGGCCCCGCCCGCCGCCGTCGCCACCGCTCTGGAGATCGCGCGCGAGCAGACCGTGCACACCGTGCGCCGCTCCCGGGTCTCGCACGGTCAGCCGGTCGCCGCCGAACTGCTCTACGTGCCGCACGCCTCGGTGCCCGACCTGTCCGCGATCGACGCCCCGTCCCCGGCCGCACGCGCGCGTGCGGTGCTGCGTGAACTCCAGCGCCTGGAACTCGACGGCCAGGACCGCGCCGTGGAGCTGGGCTCGGCCCGCGCGGACGACGCCAAGGAACTCGACCGGCTGCCCGGCGCGCCCGTCCTCGTCGTCACCACCCGCTTCTTCGCGGGCGGCCGCACGGCCGCGCTCTCGGTGGCGACCTATCGCGCTGACACGTGCCGCCTGACGTTCGGCGCGTCCGGCGGGGTGGAGATACACCACGGGCCGGAACGCCGGGCGTCCTGACGGACCCTCGGCCCACCGGGCCACCTCGACGCCGTGAACCGCGCCCCGGAACCCTCCGGGGCGCGACGCGTCTCACGGGTGGCCCACCGCGGAGCGGCCCGTCACCGTCCCCTCCACCGCGAACAACTGCTCCTCGACATGGTCGAGGGCCAGCCGCAGCGCACCCGTCGCCACCGCCGCCTCACCGAGCAGCGACAGCGCCACCTTCGGCGGCCGCAGACAGTACCGCGCCAACTCCCGCCGCAGCGGCTCCAGTACGCCGTCCAGCCCGGCCGCCCAGCCGCCGACGACGACCAGTTCCGGATCCAGGGCCAGCACCAGCGCGGCCACGTCGTGGACGAGCCGCTGGAGGAAGCGGTCCACGGCCGCCCGCGCCCGCTGGTCGCCCTCGCGGGCCTGGGTGAACACCTCGGCGACCGCCTGCTCGTCCAGCGGGTGCAGCGGCTCGTCCGTGGTGGACAGCAGCGTCTCCGGGGTCACCTCCCGGCCCAGCAGGTGCAGCGCGCCGATCTCCCCGGCCGCCCCGCCGTACCCCCGGTGCAGCCGCCCGCCGATCAGCGAACCGGCCCCCGGACTCAGCCCGGCCAGCACGAACACCACGTCGTCGGACTCGGTGGCGCAGCCCTTCCAGTGCTCGGCCACGGCCGCCGCGTTGGCGTCGTTCTCCACCAGCACCGGGCACTTGAAGGAACGGCTCAGCCGCTCGCCCAGACGCAGCCCCGTCCACTCCGGCAGCGCCGTGCCCAGCCGTATGGTCCCGTCCGCCTCGACGATGCCCGGGGTGGCGACCCCCACGGCGCGCAGGGAGCTGCGCGGGACGCCCGCCCGGCGCAGCAGCTCGGCGACCGCCGTGCGCAGCCGCTCCAGCCGCTCGTCCGCCGGGGCCGTCTCGGCGACGTCCTTGGCCTGCGCGCCGAGCACCCGGCCGTCCAGGTCGGCGAGGAGCGCGGCCACCCGGTGCGGGCCGATCTCCAGGCCCAGCAGATGACCCGCCTCGGCCCGGAACCGGAACCGCCGCGCGGGCCGCCCCTGCCGCCGGGCGACACTCTCGTCGGCCGCCTTCTCGACGACGAGTCCGGCCGTTATCAGGTCCTCGACCACGCCCTCGACGGTCGGCCGGGACAGGCCCGTCACCCCGGTGATCTCCGTCAGCGTCGCGCAGTCCGTGGCACGCAGCGCGTGCAGCACCACCGCGGAGTTGATCCTTCGCAGCAGCGAGGGATCCCCGCCGGTCAGCCGCCCCAACGTCCGTCCTTCCAGCTTGTGCGCGTGTTGGGCGGATCGTACTCGGCGCGGCGCACCCCGGCGAGTGCGGAATCCCACAGCCGCGGCGGCACGGCTCAGCCCGGCGCGACGAATCCCGACTCGTACGCCGTGATCACCGCCTGGGTGCGGTCCCGTGCCCCGAGCTTCGCCAACACCGCGCTCACATGCGACTTGACCGTCTCCGTGCCCACGACGAGCCGCGCCGCGATCTCCGCGTTGGACAGCCCGCGCGCCATCAGCCGCAGCACCTCGGCCTCCCGTTCGGTCAGCCGGGCCCGCTCCAGCGTGTCCCGGGCCGCGCGGTTGCCGCCCTTGTCGCCGTACTCGGCCGCCAGCCGTCGCACCGACGCCGGGAACAGCAGCGACTCGCCCTCCGCGACCAGCCGAATCGCGTGCACGATCTCCGCGGGCCGGGCCCGTTTCAGCAGGAACCCGTCCGCGCCCGCGCGCAGCGCCTCGTAGACGTACTCGTCGTTCTCGAAGGTCGTCACGACGACGATCTTCGGCGGCCCGTCCACCGTCCGCAGCACCGCGCGCGTGGCCTCGATCCCGTCCATCAGCGGCATGCGTACGTCCATGGCGACCACGTCGGGACGCAGCCGGCGCACCAGCGGGATCACCGCCGCCCCGTCCGCCGCCTCCCCGACGACCTCGATGTCGGGCTGTGCCTCCAGCACGGCCCGCAGCCCCGCGCGGACCAGGGGTTCGTCGTCGACGAGCAGTACGGTGACCGGCATTCGGCCAGCGTAGATCAGCGCAGCGGCAGCTCCACCCGCACCTGCCAGTCCCCTTCGTGCGGTCCCGTGTGCGCGTGCCCGCCGAGCAGCGCCGCGCGCTCGCGTATCCCGCGCAGACCGCTGCCCCGGCCGGGCCCGGGTATGTCGGCGGTCAGCGGATTGCGGACCTCCAGACCGAGCGATCCGTCGCCGACCTCGACCCGCACCCGGACGGGGACGGCACCCGCGTGCCGCAGCACGTTCGTGAGCGACTCCTGGAGGATGCGGTAGCCCTCGCGGGAGACCGGCCCTGGCACCGTGTCCAGAGGGCCCGTCACCTCGGCCTCGACCTTGGCTCCGGAGGCGCGCGCGGACTCCAGCAGCCGGTCGGCGTCCGTCAGCGTCGGCCGGCTGCTCACGGGCCGCTCCGACTCGCGCAGGATGCCGAGGACGCGTTCCAGGTCTTCCAGGGCGGCTCGGCCGGTCTCCTCGATGGCGTCCAGGGCCCGGTCCGTGAAGGCGGGGTCACCCGCCGCCCGCGCGGCCCCCGCCTGCACCACCGCGACGGTCAGCGCGTGGCCGATCGAGTCGTGCAGTTCGCGGGCGATGCGCGTCCGCTCCAGGAGTTGCTCGGTGCGCTCCTCCAGCGCTGTGAGCCGCTCCGCGGGGGAGGGGCCCAGCAGGTGCCGGGCGACGACGGTGATCAGCTGCCCGGCGGCGACCACGACGGCGGCCAGCGCGACCAGGGGAAGGGGCGCGAGGAGGGCGTACCACCAGTGGTGGCCCGGAACCTGGAGGAACGTGGAGGGGTCGGGAGTGCCGCCCCGGGCCGTGCGCACCAGGTCGTCGGTGAGCATGGGGAGATGGATGGTGAGGAAGGAGACCGCACCGCCCAGGAACAGCCGGACCTGGAGCCACAGGACGGTCCGGCCGCGGTCGCCCCAGGTGACCGCCGGCGTCACCACGATCTCCGTGTCCGGCCCGTCGTGCCGCTGCCCGGTCAGCAGCAGCCGGGCCTGGAGGCCCTCCACGACCCGCATCGCGGGCACGAGCCCGGCCACGGCCAGCAGCACGGCCGCCAGGTACATCCGGGTGCTGTCGATGAGGTACCACACGGCAGGCCAGACGCAGGCCATGAAGAGGTGCAGCCACCGGGTGTACGTCACCGCCCGTACGAACGGACGAAGCATGCGGACCATGGGGTCATCGTGCCAGCTCACACTGACAGCGGACCTCCCCCGCACGGGGGAGACGATCTCCACGCGCGGGGGAGGAACGGCGGCGCGCCGGCCGCCAGGCTGCTGCCATGACCAGCATCGAAGTCCGCGACCTCACCAAGGAGTACGGCACCCGGCGAGCCGTGGACGACCTCACCTTCGACGTCCTCCCCGGCCGTGTCACCGGTTTCCTCGGCCCCAACGGCGCCGGGAAGTCCACCACCATGCGGCTGGTGCTCGGCCTCGACCGGCCGACCTCCGGCACCGCGACCCTCGGCGGCCGTGCCTACGCCACCCTCCGCGAACCCCTGCGGCACGTGGGCGCCCTGCTCGACGCGCAGGCCGCGCACGGCTCCCGCACCGCCCGCGACCATCTGCGGACGCTGGCCACGAGCAACGGCATCGCGCACCGCCGGGTCGACGAGGTGCTGGCGGAGACCGGCCTCGCCGCCGTCGCGCGCCGCCGGGTGAAGACGTACTCGCTGGGCATGCGCCAGCGGCTCGGCATCGCGGCCGCCCTGCTCGGCGACCCCGGGGTGATCATGCTGGACGAGCCCTCCAACGGGCTCGACCCCGAAGGCATCATCTGGATCCGGGAGCTGCTGCGCCGGCTCGCCGGGGAGGGGCGCACGGTCCTGGTCTCCAGCCACCTCATGAACGAGACCGCGTCCTTCGCCGACCACCTCGTGGTCCTGGGCCGGGGACGCCTCCTGGCAGACACCCCGATGCGGGAGTTCATCCACACGCGTGTGCGGCCCCGCGTCCGGATCCGCACCACGGACCCCGCCGCGCTGAAGAACGCCCTCGCGCGGGACGGCCACGACGCCGTGGAGCACGAGGCGGGGCACTGGACCGTGGAGCACGCGCGCGTGGACGACATCGGACGCCTGGTGTCCGCCGCGGGCGTGCCCGTCCTCGAACTGGCCTCGGAGGAGGCCACGCTGGAGCAGGCCTATCTCGATCTGACAGCCACGGAAGCCGAGTTCACCGCACAGCCGCAGGAGGCCTGACATGTCGTTCGTACCCGTTCTCCACTCCGAGTGGCTGAAGATCCGCACCCTCCGCTCCCTCCTCGGGACGCTGCTCGCGCTGTTCGCGGCGACGACGGCGTTCTCCGCGCTCGCGGGCGGCTCCGAGACCTCCGACCCCGAGTTCGACCCCCTCTTCATGGCCCTCTCCGGTGTCACACCGGGCCAGATCGCCGCGATCTCCTTCGGCGCCATGGCCGTGTCCACGGAGTTCCACGCGGGCGCGCTGCGGCTCTCGCTCGCCGCGGTGCCGCGCCGCGGCCGGTGGTTCGCGGCCAAGCTGACCGCCATCGCCGTGCCCGTGCTGGCCGTCGGGCTGGTCACCGCCCTCGCCGCCCTCGTCGTCGCCCGGGCGGGCCTCGGCGACGCGGCGGACGGCCTCACCCCGGGCGAGCAGGTACGCGGGGTCGTGGGCTGCGGGATCTACCTCACGCTGATGGCGCTGCTCGCGGCCGGCCTCGCGGCCCTGCTGCGCAGCGGGGTGGGCGCGCTCTCCCTGCTGATCCCGTTCATCCTCGTCGTGTCGTTCGTGATCGGCGACACCGCCGGCGGAGCCACCGACTACCTTCCCGACCGGGCCGGCCAGGTGGTGCTGTACGAGACCCACGACGGGCCCCTGGGACCCTGGTCGGGACTGGCGGTGACCGCGGCGTGGACGGCGGCCGTGCTCCTCGCGGGCGCGTGGCGCCTGCGGAGCCGGGACGCCTGAGCGGGGACGCCTGAGCGGGGACGCCTGAGCGGGGACGCCTGAGCCGGCGCCGGGGTGCCCGCCCCGGGGGCGTCCGACACCACGCCAATTGTCAGTGGCGGCGGGTTTACTGGAACGCATGACATCGCGCGCTGCCTCGCCACCGTCGACCTGCTGTGCACCCGGGAGTTCCCCGTGGAGCACGGCAGGACGGACGTGGGCCCGGAAGGCCCCGGCCATGTCGTCGCCGCCTTACAGACCAGCGGCGACTTCTGGGAGGACGACGGCACGCTGCGGGAGGAGACGGAGGAACAGTACGAGGCCGACCGGGACGGCCTGACGGAGCGGCTCACCGACCGCTGGGGCCCGCCGCACGCGATCAGCCTCGCGAGCATCCTGGAGCGCTCGATGGACGGCGAGGACATACCCCGGCCCTGGGCCTGGCTCAGCCGGCACGTACCGGACGTCCACCTGTGGCAGCACCTCGGCACGGCACGCCGGCTCGCCCTGGGCATCTCCCAGTGGGACAAGGAACTGCCCTTCGAACTCCTCGCGTTCGTCACGGAGACCGACCCGCCCTGACCGGCGTCAGCCCCGCGCCGCCACCCGCAGCCGCCCGAACTCCTCCGCCATCGTCGCCGCCGTCCAGTGCGCGTTCAGCCCGCTGGGGTTCGGCAGCACCCACACGCGCGTGTCCCCGATGAGGCGCTCCTGCGGACCCACCCCGGCCTTCCGCTCCTCGAAAGCGGCCCGGTAGGCGGTCACCCCCACCACCGCCAGCCAGGCGGGCCGCAGCTCCCGCACCTTCTCCGCCAGCAGCCGGCCGCCCTCCCGGTACTCCTCGGCGCCCAGCTCGTCGGCCCGCGCGGTCGCCCGCGCCACCACGTTCGTGATGCCGAGCCCGTACGACAGCAGTTCGCGCTGTTCCTCCGGCTTCAGCAGCCTCGGCGTGAAACCGGAGAGGTGCAGCACCGGCCAGAAGCGGTTGCCCGGGCGGGCGAAGTGATGGCCGGTGGCCGCCGTCATCAGCCCCGGGTTGATCCCGCAGAACAGCACACGCAGACCGCCCGCGACGACGTCCGGTACGAGACGGTCGCGGGCGGCCTCCAGCTCCGCCTGGGTGAAGCGGGGCGAGCGTGTCAGAGGATCGCTCCGGGGGTGTAGCCGGCGGCCTCCGGACGCTGCTTCACGATCTCCTCGATCCGGGCGACGACCAGGGCGACCTGCGCGGACGCGGCGCCCGTGAAGGACAGCTTGTCGGCCATCAGCGCGTCCAGCTGAGCCCGGTCGAGCGGCAGACGCTCGTCGGCGGCCAGCTTGTCCAGCAGCTCGTTGCGCTCGGCGCCCTGCTCGCGCATCGCCAGCGCGGAGGCCACCGCGTTCTCCTTGATCGCCTCGTGCGCCACCTCACGGCCCACGCCCGCGCGCACCGCGCCCATCAGCACCTTGGTGGTGGCGAGGAACGGCAGGTAGCGGTCCAGCTCACGGGCGACGACGGCCGGGAAGGCACCGAACTCGTCGAGCACCGTCAGGAACGTCTCCAGCAGGCCGTCCAGGGCGAAGAACGCGTCCGGCAGCGCGACCCGGCGCACCACCGAGCAGGACACGTCACCCTCGTTCCACTGGTCGCCCGCCAGCTCGCCGGTCATCGACGCGTACCCGCGCAGGATGACCATCAGGCCGTTGACGCGCTCGCAGGAGCGGGTGTTCATCTTGTGCGGCATCGCGGACGAACCGACCTGGCCCGGCTTGAAGCCCTCGGTCACCAGCTCGTGCCCGGCCATCAGCCGGATCGTCTTCGCCAGCGAGGACGGCGCCGCCGCCAGCTGCACCAGCGCGGTGACGACCTCGTAGTCCAGCGAGCGCGGATAGACCTGGCCCACCGAGGTGAACGCCTGCGAGAAGCCCAGGTGGTCGGCGATCCGCTGCTCCAGGGAGGCCAGCTTGTCCGCGTCGCCGCCCAGCAGGTCGAGCATGTCCTGCGCCGTGCCGACCGGGCCCTTGATGCCCCGCAGCGGGTAGCGGCCGAGCAGCTCCTCGACCCGGCCGTACGCCACGAGCAGCTCGTCGGCGGCGGTCGCGAACCGCTTGCCGAGGGTGGTGGCCTGCGCGGCCACGTTGTGCGAGCGGCCGGCCATGACCAGCTCGCCGTACTCGCCGGCCAGCTTGCCCAGGCGCGCCAGCACCGCCACCGTGCGGTCGCGGACCAGCTCCAGCGAGAGCCGGATCTGGAGCTGTTCGACGTTCTCCGTGAGGTCCCGGGACGTCATGCCCTTGTGGACCTGCTCGTGCCCGGCGAGGTCGTTGAACTCCTCGATCCGCGCCTTCACGTCGTGCCGGGTGACCTTCTCGCGCTCGGCGATGGAGGCCAGGTCGACGGTGTCCAGGACACGCTCGTAGTCGGCGATCGCCGCGTCCGGCACCTCGATCCCGAGGTCCTTCTGGGCCCGCAGCACGGCGAGCCAGAGCTGACGCTCCAGCTTCACCTTCTGCTCGGGGGACCAGAGCGTGGCGAGCTCGGTGGAGGCGTAGCGTCCGGCGAGGACGTTGGGGATGCGGGGCTTGGCGGGCGCAGAAGTCACGTGACCGGATTCTACTGGCGAATCGTGCAGGTCGACGCCGGGGGCCGTTCGGAGGAAGCTACGAGACCCCCTCGGCCGGCTCCTCGTACGGCAGCAGCTCCGGTCGCTTGGCGGGTCGGCCGTCGCCGGAGGAGCGGCCGGTCAGCCGGCGGCCGATCCACGGGAGCAGGTACTGCCGGGCGAAGCGGGCGTCCTCGACGCGGCGGGCCGTCCAGCCGGGCGGGGGGCTCGCCGGCATCGGCGTGCGCCACTCCGTGTCCTCGGGGTCGTAGCCGAGGGACTGCCAGACCGCCTCGGCGACCCGGCGGTGCCCCTCGGGCGTCAGATGCAGCCGGTCGACGTCCCACAGGCGCGGATCTCCGAGCGAGGGGGCGCCGTACAGGTCGACGACCAGCGCGCCGTGCCGGGCGGCGAGGTCGTCGACACAGGCGAACAGCTCCTCCATGCGCGGCCGGAACCGCGCCAGGACGGGTCCCTGGCGCCCCGGGCTGCGCATGAGCACCAGCTGCTTGCAGGCGGGGGCCAGGCGCTCCACGGCCTCCGTCAGCAGGTCCGTGACCCGGACCATGTCGCACTTGGGGCGCAGGGTGTCGTTGAGACCGCCGACCAGGGTGATCACGTCCGCGTTCATCGCGGCCGCCACCTCCACCTGCTCCGCGACGATCTGCCCGATCAGCTTGCCGCGCACCGCCAGGTTGGCGTACCGGAAGCCGGGGGTCCGGGCGGCCATCCGTGAGGCGAGGAGGTCCGCCCAGCCCCGGTACGAGCCGTCGGGCAGCACGTCCGACATGCCCTCGGTGAAGGAGTCGCCGACCGCGACCAGGCTGCTGTGTGTGGGATTCGTCTGCATGGCGACATAGATGGTAGCCCGAGGCCCATACCCTTCGGTCGGTCTCCCCGGTCTCCCCGTCCGGGACGCGGTCCCGGATGCCGTCCCGGGTGCCCTACGCCCGCTGCCCGAACAGCTCCCGCAGCACGTCCTCCATGGTCACCACCCCGGCCAGCCGCCCGTCCGAGCCCAGCACGGCCGCCAGGTGCGTACGGCTGCCCCGCATCGCGGTCAGCACGTCGTCCAGCGGTGTCGCTTCCCGCACGCGCGCGATGGGCCGCATGTCCCGCAGCCGGAACGGCTCGTCCCGCGGCGAGGCGTCCAGCGCGTCCTTCACATGCAGATAGCCGACGATCCGGCGCCCCTCGTCCACCACCGGGAAGCGGGAGAACCCGGACTCGGCCGCCAGTCGCTCCAGCTCCTCCGGAGTGACACCCACACGCGCGTACACGACCCGCTCCAGTGGCAGGACGACGTCCCGCACCGGTCGGCGGCCCAGCTGCAGGGCGTCGTGCAGCCGCTCCTGCGCGCGGTCGTCGATGAGACCCGCCTCGCCCGCGTCCCTGACGATCTGGGCCAGCTGGGCGTCGGAGAAGGCCGCGGCGACCTCGTTCTTCGTCTCGACGCGCATCAGCTTCAGCAGGGCGTTCGCGAACGCGTTGATCGCGAAGATCACCGGGCGCAGCGCCCGGGCCAGGGTGACCAGCGGCGGACCCAGCAGCAGCGCGCTGCGCACCGGCTCGGCGAGCGCGATGTTCTTCGGCACCATCTCGCCGAGCAGCATGTGCAGATAGGTGGCGACCGCCAGCGCGATCACGAAGGACACCGCATGGCCCGCGCCCTCGGGCACGCCCATCGCGTGGAACGCCGGCTCCAGCAGATGCGCGATCGCCGGCTCGGCGACCACACCGAGGACCAGCGTGCACAGCGTGATGCCGAGCTGTGCGGCCGCCATCAGCGCCGACACGTGCTGGAGGCCCCACAGCACACTCTTGGCGCGCCGGTCGCCCCGCTCGGCGTACGGCTCGATCTGGTCCCGGCGTACGGAGATCAGCGCGAACTCCGCGCCGACGAAGAAGGCGTTGACGACCAGGGTCGCCAGTGCGATCAGCAGCTGTACCGCGGTCATCGGTCCGCCCCTTCCACGTGGTTGCCGTCCAGCGGCGCGTGCATCAGCACGCGCGCGGCCCGCCGGCCGGACGCGTCCACCACGTCCATGCGCCAGCCGGCGACCTCGACGGTGTCGCCGGCGGCCGGTATCCGGCCCAGCTCGGTGGCGACCAGACCGGCGAGCGTCTCGTACGGCCCCTCGGGCGCCGCGAGGCCCACGCGCGCGAGCTGGTCGATCCGGGCGGCGCCGTCGGCCGAGAACAGGGCGCGGCCGGTGTCGTCCGTGCCCGCGGGGGCCAGGTCGGGCGTCTCGTGCGGGTCGTGCTCGTCGCGGACCTCGCCGACGACCTCCTCGACGATGTCCTCCAGCGTGGCCACGCCCGCCGTACCGCCGTACTCGTCGATGACGACCGCCATGGTGCGCTTGCCGGACAGCCGGTCGAGCAGCCGGTCCACGGTCAGCGACTCGGGGACCAGCAGCGGCTCGCGCATGATCTCCGAGACGGGCATCCGGGGGCGGCGCCCGGCGGCGACCGCCAGCGCGTCCTTGATGTGCGCGGTGCCGACGACCGCGTCCAGGGTGCCCCGGTAGACGGGGAAGCGGGACAGCCCGGTCGCGCGGGTCGCGTTCGCCACGTCCTCGCAGGTCGCCTGGGCGTCGAGGGCGACGACCTGGACGCGCGGGGTCATCACGTTCTCCGCGGTCAGGTCGGCCAGGTTCAGGGTGCGCACGAACAGTTCGGCGGTGTCGGCCTCCAGGGCGCCCTCCCGGGCGGAGTGCCGGGCCAGGGCCGCCAGTTCCTGGGGGCCGCGCGCGGCGGCCAGCTCCTCGGTGGGCTCCACGCCGAGGCGGCGCACGATGCGGTTCGCTGTGTTGTTGAGGTGGCTGATGAAGGGCCGGAACGCGGCGCTGAACACGCGCTGCGCGTTGCCCACTCCCTTGGCGACCTTCAGCGGCGAGGAGATCGCCCAGTTCTTGGGCACCAGCTCGCCGACGACCATCAGGAACACCGTCGACAGGGCCGTGCCCAGCACCAGCGCCACCGAACTCGACGCGCTGCTCGACAGCCCCAGCGACTCCAGCGGCCCGGCGATCAGCCGGGAGATCGACGGCTCGGCCAGCATGCCGACGACCAGGTTGGTCACGGTGATGCCGAGCTGGGCGCCGGAGAGCTGGAAGGTGAGGGTGCGTACGGCCTTGAGGGCTCCGGCCGCGCCGCGCTCGCCGCGCTCCACCGCCCGCTCCAGTTCGCTGCGCTCGACCGTGGTCAGCGAGAACTCGGCGGCGACGAAGGCACCGCAGGCGAACGACAGCAGGATCGCCACCAGCAGCAGGAGCACTTCCGTCATCGGGTCACCTCCGTCCCATGATCGGGCAGGGCGGGGAGGATCGCGCGATGTCGCGCACGGCTACTGGGAGGCTCGCCCATGGGCGGACGCTCACACCTTTCATGACGTGGAGAGGGGACCGTACGGAGCGTACGGTCCCCTCATGGTAAAGGATCGGCAAAGCGTCATGGCCGGTCGGTGGCCCGTCGGTGGCCGGCCGGTGCTCGGCCGGCCACCGGTCGGCGATCAGCCGGTGAGCGGCTTCGTCCAGCGCCGCCACCGCTCCTCGGGCGTGTACCCCGCCGCGCGCCAGGCATGATGGGCGTTCTCGTTGCGGGTGAGCACCATCGCGTCCCCGCGGCGCCCGCCCAGCCGGACGAACCGCTCCTCGGCGGCGGCGAGCAGCGCCGACCCGATGCCGCGACGGCGGCGCTCAGGGTGCACCGCCAGCCGGTACAGATGACACCGCCAGCCGTCGAACCCGGCGATCACCGTGCCGACCAGCTCGCCCTCCAGCTCGGCGAGGAGCAGCGCCTGCGGGTCGCGCGCGACCAGCCGCTCCACACCGGCCCGGTCGTCGCTGATGCTCGTCCCCTCGGCGGCGGCCTTCCAGAAGGCCAGCACGGTGTCCAGGTCCTCGGGCGTCGCGGCCCGTATCCGCAGATCAGACATGCGGCGATCCCATCACGCGAGCCCCGCGCGGGCGCGCAATTCCAGCATCCGGACGCCGCCGTGAGCCGACCCGTCCGGAGACGGCGGGCGGGGCCGGCCGCGCTCAACGCCCCCGCAGCGCCGCCACGACCGGCGCGAAGGCCTCCATGAACGGCTCCAGCACGGTCAGGTACGAGAACCCGTACCGCTCCCGCTGCGCCAGCACCTGCGCGACGATCTCCTCCTCGGTGCCCACCAGCAGGATGGGCAGCTCCATCGCCTGCTTCAGGGTGAGGTCCGGGATCCGGTCCATGAGGCCGTGGACGGCGGCCTCCCGGTCGTCGGTGACGATCACCCAGTGGACGAGGAGGTTCAGCTCCGCCTCCTCCTTGCGCCCCCGGGCCAGCTCCCGGTACCGCGCCACCCGCTCGTCCAACCGCTCGGCCGAGATCGGGGCGAGCTGCCCCGAGGTGCTCCCCGGCACCAGGTACCGGCCGGTGAACGAGGCGATGTCGGCGTGCTCGGCGGTCAGCCGCAGCATGCGGTCGCCGTTGGCGCCGATCAGGACCGGCACCCGCGGCTCCTGCACCGGCCGCGGCCGGAAGTCGTCCGAGCCGAGCAGCCGGTCCAGCTCCTCCACCGTCCGCCGCAGCCGGTCCACCCGCTCGCCCGGCGACCCCCACGGCAGCCCCGCCGCGTCGTGCTCCGCCCGTACGTACCCGGTGCCGAGCCCGAGTTCGAGCCGGCCGCCGGTCAGCGCGTCCGTGGTGGCCACCTCCCGGGCGAGCAACGCCGGGTTCCAGAACCCCGCGTTGAGCACGGAGGTGCCGAGCCGGGGCCGCTCGGTCGCCTCGGCGGCCGCGATCAGCGCGGGGAACGGCGCGGGCATCCCCAGATGGTCGGGGACCAGCAGCACGTCGTAACCCAGCGCCTCGGCCCGGCGGCATTTGGCGCGCCACTCGGCGGCGGGCGAGGGCTCGACCAGGTTGACCCCGAAACGGAACGGACGCGACATGAACTCTCCTCAGCAACAACCGACTTGAGCATTCGTCGCGATTCCATCACTCGTGGGCGATCGCCGCCAGCACGTTCATGCGGGATGCACGCATCGCCGGGAGCAACGCTGCCACGACTCCAACGAGCCCCGAGCCGATCACCACCGCGACCACAGTGCCCCACGGGATGGCCAGCGCTTTCATGCCCTGGAGCGCCAGTACCTGCTGTATGCACACACCCCACACCAGGCCCAGTGCGAGCCCCAGGACCGCGCCGAAGACCGCGATCACCACCGACTCCAGCCGGATCATCCGGCGCAGCTGCCGACGGCCCAGACCGATGGCGCGCAGCAGCCCGATCTCCCGGGTCCGCTCCACCACCGACAGCGCCAGGGTGTTGACCACGCCGAGCACCGCGATGACGATCGCCAGCCCGAGCAGCGCGTACACCAGGTACAGCAGGACGGCGATCTGGTCGTGCACCAGCTCCTTGTAGTCGGCCTGGTCGCGAGCCTGCACCTGCGGATACGCGTCGAGGGTCCGCTCCAGCCGGGGCCGCAGCTGGTCGGCGCTCGTCCCGGGGGCCGCGTTCACGTACAGCGCGGAGTCCTGGCCGCCCGGCACGTACTTCTCGACGGTCGCGATCCCGAAGAACAGCCCGCCCCGCATCCCGAACCCGTCGGCGGAGTCCTGGTCGGTGAGCGCACCCACCTTCAGCGAGGTCGTGCGGTCGCCGGGGAACTCGACGGGCAGCACACTGCCGACGCGCACGCCGTGGTCCCTGGCGAAGTCGACGTCCATGCCGATGGCGCCGTCGGCCAGCGCGGCCGCCGTGTCGCCCTGGGCGTAGGTGACATGGGCGACGTCGTCGACCCGGTCGTCGTACCCGGCGGCCGTCGTCTCGACCCGGTCCCCGTCCGGCAGCCGTACGGCGACCGGCGCGAACCGCTGGCGTACGACGAGCCCGACGCCGTCGGTGCCGCGCACCGCGTCGGTGACCTCCTGGGAGAACGGGGTGAAGTTGGCGTTCTGGATCACGAAGTCGGCGCCGAGCGTCTCGTCGATCTGCTGGTCGAAGGACTTGGACATCGAGGCGCTCGCCACCGACATGCCGCCCACCAGGGCCAGGCCGACCATGAGCGCGGCCGCCGTGGCGCCGGTGCGGCGCGGGTTGCGCAGTGCGTTGCGCTGGCTCATCCGCCCGACCGGGCCGAACAGGGCGGGGAAGGCCCCGCCCAGCACCCGGATCACGGGACGGACCAGCAGCGGGCCCGCGATGACGGTCGCGATCAGCGTCAGGACCACACCCAGCCCCAGCAGGGAGGCCGCGGACGCCGTCTCGGATGAGGCCACACAGCCCACCAGCGCGGCCGCGCCGAGCGCCCCGACGACCGAGCCGATCACCGCGCGCACCTTCAGCGGCCGGCCCACTCCGGCGACATCGGCGTCCGCGAGGGCCGCCATCGGCGAGACGGAGCCGGCGCGCCGGGCCGGGAGGTAGGCCGCCACGAAGGTGACGCCGACGCCGACGACGTACGCCGACACCGGGGTCGCCCAGCCGACGGCCATCTCCGTGGTCTTCAGGTTCATGCCGAACACGCTCATCAGCTTGATCAGCCCGGCGGCGAGCCCGATGCCGGCCGCCAGGCCCAGCGTCGAGCCGACCAGCCCGAGCAGCACCGCCTCGGTGAGCACGGACCGCCGTACCTGACGGCGGTCGGCGCCCAGCGCGCGCAGCAGGCCCAGCTCGCGGGTCCGTTGGGCGATCAGCATCGAGAAGGTGTTGACGATCAGGAACACGCCGACCAGCACCGCGACCCCGGCGAAGCCGAGCATCACGTACTTGATGACGTCGAGGAACCCGCCCAGGGACTCCGCCGAGGACTTCGCCTGCTCGTCGGCGGTCCGTACGTCGTACGGACCGGAGCCGAGCGCGGCCGTCACCCGGCGCTTCAGCTCGGCGTCGGTCACACCCGGTGCCGCGTCGACGGAGATGCTGGTGGCCAGGTCGGCGGAGCCCAGCAGCTCGGCCGCGGCGACCTTCGGGTCGAGGTAGACCAGCGCCGCGCCCGGGTTGGTGGTGGTGAAGGTGGCGATGCCCACCACCTCGACCCGGAAGGAGCCGGGCTGGGCCATCACGGTGAGCGTGTCGCCGATGTCCACGTGCTTCTTGTCTGCCGTGTCCGCGTCCAGCAGCGCCTGTCCGGCCCCGCGCGGGGCATGCCCGGAGGTGAGCTTCACCGGGCTGCGGTCGGTGACGTTCCAGTCGACGGCGATGGTGGGCGCGCCGGTGGTCGGTCCGACGGACTCGTTCTCGCTGTCGACGACCGTGATGTTCTCCACGCCCACGTCCGGGTGGGCCGACTCGACGCCCTGGACGCGGGCCGCTCGGGCGGCGAGGGAGGCGGGCAGGGTCTGCACCGCGCCGGTCGGCACGGAGGCGTCGAGGTCGTCCTTCGGCTCGATCGTGACGTCCGCCGCCGTGGACGCGAAGAGCCGGTCGAAGGTACGGGTCACCGTGTCCGAGAAGATCAGACTGCCCGCGACGAACGCCACGGACAGCACGACGGCGAGGGCCGACAGCAGCAGCCGTCCCTTGTGCGCGAGGAAACTCCTGAGCGTCGCCTTCAGCACCTGCTCACTCCTCCTCGGCGGAGGTGGCGGGGGTGGCCTCGGTGCCGCCCCCGAGGACCTGGGCGCCGCCCGTGGAGAACAGGCGCATCCGTTCCAGCACCGCCTGTGCCGTGGGCTCGGCCATCTCGTCCACTATCCGGCCGTCCGCCAGGAAGAGCACCAGGTCGGAGTGGGCGGCGGCGTTCGGGTCGTGGGTGACCATGACGACCGTCTGGCCCAGGGTGTCGACGGCCTCGCGCAGGATGCCCAGCACCTCCAGACCGGCCCGTGAGTCCAGGTTGCCGGTCGGCTCGTCGGCGAAGATCAGCTCGGGGCGGGAGGCGAGTGCCCGGGCGCAGGCCACCCGCTGCTGCTGGCCGCCGGAGAGCTGCGACGGCCGGTGCTTCAGCCGGTCGCGCAGCCCCAGCGTGCCGATGATCCGGTCCAGCCACTCCTGGTCGGGCTTCTGCCCGGCGATGTCCATCGGCAGCGTGATGTTCTCCGCCGCGTTCAGCGTCGGGATCAGGTTGAACGACTGGAACATGAACCCGATCCGGTCACGCCGCAGCCGGGTCAGCTCCCGCTCCTTCAGCCCGGTGATCTCGGTGTCGCCGATCCACACCTCACCGGCCGAGACGGTGTCCAGACCCGCCAGACAGTGCATCAGCGTGGACTTCCCGGAACCCGAGGGCCCCATGACCGCGGTGAACCGGCCGCGCGCGATGGCCACGTCCACCGAGTCCAGGGCGAGCACCGCGGTCTCGCCCGAGCCGTACGCCTTCGTCAGCCCGCGGGCGCGGGCCGCGGTGCCGTCGGCCGAGGCCGGGCCGGGGGCGGGCCCCGCAGCAGGTGTGGACAAGACTGCCTCCTCGCTCACGCGGACTGGATCGGCTTGTTTCTTCCACTCTGTCCGGCCGAGGGTAGTGTGACCCGGCCCACACCCGGTATCACTTTTCGCTTCCAGTGCGCCCTTGCCGCTGCTAGCGAACCGGCGCTAGCGTCGAGGTATGGCGAAGACCCAGCTGAACGTACGCGTCGACGAGGGCACGGCCCAGGCCGCCCGGGAGCGGGCCACGGCCCGCGGCATGAGCGTCAACCGCTACATCGAGGAGCTGGTCAGACGGGACGCCGGAGAAGTCGGGCACACCTTCGTGGAGGCCGCGGCCGACTTCATGAAGCAGTACGAGGGCGTCTTCGCGGAGGAGTTCGGCGCGGACCGCGAGGGCGGGGCACGTGACGGGGCCCACGCGGCCGAGACGTCCGAGGGCGGCGCGCGCGAAGGTCGCCGCTGATCCCTTGAGCGACCTCCGGATCGACCTCGCCTGGCTCCTCATGCTCGCCGAACAGAAGACCCCCGGGGACCCCCAGGTCACCGACTGGGGCGCCCTGGTCGCGGCGGTCGCCCGCCACCAGGCCGAGATCTTCGACGTCCCCGTCTACGACGACGCCCCCGCCCGCGCGGCCGCCCTGCTCCAACTCCTCATCCACGTGCCGGCGCTGGAGCGGTCGAACGCGCTGTTCGCCTGCGCCGTCGCGTACGCCTACCTCGTCGCCAGCGGCCTGAAGATGGCCACCTCGCCCGAACAGGTCCGAGACCTGGCCCGATTGGTCAAGAGCGGCGAGGTGACCGTCCACGACATCGCACGCGAACTGCGCCGCTGGAGCCTATGAGGGCCGCACGGCGCTGCCGAGCACACAGAAGGAGTACGGCAGCCTCGGCCCGTTCTCGGGCAGCGTCAGCCGCCGGTAGGGCCCGAGTTCGAAGCCGGCGTCCCGCAGCGCGGACACCGTGTCGCGGGTGAGGTGACAGCCGCCGACGAGCGGGGGCCACACCGTGCGGTCCAGCGCGCGCTGGGTGAGGCGCATCACCCGGCCGCCGCCCGGCCCGTGCTCCAGGAACCGCAGCTCGCCCCCGGGCCGCAGCACCCGCCGCAGCTCGCCGAGCGCCCGCGGCACGTCCCGCACGCTGCACAGCACCAGCGAGACCACCGCCGCGTCGAAGGCCTCGCTCTTGACCGGCAGCGCCTCCGCGACGCCCGGGACGACGTCGACGGGCACCCCGGCGCGCAGGGCCGCCTCCCGGGCCAGCTGCCGCAGCCGGCCCTCCGGCTCGATCGCGACGACCTCGGAGACGGCCGCCGGGTAGTGCGCGAAGTTCAGCCCGTTGCCCGCGCCGATCTCGATGACTCGGCCGGAGATCCCGGCCAGCAGCCGGTCCCGTACGGCGGACAGGCCCCCGCGGGTCTCCGCGGCGGTGCTGAACCGGGCGTAGCAGCGGGCGAACAACGGGTGGTGGACGGGATCACCGGACACCCGGCCGGAGCCGGCGGACCGTATCGGCATGGCGACCTCCCGGGCAGGAACGGGCCTACCCGGATTCTCCCCCGTGCCGTCCCGCCGCACCCCCGCTGTCCGCACGCGCGCTACTGGACGAACGCGCGCACTGAATGGACGAACGCGCGCACTACTGGACGAAGGCGCGCACCTGCTCGTAGATGCCCAGGTCGTTGTTCATGTCGGTGTGCGAGACACACCCGACGCCGACGTTCGTTGCCCCGCTCAGCAGCGCCGAGGAGTCCGGGTTGATCGCCTCGTCGCAGTTCGACCAGTAGGTCGCGTACGACACGCTGCCCGGCGTCTCGTCACCGGAGTTGAGCGCCGTGAGGAAGGAACTCCCGGTCGTCATCTCGGCGCAGGACGTATACAACCAGCTGCACAGCGAGGCGGTCGAGGTCCCGTGGTTGGTGCCGGCGACGGAGACGAAGTCGTCCACGTACGCCGTACCGCCGAGGTTCTTCAGGTAGTAGCGGGAGCTGAGCGTGCCCATGGAGTGGACGACCACGTCGACCTTGCTCGCACCGGTGCGGGCCAGCACGTTCTTGATCTCGGTGGCCAGCTTCGAGGCGGTCGTGACGTTCGACTGGGACCAGCTGTACGACCAGGCGTCCAGCTCGGCGGCCGTGTAGCCGTCGGCCTCGAAGGCGTCCACCCACTCGTCCCAGCTGCTCGACGAGCTGCTGATGCCGTGGACGAAGACGATGGGGTCGTGGGTCGCCGCGTGTGCCGTGGGGGCGGAGACCGACAGTGACAGAAGGAGAGAAGAGACCACGGCCGAAGCGGCTGTGGTGATGCGACGCATGCGGCCCTGCATGATGCCTCCTGAAACAGGTGGGGTTGCCAGGAGTGTCCGGGCGGGTCTACGCGCGCCGCATCGGTGAAATCGCCGGTCTTTACTGTTCAAGAAACTCGCCAGTAACGTCAGTTGGGTGGTGACTCCGGTGAACCCCCCACCCCTCGACCGCACTTCGCCACCGCCGCTCACGGCCGCGGGGCCGCGTCCGGTTTCCGTACTCCCCGAGGGAGTACGGCTGCGCGTGCTGCGCCTCGTGCACGGCGATCCGCGCGCCGCCGCCGAACTCGCCGGACGCCTCACCGAACGCCAGGCGGCCGGCCTCGACCCGCTGCCGACCGACCCCGCGGAACTGGCGCCCGAGGTGCTGCGCGCCCACCGCCGGGAGATCCGCTCGCTGCCGGACGACACCCGGCTGCTGCTCCTGCTCGCCGCCGCCGACCAGTACCCGGTGGCCACCCACGCCTTCCTGCGGGCCGTCGCCGCCGCCCGGCTCGACACCCGGCCGCTGGACGCCGCCGAGAGCGCCGGCATCGCCTGCGCCACCGCGGGCGGGGTCGGCTTCCGTGACCCCTGGACCCGGATCGCCGCGTACGAGACGGCCGCCCCGGCCGACCGGCGTGACGTCCACCGGCTGCTCGCCCGCGTCCTGCACGACGAGGCCGAGCTGCCCCGCCGGTCCTGGCACCGGGGCGCGGGCGCGCTCGGCCCCAGCGGGCGGCTCGCGGCCGAACTGACGGCGGCGGCCGCCCGGGCCCGCCGGGCCGGCGACCCGCCCCTGGCCGCCGCCCTCACCGAACGCGCCGCCGCGCTCTCCCCGGACCCGCGCGAGAAGTCCCGCCTCCTCGCCCACGCCGCCTCCGACGCCTGGCACGCCGGCGCCCCCGACCGGGCCCGCACCCTGGCCGCCCACACCCACACCGAACCCCTGACCGCCCTCCTCACCCTGCGGACCGGCCCCGCCGCGGAGGCCTTCGACGCCCTGCTGGCGGGCGCGGCCCAGGGGACGGGACCGGACGCGGCGACCGCGGAGCCCGACCCGGCCGGCACCGACGCCGAAGTCACCTCCTGCGCCGCTCCCGTCCCGACGGCCACCCACCTGCTGGCCCGAGCCGCCGAAGCCGCCGTCTACACCGGGGATCTGCGGCGGTGCCGGGAGGCGGTGAGGGTCGCGCGCGGGCTGGGCATCGTGCCGCCGGGCGTGCTGGGCGGGATGGTCGCCGCCGTCGACGGGCGCTACGAGGACGCCCGCAATCTGCTGGAGGCGACCGCCGGGCGGTGCGGGCCGGGGGGCGACCCCACCGACCTCCTGCACGCGGGGATCGCCGCGCTGATGCTCGGGGACCACACCCGCGCCGCCACCGCCACCGTCCGGTCGGCGGCGGCCGCCCGCGCCCGGGGCGTCACGGACGCCGTCTCACAGGCGATGGAGTTCCGCGCCTACGCCGACTTCTGGACCGGCCGCCCGCGCGCCGCCGAGGCCACCGCCCTGGACGCGCTGCGGCAGGCGTACACCACCGGGCAGGACAACGGCGCCTGCCATCTCCAGGCCGCCCTCGCGATGTTCGCCGCGCTCACCGGCGACGGCGACCTGTGCCGGGAGCGCGCGGCGGCCGCCCGGGCGTACGCCCTGACGCACGGGCTCGGGCTGCCCGCCGCGCTCGCCCAGTGGGCGCTCGCCTTCCTGGACCTCGGGGCCTGCCGGTTCGACGCCGCCGCGGCCCGGCTGCGCGCCCTCGCCGCCTCCGGTCCCGGACACGGTCACCGGGCCATCCGCCACCTGGCCACCCCGCACTACGTCGAGGCCGCCGTCCGCACCGGCGACACCCGGATCGCCCGGGCCGCGCACGCCGACTACGACCGCTGGGCCCGCGCCGTCGCCAGCCCCGACGACCTCGCGCTCAGCGCCCGCTGCCGGGCCCTGCTCACCCCGGGCGCCGACGCCGTCGAGCACTACCGCACCGCCCTCGACCTGCACGCCGACGGCACCCGCGCCTTCGAACGCGCACGCACGGAACTGCTGTTCGGCAGCGCTCTGCGCCGGCTGCGGCACCGCGCGGAGGCCCGCGACCGGCTGCACAGCGCCCTGGAGGCGTTCGAGTCCTTCGGTGCCCCGCACTGCGCCGAGGGAGCCCGCGCCGAACTCCGTGCCCTCGGCGCCCCGGCCGGACCGGCGCGCGCGAGCGAGAGCCCGGCCGTCCGCCTGACCGCGCAGCAGATGTTGGTCGCCCGGATGGCCGCCGAGGGCGCCACGAACCGCGAGATCGCCGCCCGCCTCGCCCTCAGCCCCCGCACCATCGACCACCATCTGCGGGGCGTCTTCACCCGCCTGGGCATCCGCTCCCGGATCGAACTCGTCCGCCTCCTCGCGACGACGGACGGTCAGGCGGACGGCTCCTGAACCGCCGCCCGCACCCGGAACGCGTCCGCCTCCCACGTCCCGTCCAGCCGCGGCGCCAGCCAACCGGGCGCCGCCGTACGGAAGCCGGCGGGCGACAGCGCGCCCACCCCCATCGGCAGCGCCCCCAGCAGCGGGGCGCCCGCGACCTCCGGCAGGTCGGTCACATTGCACCGCATCGCCAGATCGGGGGAGTCGGGCCAGCCGCCGATCACCACCCCCAGCAACTCCACGCCCCGGGCGCGCAGTTCACGGGCCGTCAGCTCGGTGGTGTTCAGCGTGCCCAGGCCGGCGGTGGCCACCACCAGCACCGGCGCCCGCAGTGCCTGAGCCGCGTCGGCCAGCGTCCCGCCCGCCTCGTCGAAGCGTACGAGCAGCCCGCCCGCCCCCTCGACCAGCACCAGGTCGTGCTCCGTGGCGAGCTTCTGCGCCGCCACCACCACGTCGTACGGCCGCACCGGCGCCAGCCCCGCCCGCCGGGCGGCCGTCGCCGGGGCCAACGGCTCCGGATAGCGGGCCAGTTCGGCCGTCGTCACCGCGCCCGCGAGCCGCGCGACCTCGTCCGCGTCCCCGCGCTCGTCCGGCCGTACGCCGGTCTGCGCGGCCTTCAGGACGGCCACCGAACGGCCCGCCGCGAGCGCGGACGCGGCGACGGCCGCCGTCGTGACGGTCTTGCCGACCTCCGTGCCGGTCCCCGTGATCACCAGGATCGGCATGTTCACCCCTCCCGTGCCGCCGCGCACACCGCGCGCGCGATCCGTGCCACGTCGGCGTCGCCGGTGACGTACGGGGGCATCGTGTAGACCAGGTCGCGGAACGGCCGCAGCCACACCCCCTCCCGCACGGCGGCCTCGGTGGCGGCCCGCATGTCCACCTCGTGGTCGAGCTGCACGACCCCGATGGCTCCGAGGACCCGGACGTCCTTCACGCCGGGGAGCGCGGCGGCCGGCGCCAGACCCTCCCGCAGGCCCGCCTCGATCCGCTTGACCTCCGCGAGCCAGTCCTGGCCCAGCAGCAGCTCGATCGAGGCACAGGCCACGGCCGCGGCGAGCGGGTTGCCCATGAACGTCGGGCCGTGCGCCAGCACCGGCACCTCGCCCCGCGAGATCCCGTCGGCCACCCGGGCGCTGCACAGGGTCGCCGCCATCGTGAGGTAACCGCCGGTCAGCGCCTTGCCCACGCACATCACGTCCGGCGACACCGCCGCGTGCTCCGCCGCGAACAGCGCGCCCGTACGGCCGAACCCGGTCGCGATCTCGTCGAACACCAGCAGCACGTCGTGCGCGTCGCACGCCTCGCGCAGCACCCGCAGATACCCGGGGGAGTGGAACCGCATCCCGCCCGCGCCCTGCACCACCGGCTCCACGATCACCGCGGCCAGCTCACCGGCGTGCCGTTCGATCGTCGCGCGCAGCTCGTCGGCGTAGGCCTCCTCGTACTCCACCGGAGGCGGGCCCACGAAGAGCTGGCGGGGCAGCACCCCGGTCCACAGGTCGTGCATCCCGCCGTCGGGGTCGCACACGGACATCGGCTGCCAGGTGTCGCCGTGGTAGCCGCCGCGCCAGGTCAGCAGCCGCCGCTTGTCCGGGCGGCCCAGCGAGCGCCAGTACTGCAGGCACATCTTCACCGCGACCTCGACCGACACGGACCCCGAGTCGGCGAGGAAGACATGCTCCAGGCCCTCGGGTGACAGGTCGACAAGATGCTTCGCCAGCCGCACGGCCGGCTCGTGCGTGAGCCCGCCGAACATCACATGGCTCATCCGGCCGAGCTGCTCCCGCGCGGCCTCGTTGAGCACCGGGTGGTTGTAGCCGTGGATCGCCGACCACCAGGACGACATGCCGTCGACCAGCTCGCCCGAGCCGTCCGCCCGCCGCAGCCGGACCCCGCTCGCCGACTCCACGACGAGCGGTTCGGCCCGGCCGGGCATCGGACCGTACGGATGCCACACATGCCGCCGGTCCAGTTCCAGCAGCTCCGCGACGGGCAGCTCAGGCATTGGGCGCGAGATCGGTACCGGTACCGCGGCGGCGTACGGCGACCAGGTCGGTACGCGCCTCACCGGCCGCCGTCGCGGCCACCGGAGCGGACTCCGCGGGCGCCGCGGCCGGCACGGAACCGCACACACCGCCGCCGCCCTCGTGCGACCCGCAGCCCGCACCCTCGTGGGACCCGCACCCGGACCCGCAGCCGGCCTCGGCGTGCGAACCGCAGCCGCCGCCCCCGCCCGCCGCCACCCGGTGCTCCGGCAGCGTCACCTCGCCCGCGCCCTCCACCTCGAAGCCGGCGTCCGCGATCATCTCCAGGTCGGCCTTGCCGGCCTGGCCCTCGCTGGTGAGGTAGTCACCGAGGAAGATCGAGTTGGCCAGGTGCAGGGCCAGCGGCTGGAGCGTGCGCAGATGGACCTCGCGGCCGCCCGCGATACGGACCTCGACGTCCGGGCAGACGAACCGGACCATCGCCAGGATGCGCAGACAGCGCTGCGGGGTGAGGTTCCACTCCTTGCCCAGTGGGGTGCCCTCGAACGGGATGAGGAAGTTCACCGGCACCGAGTCCGGGTCCAGCGCGCGCAGCGAGAAGACCACGTCCACCAGGTCCTCGTCCGACTCGCCCATGCCGGCGATCAGACCGGAGCAGGCCGAGAGCCCCGCCGCGTGCGCCTTTTGCACCGTGTCCACCCGGTCGGCGTACGTGTGGGTGGTCGTGATGTCCCCGTACGTCGCCTCGGACGTGTTCAGGTTGTGGTTGTAGGCGTCCGCGCCCGCCTCGCGCAGCCGCTCGGCCTGGCCGTCGGAGAGCAGGCCCAGACAGGCGCACACCTCGACGCCCTCGTTCTGGTCCTTGATGGCCTTGATGGTGTCGGAGACCCGGTCCACGTCCCGGTCCGTCGGGCCGCGCCCGGACGCCACCAGACAGACCCGCTTGGCGCCCCCGGCGAGCCCCGCCGCGGCGGCCTGGGACGCCTCGTCCGGCTTCAGCCAGGTGTACTTCAGGATCCCGGCGGTCGAGCCGAGCCGCTGGGAGCAGTACGAGCAGTCCTCGGGGCACAGCCCCGACTTCATGTTGATGAGGTAGTTCAGTTTCACCCGTCGCCCGAACCAGTGGCGGCGCACCTTCCCGGCCGCGGCCACCACGTCCAGCACGTCGTCGTCGGAAGTGGCGAGGACGGCCAGGGCTTCCTCGCGGGTCGGCGGCTCGCGCCGAAGCCCCTTGTCCACCAGCGTGTTCAGCAGGTCCATGAGAGCCGATCCTGTCCTACCGACCCGCCTCGGGCCAAGGTAGGGATCACACAACACACCCGGTTCGACGTGTGGGTATTGCCACACCGTGGGCAGCGGTCGCTGCCGCTAGGGTCTGTCCGCTACCTACAAAAGCCCCCGGAGGAGCCATGGCGTTCGGCTGGATCGACGAGCAGGCGGAGCTGCGCCGCCGGACGGGGCTCGTACGGACGCTGCGGCCCCGGCCGGCCGACTCGCCGCTGCTCGATCTCGCGAGCAACGACTACCTCGGCCTGGCCCGCCATCCCGAGGTCGCCGAGGGGGCCGCGGCGGCCGCCCGGACCTGGGGCGGCGGCGCCACCGGCTCCCGGCTGGTCACCGGCACCACCGAGCTGCACGGCGAACTGGAGCGGGAGCTGGCGGACTTCTGCGGCTTCGAGGCCGCGCTGGTCTTCTCCTCCGGGTACGCGGCCAACCTCGCCGCGGTCACCGCGCTCGCCCCGCACGGCTCGCTGATCGTCTCCGACGCGGGCAACCACGCCTCGCTCATCGACGGCTGCCGGCTGGCCCGGGGTACCACCCAGGTCGTCGCGCACGCCGACCCGGACGCCGTGCGCAAGGCGCTCGGCACGCACGACGGGCCCGCCGTGGCGGTCTCCGACACGGTCTTCTCGGTCGACGGCGACGCCGCCCCGCTGGCCGCCCTCGCGGCCGCCTGCCGGGAGCACGGCGCCGGGCTGGTCGTCGACGACGCGCACGGGCTCGGCGTGCTCGGTGACGGCGGCCGGGGCGCCCCGTACGCGGCGGGCCTCGCGGGCGCGGACGACGTGGTCGTCACGGTCACGCTGTCCAAGTCGCTGGGCAGCCAGGGCGGCGCCGTGCTCGGCCCCGCGCGCGTGATCGACCATCTGGTCAACGCGGCCCGGACGTTCATCTTCGACACCGGCCTCGCCCCGGCGGCGGCCGGCGCGGCCCTCGCGGCCCTCAGGCTGCTGCGCCGCGAGCCCCGGCGGGCGGCGCGCGCGCGTGAGGTGGCGGACGAGCTGCACACGCGGCTGACGGCGGCGGGCCTGGCGGCCGTACGGCCGGACGCCGCGGTCGTCTCCGTGCGCGCCCCGTCCCCGGAGGGGGCCGTGCGGTGGGCGGCGGACTGCCGGTCGGCCGGACTGGCCGTGGGCTGTTTCCGTCCGCCGTCCGTGCCCGACGGCATCTCACGCCTCAGGCTGACCGCCCGCGCGGACCTCTCCGGGGCCGAGCTGGAACGCGCTGTACGGGTGATCGACGAGACACGACCATGAGTCGGCGTGACACGGCCGTGGGTCGCCGCTGACGGATCAGGGCGGGCTCAGTGGAACGCGGCGGTGAATCCCGACCAGCTCTCGGGGGAGAAGAGCAGGGCGGGCCCGGCCGGGTCCTTGGAGTCGCGTACGGCGAGCAGTCCGGCCCATGGCCCGGCGGCCGGACGGGCGGTCTCGACGCAGTTGTTCGCTCCCGTGCTGTAGCTGCTGCGCAGCCAGCACACGCCGGGGAGATCGTCGGGATCGGTGCTGGAGGGGACGTTCCGAGGCGGTGCCGTCATGGTGCCTCCTTACGCGCCGTCGGCCAGCGCGGCGAGGTGATCGAGTGAGTCCTCGGGCGAAAGGGCCTGCGCCCGAAGGGCGTTGAAGGCCTCGGTGTAGGCCTGGAGGTCTTCTTTCCGTTCGAGATAGAGGCTACTCGTCAAGTGGTCGAGTACAACCACATCCAGATCAGAAGTGCTCGAAAATGACAAGATAACGAACGGACCGGTCACTCCGATGTGCGCCCCGGCGGCGAACGGCAGTACCTGGAGCCGGACTTGGGGCAGTCGCGCCGCCTCCGTCAACCGGCGGAGCTGGTCCGCCATCACCTCGGGTCCGCCCACCTCCCGCCGCAGCACCGCCTCGTCCAGCACCGCGCTCAGCTCCAGCGGCGGCCGGCCGCGCAGTACGTCCTGCCTGGCCAGCCGGACCTCCACCAGACGGTCGAGCTGTCCCTCGTCGACGCCCTCCACCGAGGCCCGGGTCACGGCGCGCGCGTACGCGGGGGTCTGGAGCAGCCCCGGCACCACCGTCGTCTCCAGCGTGCGCATCGCGGTGGCCTGGGACTCCAGGCTGATGAAGTCCCGGTAGGCGGGCGGCAGGATCCCGCGGTAGGCGTGCCACCAGTGGTCGCGCTCCCCGCCCCCGCCGTCGGAGCCCGCCAGCGCCATCATCAGCTCCCGCAGACGTGCGTCGGCCACACCGTAGGTATCGAGCAGTAACCGCACATCGGCCGGTTTCGTACCGCTGGTGCCCGTCTCGATGCGGCTCACCTTCGACTGGTGCCAGCCCACGAGCCGGGCCGCCTCACCACTTGTGAGGCCCGCCTGGGTGCGCAGCGTGCGCAGTTCGGCGCCCAGTTTCCGGCGGCGCACCGCGGGACCGTGCTGCATGGGCTCCTCCTACTCCTCACGGGACGTCCCCGTACGGTCCGCCCTGGCAGAGTTCACCGCATCGGGCGACAGATATATGCATATCTTGGTGGATCGCTCCCCGTGACCGGCCCTGTGATGGCAGTCTGGCGGCGAAGCACCAGTCCGGGACCGTACTCGAACCATCCGCACCGTGTCGGGCTCCCGGTCCCGTGGGAAAGGGACGACGTTGCCATGGCAGACCACCTGGAAGCATCCGTCACTCTGCCGAGCGATCCCGCCTCGGTCTCCACGGCCCGCGGCTTCGTGGCCGACATGCTCGGGGAATGGGGGCTGTCGGCGGACACGGAAGCGGCCGACACCATCCGGCTGATCGTCTCCGAACTCGCCACCAACGCCGTACAGCACACCTTCGGCCAGTCACCCACCTTCACGGTGGACCTCGCGCTGGACCATGACGAACAGTTGCGCATCGGCGTCACCGACAGCCATCCGCGCTTCCCCAAACGACTGCCGGCCGCCGTCCAGCAGGACAACGGCCGAGGCATGGTGATCATTCGCTGGCTGACCGCCGAGTGCGGCGGAAGGCTCGGGGTGCGCCCCACGCGCGAGGGCGGCAAGACGGTCATCGTCCACCTCCCGTGGAGCGTCCGGACGGAACCGGTCGCGGGCGCGATGGCCGCCCCCCTGGAGGGCGAGATCCCGGGGCGGTGACGGCGTGTCAGGGATGCCGCCACCGCCCCGGGAGACTCAGCGGACCCGCCCGTACCAGACGCTCTTGGTCCAGATCTTCTGGAGCTTCACCACGTCCCCGGTCTTGGGCGAGTGCCAGATCTTGCCGTTACCCGCGTAGATGCCCACGTGGTAGACGCTGGACCCCGAGTGGAAGAACACGAGGTCCCCGGTCTTGCGGCCGGACGCCGAGATGTGGCGGGTCTTGTTGTACTGCTGGGCCGCCGTACGCGGCAGCGTCTTGCCCGCCTTCTTGTACGAGTACTGCGTCAGCCCGGAGCAGTCGAACCGCCTGGGACCGGTGGCGCCGTACTTGTACGGTGCACCCTTCTTCGACGCGGCGACCTGCAGCGCCTTGGTCGCCGGCGTGGCGGCCGCGGCGTCCGATGCGACACCCGGAACCACGATCGAGCCGCCGACGGCGGCGATGGCGAAAGCCGAGGCCGTACCGGCGCGGGCCATGAGCGACGGGACACGATTCAGCGCAGTCATGCGCAACCCTTCGTCAGCCGCCTGTGAAGGATGACCTGTCGGATTCGGGCTGGCGAAGTTGCCCGGCCGCTCACGCGGCTTCACCCCAAGGGCTGCTCGGCCCGGTCATGGCGTGACCGTACCGGCGACCCGTCGTGCCTGGGTCCTCCACTCCTGCCGATGCACTTCTGTCGACCGGTCATCCGAGCGGCGGCAGGACTCGGCGTCCGCCCGGACCGCCCCACCGCTGTGGCGGGGGCTTGTCGTCAGACACGGATCTTGACTCACCGTTGACCAAAAATCCCAATGAAACCGGGGATTTGTGGGGTTACTCACCACTCACCCGTTCGGGTGGACACCCTGATGGGGGATCAGGTGTCAAGGGCGCCAAAGGGCCCCGGACCTGCGCTGGAACCCCTTGTTCCGCCCCGCGGGAGGGGGTTTTGCGCAAGCTCGGCGGGCTCGCAATCGGAGCGGCCGCTACGCTGAACGGGGGTAACCCGTCTGGTGCGTTTCATGTCCGGTCCGGGCGTCCCGTTCGGGGCGCGGACGGTCTCCGCCGGACCGTTCGCCCGTCAACTGTCCGAGCGCGGCGGCAGCGTGACACGCGCCGTGCGGCGCTCCCCGTCCAGGACGCGCAGCGCCCGCGCGAGCGTCGGCGCGTGCAGCTCGCTCTCGCCGCGCTGGTGCATCAGCGTCAGCGCGTCCCGCAG
This sequence comes from Streptomyces sp. NPDC041784, assembly GCF_055591025.1. Taxonomy (NCBI): domain Bacteria; kingdom Bacillati; phylum Actinomycetota; class Actinomycetes; order Kitasatosporales; family Streptomycetaceae; genus Streptomyces; species Streptomyces sp. NPDC041784. The sequence goes on from NZ_JBVJAB010000010.1 coordinate 224,900, forward strand.
CTCGGCGGCTTTGGCCACCAGCGCCTGGGCGGCGCGCAGTCCGCGGTAGGTGTCCCCCTGGTGCGCGGGGTTGATCCGGCCGAGCAGGTCGACCACGTCCAGGTAACGGTCGATCAGCTCGGCCTCGGCCCGGGTCAGCGCGGGCAGCGGCGGCAGCTCGGGAACCATCGGCGGCTCACCTCGCGTCCGGCGTGCCGGTCTGGCCCCTGCGGTCCGGCACGATCGCGTCCACCAGGCCGTACTCCACCGCCTGCGGTGCGGTCAGGATCCGGTCCCGCTCGATGTCCGCGGTCACCTGGTCCGGGGTGCGCCCGGTGTGCCGTACGAGCATCTCCTCCAGCTGGGACCGGGTGCGGGCCAGCTCCTCGGCCTGGATCGCCAGGTCGCCGGCCTGCCCCTCGATGGGCTCGGGCAGCGCCGGCTGCCGGATCACCATTCGGGCGCCCGGCAGCGCGAACCTCTTGCCGGGGGTGCCCGCCGCCAGCAGCACCGCCGCCGACGAGGCGGCCTGGCCCAGGCAGATCGTCTCCACGTCGCAGGTGATGTAGCGGAGCGTGTCGTAGAGCGCCGTCATCGCGCTGAACGAGCCGCCGGGGGAGTTGATGTACAGCGCGATGTCCCGGTCCGGGTCCTTGTGCTCCAGGTACATGAACTGGGCCATCACGTCGTTCACCGCGGTGTCGTCGACCGGGGTCCCCAGGAAGACGATCCGCTCCTCGAGGAGCTTCGAGTACGGATCCGTCGTCCGGTGCCCGGAGCTCGTGCGCTCGGTGAACTCGGGCAGGACGTGGCGGGCGGACGGTCGGGTCATCGGAAACCTCTCCTCATGTGGCCGTGCACTGCGGCGGTGCACTGGCGGTGCACTGCGGCGGTGCGTCTGTAAAAAATGTACAGGATGTACGTGACGTTAGAATGGGGTCATGGCCTACGAGATTCCGGTGACGCAAGCCAGGGCTGAACTCGCCGACCTGATCAACCGCGTGGTGTACGGCGGCGAGCGCGTCGTCGTGACCCGGCACGGCAAGCCCCTGGTCGCCCTGGTCTCCGCCGCCGACCTGGAACGGCTCGAGGCGCTGGACCAGCCCGTCGAGGACCAGGTGGTCAGCGCCGTCTCCACCGTCCGCGAGGTGGCCTCCGCGCCCCGCGAGCGACAGCGGTTCGGGATCGCGGCGGAGCACCGGGGGCCGAATCCGTCGTAGCGGCCGGGGAAGCCGTGCCGGCCGCGGCGGCCGCAGAACATGGCGAAGACCGCGCACCTCGGGGTGCGCGGTCTCGGGGGTGGCGGCGGGCGGTCAGGAGGCGAGTGCGGGCTCGCGCTTCTCGGCGGCCGGTTCGGTGTCCGTCGTCCGGGCCCGGAGCTGGGCGCCCAGTAGCACCGCGCCCAGGCCCAGCGAGGCCCACCAGACCAGCGTGAGCGCCGGACCGGTCGCCGCCGCGCCGTCGAAGAAGGACACCGAGCGCAGCAGGGTGGTCCCCGCGCCCGGCGGCAGCCACTGACCGATCGCGCCGACCGGCTCGGGCAGCATCCGCGGCGCCGAGGCCGCCCCGGAGAAGGGGTTGCCGAGGAACATCACCACGAACGACGCCAGGCCGATGCCCGCCTGGCCGAGGAGGGCCGCGCAGCCGGCCACGGCCGCGCTCACCGCCAGCGTGGACAGTCCGAGCACCGTGGCCTCCGTCCACCAGTCGCCGGTGAGCGCACCGAGCCAGCTGTGTGCCAGCGCCGCCGCGATCAGGCCGACCAGGGCCGCGGCGCCGACCAGCGCGCCGGCGGCGCGGACGCCGCGCAGTCCGAGCACGGTCACCGCCGCGCCCGCCACGATGCCGGCCAGCGCCAGCGGCAGCACGCTCGCGTTCAGCACCGCGCCGCGCGGGTCGGCCGCCGGGGCCGCCACGACGTCCACCGTCTTCACCTGCGTGCCCTCGGCGGCCGCCTGTCCGGCCACCGCCTGCTGGAGCAGCTGGGCCACGAGCGGGCTCGCCGCCGAGGCGGTCAGCAGCTCGGGACCCTGGGCGGTGACCACCACGGCGCCGTATACGGTCCGGTCCTCGACGGCCTCGCGGGCGGCGGACGCGTCGGCGTACCGGTGGATCTCGAACGCGCCCTCGTGCGCGGCCAGCCGCTTCTCGACCTGGGCGGTGGCGGCGGCCGGTCCGGCCACGCCGAGCGGGAGGTCGCGGGGCGCGATGCGGGCGGAGGGCCAGGCGAAGGCCCACAGGGCCACGGCGGCGAGGGTCGGGACGAGCAGGACGACGGCGATCAAGCGCCGGGTGGCGGACATGCTTTCCCCCTGGGGGTGGATCGAGGTTCGGGGTGGACGCCCGAAGGCACACGTCAAAAAGAAGGATCGTTCGTTTTGCGCGTGCCACCACCGTCCCGCCGAGGCCGCGCCTTGTCAAGAAGGAATGTTCGTTTTAGGTTGGGACGCATGGCTCGCGTATCCCAGGCCCACCTCGACGCCCGCCGCCGGCAGATCCTCGACGGCGCCGCGGTCTGCTTCGCCCGCAACGGCTTCCACGCCACGTCCATGCAGGACGTGCTGAAGGAGGTCGACCTGTCGGCCGGGGCGGTGTACCGCTACTTCAGCGGCAAGGACGAACTGATCGCCGCGATCGTCGGCGAGGTGCTCGGCCAGGTCCGCGCGGCCTTCGAGGAGGCCGTCCGGCTCGGCCCGCCCCCGCCGCCGGACGTCCTGGTGACCTCGGTGCTCAGCTCCACGCTCGCCGCCCGCGAGGCCCTGACCGTCGACGGCCGGCCCGCCTTCCCGCGCCTGGTCATCCAGGTGTGGACCGAGACCCTGCGCAACCCCGAACTCTCCGCCGTCCTCCAGGAGGGCTACGGCGCCGTGCGCGAGGCCTGGGGGAACATCGTCCGGGCCTACCAAGACGCCGGGACCATGCGCTCCGACATCCCCGCCGACCATGTGGCGCGCACGATGGTCGCCACCGTGCTCGGCTTCATCGCCCAGCAGTCGCTGCTCGGGCCCGCCCCGGTCGATGTCCTGGGTGACGGGCTACGCGCGTTGATGAGTGTGACGGCCCCGGCGGAGTGAGCCGCGCTGATCACAGCTTGGTTAACTTGCTTGAAATGCGGCCCAACTAGCCTGCCCATCCACGCCACCAGGGGTTTTCCTCGTGGCCGCGGCCACCGGACCCCGCACGGTCCGGAGCGAGGATGTGAGGTGGGACGTGCAACTGACCCCGCACGAGCAGGAGAGGCTGCTGATCCACGTGGCGGCCGACGTCGCCGAGAAGCGCCGGGCCCGCGGTCTTCGGCTCAACCACCCCGAGGCCGTCGCGCTCATCACGTCGCACATCCTCGAGGGCGCCCGGGACGGCCGTACGGTCGCCGAGCTGATGTCCTCCGGACGCAAGCTGCTCACCCGCGACGACGTCATGGAGGGCATCCCCGAGATGATCCACGACGTCCAGGTCGAGGCCACCTTCCCCGACGGCACCAAGCTCGTCACCGTCCACGACCCGATCGTCTGACGGGGGAGGCCGCGATGATTCCCGGAGAGATCCTCTTCGCCGAGGACCCGATCGTCTTCAACGAGGGCCGCGAGGTCACCCGGCTCACCGTCCTCAACGCCGCCGACCGGCCCGTCCAGGTCGGCTCCCACTACCACTTCGCCGAGGCCAACCCCGGCCTGGAGTTCGACCGCGCCGCCGCGCGCGGCCGACGGCTGAACGTCGCCGCCGGCACCGCCGTGCGCTTCGAGCCCGGGATCCCCGTCGAGGTCGAACTCGTACCGCTCGCCGGGGCCCGGGTCGTGCCGGGACTGCGCGGGGAGACCGGAGGTGCCCTCGATGCCTGAAATCTCGCGTGCCGCGTACGCCGACCTGTTCGGCCCGACCACCGGCGACCGGATCCGCCTCGCCGACACCGACCTGCTGATCGAGATCGAGGAGGACCGCTGCGGCGGTCCCGGGCTCGCCGGTGACGAGGCGGTCTTCGGCGGCGGCAAAGTCATCCGGGAGTCCATGGGCCAGGCCCGCGCCACGCGCGCGGAGGGCACCCCGGACACCGTGATCACCGGGGCCGTGATCGTCGACCACTGGGGGATCGTCAAGGCCGACGTCGGCATCCGCGACGGGCGGATCACCGGCATCGGCAAGGCGGGCAACCCCGACACCATGGACGGCGTCCACCCGGACCTGGTCCTCGGCCCGGAGACCGAGGTCGTCGCGGGCAACGGGCGGATCCTGACGGCCGGCGCGGTCGACGCGCACGTGCACTTCATCTGTCCGCAGATCGCCGACGAGGCGCTGGCCTCCGGCGTCACGACCCTGGTCGGCGGCGGCACAGGACCCGCCGAGGGCTCCAAGGCGACGACGGTCACGCCCGGCCGCTGGCACCTCGCCCGGATGCTGGAGGCGATGGAGCACTACCCGCTGAACATCGGCTTCCTCGGCAAGGGCAACACCGTCTCCCAGGAGGCGATGCTGTCCCAGATCCGGGGCGGCGCGCTGGGCCTGAAGCTGCACGAGGACTGGGGTTCGACGCCGGCCGTCATCGACGCCTCGCTCACGGTCGCCGACCGCACCGGCATCCAGGTCGCCATCCACACGGACACCCTGAACGAGGCCGGGTTCGTGGGCGACACGCTCGCCGCGATCGCCGGACGCGGCATCCACGCGTACCACACCGAGGGTGCGGGCGGCGGGCACGCGCCGGACATCATGACCGTCGTCTCGCAGCCCCATGTACTGCCCAGCTCGACCAACCCGACCCGGCCGTACACCGTCAACACCGCCGAGGAACACCTCGACATGCTGATGGTCTGCCACCACCTCAACCCGGCGGTCCCCGAGGACCTGGCCTTCGCCGAGTCCCGGATCCGGCCCTCCACCATCGGCGCGGAGGACATACTCCACGACCTCGGCGCCATCTCGATCATCTCCTCCGACGCGCAGGCCATGGGCCGGGTCGGCGAGGTGATCCTGCGGACCTGGCAGACCGCGCACGTGATGAAGCGCCGGCGCGGCGCGCTCCCGGGGGACGGCCGCGCGGACAACCACCGGGTCCGGCGCTATGTCGCCAAGTACACGATCAACCCGGCGCTGGCCCAGGGCCTGGCCCGCGAGATCGGTTCCGTCGAGAGCGGCAAGCTCGCGGACCTCGTGCTGTGGGAGCCGGCCTTCTTCGGTGTCAAACCGCACCTCGTGATCAAGGGGGGCCAGATCGCGTACGCCCAGATGGGTGATGCGAACGCCTCCATCCCGACCCCCCAGCCGATCCTGCCGCGTCCGATGTACGGCGCGATCGGACGGGCCCCCGCGTCCAACTCGTTCAACTTCGTGGCGCCGCTCGCCATCGAGGACGGGCTGCCCGAGCGGCTCCAGCTGGGCAAGCGGTTCGTCGCCATCGAGTCCACCCGCGGGGTGACCAAGGCGGACATGCGGGAGAACGACGCCCGGCCGCGGGTCGAGGTCGACCCCGACAGCTTCGCCGTGCACATCGACGGGGAGCTGGTGGAGGCGACACCGGCCGCGGAGCTGCCCATGGCCCAGCGCTACTTCCTGTTCTGAGGACACCGGTATGACGAGGGCAGCGCTTCTGGTCCTGGCCGACGGCCGGTTCCCCGCCGGAGGGCACGCGCACTCCGGCGGGGCGGAGGAGGCGGTCAGGGCGGGCCGGATCACCGGTGCGGCGGACCTGGAGGCGTTCTGCCGGGGCCGGCTGCACACGGCGGGGCTGGTGGCGGCCGCGCTGGCCGCGGCGGCGGCCGCCGGGGCCGACCCGGCGGAACTGGACGCGGCGGCCGACGCCCGCACCCCGTCCCCCGCGCTGCGGCAGGCCGCGCGCAAGCTCGGCCGGCAGCTGATGCGCGCGGCCCGCGCGACCTGGCCGAGCCCCGAACTGGACGCCCTGGCCCGCGCGTTCCCCAAGGGCGCCCACCAGCCGGTGGTCCTCGGCCTGACCGCCCGGGCGGCCGGGCTCGGGCCCTCGGACGCGGCCCACTGTGCCCTGTACGAGAGCGTGAGCGGTCCGGCGACGGCCGTGGTGCGGCTGCTGAGCCTGGACCCGTTCGAGGCGACGGCCGTCCTGGCCCGGCTGGCGCCCGAGCTGGACCTGGTCGCGGACCGGGCGGTGACCGCGGGCACCGCGGTCCCGCCGACCCTGCCGGCCGCCTCCGCACCGCTGCTGGAGATCGGGGCGGAGCTGCACGCGGCCTGGCCGGTGCGCCTGTTCGCCTCGTAGCGCCCTCCCCACGACCCTGCCGACCCACCCCCGAACCAGGAGCCGCCCCATGCACCTCGACCACTCCCCCCACGGCTCCGCCGCCGTCGGCGCCGACGCCCACCGTGCCGACGGATCGCGGCGCGCCCTGCGCATCGGGCTCGGCGGGCCCGTCGGCTCCGGCAAGACGGCCACCGTGGCCGCGCTGTGCCGGGTGTTGCGGGACGAGCTGTCGCTGGCCGTCGTGACCAACGACATCTACACGCGGGAGGACGCGGAGTTCCTGCTGCGGGAGGCCGTGCTGCCGCCCGAGCGGATCACGGCCGTGGAGACCGGGGCCTGCCCGCACACCGCGATCCGGGACGACATCTCCGCCAACCTCGAGGCGGTGGAGGACCTGGAGGACGCCGTCGGGCCGCTCCACCTCGTGCTCGTGGAGTCCGGCGGGGACAACCTCACCGCCACCTTCTCCAAGGGGCTCGTCGACGCGCAGATCTTCGTGATCGACGTGGCCGGCGGGGACGACATCCCGCGCAAGGGCGGACCCGGCGTCACCACCGCCGACCTGCTCGTCGTCAACAAGACCGACCTCGCGCCCTACGTCGGGTCCGACCTCGCCCGGATGGCCGCCGACGCCAAGGCCCAGCGCGCCGAACTGCCGGTCGTCTTCCAGTCGTTGCGCGGTGAGGACGGCGTGCGGGACGTCGCCGCGTGGGTGCGCGAGCGGCTCGCCGCCTGGACGGCGTGACATGATCGGGGTGCACGCCACCGCGCGGATCCGGGCGCGCGCGGACGGGCGCGGCGGCACCGCCCTGCCCGTCCTCGACAGCGACGGTCCGCTGGCGCTGCGGCGCACCCGGGCCGTCGGCGACGAGGCGCGGGTGTTGCTGGTCGGCGCGATGAGCGGCCCGCTCGGCGGAGACCGCTTCGGCGTCGAGGCGGACGTCGAGAGCGGCGCCCGGCTGCACGTCGGCTCGGCCGCCGCCACCATCGCTCTGCCCGGCCAGCTCAAGGACGAGGCGCGCTACGCCGTCCGCCTCACCGTCGCCGACGGCGGCGAACTGCGCTGGCTGCCCGAGCCGTTGATCTCGGCGAAGGGCAGCGACCTGTACGTCACCACCCACGCCGACCTCGCCCCCGGCGCCCGGCTCGTGCTGCGCGAGGAGCAGGTGCTCGGGCGGGTGGGGGAGGAGCCGGGGCGGCTCACCAGCCGGCTGGTGGTCCGGGTCGGCGGGCGGGCCGTGCTCGACCAGGAACTGGCCTGCGGGCCCGGCTCGCCCGGTGGCTGGGACGGTCCCGCCGTGCTCGCCGGACACCGGGCCGTCGGCCAACTCGTCGTCGTGCGGCCGGAGTTCGCCGAGCAGCCGGTGGCCGCGCGGATCGTCGGCGAGCAGGCCGCCCTCGTGCCGCTCGCCGGGCCCGCCGCCCTGGTGACCGCCGTCGCACCGGACGGTCTGCGGCTGCGGCGCGTGCTGGACGAGGCCCTCGCCCACCTCGATTGACCGTCACATCCGGTGAGCGGTACACCATTATCCGGTTATCGGATTGGCAAAGAAGGTCAACGACACCTGTTCTCAGGTACCTCACAGCCGCGAGGATCCCCCTACGTGTCATAACTAGCTAGGGGGAGAGCCCACTTGAGGGACACACGACCGAACGCGCGGTTCGCGGCGCTCGGCACGGCCGGCGCGCTCGTCGCCGCGACCCTGATGACCGGTGCCGTGGTGGCACCCACCGCCAGCGCGACCAGCGGCGGTGCGGGTCAGGACCGGGAGATGCGCGGCGCCGCCATCGCCGCCGAGCGCGCCGCCGAGGCGGGCATCGACTGGCAGGACTGTCCCGCCGACTGGGGCCTCGAGAAGCCCATCCAGTGCGGCTATGTCACCGTGCCGCTCGACTACGCCAGGCCCAACGGCAAGCAGATCAAGATCGCCGTGGACCGTATCGGCAACACCGGCACCAAGCAGGAGCGCCAGGGCGCCCTCGTCTACAACCCCGGCGGGCCCGGCGGCTCCGGTCTGCGCTTCCCGCGCCGCGTCACCACCAAGGCCCCCGTCTGGGCCAAGGCGGCCAAGGCGTACGACTTCGTGGGCTTCGACCCGCGCGGTGTCGGCAAGTCCGCGCCCATCTCCTGCGTGGACCCGCAGGAGTTCGTGAAGGCGCCCAAGGCCGACCCGGTCCCGGACAGCGAGGCCGACAAGCTCGCCCAGATCAAGCTGGCCCGTGAGTACGCCGACGGCTGCTACGAGCGCAGCAGCGAGATGCTGCCGTACATGACCACCCCGAACACCGCGCGCGACCTGGACGTCATCCGGGCCGCCCTCGGCGAGAAGAAGCTCAACTTCCTGGGCGTCTCCTACGGCACCTACATCGGCGCGGTCTACGGCACCCTCTTCCCGGGCCACGTCCGCCGGATGGTCGTGGACAGCGTGGTCAACCCGTCCCGCGAGAAGATCTGGTACCAGGCCAACCTCGACCAGGACGTCGCCTTCGAGGGCCGCTGGAAGGACTGGCAGGACTGGATCGCCGCCAACGACGCGACCTTCCACCTCGGCACCACCCGCGCCGCCGTCCAGGCCAAGTGGCTCGACCTGCGCGCCACCGCCAAGAAGAGCCCCATCGGTGGCCTCGTCGGTCCGGCCGAGCTGATCTCCTTCTTCCAGAGCGCCCCGTACTACGACTCCTCGTGGATCCCGGTGGCGACGGTCTTCAGCAAGTACGTCGCCGGTGACACCCAGGCGCTGGTCGACGCGGCCGCCCCGGACCTGACCGACACCGCGGGCAACGCCGCTTCGGAGAACGGCAACGCCGTCTACACGGCCGTCGAGTGCGCCGACGCCAAGTGGCCCACCAGCTGGCGGACGTGGAACCGCGACAACACGCGGCTGCACAAGGACTATCCGTTCATGACCTGGGCCAACGCCTGGATGAACCTGCCGTGCGCCACCTGGCCGGTCAAGCAGCAGACCCCGCTGAACGTCAAGACCCACAAGGGCCTGCCCGGCGTGCTGATCGTGCAGTCCGAGCGGGACGCGGCCACCCCGTACGAGGGCGCCGTCGAACTGCACGAGCGCTTCAAGGGATCGCGTCTGATCACCGAGAAGAGCGCCGGTTCGCACGGGGTGACCAGCCTGGTCAACTCCTGCGTCAACGACCGGGTCGACACCTACCTGCTCACCGGCAAGCTGGACGGCAAGGACGTGACCTGCGCCCCGCACGCCACGCCGAAGCCGTAGCGGAAGCAGAAGCTGAAGCAGAAGCAGAAGCGGTAGTCGTAGCGGTACGAGTACGACGAGGGGCGGCCGGAGTCACTCCGGCCGCCCCTCGGCTGTGCCGACGTCCCGTCACCTCGACGGCAGCTTCGGGAACCTGCGCTGCTTCTCCGCCTTCGCCGCGGCGGCCTGCTCCGCCTTCACCACCGCCGCGTACCGGTCGACGTACTCCTGCTCGGACAGCGTCAGGATGGCGTACATGATCTCGTCGGTGATCGCGCGCAGGATCGCCTTCTCGTTCTCCATGCCGTCGTAGCGGGAGAAGTCGAGGGGCTTGCCGAAGCGGATGACCACCGGGTGCAGGGTGGGGACGACCTTGCCGGGCGGCTGCGCCTCGAAGGTGCCGATCATCGCGCAGGGGATCACCGGCACCCCGGCCTTCAGGGCCATCACCGCCACGCCGACCTTGCCCTTGTAGAGACGGCCGTCGTGCGAGCGGGTGCCCTCCGGGTAGATGCCGAGCAGCTCGTCCTTGCTCAGCACCCCCAGACCCTCACGGATCGCGGCCTGGCCCGCCTCCTTGCCGGAGCGGTCGACCGGGATCTGCCCGGCACTGCGGAAGAAGGCCGCCGTCAGCCGCCCCTTGAGACCGGGACCGGTGAAGTACTCGGCCTTGGCCAGAAAGGTGATGCGCCGCTTCAGGACCGCGGGCATCAGGAAGTGGTCCGCGAACGACAGGTGGTTGCCCGCGACGATGGCCGGCCCCGACTCCGGGACGTTCTCCAGCCCTTCTATGCGGGGGCGGAAGAGCAGTTTGAGCAGCGGCCCCAACACCACGTATTTCAGGAGGTAGTAGAACAAGGGGATCGCTCCTCAGCCGGGCGGATCGCTGCCGCCGCCGTGTTCCAGCAGGTCAACTGGCATGGTGTGGGCTGCCAGTGTAGGGGCAGGCCGAGCGGGCCGGAACAGTGTCGGACACGGCCGCACGCGGCCCGGCAAGGCCCCCGCCGGACCCCTGCCGGACCCCGCAGGGCCCCGCCGGGCCCCCGCCCGGCCGTCACAGCCGTACGACCACCAGCGCCGTGTCGTCCGTCGCGCCGCCGGGCGGCAGCAGCTCCAGGAGGACGGCGTCGGCGAGAGGCTCGGGGTCGGCGTCGCGGTGGCGGGCGAGGGCGTCGGCGAGACGGTTCACACCGGTGTCGATGTCCTCGTGCCGGCGCTCCACCAGACCGTCCGTGTACAGCGCGAGGGTGGCCCCGTCGGCGAAGGACACGCACGCCTGCGGCCGCGGGACCGGGTCGGGGCGGGCGTCGAGCGGCGGGTCGGTGGCCCGGTCGAGGAACTCCACCCGGCCGTCGGGGTGCACGAGCACCGGCGGCGGATGACCGGCGCTGCTGTACGTGATGGTGTGGTGGTCGAAGTCGATGAACGTGGTGACCGCGGTCGCCGACTCGGCGCCGTCCACCACATGGGCGTACCGCCCGAGGACGTTCAGGGCCTCGGCCGGGCCCGCGGCCACCCGGGAGGCCGCGCTGAGCGCGCTGCGCAGCTGGCCCATCACCCCGGCCGCGCCCAGCCCGTGTCCCACGACGTCGCCGACCGACACACCGATGCGGTGGCCGCCGACCAGGTCCACCAGGTCGTACCAGTCCCCGCACACGTTCAGCGCGCCGACCGCGGGCCGGTAGCGCACGGCCGCCCGGTGGTGGCCGACCTGCCGGCGGGCGGGCAGCATCGCCTCCTGGAGCGCCAGCGCCACCTCGCGCTCACGGGCGTGCGCCAGCCGCAGCCGTTCGTTGAGCTCCTGGAGTTCACGGGCGCGCGTGTACAGCTCGGCCTCCAGCACCCGGGAGCCCGGGCCGCCCTTGCCGTGCCGGCCGCGGGCCCGGATCAGCTCGGTGACCTCCTCGACGCGGTGTGCCAGGAGCACCACCGACCCGTCGGGCCCGAACACCGGTACGTTGACCGGGCTCCAGTAGCGCTCCTCCCACTCCCCGGGCCGGTCGGGGTCCTCGACGTCGTAGCGCTGGAGGGCCATGGCATCGCGCTCCCTGGAGGCCAGCACCCGGCGCAGCGAGGCCTCCAGATTGCGCACGCCGCTCGCGCCCGGGTCGTTGGGGTTGTCCGGGAAGACGTCGAAGAGATGCCGGCCGATCACCTTCTCGCGCGGGCGGCCGGCCACGCGCAGGAACTCCTCGTTGGCGTCCGCGTACACCAGCTCCGGCGTCAGCAGCGCCACCATGCCGGGCAGGGCCTGGAACACCGCCGCGTAGTCGATCGCAGAGTCGCTCATGGCTCACGCCCCATCCGCCGGTATTGCGTCATTTTCCCACGGGATGTGACGTGCGGCGGCCCGGGTGTCACACCCCGGGCTCCGTGAGCGACTGCTCGGCCCAGATCACCTTTCCCCCGGGCAGAAAGCGGGTACCCCAGCGCTGGCTGACCTGGGAGACCAGCAGCAGACCGCGGCCGCCCTCGTCGGTGGCGCGTGGATGGCGCGGATGGGGCGCGGTGGCCCCGCCGTCGAACACCTCGCACACCAGGGTGCGCTCGCGGATCAGCCGCAGCCGGATCGGACCCGCCGCGTACCGGATGGCGTTGGTGACCAGCTCACTGACGACCAGCTCGGTGGTGAACGACAGCTCCGCGAGCCCCCACTCCGCCAGCCTCCGGCTCACGGTCTTGCGGGCCTCGGCGACCGCCGCCGGATCGGCCGGCAGTTCCCAGTCCGCCACCCGGTCCGCGGGCAGTCGGCGGGTACGGGCCATCAGCAGCGCCACGTCGTCGTACGGACGGTCCGGCACCAGCGCGTCGATCACGGTACGGCAGCGCCGGTCGAGGGTGTCCTCCCGGTGCTCCAGGGCCCGCCGCAGCCGCTCCCGGTCCGTGGCCGGCGCGGACTCCTCGTCCCCGGCCAGCAGACCGTCGGTGTGCAGCGCGAGCAGGCTGCCCTCGGGCAGGGTCACCTCGGCCGACTCGAACGGCAGCCCGCCCGCGCCGAGCGGCGGCCCCTGCGGCAGGTCGACGAACGTGACGCTCCCGTCGGGCAGGACGACGGCCGGCGCGGGATGCCCGGCGGCGGCCATCGCGCACCGCCCGTCGACGGGGTCGTAGACGACGTACAGGCATCCGGCGCCCACGGCCTGCGTGCCGTCCGAGCCCTCGGTCGCCGTGCCCTCCTCGGCGGCCATCCGGGCCACCAGGTCGTCGAGGTGCGCCAGCACCTCCTCCGGCGGCAGATCCAGGGCGGCCAGTGTGCGTACGGCGGTCCGGACCCGGCCCATGGCGGCCGCCGCGTCGATGCCGTGGCCCGGCACCTCGCCCACGACGAGCGCCCCCCGCGCCGCCGCCAGCGGGATGACGTCGTACCAGTCGCCGCCCAGGCCGGTCAGCTCGTCGGCCGGCCGGTAGCGGGCGGCCGCCTCCACCGCGTCCTGCTCGGGCAGCCGGTGGGGGAGCAGATTGCGCTGGAGCACCAGGGCCGCGTCGCGCTCGCGCGTGTAGCGGCGGGCGTTGTCCACGCAGACGGCCGCCCGTGAGACGAGGTCCTCGGCCAGCGCCACGTCGTCCTCGCCGAACGGCTCCCGCCCGTGCCGCCGCAGGAACGTCGTGACCCCCAGCGTGGCCCCCCGCGCCCGCACCGGCACGATCAGCACACTGGCCGCCGCCCCACCCGGCGCGGGCAGACTCCGCGCCCACACCTCACCCCCCGCCCCGACCCGCTCGGCCCGCCAGGGCCGCCCGGTCACCAGACAACGCGCCGGGGGAGAACCGGCGGGGTAGACAACCGAGAGATGTCCGGGGAGGCCGCCCTGGCCGTGCGCCGGGGAGACGGCGAGGTCACCCGGGCCGTCTGCCGGGGATCCCGGGAGGTCGGGCGGGCTGTCTGCCGGGGAGTCGTGGAGGTCACGCGGGCCTTGCGCCGGGGAGCCCGGGAGCCCGCCCGGGACTTCTGCCGGGGAGACGGGAAGGTCACCGGGGCCCTGTGTTGGTGAGTCGGGGAGGTCACCCGGGCCGTCCGCGGGGGATCCCGGGAGGCCACGCGGGCCGTCCGCCAAGGAGCCCGGGAGGCTGCCCGGGCCGTCCGCGGGGGATCTCGGGAGTCCACCCGGGCCGTCTGTCGGGGAGTCGGGGAGGTCGCCCGGGGCGTTTGTGGGGGAGCTGGGGAGGTCACGCGGGCCTTGGACCGGGGGTCCCGGTAGGCCGCCCGGGCCGGCTGTCAGTGAGTCGGGGAGGTCGCCCGGGGCGGCCTCCGCCGTGCGTCGGCCCGCCCTGCGCAGGGACACGTCCGCCGCCGGCCCGTCGGGCCGTGGCTGTCCCGTCGTCGGCTCCGCGCCCCGCAGCACGGGCTCCAGCAGGTCCACCGTGACCGCGTCCGCGAAGCCGGGGACCGTCACGTCGGCCAGTTCCTGGGCCGTGCGGGTGATGTCCAGGGTGCGCCCGATCCGGCGACCGGCCCGGTCCAGCAGGGCGAGCCGCTGCCGGGCCCGGTGCCGGTCGGTGATGTCGACCACCGTGTAGTAGACGCCCATCGGGTGCCCCTGGTCGTCGTCGAGCCGGGTGAACGACATCATGTGCGCCGTCTCGCGGTGCGGCGCGGTACGCAGACGTCCCACGTGCTCGTACCCGAGGACGGGCTCGCCGGTCGCCAGCACGCGCCGCATCTGCGTCTCGATGGCCTCGGAGTCCAGACCGGGCTGGATCTCCGCGACCCGCAGGCCCAGCCGTCGCTCGGGCGGGCCGCCGCCGAACCGGGCGAGCGCGGCGTTCGACCAGACGCAGCGCAGGTCGGTGTCGACGATCGCCATGCCGATCGGGGACCCGCCCAGTATCTGCTCCAGCATCGAGCGGCTCATGTTCCAGCCGGGGGCGTCACCGATCTCGTTCAGCAGCACCAGCCAGCGCGGCGGGCCGCCCGGCTCGTCGGCCGAGGTGATCCGTGCCATGACCGGCACCGGCCGACCGTCCACGCGAGCGGCCGACAGCAGCCCCGCCCAGCCGCCCTCCCGGCGGGCCCGTTCCAGGACGTCCGGTACCCGCCCGGCGTCCCCCTGGGTCAGCAGCCCGGCCAGGTTCCGGCCCACCGCCTCGGCGGCCGGATATCCCAGCAGCCGCTCGGCGCCCCTGGTCCAGCTCGTCACCACGCCCCGGGCGTTGAGCAGCAGGGGCGCGGCGTCCGCCACGTCGAACCGCCGACGGGCAACCTCGTCCTCGTCGTGTGTCCCCACGGCCGACCTCTCTGTCGCTGAGAGTGGTCTACCACCTCCTGACTCAATCTTCACCCTGCCCGCACGACAGCGGCCGAGCCACCCGGGAGCCCCCGACCGCGTACCGGCCGGGGGCCGCCCGCTCAGGATCCCTGCGTCAGGACCTTCTCCAACGAGCCCAGCGCCGAGCGCAGTTCGTCCTCGGTGACGGTCAGCGGCGGCGCCAGCCGGATCGTCGAGCCGTGGGTGTCCTTCACCAGGACGCCCTCCCGCATCAGGCGCTCGCTGACCTCACGGCCAGTGCCGAGCGCCGGATCGATGTCGACGCCCGCCCACAGCCCGCGCGCCCGGAAGCCCACGATCCCCCGGCCGACCAGCCCGGTGAGACCCTCCCGCAGCACGCCGCCCAACTCGCCCGCCCACCGCTGGAACTCGCCCGTCTCCAGCAGCTCCACCACCGCCGTGCCGACCGCCGCCGCCAGCGGGTTGCCGCCGAAGGTCGACCCGTGCTCGCCCGGCCGCAGCACCGACAGCACCTCGCGCCGTGCCACCACCGCCGACACCGGGACGATCCCGCCGCCCAGCGCCTTGCCGAGCAGCACCACGTCCGGGACGACCGCCTCGTGCTCCACGGCCAGCGTCCGCCCGGTCCGTCCGAGCCCGGACTGGATCTCGTCCGCGATGAACAGACAGTTCTTGCGGCGGGTCAGCTCCCGCACCCCGGCCAGATAGCCGTCGTCCGGGATCACGACCCCGGCCTCGCCCTGGATCGGCTCGATCAGCACCGCCGCGGTCGTCTCGTCGACCGCCGCCTCCAGCGCGGCCAGGTCGTTGTACGGCACGATCGTGAAGCCCGGGGTGAACGGACCGAAGCCCGCGCGGGCCGTCTCGTCCGTGGAGAAGCTCACGATCGTCGTCGTACGGCCGTGGAAGTTCTCCGCCGCCACCACGATCGTCGCCCGGTCGGCGGGGACGCCCTTCACCTCGTACGCCCACTTGCGGGCCACCTTGATGCCGCTCTCCACCGCCTCCGCGCCGGTGTTCATCGGCAGCACCATGTCCAGGCCCGTCAACTCCGCGAGCCGCTCGGCGAACTCGGCGAGGCGGTCGTTGTGGAAGGCGCGGGAGGTGAGCGTGAGACGGTCCAGCTGGCGGTGCGCCGCCTCGATCAGCACCGGGTGGCGGTGGCCGAAGTTGAGGGCCGAGTAGCCCGCCAGCATGTCGAGGTAGCGGCGCCCCTCGACGTCCTCCACCCACGCGCCCTCGGCGCGCGCGACGACCACGGGCAGCGGGTGGTAGTTGTGCGCGAGGACCGGCTCCTCGGCGCGGATGAGGTCGCCGGAGGTACGGGTGCGTGCGGGCGCGGTCATGAGCGGATCTCCTGGGTGCAGCACTTGATGCCACCGCCGGCCTTGTGCAGCTCGGACAGGTCGACGGGGACGGGAAGGTAGCCGTGCTCGCCGAGCCGGGCGGCGAGCGCCTCGGCCTGCGGCGCGATGAAGACATGGCGGCCGTCGGAGACGGAGTTCAGCCCGAACGCCAGCGCGTCCTCACGGGTCGCCGCCACCGCGTCCGGGAACAGCCGCGCGAGGACCTCGCGGCTGCCGGGCGAGAACGCCTCCGGGTAGTACGCGACGTTCTCGTCGTCGAGCACGAACAGGGCGGTGTCCAGGTGGTAGAAGTGCGGGTCCACCAGGGTCAGGCTGATCACCGGGTGGCCGAAGAACTCCTGCACCTCGCGGTGCGCCTCCCGGGTGGTGCGGAACCCGGTGCCGGCCAGCAGGTACCGGCCCGTCCAGACGAGGTCGCCCTCGCCCTCGCAGACGGACTCGGGCCGGTACACCTCGTACCCGGCGGCCTTGAACCAGGTGTCGTAGTGCACGGACTCGGGGCGCCGCTCGGGCGCGTGGAAGAGGGAGCCGAAGACCCGGCCGCCGACGACCACCGCCGAGTTCGCGGCGAACACCATGTCGGGCAGGTCCGGAGCCGGTTCCACGGTGTCCACGGTGTGGCCGTGGGCCCGGTAGGCGCGGATCAGCGTCTGCCACTGCTCCTGGGCGAGGTCGACGTCGACGGGGGTGTCGGGATGCATCCAGGGGTTGATCGCGTAGCGCACGGCGAAGTGTCTGGGTTCGCAGACGAGAAAACGCCGCGTGCGCAGTTCACGGCTTTCGGGCACAGAGGGGTTCCTCCGCTTCCAACGGTGTCGACTGAGGGTTGACACCACGGTAAGAAGCGGCGGATAGGCTCGACAAGAAACGAGAGCTGCGTGTTCACGCAGGAATGCTGCGTCTTGGGCTCACTCAGCGCACGTCCGGTGCGTGCTGCGTCGCGCCCGCCTCCGGACTCTCCGGCAACAGGTGGGACAGCACCATGACGCTGATCGTCTTGCGGATGAACGGTTCCACCCGGATCCGCTCCAGCACCTCCTCGAAGTGCTCCACATCCCGTGCCCGCACGTGCAGCAGCGCGTCCGCCCCGCCCGTCACGGTCATCGCCGCGGTGATCTCCGGATGGTTGCGCACCACCTCCGCGAGCCGCCTGGGGGGCGCGGCCCCCTCGCAGTACACCTCCACGTACGCCTCCGTGCGCCACCCCAGCGCCGACGGCCGCACCGTGGCCGTGAACCCCGTGATCACCCCGGTCTCCCGCAGCCGGTCCACCCGGCGCTTGACCGCCGTCGGCGACAGGCCGATCGCCGTGCCGATCTCGGCGAAGCTCGTCCTGGCGTTCGCCATCAGAGCGGTGATGATCTTCCGGTCCAGATCGTCGAAAGGGGCAGTACCGCTGTTCATGGGGGCACTGTATCCAGCGGATACGTCCACACCCCGGCACATGTCCAGCCGTGCCGATCGCCCCTACACTCCACGTTCATGCTGCGCGCCCTCGCCGTCGACGACGAACGCCCCTCGCTGGAGGAGTTGCTGTACCTCCTGAACGCCGATCCCCGCATCGGCAGCGTGGAGGGCGCCGGCGACGCGACCGAGGCGCTGCGCCGCATCAACCGCGCCCTGGCCTCCGGACCCGACGGTCCCGAGGCCATCGACGTGGTCTTCCTCGACATCCAGATGCCCGGCCTCGACGGCCTCGACCTGGCCCGGCTGCTCACCGGCTTCGCCAGGCCCCCGCTGGTCGTGTTCGTCACCGCCCACGAGGACTTCGCGGTCCAGGCCTTCGACCTCAAGGCCGTCGACTACGTCCTCAAACCCGTCCGCAAGGAACGCCTCGCCGAGGCCGTCCGCCGCGCCGCCGAACTGCGCGGCGCCGCCCCCCGCATCCCCGTCCACGAACCCGACCCGGACCACATACCCGTCGAACTCGGCGGGGTGACCCGGTTCGTCGGCGTCGACGACATCACCCATGTCGAGGCCCAGGGCGACTACGCCCGGCTGCACACCGACCGCGGCAGCCACCTCGTCCGCATACCCCTCTCCACCCTGGAGGAGCGCTGGCGCGCCCGCGGGTTCGTCCGCATCCACCGCCGCCACCTCGTCGCCCTGCGCCACATAGGAGAACTCCGCCTGGACGCCGGCACGGTCAGCGTCCTGGTCGGCGGCGAGGAACTCCAGGTCAGCCGCCGCCACGCCCGCGAACTGCGGGACCTGCTGATGCGGAGGCCGTGAGGGTGCCCGGCCAGGACCCCGCCGAGCGCCGCGTCGTCGTCACCGGCCCGCCGCGCCGTACCCGACACGCTTCCGGCTACTACCGCCCCCGTACCGAGATCGACGAGCAGACCACCCTCGGCCACACCTACGTCCGCTCCCTCATGCGCTCCCAACTCCGCGCCGCCCTCACGGTGTTCGCCGTGCTCGCCCTGCTCGTCGGCCCGCTGCCGCTGCTCTTCGCCGCGATGCCCGACGCCCACCGCCTGGAATGGGCCGTCCTCGGCTTCGGCCTCTACGCCCCGCTGGTCCTGCTCGCCCGCTGGTACGTCCGCCGCGCCGAACGCAACGAACGGGACTTCGTGCGGCTGGTCGAGGACAAGTGAGGGCCGCGCACCGATGAACTCGACGTACGCCGTCCCCGCCGTCGCCCTCGTCGTGGTCGCGACCGTCCTCGTCGGCGCCTTCGGCCTGCGCATCTCCCGCACCACCTCCGACTTCTACGTCGCCTCCCGCACCGTCGGCCCCCGGCTCAACGCGGCCGCCATCAGCGGCGAGTACCTCTCCGCCGCCTCCTTCCTCGGCATCGCGGGCCTGGTCCTCGTCCAGGGCGCGGACATGCTCTGGTACCCGGTCGGCTACACCGCCGGATACCTGGTCCTGCTCCTGTTCGTCGCCGCCCCCCTGCGCCGCTCCGGCGCCTACACCCTCCCCGACTTCGCCGAGGCCCGCCTCGCCTCCCAGGCGGTACGGCGGCTCGCCGGCACCTTCGTCGTCGGCGTCGGCTGGCTCTATCTGCTGCCCCAGCTCCAGGGCGCCGGGCTGACCCTGACCGTGCTCACCGGGGCGCCCGACTCCCTCGGCGGCCTGATCGTCGCCGTCGTGGTCACCGCGACCGTCGCCGCGGGCGGCATGCGCAGCATCACCTTCGTGCAGGCCTTCCAGTACTGGCTCAAGCTCACCGCCCTCCTCGTCCCCGCCCTCTTCCTGGTCCTCGCCTGGCAGGGCGACGGTGCGTCCCGGCGCGCCTTCGACGAACCGCCCGCCTTCCGCGAGCAGCGGACCGTACGCGTCGACGACACCCTCGACCTGCGACTGGAGCGCCCCCTCACCGTGACCGTGGACGGCACGGTCGACGGCCGCCCGCACGACGGCACGGTCCTGCGCCTGCCCGCCGGCACCCACCGCATCGACCGGGGCACCCGGCTCACCTTCCCGGAAGGCACGACGGTCCCCGCCGCCGAGCGCGGCAGCAACGGCGGGATGTCCACCTCGCTCGCCGCGGGCCGCGAGGAGCGCCCGCTGTACGCCACGTACGGGCTGATCCTCGCCACCTTCCTCGGCACGATGGGCCTGCCGCACGTCGTCGTCCGCTTCTACACCAGCCCGCACGGTGTCGCCGCCCGCCGTACCACCGTCGCCGTCCTCGCCCTGATCGGCGGCTTCTACCTCCTGCCGCCCGTCTACGGCGCCCTCGGCCGCCTGTACGCCCCCGAACTGGCCCTCGCCGGCGACGCCGACGCGGCCGTCCTGCTGCTGCCGGACCGGGTGATCGGCGGCCTCGGCGGCGACCTGCTGGGCGCGCTGGTCGCCGGGGGAGCGTTCGCCGCGTTCCTGTCCACGGCGTCCGGGCTGACGATGGCCGTGGCCGGCGTCCTCGCCCAGGACGTGCTGCCGGCCCGTGGCGTCCGGCACTTCCGGCTGGGCACGGGCCTCGCGATGGCCGTCCCGCTCGCGGCGAGCCTGCTGGTGGGCGGGCTGCCGGTGGCCGACGCGGTGGGGCTGGCCTTCGCGGTGTCGGCGTCCTCCTTCTGCCCGCTGCTGGTGCTCGGCATCTGGTGGCGCCGGCTGACCCCGCCGGGCGCGGCCGCCGGGATGCTGGTGGGGGGCGGCTCGGCGTTCCTGGCCGTCGCCGCGACCATGGCGGGCCTGCCGGTCACGGGCGGATTGCACGCGCTGCTCGCCTGGCCCGCGCTGTGGTCCGTACCGCTGGGCTTCCTCACCATGATCCTGGTCTCCCTGGCCACCCCCGGTCGGGTCCCGCCCGGCACGGCGGCGATCCTGGCCCGCTTCCACCTCCCCGAGGAACTGCGCACGGAGGAGCGCAGGACGGCGGGGGATCTGGGGCATACGGAGCAACGCAGGTCGGCGGGGGATCTCGGGGCTACGGAGGAGCGCGGGACAGTGGGGAGCCTGGGGGCCACGGAGGAGCGCAGGCCCGCAGGGGACCTCGGGCCCACGGAGGCACCGGCATGAGCGGCTTCCTGGCGGGCCTGTGCATCGCGATCCTCCCCTTCCTCGCCCTCGGCTTCTGGCTGGGCCGCCGTACCGCCCGCCCCGAGAGCCTCGGCGGCCTCGGCACCCCCGTCGAGCACGCCACCTTCCAGACCCTGCACACCGCCTCGCTCGCCGCACCCCCGCTGCGCGCGGGCCTGACGGAGGAGACGGCCCGCAGATCGGCCCGCCGCCTGCGCACCCTGCTCGGCACCGACGCCCTCTGCCTGACCGACCGGAAGGGCGTGCTGACCTGGGACGGCGTGGGAGCCCATCACCGCGCCGAGATCATGGAGCGGCTGGCCGGCCCCCTGGACAGCGGCCGGGGCGAGGCCTTCCCGCTGACCTGCGACCACGCCGACTGCCCGGTCCGCTGGGCGGTCGTCGCCCCGCTCACCGTCGACGACCGGGTGCACGGCGCCCTCGTCGCCTGCGCGCCCCGCGAGTCCGCCGTTCTGGTCCGCGCGGCCGGCGAGGTGGCCCGCTGGGTGAGCGTCCAGTTGGAACTGGCCGATCTCGACCAGTCCCGGACCCGGCTGATCGAGGCGGAGATCAAGGCCCTGCGCGCCCAGATCTCCCCGCACTTCATCTTCAACTCGCTCGCGGTGATCGCGTCCTTCGTCCGCACCGACCCCGAACGTGCCCGCGAGCTGCTGCTGGAATTCGCCGACTTCACCCGCTACTCGTTCCGCCGGCACGGCGACTTCACCACCCTCGCCGACGAACTGCACGCCATCGACCACTACCTGGCGCTGGTCCGCGCCCGCTTCGGCGACCGCCTCGCCGTCACCCTCCAGATCGCCCCGGAGGTCCTCCCGGTCGCCCTGCCCTTCCTCTGCCTCCAGCCCCTGGTGGAGAACGCCGTCAAACACGGCCTGGAGGGCAAGGCGGACCAGTGCCACATCCAGATCACCGCGCAGGACGCCGGCGCCGAGGCCCTGGTCGTCATCGAGGACGACGGCGCCGGCATGGACCCCGTCCTGCTGCGCCGCATCCTGGCCGGCGAGGTCAGCCACTCCGGCGGCATCGGCCTGTCCAACGTCGACGACCGTCTGCGCCAGGTGTACGGCGACGACTACGGCCTGGTCATCGAGACGGCCGTCGGCGCGGGCATGAAGATCACCGCCCGGGTCCCGAAGTACCAGCCGGGCGTGCACTCGGCGGCCCGGGTCCTGCCCGAGTGATCACCGGGTCATCGGCCGGTGATCGGCCGCTGATCAGCTGGTCTTCATCACGATCAGCGCGAGCGTGATCAGCCCGAGCACGACCCAGCCGAACCACAGCCAGCCGTTGCTGCCGAGCGCCACCGTGTAGGCGGTCACCACGACGAGTCCGCCGAGCGTGAGCGCCCCCATGGTCTTCGTGGAGCTGTCCGTGGAACCGGCCATCGTGACACCCTCCTGAAGGCCCGCCCTCCGCAGGGCGAGTCCACCTCCATGGTGCCCCGGGATCAGCGTCCGCGTGCCTCGAGCGACGCAAGATAGGCGTTGTACGCCTCCAGCTCCTTGTCCCCGTCCCGGTCCGCGGCCCGGTCCTGGCGCTTGGCCTGCCGCTGCTCGGAGCCGTACCACTGGAAGAGCAGCGCGATCAGCACCAGCACCGACGGGACCTCGCTGAACGCCCAGGCGATGCCGCCCGCCGAGGTCTGGTCGGCCAGCGCGTCGATGCCCAGCGAGGCGGGCGGGTTCTCGAACGTCCGCACCATCGGCTGGGAGGCCATCATCAGCGCGATGCCGAAGAACGCGTGGAACGGCATGCCCGCGAACAGCTCCAGCATCCGCATCAGGTGCCCCGGCCGGTGCGGCCCCGGGTCCACGCCGATGATCGGCCAGAAGAACACCACACCGACCGCGAGGAAGTGCACCATCATCGCGATGTGGCCCACCTGGGAGCCCATCAGGAAGTCGAAGATCGGCGTGAAGTACAGCGCGTAGAGCGAGGCGATGAACAGCGGAATGGTGAACACGGGGTGCGTGATGATCCGCATGTACCGGCTGTGCAGCAGCATCAGCAGCAGCTCGCGCGGCCCCTTGCGGCCCCGGCCCGCCGCCGGCAGCGCGCGCAGCGCGAGCGTGACGGGCGCGCCGAGCAGGATGAGGATCGGCGAGAGCATGCTGATCACCATGTGCTGCACCATGTGCACGCTGAACATGACCATCCCGTAGTCGTTCAGCGCGGTGCACATCACGAGCGCGATGGTCAGCACGCCGACGACGTACGACACCGTCCGCCCGACCGGCCAGGCGTCGCCCCGGCGCCGCAGCCGCACGACCCCCCACGCGTACAGCGCGAGCCCCACCAGGCAGGCGACGAGGAAGAAGGGGTCCGGTGACCACTGAAGACCCCGCCCCAGCGTGAACGGCGGCAGATCCATGGTCATGCCGTGCCCGCCGTGATCCATTCCGTCGGCTCCTGATTCGTGGGGGGTTGTACGTTTCTTGCGGCCCCAAGACTAGAACCGCCCCCGGCGACCGATGTCACCGGGGGCGGTCGGAGTGCGCGGCCTGCCTACAGCACGGTCTCGGCCTCGGCGTACCGGTCCGCGGGAACCGTCTTCAGCGTCTCCACGGCCTCGGCCAGCGGCAGCATCACGATGTCCGTCCCCCGCAGGGCCGTCATCTTCCCGAACTCGCCGCGATGCGCCGCCTCCACCGCGTGCCAGCCGAACCGGGTGGCGAGCACCCGGTCGTAGGCCGTCGGGGTGCCGCCGCGCTGCACATGCCCGAGGATCACCGGACGGGCCTCCTTGCCCAGCCGGGACTCCAGCTCGACGGACAGCTGCCGGGCGATACCGGCGAACCGCTCGTGTCCGTAGATGTCCTTGGCGCCCTCGTCGAACGCCATGGTGCCGGCCAGAGGCTTGGCCCCCTCCGCCGCGACGACGATCGCGAACCGCTTGCCCGCCTCGAACCGCTCGCCGACCCGCCGGGCCAGCTCCTCGATGTCGAAGGGACGTTCGGGTACGACGATGGCGTGGGCGCCCGCCGCCATGCCGGACTGGAGCGCTATCCAGCCGGTGTGCCGCCCCATGACCTCGACGACCAGCACCCGCTGGTGGGACTCGGCGGTGGTCTTCAGCCGGTCGAGGGCCTCGGTCGCCACCCCCACCGCGGTGTCGAAGCCGAAGGTGACGTCGGTGCCGGCGATGTCGTTGTCGATGGTCTTGGGCACACCGACGATCGGCAGTCCGCTGTCGGACATCAGCCGGGCCGCCTTGAGGGTGCCCTCACCGCCGATCGGGATGATCGCGTCGAGGCCGAGTTCCTGGACGTGGCCCTTCGCCCGCTCCACGCCGTCCCGCAGATGCGAGGGCTGGACCCGGGAGGAGCCGAGGATCGTGCCGCCGCGGGCGAGGATGCCGCCCACGGCGTCGAGGTCGAGCTTGAGGTAGTCGCACTCCAGGAGGCCCTTCCAGCCGTCCCGGAAGCCGATGACCTCGTCGCCGTGGTCGGCGACGGCACGGTGCACGACGGACCGGATGACGGCGTTCAGGCCGGGGCAGTCGCCGCCGGACGTGAGGACACCAATGCGCATAGCCCGAACAACCTTCTCCACGTGGGCCGGATCCGGACCACATCGTCCGGCTCGAGTCCCCGCCACCCTAGCGGCATCAGGGGGCGGGGCCGAAGCACGCGTCCGCCTGCTGGACGTGCCCGCTCACCTGTGCGGACGTACTGTCAGACGGGCTGCTGACGGCACCCCGAAAATCAGGTGAACACACGGTCGGGCGGGCTCGCCCAGCTTTCGCCCGGCTGCCTACGCGGGCTGCTGCGCGGCGGCGATCCGCTCGCCCCGCAGCGCCTCGTACCAGCGGTCGTCGGTCGGCGGGAGCGCGTTCACATCGAGCGCCAGCTTCAGCAGCAGGTCCGCGATGAGCGGGTTGCGGGCGAGCACCGGGCCGTGCATGTACGTGCCGAACACGGTGTCGTTGTACGCCCCCTCGGTCCCGTCGCCGGTGCCGTTGCCCTTGCCGATCTGGACCCGGGCGAGCGGGCGGGCGGTCGGGCCGAGGTGGGTGATGCCCTGGTGGTTCTCGAAGCCGGTCAGCTGCGGCAGACCGAGCCGGGGGTCGATGTCCGCGAGGACGTCACCGACGCACCGCTCGCCCTCGCCGCGCGTCGTGGTGACGTCGAGCAGGCCGAGGCCGGGCTCGCGCTGGCCGAGGTCGTTGACGAACTCGTGGCCCAGGATCTGGTAGCCGGCGCAGACCGCGAACACGATCGCCCCGTTCTGCACCGCCTGGTACAGGTGCGCGTCACGGCGCAGCCGCTCCGCCGCGAGCCGCTGCGGCCGGTCCTCGCCGCCACCGATGAGGTAGATGTCACCGGAGGTCGGGATCGGCTGGTCGCTGCGCACGTCGAGGCGGGCCACGTCGAGGCCGCGCTGCCGCGCCCGGCGCTCCACGACCAGGACGTTGCCCTGGTCGCCGTAGGTGCTGAGCAGGTCCGGGTAGATCCAGACGATCCGAAGCTGGTTGTCGCTCATGAAGTGGTCGTCCTTCGTGGTCAGTTGCCGACGCGGCGGCGCAGGTCCTGGAACGCGGTGTAGTTCGCGATGACCTCGATCCGGCCCGGCGGGCACAGCTGCACGGCCTGGTCGACGCTCTCGCACACCTGGAAGTGCTGGTTCGCCACCTCGAGGCGGACCGCGAGGTCCAGCTTGCGGTCACCGATGACGAAGATCGGGTGGCCGGACAGCCGGGTGTAGTCGACGTCCCACAGCCAGGAGGTGTCGGTGCCGTCGGCGCCGCGCGCGTTCACCGAGAGGATCACCGGGGCCGGCGCAGGATCGATCAGGCTGAACGTCTCGAGCCAGCCCGCGGGGTTCTTGGCGAGCAGCAGCCGGAGGTCACGGCCCTGGAACTGGACGACGTCGTAGCGCCCTGCGACGGCCTGCACCTGGTACATGCGCTCCAGCGCGACCTGCGGCGGCACGCCGAACACGGCGGCGACGGCGGCGGAGGAGGCGGCGTTGGCCTTGTTGGCCCGCCCGGGCAGCTGGAGGTGGATGGGCCAGGCGGACCCGTGCGGGTCGAGCACGTGGTCCCCGGACAGCGCCCAGCTGGGCTGCGGCCGGCGGAACCCGCACTCGCCACAGAACCAGTCGTCGCCGGGCCGCTGCATGACACCGCCGCAGGACGGGCACGACCAGGCGTCGTCCTTCCACATCTGACCGGCGGCGACCCACACCACGTTGGCGGAGGAGGACGCGGCCCACACCACCAGCGGGTCGTCGGCGTTGGCGACGACGACCGCCTTGGACCCGGCCAGCCCCTCACGCCAGTTCTCCGCGAGCATCCGGGTCTCGGCGGCGCGGTCCAGCTGGTCGCGGGAGAGGTTGAGCAGGGCGATGCACTTGGGGTCGGTGTCCCGGGCCACGCCCGCGAGGTACTTCTCGTCGACCTCGATGACGCCGTACTTGGCCTCCGAGCCGCCCGCGAGCGCCGAGGTGATGCCGGCCGGCATGTTGGCGCCGAGGGCGTTCGACACGACCGGACCGGCGGCCCGCAGCGCCTCGGCGATGAGCCGGGTCGTCGTGGTCTTGCCGTTGGTCGCCGAGACCAGGATCACGTCCAGGTTCTGGGCGAGCCGGGCGAGGAGGTCGGGGTCGAGTTTGAGTGCCACCCGGCCACCGATCACCGAGCCGCTGCCGCGTCCGGCCGCGCGGGATGCCGCAGCGACCGCCTTGCCCGCGGTCACGGCGATCTTGGCCCGCGGCGTGAGCGGGTCCGAGTTGCCTGCCATCAGTTCTCGATCCTCCTTGCGTACGCGCCGCGCCTCTGCCGTACGGCACCGTGGTTGGTGGTCAGCCTATCGAGATCCATTCGCACTCCCGAATCGCGCCCACCACCTCACGCCCGTCCGGCATGCGCGTGTCAGAAAGGACCGTACCCTTGCCGCCATGCGACAAGGCTCCATCCCGGGCGCCCACGGGCACGTCCGGCCCCTCACTCTGCTCGGTGACCCCGTCCTTCGGGAACCCTGCCGCGAGGTCACCGACTTCGGCCCCGGACTCGCCCGGCTCGTCGAGGACATGTTCGCCACGATGTACGCCGCCCAGGGCGTCGGCCTCGCCGCCAACCAGGTCGGCGAGCCGCTGCGGGTCTTCGTCTACGACTGCCCCGACGACGAGGACGTCCGCCATGTCGGCCATGTCGTGAACCCCCGCCTGGTGGAGGCGGACGGCATCGTCCTGCGCGGCCCGGAGGGCTGCCTGTCCCTGCCGGGCCTGGAGGCGGGGACGGAGCGCTACGACCACGCGGTGGTCGAGGGCCGCACGATGACGGGCGACCGGGTGAGGATCCACGGCACGGGATTCTTTGCCAGATGCTTGCAACACGAGTGCGACCATCTGGAGGGGACGGTGTACGCGGACCGGGTGGAGGGCTGGCGCAGACGCCGGCTGCTGCGCCAGGTGACGCGGGCCTCCTGGAGCCGGGAGAGCGCGGGTTCCTAGGGGGCGACCCTCAGAACCCCGGTCCCCCGACCTTGTCCCCCGCCGCCGCGAGCCGTCCCCACAGCAGGTCCGCGAGACTGCGGACCAGCTCGGCCCGGGAGCAGGGCCGCTCACCCAGCCACCAGTCCCCGGCCGCGTGCATCATGCCGACGATCCCGTGCCCCCACACCCGGGCCAGCTGCTGGCTCCCGGGCCCGAGGTCCAGCCGGTCCTCGATGACCTGGGCCAGCTCCTCACCCATCCTGCGGAGCAGCGGCGCCGAGTGCTTGCCGACGTCGAACCCCTGGTCCGTCCCCTGCCCGCCCTCGGACGGGTGCATCAGGAACCGGTACACCTGCGGCCGGGCCTCGATCGCCGCGAGGTAGGTGTCGAGGGTCGCCTCGACCCGCTCCCGACGCTCGGCGGGAGCGTCCAGCGCGGCCCGCAGCGAGTCCAGGAGCGCGTCCGTGTGCCGCTTGGCGAGGGCGGCGTACAGTCCGCCCTTGTCACCGAAGTGGCGGTAGAGGATCGGCTTCGTGATGCCGGCCTCGGCCGCGATCGCGTTCATGGAGGCCTGTGGGCCGTCGCGCAGCACCACCCGGTCCGCGGCCTCCAGCAGCTCGCGCCGTCGGCGGTCGGCCGACCTCTGCTGTTCGGTCCGCTGTGTGGTGTCCATGTGCTCTCCCCACCCGTGGTGATTCGGTGACGCCTGCGCAAACTAACACCTGACAGCAGCCTGACATCGAACGGGCTGCCGAGCTGTCGTCAGGAGTTGACATTTCTTACCCGCGAGTAACAGACTGATGTTACCGCTAGTAACACGCACGCCCGCCGCTGGAGGGAACATGGCCGAGTTCACCATGGAGCTCAACGACGAACAGAAGGAGGTCCGGGACTGGCTGCACGGATTCGCCGCCGATGTCATCCGTCCTGCGGCCGCCGAATGGGACGAGCGTGAGGAGACTCCCTGGCCGGTCATCCAGGAGGCCGCGAAAGTCGGCATCTACTCCCTCGATTTCTACGCCCAGCAGTACTTCGACCCCACCGGCCTCGGTATTCCGATGGCCATGGAGGAGCTGTTCTGGGGCGACGCGGGCATCGCCCTGTCGATCGTGGGCACGGGCCTCGCCGCCGTGGGCGTCCTCGCCAACGGAACCGAGGAACAGATCGGCACCTGGATCCCCCAGATGTACGGCGACGCCAACGAGGTCAAGGTCGCCGCGTTCTGCTCCTCCGAGCCGGACGCCGGCTCCGACGTGGCCTCCCTGCGCACGCGTGCCGTGTACGACGAGGCCAAGGACGAGTGGGTGATCAACGGTACGAAGACCTGGGCGACCAACGGCGGCATCGCCAACGTCCATGTCGTCGTGGCCGTCGTCGACGCGGAGCTGGGCTCCAAGGGCCACGCCTCCTTCATCGTCCCGCCGGGCACCCCGGGCCTCTCCCAGGGACAGAAGTTCAAGAAGCACGGCATCCGCGCCTCGCACACCGCCGAGGTCATCCTCGACCAGGTGCGCGTGCCCGGTTCCTGCCTGCTCGGCGGCAAGGAGAAGCTGGACGAGCGCCTCGCCCGGGCCCGGGAGCGGGCGAGGACGGGCGGCATGGGGGTCCCCCCGCTCGAGCGAAGCCGAGAGTGGGGGAGGGTGAAGAACGCGGCGATGGCCACGTTCGAGGCGTCCCGGCCGGCGGTGGGCGCGATGGCCGTCGGTACGGCCCGCGCCGCCTACGAGGTCGCCCTCGACTACGCCAAGACGCGTGAGCAGTTCGGGCGGCCGATCATCGACAACCAGGGTGTCGCCTTCCAGCTCGCGGACATGCGGACGCAGATCGACGCGGCGCGGCTGCTGGTCTGGCGGGCGTCCTGGATGGCGGTCAACGGCAAGCCGTTCACCGCGGCCGAGGGCTCGATGTCCAAGCTCTACGCCAGCGAGACGGCGAAGACGGTCACCGCGCAGGCGATCCAGATCCTCGGCGGGAACGGGTACACGCGGGAGTACCCGGTGGAGCGGATGCACCGGGACGCGGCGATCTACACGATCTTCGAGGGGACGAGCGAGATCCAGCGGCTGGTGATCGCGCGCACGCTGTCGGGGATGCCGATCCGGTAGCGCCGTACGGCGGTGGGGGCACGAGCTACGACGTGCCCCCGCTGCTGTGGGCGATGCACGCCACGTCGATGCGGTCGGCCAGCTTGGCCAGTTCGATGGTCAGCGCGGCCACCGTGTCCTCGTCGAGTCCGTCCGCGCCCGCCTCGACGAGATGCAGCCACCGACCGCCCAGCGTGCGGAGCAGCTTGCTCACATCGGCGGCAGACACCTGCAAGGTCCCGCGGTCATCGACGATCAGAGGCAGAGTCACTTCGCGGTTCACACCCGGGATCGTAGCCGCGCGGCGCTCACGCACCGTGCCAAACCGTGGTGATGTTGCAGAACTCGCGGATTCCGTGCCCGGACAGCTCACGCCCGTATCCGGACCGCTTCACCCCGCCGAACGGGAACGCCGGATGCGACGCGGTCATCCCGTTGACGTACACGCCACCGGCCTCGAGATCCCGGACGAAACGGTCCACCTCCGCCTCGTCGCGCGTCCATACGTTCGAACTCAGGCCGAACGGGGAGTCGTTGGCGATGAGCACGGCCTCATCGAGATCGGCCGCCCGATACAGCGTGGCCACGGGCCCGAAGGCCTCCTCCCGGTGGATGCGCATCTCGCGGGTGATGCCGGAGATGACAGTCGGCGGGTAGTACCAGCCGGGCAGCTCGGGCCGGCGGAGCCGATGGCCGCCGCACAGCACCGCCGCCCCACTGCGCCGCGCGTCGTCCACCAGCTCCTCCAGGTCCGTCCGCCCCTGCTCGCTCGCCAGCGGCCCGATGTCCGTGTCCTCCTCCAGCGGGTCGCCGACCTTCAGCGCCGTCATGCCCGCCACGAACCGTTCGGTGAACGCGTCGTACACGTCCGTGTGAACGATGAACCGTTTGGCGGCGATGCAGGACTGCCCGTTGTTCTGCACACGGGCGGTCACCGCGACCTGCGCGGCCCGGTCGAGGTCCGCCGACGGCATGACGACGTACGGGTCGCTGCCGCCCAGTTCCAGCACCGTCTTCTTGACCATCTCCCCGGAGGTGGAGGCGACCGCCCGCCCGGCCGGCTCGCTGCCGGTCAGGGTCGCCGCCTTGACGCGGTCGTCGCGCAGGATGGCGTCCACCGCACCCGACCCGATGAGCAGGGTCTGGAAGCAGCCCTCGGTGAACCCGGCCCGGTGGAACAGGTCCTCCAGGTACAGGGCGGTCTGCGGGACGTTCGAGGCGTGCTTGAGCAGGCCCACGTTGCCCGCCATCAGCGCCGGCGCGGCGAACCGGATCACCTGCCACAGCGGGAAGTTCCACGGCATCACCGCGAGGACCGGACCGAGCGGCCGGTAGCGGACCAGGACGCGCGAGGCGCCGGAGTCCTTCACATCGGCGGCGGCCGGTTCCTCGTCGGCGAGCAGTTCCTCCGCGTGTTCGGCGTACCAGCGCATCGCCTTGGCGCATTTCGCGGCCTCCGCGCGCGCCTGCTTCACCGGCTTGCCCATCTCGGTGGTCATGATCCGGGCGATGTCCTGCTGGTCCTCGTCCAGGAGGTTCGCGGCCTGGAGCATGAGGCGCCCCCGGTCGACGAAGCGCATCGCCCGGTACGTCCGGAACGTGGCCTCCGCGAGCTGGAGCCGGCGCTCCAGCTCCTCGTCGCCCATGGCCTCGTACGTCCGAAGCGTCTCGCCGTTCGCCGGGTTCACCGTCGCGATGGGCATGACCGACCTCCCGCAGAGCTGGCTGTGCTTCGACCTTCCCGCGCCACACCGGACACCGCAACGCGTGCGCGTCAGGGCGAGTGCTCCGCCAGGCGGTCGAGGAACGTGGCCTGGGCCGTGACGATCACCTCACGGGCCCGGTCCGTACCGAACCAGGCGACCCGATCCAGCTCCGGGAACTCCTGCCGCCGCCCGGACCGGGGCGGCCACTCCATGGTGAACGTGCCGGGTACGACAGCCGCCGGATCGAGATCCGCCTCGATCGCCCATACGGTGACGATCTTGCCGTTCGTCTGCCGGACCTCGCCCAGCGCGATCGCCTCGCCGTCGGGCGGGGTCAGCCCCAGCTCCTCCCGGAACTCGCGGCGCGCGGCCACCCAGGCGGGCTCGTCCGGTTCGTACTCGCCCTTGGGGACGGACCAGGCGCCGGCGTCCTTCTTCGCGAAGTAGGGGCCGCCCATGTGGCCCAGCAGCACCTCCGTGCCGGCGGCGGTGCGCCGGAACAGCAGCAGGCCCGCGCTCCTCCTCTGGGTCACGGGCGCACCTCCGGGTGGGCGGCCAGCAGGGTCTCCACGGTGTCGGCCTCCTCCGGCCGCTTGTCCTCGCGGTAGCGGACCACGCGGGCGAAGCGGAGGGTGACGCCGGCCGGGTAGCGGGTGGAGCGCTGGAGGCCGTCGTAGGCGATCTCGACGACGAGTTCGGGGCGGACGGTGACGACCCAGCCGTCGTCGCGTTCGGCGAGGCCCTGGAGGCGCTCGGTCTGCCAGGTGAGCAGGGCGTCGGTCATGCCCTTGAAGGTCTTGCCGAGCATGGCGAAGCCGCCGTCGGCCGTGCGGGCGCCCAGATGCAGATTGGAGAGCTTGCCGGTGCGCCGGCCGTGGCCCCACTCGGCGGCCAGGACCACCAGGTCGAGGGTG
Source organism: Streptomyces sp. NPDC041784 (assembly GCF_055591025.1). Lineage (NCBI taxonomy): Bacteria > Bacillati > Actinomycetota > Actinomycetes > Kitasatosporales > Streptomycetaceae > Streptomyces > Streptomyces sp. NPDC041784. The sequence continues at coordinate 256,521 of NZ_JBVJAB010000010.1, forward strand.
TGCACGGGCTTGACCTTCAGCCAGGACGCGCCGCGCCGGCCCGCGCTGTACGGGGCGTCCAGGGACTTGACCACGACCCCTTCGTGGCCCCGCAGCAGGGTCTCCTTCAGGAACTCCTCCGCCGCCGGCGCGTCCTGCGGTCCGGTGACGACCGTCCGGCGCACCCGCATCGGCTCCGGTACCAGCCGGGCCAGTTCCGCGTGGCGCTCGGCGAACGGGAGGTCGAGCAGGTCGCGGTCGTCCACCGACAGCACGTCGAAGAAGACGGGGGAGACCGGGACCGCCTCGGCGGCCGCCGCCACGTCCACCCGGGAGCCGACCCGGCCGGCCGTCTCCTGGAACGAACGGGGGCGGCCGTCCTCGTCGAGGGCGATGACCTCGCCGTCCAGGACGAACCGACGGACCGTCAACTGATGTGCCGCCGACGTCACTTCGGGCAGCCGGTCGGTGATGTCGTCGAGCGTGCGGGTGTAGAGGCGGACGTCGTCGCCGTCGCGGTGCACCTGCACCCGGATGCCGTCCAGCTTCTCCTCCACCGCGCAGGCGCCGAGCTTGCCGACGGCCTCGGTGACGGAGGACGCGGTGTGCGCGAGCATCGGCAGGACCGGGCGGCCGACGGTGAGCCGGAACGCCTTCAGGGCCGGCGGTCCGTCCGCGAGCAGGGCCCGCGCCACCGTGCGCAGCGAGCCCGCGAGCATCACCGCCCGCCGTACGTCCGCCGGGGGCGCCCCGGTGGCCTGGGCGAGACCCTCGACGGCCACCGCGTCCAAGGCGCCCTGGCGGACCTCGCCGGTGAGCAGACCGAGCAGGAAGCGTTGCTCCTCGGCGGTCGCCGCGCCCATCAACTCCCCGACCAGACGGGCGCGTTCGGCCTGGGAGCCTGGGCCGGAGACCCGGCCCAGCTCGGTGAGCAGGGCGTCCACCGCGCGCACGGTCAGCGTCGGCGCGGCGGCCGGCTCGACCGGGCGGCTCAGCGTCTTCCAGCCGACGCCGAGCCGGCCCTGGGGGAGCCGCCCGGCCAGGTACGGGATGACGATCGGCGCCTCGTCCGCCTCCGCCTCCCCGAACAACTCGGCGAGCAGGGCGATCTTGCGGGAGCGCGCCGAGGTGGCCGCGACCTCCCGGGACACATCGGCGAGCCGGGACAGCAGCATGCAGCCATGGTGCAACGACGGGGCCGCGTCTACACCCGCACGGTGCCTGCCTCCGTGCGGCGGCTACTCCTGTACGGCCGCCACCGCCGCGTCGAGGTCCGCCATCAGCAGCTCCCCGTTGATCGCGGCCCCGGCCCGGTAGCCCCGGCTGGCCGCGTTGACGACCTGCTCGGCGAAGCCGGAGGCGTTGCCGGCCGCCCAGAGGCCGGGGACCGTGGTCTGGCCCCGGCCGTCGACCACGGGATAGGTGCCGAAGGGGGTCTCGGTCATCTCCGCGCCCAGCCGCGCCACCAGATCGGTCCGCGGCACCGCGCGCGGCGCGACGAACAGCGCCTCACACCTGTGCTCCGACCGGTCGCCCAGCCGGACCCCGGTCAGCCGGTCGTCCTCGACGGTCAGTCCGGCCACCTCACCGGGGACCACCCGCACGCCCGCCGCTGCCAGCCGGCGCAGGTCCTCGTCGGCCAGCTCCTCCTCGGCGACCGTGTGCAGGAACAGGGTCACGTCCTTCGACCACTGGGTCACGATCAGCGCCTGGTGCACGCTCAGCGGACTGGTCGCGAGCACCCCGAAGGCCTGGTCACGGACCTCCCAGCCATGGCAGTACGGGCAGTGCAGCACGTCCCGGCCGAAGCGCTCGGCGAGGCCCGGGACCGGGGGCAGCTCGTCCCTCAGCCCGGTGGCGACGACCAGCTGCCGGGCGTACACGGTCCGCCCTCCCCCAGAGGGGGTGCCCCCGGCGAGGACGACGGCGAAGTCCCCGTCCTTGCCGACCTCGACCGCCCGGTCCCGGACCAGCTCCACTCCGTACCGGGCGATCTCCTCGCGGCCGGTGGCCAGGAACTCGGCGGGGGGCATGCCGTCCCGGGTCAGATAGCCGTGCATATGGGCGGCGGGCGCGTTGCGCGGCTCGCCCGCGTCGACCACCAGGGTGCGGCGCCGGGCCCGGCCCAGGACCAGGGCCGCCGACAGGCCCGCCGCCCCGCCGCCGATCACGATCACTTCGTAACGCTCGGTGTGCTTCTCGGTCATGGTGACCACCTCCACCCAGAAGGTGGCCCGGATGCCGCGGGATTGACAAACATCTTTGCCGATCCTGCAATAAGGGGTATGAGTGCCGACGACGTTCTCGCGGAAGTGGGTCCCCGGCTGCGCCGGATCCGGAAGGAGCGGGAGGTGACCCTGGCGGCGCTGTCCGAGACGACCGGCATCTCCGTCAGCACGCTGTCCCGGCTGGAGTCAGGCCTGCGCAAGCCCAGCCTGGAGCTGCTGCTGCCGATCGCGCAGGCCCACCAGGTGCCGTTGGACGAGCTGGTCGGGGCCCCGCCGGTGGGGGATCCGCGGGTGCGCTCCAAGCCGCTCGTGCGCCACGGGCGCACCTTCTGGCCGCTGACCCGGCAGCCGGGCGGGCTCCAGGCGTTCAAGGTGCTGGTGCCGCAGCGCGAGGAGGAGCCGGAGCCGCGCACCCACGAGGGCTACGAGTGGCTGTATGTGATGTCCGGGCGGCTGCGGGTGGTGCTCGGTGAGCACGACGTGGTGATGACGGCGGGGGAGGCGGCCGAGTTCGACACGCGTGTGCCGCACTGGTTCGGGTCGACGGGGGAGGGGCCGGCGGAGTTCCTGAGTCTCTTCGGACCGCAGGGCGAGCGGATGCACGTTCGCGCGCGTCCGTCTCGGCCGTGACGCACCCGACAGTTCCCTCGGTTGTTCCCTGATCGGCAAGCGACCGCTTAGTATGCGATCGACCCGGCAGGAACGCCGGGCGGACGACGCAGTCCCGTGGAGGCTCCGCATGCAGGCATGGCAGGTGCACGAGAACGGCGAGCCGAGCGAGGTGATGCGGCTCGAGGAGGTGGAGCGGCCCACGCCCGGCGACGGCCAGGTCCTGCTCAGAGTGCGCGCCGCGAACGTCAACTTCCCGGACGCGCTGATGTGCCGGGGCCACTACCAGGTCCGGCCGCCGCTGCCGTTCACCCCGGGCGTGGAGATCTGCGGTGAGACCGAGGACGGCCGCCGGGTGATCGCCAACCCGGTCCTGCCGTACGGCGGTTTCGCCGAGTACGCCGTCGCGGACGCCGCCGCACTGCTGCCCGCGCCCGAGGCGCTGGACGACGCCGAGGCCGCCGCCCTGCACATCGGCTACCAGACGGGCTGGTTCGGACTGCACCGGCGGGCCGGGCTCGAAGCCGGCGAGACGCTGCTCGTCCACGCCGCCGCGGGAGGGGTCGGCACCGCGGCCGTGCAGCTCGGCAAGGCCGCCGGGGCCCGGGTCATCGGTGTCGTGGGCGGCGCCGACAAGGCCGCCGTGGCCCGGGAGGCGGGCTGTGACGTGGTGATCGACCGCCGGGCCGAGGACGTCGTCGGCGCCGTGAAGGAGGCCACCGGCGGCCGGGGCGCGGACGTGATCTACGACCCTGTGGGCGGCGACGCCTACACCCAGTCCACGAAGGTCGTCGCCTTCGAGGGCCGGATCGTGGTCGTCGGCTTCGCCAGCGGGACCATCCCCAGCCCCGGGCTGAACCACGCCCTGGTGAAGAACTACTCGATCCTCGGCCTCCACTGGGGCCTGTACAACACCAAGAACCCGAAGCTGGTCCTGCACTGCCACGAGCAGCTCACCGAACTGGCCGCACGCGGCGCGATCCGGCCGGTGGTCAGCGAGCGCGTGCCGCTCGCCGGGGCGGCCGCGGCCGTGCAGCGGGTCGCCGACGGCGTCACCACCGGCCGGATCGCCGTCCTGCCGGCACTGGACAACCCGTCGCCGGAGAACCCGTCGCAGGAGAACGGAGCCGCCGTATGACGATCGACGCCGCCGAACTCGGGCGCCGCACAGCGGAGTTGCTGGCCGCCCACCCGCCCGCCACCACCGACCGCCTCGACTTCCTGAAGGCCCGCTACGACGCCGGCCTGGCCTGGGTGCACTACCCGGAGGGCCTCGGCGGACTCGGCGCGCCGCGCTCCCTCCAGGTCGTCGTGGACGCCGAGCTGGAGGCCGCAGGCGCCCCCGACAACGACCCGCGCCGGATCGGCATCGGCCTCGGCATGGCCGCGCCGACGATCCTGAAGTACGGCACCGAGGAGCAGAAGCAGCGCTATCTGCGGCCCCTGTGGGTGGGGGAGGAGGTCTGGTGCCAGCTGTTCAGCGAGCCGGGCGCCGGCTCCGACCTCGCCGCACTCGGCACCCGGGCCGTCCGGGAGGGCGACGGAGACTGGGTGATCAACGGGCAGAAGGTGTGGACGTCCAGCGCCCATGTCGCCCGCTGGGCCATCCTCATCGCCCGCACCGACCCGGACGTGCCCAAGCACGCCGGCATCACCTACTTCATCTGCGACATGACCGACCCGGGCGTCGAGGTGCGGCCGCTGCGCCAGATCACCGGCGAGGCCGAGTTCAACGAGGTCTTCCTCACCGACGTCCGCATCCCCGACTCCCGCCGCCTCGGCGCGGTCGGCGACGGCTGGCGGGTCGCGCAGACCACCCTCATGAACGAGCGCGTCTCCATCGGCGGCATGCGGCTGCCCCGCGAGGGCGGCATGATCGGCCCGGTCTCCCGGACCTGGCGCGAGCGCCCCGAACTGCGCACCCACGATCTGCACCAGCGGCTGCTGAAGCTGTGGGTCGAGGCCGAGGTCGCCCGCCTCACCGCCGAGCGCCTGCGCCAGCAGCTCGTCGCCGGCCAGCCCGGCTACGAGGGCTCCGGCATGAAGCTCTCCTTCGCCCGCCTCAACCAGGAGATCAGCGGCCTGGAGGTCGAACTCCGCGGCGAGGAGGGCCTGTTGTACGACGACTGGACCATGCGCCGCCCGGACCTGGTGGACTTCACCGGCCGTGACGCCGGCTACCGCTACCTCCGCTCCAAGGGCAACAGCATCGAGGGCGGGACCAGCGAGGTCCTGCTGAACATCGTCGCCGAGCGCGTCCTGGGCCTGCCCGCCGAGCCGCGCACCGACAAGGACGTCGCCTGGAAGGACCTCGCCCGATGACCGACCTGCTGTACTCGGAGGAGGAAGAGGCGCTCCGGTCCGCCGTACGGGATCTGCTGGCCGACCACTGTGACGCGCCCAGTGTCATCGCGCGCACCGAGTCGGACGCCCCGCACGACATCGCGGCCTGGAAGGCGCTCACCGACGGCATGGGCCTCGCGGGGCTGCTGGTGCCCGAGGAACTGGGCGGACAGGGCGCCTCGCACCGGGAGGCCGCCGTCGTCCTGGAGGAACTGGGGCGGGCGGTGGCGCCCGTGCCGTATCTGACGAGCGCGGTCGTGGCCACCGAGGCGCTGCTGGAGTGCGGGGCCGACGACCTGCTCTCCCAGCTGGCCTCGGCGACGACGGTCGGCGCGCTCGCCGTCGGGCTGCACACTGCCCCAGGCGCCGCCTTTGATGCCGTACGACTCGACAACGGAACCCTGCACGGGGAGTTGACCGGCATCGCGGACGCGGCCGTCGCCGACCTGCTGCTGGTGCCCGCGGACGACGGCGGCCTGTACGCGGTGGCCGCCGACACGGTGACGGTCACCCCGCAGGTGTCCCTCGACCTGACCCGCCCCCTCGCGACCGTCACGCTCACCGGCGCCCCCGGCCGCCGGCTCGGCGACGCCGAACCCGCCGTGCGCCGCGCCCTGCGCTCCGGTGCCGGACTGCTCGCCTCCGAGCAACTCGGGCTCGCGGACTGGGCGTTGACGGAGACGGTCCGCTATCTGAAGGACCGCAAGCAGTTCAACCGTCCGGTCGGCGGCTTCCAGGCGCTCAAGCACCGGCTGGCCCAGCTGTGGCTGGAGGTCGTCAGCCTCCGGGCCGCCGCCCGAGCCGCGGCCGACGCGCTCGCCACCGACGACGACGTCGAGGTGGCGGTCGCCGTCGCCCAGGCCTACGCGGCGTCCGTCGCCGTCCGGGCCGCCGAGGAGGCCCTGCAACTGCACGGCGGCCTCGGCATGACCTGGGAGCACCCGGTGCACCTCTGTCTCAAGCGGGCCAAGGCCGACTCGATCGCCTACGGCACGGCCGGCGCCCACCGCGAGGCACTGGCCGAACTGGTCGACCTGCGAGCCCCCTGACCGTCATCCGGTGAAGCCCGCCCCACCTGGGGCGGGCCTTTTCGTGCGCCCGCGCGGAAGGAGTGAACAAGCGACGGCGGTCCGGCCAACTCCTGGCATGTACAGGTTCTTTGGAGGGTGGACAGCCTCATACTCCCTGTGGTCCGACCCGCCCCACAGGGAGGCAGAACATGGCCCTCATCACCCGTCGCAGAGCCCTCACCGCCTTCGGCGCCACGCTCGCCGCCGTGCTCGCACCGCCCGCCGGCAGCGCGTTCGCCGACGGACAGAAGCGCAGCCCCCGCCCGTTGTGGCGCGCCCACGCCCACAACGACTACGAGCACCCCCGCCCCCTCTTCGACGCCCTCGACCACCGCTTCGGCAGTGTCGAGGCCGACATCTTCCTCGTCGACGGCGAACTCCTCGTCGCCCACTCGGTGGATCAGCTCGACCCCACCCGCACCCTGGAGTCCCTCTACCTCGCCCCGCTCGCCGCCCGCGTGAAGGCGAACCGCGGCTCGGTGTACCGGCGGTACCGGCAGCCCCTGCAACTGCTCATCGACATCAAGACCGAGGGCTCCTCCACCTACCTCGAACTCGACCGTCAACTGCGCCGCCACAAGGGCCTGTTCACGACGTACGCGCACGGCCGGGTGCACCCCGGAGCGGTCACCGCCGTCATCTCCGGCGACCGCGCGGCCCGTACGCCCATGCAGGCGCAGACCGTCCGCCGGGCCTTCTACGACGGGCGGCTCGCCGACCTCGGCACCTCCGAGGCCTCCTTCGCCTCGCTGATCAGCGACAACTGGACACTCAACTTCACCTGGCTCGGCGTGGGTGCCTTCCCCGACGCGGAGCGGCAGAAGCTGCGCACGATCGTCACCACGGCCCATGAGCGCGGGCAGAAGGTGCGGTTCTGGGCCACCCCGGATCTCCCCGGTCCCGCCCGCGACGCCCTCTGGGCGGAACTCCTGGCGGCCGGCGTCGACCACCTCAACACCGACGACCTGGCCGGCCTGGAGGCCTTCCTCGACGCTCACAGGTCGGCGTAGACACCACTCGTTCGGCGGACAGGTCAGCCGCACGGACGAACCCTCTGTTACGCCACACTTGCGGCCGAACGCCGCGAAAGCGGACGTGGCGGAGGAGGTTGACGATGGCCGTTTCCATTTCCGTGGTGCTGTTGCTGCTGATCCTGGCGGTGATCTTCCTGCGCAACGGCGGACTGAAGATCTCGCACGCACTGGTCTGTCTGCTGCTCGGCTTCTTCCTGGCCGGCACCAGCATGGCCCCCACCATCCACAGTGGTCTCACGGCGACCGCCGACATCGTCGGCAGCCTGCGACCGTGAGGCCGCGCTGTCACCGGCACGGGCCGGTGACCCCGGGGGGCGGTCACTGCGTGAAGACCCCGATGCCGTTCGGCACGGCACGCTCGATGCCGCCGGACGGGTGGTTGCGGACCGTCACCCGGGTGGCGCCCGACGGACGGGCCACCAGGGTCGTCGAGCCGCCGCCGTCCAGGTTGAAGCCCTCGGTGGCGCCGAGACTCCTGAGCGCGGCGGCCACCTCGGCGACCGTCAGGCCCTTGCGGTACGCGGCCGCGCCGTCCAGCGCGAACAGGAACACGCGCTTGCCGCCGCTGCCGATGCCCACGGCCGTCCGCACCGCCGAGATCCGCGTGTCCAGCCCGGACAGCGCCTTGCCGCCCACCAGGACCGGGTAGCCGCCGACCGCGAAGCGGTACGCCGCCGTCGACGCGGAGTACAGCCCGTACCGCACCGACACCCGCTCACCCACCTTGAGCTGCTTCAGGCGCGCCGCGCCCGCCTCCCGGCCGACGAGGACCGTGGTGCCCGCGGCGATGGCGCCGCTGCCGGGCGTGGCCGACGTCGACACGACCCGGCCCCTCGTGAGCGTCACCTCGTAGGTGCTGGTGCTGCACGGGGCGGCCCGGCTGGTGTCCGAGCCGCAGGTGGCCCGCTTGCGCGAGACGCGGCCCCAGTCCGAGGTGAACGCGCCGATGGAGTTCTCCGGCAGCGCGTACTGGTTGAGCCCGCCCAGCGTCAGCCGCCGCCCGAAAACGTTCACCGTGCCGCTGAGCGACAGACTGTCCACCCGGGCCCGCCCGGCGGTGTCCACGCCGACCACGGCCCTGGTGTTCGTGCCCGGCGGCAGCGCGGGCCCGAACCGCTGGCTGTCCGGGACGGCGCCCTTGAGCACCTTCCCGTTCGCGATCGCCGGACCCACGCTCGCCCCGGTCGCCGCGACGCCGGGGTGCTGGGCCTCCGAGATGTTGAAGAAGTCGGCGTTGATGCCGGCGACGGCCTTCTGACCGTCGGCCAGCGAGGAGACGGTGGCGTCGGCCGCGACCGCCCCCGGGTACAACAGCCCGAGCCGCACCCGCGTGTTGGCGAGGTCGACGCTCAGCACGTGCGCGTGCGCCACCCCGCCGGCCGCCGGCAGGTCGTACTGCCGGTACGTCACCCCCGCCGCCACGGTGGTCCAGCCCGCGGCGCCCGCCGGCGTGGCTCCCGCGAGGGCTCCGGCGGCGAGCGTCCCGAGCGCCGTCAGCAGCGTCAGCGACGTTCTGCGCGCCCCGGACCGGTTCTGATGCAGTGTCACGGACCCCCCTGATCAATTTCGGCCGCAACTTTCTCATGGCCCGAGGGAACGTCCGCCACCGGTCCGGCCGGGAACTCCACGCGGACGAGTGACGGAACATCACGAACACGGGTGTCTTCGTCCGCCGTCCGGACACGTGTGCCCCTCGCTCACCGGCGGGCGCCGGGACCGGGCGACGGCTCGGCGGTCGCGTACGGCGTGAAGTGGGCCGGGGCATGGTCGATCGGCAGGTCCGGGCGCCAGGCCGTCAGGGACTGGGCGCTGCACACGAACAGCGACGGCGGCAGCCGGTCCAGGGCGTACCAGCGCCAGTCGCCGACGCTCTCGCCCGGCTGCTCGGCCGGTTCGCCCCGCCACCGGCTGACCACGGCGCCGACGGTCACCCGGACCACCCCCTCGGCCCGGTCGAGGAGCGTGCCCAGCAGCCGTACGTCCGAGAGATCGGCGTACAGCCCGGTCTCCTCGCGCAGTTCCCGTACGACCGTCTCCTCCAGCGACTCGCCGGGCTCCACCGTGCCGCCGGGCAGTTCCCAGGTTCCCCGGCGGTGCCGGCCCAGGAGCAACCCCCGCGGGCCGTGCAGGATCGCGCCGACACCGAGCGCGGCGTGGGCGACGGGCGGGAGCGCGGTGCGCGGGCGGGCGGAGACGCGCGCCGGGCGCCGGACCCGGAAGACGCGGTAGGACGCCCGGTTGGCGGGGTCGGGTGCGGTCACCGTCTCGATGTGCTCGACGCGCAGGCCGTGGTCGGTGAGGAGTTCCGTCCACCTCTCGGGGGTGAGCACCCACATCCGGACCGTCGTCCCGCCGCCGCCCGCGAACCGGAGGGTCTCGGGGCGGGCGCGCGTGTCGGACGTGGGCCCGTCCCCGCGGGAGTTGGTGTGCAGCACGGAGAAGCACAGCATCCCGCCCGGGACCAGGCCGGTCGCCAGGGCGGGCAGCAGCCGGCGGGGATCGACGTACGGAACCGCGTTCACGGCACAGATCACGTCGTACGGCTCGGAGGCGCGCAGGTGTTCGACGGCGTCAGCGTGGACGAGCCGCAGCCCGGGCAGCGTGCCGTACCGGGCGCGGGCGCGCTCGATCTGGGCCGGCGCGGAGTCGACGGCGTCCACGGTGGCGCCGTGCGTCCGCACGAGGCGGGCGGCGTGCCGGGCCGTACCGCAGCCGAGGTCCAGGACGCGCCGCCCTTTCAGCTCCCCGAGGAACGCCTCGTCCGGCCCCGCGCCCGGGAACCCCCAGTCGATCCGCTCCGCCTCCGCCAGGACCGTGCCGCGTCGCAGGTGATGGGCCGCGTAGGCCTGCCAGGCGGTGGCGTTGACGGACTCGGGCGCGTCGGGGCAGTCCGGGCTGTCGGGGTTCTCGAAGTCCTCGGGGTTCTCGGGGTTCTCGGCGGCGAGGGGGTGGGGCATGGGCGGACCTCCGGGGTGTCGCGGGGCGGGCTGGGCGATTCTTACCGGGGCCGGGGGCGGGCAATCGTGGGGGACGGGCGAGTGGTCCGGCGGCGTGTCGTGCGCTGTGGGGCCGGGGTCCGTGCGCTCACGGACACGGGCGGAGCCGCTCGCGGACCTAGCGTCGGTGTCCGGCGGCCGGTCGGACGGCCGGGCGCGCGAACGCGGTACGAGAGAGGCACGGGCATGGACGAACAGGTGGACGTGGTCGTCGTCGGCCTGGGACCGGGGGGCGAGCATGTCGCGGGCACACTGGCCGAGGCCGGTCTGGACGTGGTGGGCGTGGAGGCGGAACTCGTCGGCGGGGAGTGCCCGTACTGGGGCTGTGTGCCCAGCAAGATGATGATCCGGGCCGCGAACCTGCTGGCCGAGGCGCGGCGGGCGCCCGCTCTCGCGGGCGGTACGGCCGTGACGCCGGACTGGACCAGGGTTGCCGACCGCATCCGCCGCGAGGCCACCGACGACTGGAACGACCAGGTGGCCGTGGAGCGCCTGGAGGGCAAGGGCGGCCGGCTGGTCCGAGGCCGTGGACGGCTCGCCGGACCGCGCCGGGTGGCGGTCGGCGACCGGGTCCTCGAGGCGCGCCGGGGTGTCGTCCTCGCCACCGGTGGCCGACCCCGGATCCCGCCGGTGGAGGGCCTCGCCGGGACGCCGTACTGGACGAACCGGGACGCGATGGCCGCCAAGGAGCCGCCGGCGTCGCTGATCGTCCTCGGCGGGGGCGCGGTGGGCGTCGAAGTGGCCCAGGTCTTCGCCCGGTTCACCTCCCGGGTCACCCTGGTGGAGGGCGGGGAACGGCTGCTGGCGCAGGAGGAGCCGGAGGCGGGCGAACTGGCGGAACGCGCGCTGCTCGCGGACGGGGTGGCGGTCCTGACGGGCGTCCGCGCCCGTCATGTCACCCACGACGGTGTGGAGTTCACCGTCGCCGTCGACAGCGGCGAGGTGCTGCGGGCGGAGCGGCTGCTGGTCGCCACCGGCCGGTACGCCGATCTCGGCGGCCTCGGCCTGGACACGGTCGGCCTGGACCCCGCGGGCCGCTCGGTGCCGACGGACGGCCACCAGCGGGCGGCGGACGGACTGTGGGCGGTGGGTGACATCACCGGGCGGGGGGCGTTCACGCACGTCTCCATGTACCAGGCGCAGATCGCCGTCCGCGACATCCTCGGGGAGCCGGGTCCTGAGGCCGACTACCGTGCGCTGCCCCGCGTGACCTTCACCGACCCCGAGATCGCGGCCGTGGGCCTCACCGAGCGCCAGGCCCGCGAACAGGGCCTGCGCATCCGTACGGCGGTGCTGCCGTTGTCCGCCTCGACCCGGGGCTGGATCCACGGGCCGGGCGGCGAGGGCTTCCTCAAACTGGTCGAGGACGCCGACCGGGGCGTCCTGGTCGGCGCGACCTCGGCGGGCCCGGCCGGCGGGGAGCTGCTGTACGGGCTGAACGTGGCCGTCCACGCGGAGGTCCCGGTGGAGCGGCTGCGGCACATGATCTACACGTACCCCACGTTCCACCGGGCGATGGAACCGGCGCTGGGGGCGCTGGGCTGAGGGCCCGACCGCGGACCCCGCCGCCCTAGTGCACGGGGTGCTTGCTCAGTACGGAGACGCGGTTGAAGGCGTTGATGGTGATCGCCACCCAGATCACGGCCGAGATCTGGTCGTCGGTGAGAGCGGCCTCCCGGGCGGTGGCGTAGGCGGCTTCCTGCGCGGCCGCGTCGGAGGGGGCGGTGGTGGCCTCCGCCAGCGCCAGGGCCGCGCGCTCCAGCGGGGTGAAGAGGTCGGTGTCCCGCCAGGCCGCCAGCACTCCGAGCCGCCGGGTGGTCTCGCCCGCGCGCAGGGCGGCCTTGGTGTGCACGTCGAGGCAGAACGCGCAGTCGTTGAGCTGCGAGACGCGCAGATTGACCAGCTCCACGACGGTGCGCTCCAGGCCGGCCTCGGCGGCGGTCGCGCGCACGGCCTCGGATGTCTGGACCAGCGCGTGGTAGGCCTTGGGGCTCTGCTTGTCGATGAAGATCCGTCGAGTCATAGTTGAATATCCAACCACTGGAGAGGGGGTCGCAGGGGGTCACGCATGAGCACGGTGGAGGCCCACACCCCGCGTGACGTGCCGCTGGGCGGCCCCCGGCGATGACCGTACGCTGTACGCCGCCGCAGCGTACGCCCGGCCTCATCGGGGCGCGGCGAGCTGATCGGCGTTCGGCCGGTCGAGGCTCTCAGGCACCCCCGTCGGCCGGGATCCGCAGCCCCACCTCGTAGCCGCCGCCCGGGGCCGGCCCGGACTCGAAGCCGCCGCCCAGGAGTTCGGCGCGTTCCCTGATCGTCGGCATCCACTTCCTCGGCATCGAACAACTCCCGGGATCCACCCTCCACATGCTGCTCGGCTTCCTCGCGGCCGTGAACCTGTTCGCCACCCTCTGGTCGCGCTTCTCCCGGCGCGGCCCCCTGGAATGGCTCCTCGGCAAGGCGACCAGGCCCGCCGAACTGATCCGCTGAGCGGTGTCACCAGCCTGAGCGGCCGTCAGCCGCACCACCCGCTGGACGAACACGCCCGGCATGTGCACCTCGTCCGGGTTCAATACACCCGCCGGGGTGCAGAAGGCGGGGGCCACTGTGCCGTCGAGCCGCCTCACGGCGTCTCCGCGCGCAACGCGTCCGAGACGGACTTGACGCCGCCGTGCGCGGTGAGGCCGCCGTCGACCGGGATCTCCGCGCCGGTGATGAACGAGGCGTCGTCGGACAGCAGGAACACGACGAGCGGGGCGACCTCGGCGGCCGTGCCGGTGCGGCCGAGCGGGGTCTCGCGGAGGTTCGCGTCCCGGAAGGCGGGCGCCGCGGAGGCGGTCATCTCGGTCTCGATGAAGCCGGGGTGGACGGTGTTCACGCGGATGCCGCGCGGGCCCAGCTCCGTGGCAGCGGCCTTCGACAGGCCGCGCAGGGCCCACTTGCTGGCCGTGTAGGCGACCGGGTAGTGGCCGGTGAGCGCGGCGGACGAGCCGACGTTCACGACGGACGAGCCGGGCGGCATGAGCGGCGCCAGGTGCTGGATGCCGAGCAGCGGGCCGGTGACGTTGACCGCGTGGACGCGGGCGAGGTCGTCGGGCCGTACGGCGTCGAGGCGGGCGCGCCAGGTGATGCCCGCGTTGTTGACCAGGCCGTCCACCCGGCCGTACGACTCCCGCAGCTCCGCGGCCAGTCGGGCCCAGTCCCGCTCGCTCGTGACGTCGAGGCGGCGGCAGCCGCCCTCGGGCGCCACGTCGGTGGCGATGACACGGGCGCCCGCACGGGTCAGGGCCTCGGCCTCGGCGGCGCCCTGGCCGCGCGCGGCGCCGGTGACCACCACGACCTTGCCGGCGAGCTGTCCGGCGGCGCTCACGGCCGCTCCCTGGTCCGGCGGCGGGCGGCCGGCAGCGGCACCGGATCGGCGCCCGCGACCACGGTGTTGGACACCGTGCCGATGCCCTCGACGGTGAGGGTGACGGTGTCGCCGGGCTTCAGCGGCGGCGGGGCCCCTTCGCCCCGCACGCCCCACAGCTCCGCCAGACAGCCGCCGTTGCCGCAGGTGCCCGAGCCGAGGACGTCGCCGGGGCGGACCACCGTGCCGCGCGAGGCGTAGGCGACCATCTCCTCGAAGGTCCAGCTCATGTTGGACAGGAGATCCCTGCCGACGACCTCACCGTTCACCGAGGCGGTCAGCCCGAGCCGCAGGAAGCCCTCGGCGTCCCGGTACGGCTCCAGCTCGTCGGCGGTGACCAGGTACGGCCCCAGGGTGGCGGCCGTGTCCTTGCCCTTGCACGGGCCGAGGCGGACCTGCATCTCACGGGACTGCAGATCGCGCGCGGACCAGTCGTTCAGGATCGTGTAGCCGACGATGTGCTCGCGGGCCTGCTCCGGGGTGAGGTCCCGGCCCGCACGCCCGACGACCGCGGCGACCTCCAGCTCGAAGTCCAGGACGCGCGAGCCCGGGGGCACGGGGACGTCGTCGTACGGCCCGATCACCGCGTACGGGTTGGTGAAGTAGAAGGTCGGGGCCTCGTACCAGGCCTGCGGCACCCCGCCCACGCCGTCCACGGACCGCCGTACGCCTTCGACGTGTTCCTCGAAGGTGACGAAGTCGCGGATGGTCGGCGGCCGCAGCGGGGCCAGCAGCCGCACCTCGGCGAGCGGCACAGCGGGACCGGCCGGAGGGACGCCGTGGGCCGCGTCGAGCGGTCCTGCCCCGTCCGGCAGGGGACGTACGACCTCGTCCTCGACGAGCCCGCACCACCGGCGGCCCCGGTGTTCGTAGGTGGCTATGCGCATCGGGGCCTCACACCGGCGGTGCGACGAACACGCCGCGGTCGACGTCGTTGAACGACTCCTTGGCGACCAGCTCGTTCATCGCGTTCGCGGTGCCCCACTGGTCGGAGACCTCGGGCCGGGAGAAGTCGTAGACGTGCGGGTGCCAGGTGTCCTCGTCGAGGACCTCCAGCTCCGTCGTGTACTCGACCGTGTTGCCCTGCGGGTCCAGGAAGTAGGTGAAGGTGTTGTCACCCGCCAGGTGCCGCCCCGGCCCCCAGAGCTTGCGGGCCCCGGAGCGGATCACCCGGCCCGAACCGCGCATGTACTCGTCGAGGCCGCGCAGCTCGAAGGAGATGTGGTGCAGGGCGGTGTGCGGGCCCTGGGCGATGGCCATGGAGTGGTGCTGGTTGCTGATCCGCATGAAGTGCATCGCCTCGCCCATCCTCGGGTGCATGAGGGTGTCGGAGAGGCGGAAGCCGAGGTGGCGCTCGTACCACTCCCGGGTCCGGTTGAGATCGGGGGAGTTGAGGACGACGTGCGACAGCTTGACCGGGATCGACTCCTTCTCCTCGATCCGGCGGTGCCGGCGTACCTCGACGTCCGCCGAGACCTCGACGGTGCGGCCGTCGACGTCGAAGAAGCGGAAGCCGTAGCCGCCGCCGGGGGTGTCGACCCTGCCCGGCCGGGAGATCAACTCGACCCCTCCCGCGAGGAGTTCCTCGGCGAGCGTGTCCACGTCGGCCGCACGCGCGGCCCCGTACGAGACGAGGTCGAGGCGCTTCTCGGCGGCCTTCCGCAGCCGCACGACGTACTGCTCGGGCGAGCCCTCGGCGGCCAGGAAGGAGATGCCGGAGTCCTCGGCGACCTTCGTCAGACCCCAGACGCCGGAGTAGAAGTCGAGCTGCTTGTCGTAGTCGGGCACGGCGAGGTCGACGTGCCGCAGATGGGTGAGCAGACGCATGCGATCAGTCCTTGAGGAGGAGGGCGGCGGCGTTGCCGCCCCGTACGGCGTGGAAGTCGGCGTCGGGCAGCCGCGCCGCCCGCAGCCGGCCCACGGGGTCGTCGGTACCCATGTCGAAGGGGAAGTCGGAGCCGAGCAGCACCCGGTCGGGGCCGGCGGCACGGACCAGCGCCCGGAGCACGTGGGGGTCGTGGACCAGGGAGTCGAAGTACAGGCGCCGCAGATAGCTGCTCGGTGGGTGGGCGCAGCCCGCCCCGGCGTCGGAGCGCGTCGACCAGGCGTGATCGGAGCGGCCGATGTGCGTGGGCAGATAGCCGCCGCCGTGCGCGGCGATCAGCTTCAGCCCGGGGTGGCGGTCCAGGACGCCGGAGAAGATGAGATGGGACAGCGCGACGGCGTTCTCGGCCGGCTGCCCGACGGTGTTGGACAGGTACCACCGGTCCAGGCGCTCGTCGAGCGTGCAGCCGAACGGATGCAGGAAGAGGACGGCGCCCGTCTCCTCGGCCCGGGACCACAGGGGTTCGTAGGCGGGGTCCGACAGCTCGCGGCCGGGGGCGTGCGAGGAGATCTCGACGCCCTTCAGGCCCAGCCGCAGCGCATGGTCGAGCAACTCGACGGCGAGGTCGGGGTGTTGGAGCGGCACCAGGCCGAGTCCGACGAGCCGGTCGGGGGCCTTCGCGCAGTGCGCGGCGGTGGCCTCGGCGGCCGACCGGCAGACCCGCTCGGCCAGTTCGGGCCCGGCCCAGTAGTGGTAGTGCGACGGCGACGGGCTGACCAGCTGGACGTCCACGCCCTGCGCGTCCATCGCGGCCAGCCGCACCGACACGTCGGTCAGCCTCGGGACGCGCTCGCGCACCATGGGACCGCTGACGGCCAGCGAGGCGGGACCGTTGCGCCGGGCCTCCAGCGCCCTGGCCTCGGCCAGCCCGGGATGGCCGGCCACGAGGGCCTCGACCTCGGGCAGCAGGACGTGCGCGTGCACGTCGACAGTCGGGGAGGGGCGCGCGTCAGCGCTCCATGAGGGGCGGTGGTCGGGCGACGGGTGGGCCGTCATGGCAGGTCCTTCAGAACCGTCATGGTGGCGCCGATCAGCCCGGGCACGTCACCGCGCACGCCGTCCAGCTGCCACTGCCCGATCCGCACGGAGGCTGCCACGACCGTCCGGACCCGGTCGATCCGCCGCTCGTAGTAGCGCGTGAGCAGCTCCTCGTCCCACACGGCCGCACCGGTCAGCAACTGGGCCAGCACCCAGGCGTCCTCCAGGGCCATGGCCGCGCCCTGCGCCATCGTGGGCGGGCAGCAGTGGGCGGCGTCCCCGACGAGCACGACCCGGCCCCGGTGCCACGACCCCTCGACCAGCATCCGGTCGAACCAGGTGTAGTTCACCTGCGCCGGGTCGGTGATCGACTCGCGGATCTCGTCCCAGACCCCGCCGTAGCCCTCGGCGAGCCGGCGCATCTCCCGCGCGTAGGACTCGGGCGGGATCCCGGCACGGTCGCGGCAGGGCTCCACCAGATAGGCGTAGAGGGTGTTCTCGCCGGTGGGCGTGTAGCCGGCGATGTAGCAGGGCCCGCCGTGGGCGAGGTCGCTGCGCTCCACACCGGCCGGGCGGGGGGCCGGGACCCGCCAGATGGCCATACCGGTCGGCTCGGGCTTGTCGTCGATGCCGATGGCGGCGCGGGTCGCGGAGTTCAGGCCGTCGGCGGCCACGACGAGGTCGTAGCGCCCCTCGGTGCCGTCGCCGAAGCGGACGGCCACACCGGTCTCGTCCTGCGTGAGGATCTCGGCGGTGGTGCCGAGCCGGACGCGCGCGCCGGACGCCCGGACGGCGTCGGTGAGGATGCGCTGGAGCACCGGGCGTTGCATGCCCAGGGTGGCCGGCAGGTCCTCCCCGCCGGTGCGGATGTCCTCGCTGACGTGCAGCACGGTGCCGTCGGGCGCGGTCAGCCCCAGGGAGTCGAACCCGAAGCCCTGCGTGCGGATCTCGTCCCACACGCCGATCTCGCGCAGCACGCGCAGGGCGTTGCCCTGCAGGGTGATGCCGGAGCCACGCACGTTCCAGTCCGGCTCGACCTCGACCAGGTCCACGGCGATGCCCGCCCGCCGCAGCAGGACGGTCATGGCGTTGCCGGAGGTGCCTCCTCCGACGACCAGGACGGTTCTCTCTCTTGCCATGGCCGACTCCTTCGCGGGGCAGTGGATGTGACGGTCGGTCACTTGACGGCGACCGGGTTGACGGGGGAGCCGACGGCTCCGGTGATGGGCAGGGGTGCGGCGGTGAGCCAGAACGCGTACACGCCGTCGTGCGCGCAGTCCTCCGCGAGCGCGTCGGGGTCCCACATCTCGCCGATGAGCAGCCCGATGTGGGGGATGGCGACCTGGTGCAGCGGCTGGAAGGCGTGGTCGAACTCGTTGGGCCGTACCTCGAAGCCCCAGGTGTCGGTGGCGATCGCGGCGATCTCGGTGCGGTGCAGCCAGCCGGCCGCGGTGAAGGACAGGCCGGGGGAGTCGCCGCCCGCGTAGTCGCCCCAGCCCTCGCGGCGGGCGCGGGCCAGCCGTCCGGTCCGTACGACGACGATGTCGCCGCGTCCCACACTCACCCCGTGGGCCTCGGCGGTCGCCGTCAGATGCTCCTCGGTGACGGCGAAACCGTCGGGCAGCTCGCCGTCCCGGCCGACGACCCGGCCCACGTCCAGGAGGACGCCCCGGCCGGCGACGTACGGCGCCATGTGCTCGATGCCGGTGACGAGGTCGCCGTCGGAGGTGACGACCCGCTCCGCGCGCCGCCCGTTCCAGGCGTTCCCGTGGTCGAAGATGTGCCCGAGCCCGTCCCACTGCGTGGAGCACTGCAACGGCATCGCGATCACGTCGTCGGCGCCGCCGATGCCGTGCGGGAAGCCCTGGTTGCCCAGCGCTGCGTCCGTGCCGGTGTCCAGCATGGTGTGGACGGGGTTGGTGCGGCGCCGCCAGCCCTTCTGCGGGCCGTTCATGTCGAAGCGCTGCGAGAGCGAGAAGCTGGCGCCGCGCCGCACGAGCGCGGCTCCCTCTCGGCGCTTGGCCTCGTCGAGGTAGTTGAGGGTGCCGAGCACGTCGTCCTCGCCCCAGCGGCCCCAGTTGGAGTACCGCCCGGCGGCCTCGGCGATCGCCCGCTCCGGGTCGTGCCGGTCGAGCGTCATGACGCCTCCGCGACACAGCGGGTGCGCTGGGCGCCCAGCCCGGTGATGGAGCCGTCCATGACGTCGCCGTCGCGCAGCAGCCGCCCCCAGTGCATGCCGTTGCCGGCCGGGGAACCCGTCAACACCAGGTCACCGGGCAGGAGTCGGGCGGTCTGGGAGGCGTACGACACGATCCGCGCGATGCCGAAGATCATGTCCTGGGTGGACTCGTCCTGCATGGTCTCGCCGTTCAGCTTCAAGGTGACCCGCAGGTCGCCCGGGTCGGCGATCGACTCCGCCGGCACGATCCATGGGCCGAGCGGGGTGAACCCGGGCGCGTTCTTGCTGCGCAGCCAGTCGGTGCCGATGGCCTTCATGTCCCGGCGGAAGACGGTGGCACGGTCGGTGAGGTCGTTGGCGATCGTGTACCCGGCTACATGGTCCAGCGCCTCCTCGGCCGTCACCCGATGGGCGGGGCGGGAGATCACCGCCGCCAACTCCAGCTCCCAGTCCGGCTGTTCGGCCCAGGCGGGCAGCGCGACATCGTCGTAGGGCCCGGTGACCGCGCTCGGCAGACCGGTGAACACGTACGGCAGGTCCTCGGCCGCCCGCCGGTCCATGACGGCGGCGATCTCCGCCCGCGCCTCCTCGGCCGTGCGCGGATCGTCGGGCGACCGGTGGGCGACCTCCAGGTCGATCACGTGCTGCCGGTAGTTGGCGCCGGACTGGAAGACCTGACGGGGCTCGACGGGCGCGTGCACCCGCAGGCCGTCGAGGGGCTGCCAGTCGCCGGTGGTGTCGTCCGCCGCGAGGGCTCGCAGACGGGGCAGCAGCTCGTCCCAGCGTTCGAGGATCCCCCGGGTCGTCGAGGCGGGGTCGCCGAGGGCCGTGCGAAGGTTCAGCACGCGCACCCCCTCGATCGCGAGAGCGGGGAAAAGAGCCTGGTCGGACGAGGAGAGGGTGCCGAGCGCGAAGGGTCCGGAGAAGGACGCGAGCGAGGCTGCGGGTTTCACGGGAATGTCCTCCTGATTGCGGTGGGACTAATCTGGCCCCGCTTCTCGTAATCTGAGAAATAGATTCTTCGGATGTTGATCATCTGTCGTGTGGATGCCGCTGCCTCAGGGGCGGTCTCGTTCTGGAGGCGTTGTGTACCTGTCCGGCCTCGATCTGAATCTCGTCCTGTCCCTGCGGGCGCTGCTGGAGGAACGCAACGTCACCCGGGCCGGACAGCGCATCGGGCTCAGCCAGCCCGCGATGAGCGCGGCCCTGGCCCGTCTGCGCCGCCACTTCGACGACGAACTGCTCTCCCGGGTCGGTGGACAGTACGAACTGACCGCCCTCGGCCGAGCCCTCCTCGACCGCACCGCCACCGCCTGTGACCTGCTGGAACGGGTGTTCAGCAGCAGGGCCGACTTCGTTCCCGGCAGCGAGGAGCACGAGTTCACCCTGCTCGCCTCCGACTACGCCGTCGCCGTGTTCGGCGCCGAACTCGCCCGGACCGTGCACGCCGAGGCTCCCGGGGTGCGGCTGCGCTTCCTGCGGCCCCCGACCGATGTGACGGAGGAGACCGCGACGCTGCTCAGCACGGCTGACGGGCTGCTGATGCCGCACGGCGTCATCAGCGGGTTCCCGACCGTCGAGCTGTTCACCGACCGCTGGGTCTTCCTCGTCGCCGAGACCAACGACGAGGTCGGCGACCGGCTGACCATGGACGACCTGGCCCGGCTGCCCTGGGTCATCTACCAGCGCACGTACGACGCGCCGGCCGCCCGGCAGCTGAGCATGCTCGGCGTCGACCCCCGCGTCGAGGTCTCCGTCGACAGCTTCCAGGCACTGCCCTTCCTGGTCGCCGGCACCCGCCGGATCGCCCTGGTGCAGCAGCGGCTGGCCGAGCGGCTGAGCGGGGTGGCCGCCGTACGCGTCATGGAGGCGCCCTACGAGGCGGTGCCTCTCCAGGAGGCGCTGTGGTGGCACCCCGTCCACACCCACGACGCGGCCCACATCTGGCTGCGCGAGACGGCCGCCCGCGTGGGAGCGGAGCTGACCACGGGGCGCCACGCGTCCGGGCCGGCGGAATCCAGGACGTGAATGATCGGCATCCGGGATCCCGATCGGACGGGGGCTGGGCAGGCCCTGCCCGGTGGCCCATAGTCGTCACCACCCGGCGCCGGAGCCGCACCGACCACCGTCGCCGGGACCGCGCGGGCGCCCGGCGAGCCGGCCCTGCGCGACGCGCGGCGGTCATCGGCGATCCACGCTCCGAGCCCGCCCCACGTTCTGATCCTCCCTTCCCGACCCGCCAGGTGGAGTTCCCGCATGCCCGCTCCCGCTCCCGTGCCCCCGCTCCCGTCCCCGCCGCCCGCCGCCGAGGACGCCCCGTCCGGGCAGACAGTGTCCGGTCCCGGCCACCGGCTGCGCATCACGCTGCTGATGGCCGGCAGCTGTCTGCCCATCCTGGGCGCCGTGCTGATCGCTCCCGTCCTGCCGCAGATGAAGGACCACTTCGCCGACGTACCGGGCGTCGACGCGCTGGTGCCGATGGCCCTGACCGTCCCGGCCCTGTCCCTGGCACTGCTGGCCCCCTTCGCCGGTGTCGTCGTCGACCGGCTCGGCCGTAAACGCCTGCTGGTGATCGCCACCGTGCTCTACGCCGTCCTCGGCACCGCCCCGCTGTGGCTGGACTCCCTCGGCGCCATCGTCGCCAGCCGGGCCCTCGTCGGTGTCGTCGAAGCCGCCATCATGACCTGCTGCACCACGCTGATCGGCGACTACTACTCCGGCCGGCAACGCGACCGCTACCTCGCCCTGCAGACGATGTGCGCCTCGATCTCCGCGACGGCCTTCTTCGTCCTGGGCGGCGCGGCCGGGTCGGCCGGCTGGCGCACACCGTTCTGGGCGTACGCCGTGAGCCTGCTGCTCGCCCCCGCCCTGGCCGCCTTCCTCCCCAGGCCCCGGCCGGCCGCCCGTACGCACGAGCCGTCCCCCGCCGGCCCGGAGCCGGTGAAGCGGCCCTTCCCCTGGCGGCCACTGGCCGGGACGTGCGCGCTGACCGTCTTCGGCGCCGTCCTCTTCTACACCGTTCAGGTGGAGATGGCCTTCCTGCTGGACGACATGGGTGTGACCGACTCCGGCACGATCGGGCTGGCCATCGCCGCCTCCAGCGTCGCGACCGTGCTCGGCGCCGGCGTCTTCACCAGGCTCGGCCGCAGCCCGGCCGCCTGGATGCCCGTCGTCTTCACCCTCTGCGCCCTCGGCTTCGCGGTGATCTGGATCGCCCCCAACCCCGTCGTCCTGACCGTCGGCGCCGTGATCAACTGCTTCGGCGGCGGCGTCATGCTGCCGAGCCTGCTCACCCTCGCCATGTCCAGGCTGGAGTACGCCGACCGCGGTCGTGGCACCGGCCTGTGGACGGGGTCCTTCTTCATCGGCCAGTTCATCTGCCCGCTCGTCGTGCTCGCGCTCACCTCCGCCACGGGCGGCCTGGCGGGTGCCATGGGCGTCCTCGCGGTCGCCGGTGCGCTCGCCGCGGCCGGCCTCGGCCTCGGCGCCCGCCGCCGACCGGTGGTCGCACCGGAACCGATCGAGCAGCCGGCGGGCTGAACCGCCTCTTCGCTCGGGACGGATGGAGGCCGAAGGGCTCGCGGCCACCACGTCACCGCTCGTGCGTCCGGGCGAGCGTGATGTCCATGTCGCTCGACGGTGGCGAGTCCCACACTACGGGCGGGGACGGCGGGGACGGCGGGGCAGCCGGATCCGGCCCGCTGCTAAACCGATGTCCCCGCACCCGCCCCGCGTCCTACCCTCGGCGCGTGGACTCCGTGCTGCTCGCCTGCGTCGTGGTGCCCGTCACAGCCCTGCTGTACGGGTCGCTCGGCCTGCGCCGGTGGCGCGACGCGCGGTGGCACCGGGCGGCGGCCGAGCGGTGCGCCGCGCACGCGGACGACCCGTACTTCACCGCCGCCGACCGCTGGTGGCCCGAGGACGACATCCAGGCCTGTGCCGCACGGCTGGTGCTCGACGGGCTGGTCACCGTCAACCACCGCGGCAACCTGAGCCTCACGGCGGCCGGCGCCGACCCCGTGCAGAGCGCGGGGCACCCGCTGCCGGACGCCCTGCTCACCACCCTGCGCCGGCGTACCGCCTCCGCCGCCCTGGGCAACATCATGGTCCACGACACCGCCCTCCGTACCGCTCGGGCGGAGTTCCACGCGGCGGTCCGCGCCCGGCTGGAGCAGCGGCTGCCACGCCGGCCGCCCGCTCCCGGCTGCCTGGCGATCTCGGGCTTCCTGCTGCTCGTCGCGCAGATGGCGTTCACGACGGCCGCGCTGTTCGACCGTCTGCCCCACGGAGCCCTGGACTGGACGGTGTCCGCCGCCATCGGCCTGGCACTGCTCGCGCAGTTCCGCTGGCTCGAACTGTCCGGACCACACGACGACATGGCGGCCGTGCGCGATCCGCTCGCCGCATGGCTGGACCGGGCGGGCCCCCACCCGGCACTCACCGAACTGGCCGCGCGGGACCCGGAATCCGCCGCCCGGCTCCGGATCAGCCGGACGCGTCTGCGCCGCGGCCGCAACCGGGGCCGGCCACGGCGCCGCCGTACCGGCCTCCCAGCTGATCCGAGCGACCTGGCGCTCCCGTAGTACGGTCGCGCACGACGGCAGTCGTTGGAAGAGGACCCCCATGAGCCGGTACTCGGGCGAAGCCGCGCGCGTCGAGGACGCGGTGCTCACGCGAGCCGCGCAGGCCGGCGAGGTGACTGCCCTCGGCCTGCTGCTGGAGCGGCACCGGGCGGGTATGCGCGCGGTGGCGCTGAGCATTCCGGGGCCGGGTCCCGACGTCGACGACGCGTCCAGGACGCGGCCGTGACCGCGCTCAGCCGCGTGGGCGACGTCCGCGACCCGGCGGCCGTGGGCGCGTGGCTGCGGATGATCGTCCGCAACCGGCCCGAGCCGGACAGCACACGGTAGGTGTACGTCGCGCACCACATGAGCCCCTCGTCCATGGTCTCCCGGAGGTCGTCCCACTGGCCGCTGGTGTAGGCGTCGTTCCCCAGGAGGAAGAGCGCCTCGATCGCCGAGGTGATGGCACCGCCGTCGCGGCCGTCGTCGACGACGCGCCGCAACGCGCCGCGGCAGCCCGGCAGCCGGTCGACATAGGCGGCGGCGACGGCGATCCGGATGATGCGGGCGGGATCGGTCTCCTGGTGGAGACCGGAGATGAGCCCGTCGAGGGTGTCCAGCACGGGCAGGGCCGCGTGGGCCGGATCGCCGAAGGCGCCCCGGAGCACCGGCAGCAGGGGATCCGAGGAGCGCGACGGACGGCGCTTCACGGCCCTGTCGAAGGGGCCCCGCGCGGCCCCGCACGCTGCCCCCTCGGACGCCGACTCTGCCCCGTCGTACCTTCTCGGTGGGGTGGGGGCGGCGGTAGACCGGAAGGCAACGGCTACAGAGAGATCCAGCATGCGTGCGCACCGCCCCGCGAGGAAGCCCGGTTCCGGGGGGGGGGGGGGGGGGGGGGGGGGGGGGGGGGGGGGGGGGGGGGGGGGGGGGGGGTGTGGGCGTTTTCCCTTCTGAGTGGTTTTTCTACCTCCCGCCAGTCGCGAGAAAC
>NZ_JBVJAB010000010.1:280790-348001 GCF_055591025.1 Streptomyces sp. NPDC041784
TCCCCCTCCCGCCTCCCGCCTCCCGCCTCCCGCCTCCCGCCTCCCGTACGGCCGTGGGGGGGGGGGGGGGGGGCCCCCCCCCCCCCCCCCCCGGCCCCCCCCCCCCCCCCCCCCCCCCCCCCCCCCCCCCCCCCCGGAACCGGTGCTTCCGCTGTCCCCGGACGGACTTCTCGCCCTCCAGCGCGCCGCCGGGAACGCGGCCGCCACGCGCTCCGTCCAGCGGGTGCGCCGTACGGAGCAGGACCGGCACGAGCACGGTCCCGGATGCGGCCACGCGGAGAACACCACCGCGGTGCAGCGCTCCGCCGTCGACGAGGTCCTGTCCTCCGCGGGACAGCCGCTCGCCGCTCCGCTGCGGTCGGAGATGGAGGCCCGCCTCGGCGCCGACTTCTCGGCCGTACGCCTGCACACCGGCGCCGTCGCCCGGCGTTCCGCCGCCGACCTCGGGGCCCGCGCCTACACCTCCGGGCACCATGTCGTCATCGGGGACGGCGGCGCGGACAAGCACACGCTCGCCCATGAACTCACCCATGTCATCCAGCAGCGCTCCGGCCCGGTCGCCGGCACGGACAACGGGGCGGGGCTGCGGGTCAGCCACCCGGCGGACCACTACGAACGGGCCGCCGAGGAGAACGCGCTCCGGGTGATGAGCGGGCCGGCGCCGGCGCTCGACGGCGCGGCGGGCGGGCCGGCCCGGCAGGACGTCACCGACGCCGAGGACGGCCCGGCCGGGACCCGCCCCGTGCAGCGGATGATCCATCAGGAGCCGAGCTATGTGGCGTCGGCGGGCGGCAAGGTATCCCTGACCAACCGTGGCGACATCGACGTCGAGGAGCACGACGGGGAGCCCCACGTCCGCGTCTACCAGACCGTCTTCGCGCCGGTCATGAACGGCGGCGGCCACAAGGACGTGCACCAGCGCGGGGACGGCTCCATCGACTTCCGCAACCAGCAGGACGCCGCCTGGCTGAACATGGGCCGCCCCTGGCGGTCGATGCACTACGTGCGCACCTACCAGGACCAGAAGAACCGCAGCGACCCGAGCGGGTTCGCCGCGCCGACGGCGCAGACCACGACCCTGGTGAGGTCCTTCCTCGTCCCCCTGGAGACCTACCGGCGGGTGACCGGGAACGCGGTCAGCGAGAAGCAGATCAAGTCCGCCCATGACCCGGACAACCTCAGCCAGAGCACGGACAAGGCGAAGGACTCGGACCAGTACGAGATCCGCGGGGCGTGGATGAGCGAGGTCGTCGGGACGGCGGTGGCCAACTCCCTCGTCACCTATGCCCCCGACGGCCTGGTCGCACAGGTCGGGCAGGACACCCGGCACGGCACGGTCCTGCCGATGAGCGCCCTGCTGGGCCGGCTGAGCATGCCGGACTTCGAGGACTTCCCCGAGTACCGGCCGGCCGACCGGCGGCAGAGCGACGGGCTCGTCCTCCCGCTCGACAAGGGCAAGATGCCCAAGGCCTCGGCGCAGGACGCGCAGATCGAGCGCCTGGCCGAACTGATCGGCGCCGCGTTCCCGAAGGACCGGAACACCACGACCCGCCGGGCCAAGGACGCCCGGACCGAGCTGAAGCGGCTCTGCGGACTGTCGGGGGTCAAGGACCGTGACGTCGACTGG
Organism: Streptomyces sp. NPDC041784; assembly: GCF_055591025.1. Lineage (NCBI taxonomy): Bacteria > Bacillati > Actinomycetota > Actinomycetes > Kitasatosporales > Streptomycetaceae > Streptomyces > Streptomyces sp. NPDC041784. Next base: position 282,418 of record NZ_JBVJAB010000010.1, read on the forward strand.
GAGGCGCTCCGCGACCGGGTGCGGCGGGCGATGAACTACGCGGGGATGCCCGCCGTGCTCGCCGAGGTCTACTCCGAGGCCAAGGACAAGGCCGCACAGCCGGACGGAGGAGGCTTCCCGGTCCGCAACTTCGGCGGCAAGTGATCACGTCGGCGGCAAGTGATCACGTCCGCGTCACCGACGGCCCCCACAGCTGGGCCGGTCAGCGGACCGGCTGGCCGATGCCCAGCAGGTTCCCCTCGCTGTCGCGGAACCAGGCCCCGCGCTCACCGCGGGCGCCCTTGCTCGGGTAGTTCCCCTCGACCTCGGCGATCCCGTCGCGCGTCCGCAGTCCGGGCACGTCGACGTCCTCGAACACCACGCCGCGCCGCCTCATCTCGGCGACGGCGGTGTCGATGTCGTCGACCTCGAAGGCCATCTGGGTGAAGGTGCCGGGGGAGGCGCCCGTCGACCGGTACAGCACGAACTCCGTGCCCGCGCACCGGTACAGCAGCCCGCCGGGCCGCTCGTCGACGGGCTCCAGGCCGAGCCGCTCGGCGTAGAAGCGCCGGGCCCGGTCCAGGTCCTGGGTGGGCAGCCTGGTCGCCACGCGCGCCCCGGCCAGAAGGTCCGTCCTGTCTGCGTCCATGTCTCCACTGTGCCGCGTACGGCGGCCCGCGCGGCGGAGGCGACCGGCGCGCCTCGGGAGGCCCACGGGGAGATCTTTGTCCTGTGAGTGGAGAAAGCAGCGTCGAATCGGTGCACGACTTCTTCCCAGAGTCGGCAGCCGCTGCTACGTTCCCTTCGAAAGCCAGTCACTGGTGGCCGAATTGTGGCGGGGAGGGGTTCGTGAGACGTATGACGGCACGACCGGCGAACGCGCACCAGTCCCGCCTGCTGAAGCTGTTGCGCGACGGCGGCCCCCACTCCCGTGCCCAGCTGGGCGACCGGGTCGAGCTGTCCCGGTCCAAGCTGGCCGTGGAGGTGGACCGGCTGCTGGAGACGGGCCTGGTGGTGGCCGACGGACTCGCCGCCTCGCGCGGCGGCCGCCGCTCGCACAACGTCAGGCTCAACCCCGGCCTGCGCTTCCTCGGCGTCGACATCGGCGCGACCTCGGTCGACGTCGCCGTCACCAACGCCGAGCTGGAGATCCTCGGCCATCTGAACCAGCCGCTGGACGTCCGCGAGGGGCCCGTCGCCGTCTTCGAGCAAGTCCTGGAGATGGCCGGGAAGTTGAGGGCCGCCGGGCACGCCGAGGGCTTCGACGGCGCCGGCATCGGCGTCCCCGGACCCGTCCGGTTCCCCGAGGGCGTGCCGGTCGCCCCGCCGATCATGCCGGGCTGGGACGGCTTCCCCGTGCGGGAGGCGCTCAGCCAGGAACTCGGCTGCCCGGTCATGGTCGACAACGACGTGAACCTCATGGCGATGGGGGAGCAGCACGCCGGAGTCGCCCGGCCCGTCGCCGACTACCTCTGCGTCAAGATCGGCACGGGCATCGGCTGCGGCATCGTCGTCGGCGGTCAGGTCCACCGCGGCACCACCGGCAGCGCGGGCGACATCGGCCACATCCAAGCCGTGCCCGACGGCCGCCCCTGCGCCTGCGGCAACCGGGGCTGTCTGGAGGCCCACTTCAGCGGCGCCGCCCTGGCCCGGGACGCGGTGGAGGCGGCCCAGCAGGGCCTCTCCGCCGAACTCGCGGCCCGGCTGGAGGCGAACGGCACCCTCACCGCCGTCGACGTCGCGGCCGCGGCCGCCGCGGGCGACGCCACCTCACTCGACCTGATCCGCGCGGGCGGCACCCAGGTCGGCCAGGTCATCGCCGGACTCGTGTCCTTCTTCAACCCCGGCCTGGTGGTGATCGGCGGCGGGGTGACCGGCCTCGGCCACACCCTGCTCGCCGCGATCCGCACCCAGGTCTACCGCCAGTCCCTGCCACTGGCGACCCGCAACCTGCCCATCGTCCTGGGTGAACTGGGACCCACCGCCGGTGTCATCGGCGGGGCCCGCCTGATCAGCGACCACCTCTTCTCACCCGCGTAGGCGATCACCGCCGCCCGATTCCACTCGACGCTCACCCGGCCGGACGCTCGCCCGGCCCGACGCTCACCTCACCCGGCACGGCGCCCTGCCCTGCCGTGCCCCGCCGCAGAAGACCACCGCCCCAGGATTCGCTCAGCCCTGCCCTGACACCGGCCCGCACGTCCGCCGAGGGGAACCCACATGGCACCCGAACCACCCCTGCTCAGCATGTCCGCGATCACCAAGTCGTTCCCCGGCGTCCGCGCCCTGGACGGCGTCGACCTCGACGTCCAGGCCGGCGAGGTGCACTGTCTGCTCGGCCAGAACGGCGCCGGCAAGTCCACCCTCATCAAGGTCCTGGCCGGCGCCCACCAGCCGGACGGCGGCACCATCCGCTGGCGCGGCGAGCCCGTCACCCTGCGCTCGCCGATCGCCGCCATGCGCCTCGGCATCGCCACCATCTACCAGGAACTCGACCTGGTGGAGCACCTGTCGGTGGCGGAGAACGTCCACCTCGGCCATGAGCCGACGACCGCCGGGTTCGTCGTCCGCGGCAAGGCGGCCAAGGCGTCGACGGCCGCGTTGCTCGGGCGACTCGGCCACCCGGAGATCGATCCGGCGGGCCTGGTGGGGGAGTTGCCGGCGGCCCAGCGGCAGATCGTCTCCATGGCCCGGGCCCTCTCCCACGACGTACGGCTCATCGTGATGGACGAGCCGTCCGCCGCGCTCGACCCCGACGAGGTCGACAACCTCTTCCGGATCGTCGGCGACCTCACCGCCGACGGCGTCGCCGTCGTCCACATCTCCCACCGCCTGGAGGAGATCCGGCGCATCGGCGACCGGGTGACCGTGCTCAAGGACGGGCGGGCGGTCGCGGGGGGACTGCCCGCCCGGACGACTCCGACGCGGGACGTCGTCGCCCTGATGACCGGCCGCAGCGTCGAGCACGTCTTCCCCGAGCGGCCGGTGGAAGCGCCCGCCGGGCCTCCCGTGCTCCAGGTCCGCGGCCTGGCCCGGGACGGCGAGTTCGCGCCGCTCGACCTCGACCTGCGGCCCGGCGAGATCGTCGGCCTCGCCGGACTGGTCGGCTCCGGGCGCTCCGAGATCCTGGAGACGATCTACGGCGCGCGCAGGCCGACGGCGGGTCACGTCCTCGTCGACGGAAGGCCGTTGAAGCCCGGCAGTGTGCGGGCGGCCGTCCGCGCCGGACTCGGGCTCGCCCCCGAGGAGCGCAAGGCGCAGGCGCTGCTGATGCTGGAGTCCGTCACCCGGAACGTCTCCGTCTCCACCCTCCCCCGCTTCGCGCGGGCCGGCTGGATCGACCGGAGTGCCGAGCGCCGCGCCGCCCGCGCCGCCACGCGCGAGCTGTCGCTGCGCCCCGACGATCCGGACGTCCCGGTGCGCACGCTCTCCGGCGGCAACCAGCAGAAGGCCGTCCTCGCCCGCTGGCTGCTGCGCGGCTGCCGGGTGCTGCTCCTGGACGAACCCACCCGCGGCGTCGACGTCGGCGCCCGCGCCGAGCTGTACGCCGTCGTACGCCGGTTGGCCGACGAGGGCCTGGCCGTGCTCCTCGTCTCCAGCGAGGTGCCGGAGGTCCTCGGCCTCGCCGACCGCGTCCTGGTGCTCCGTGAGGGCCGGGTCGTGCACACCGCGCCCGCCCGGCAGCTCGACGAACACCGTGTCCTCGACCTCGTCATGGAAGGAAGCCCGGCGTCATGACGCAGCACGCCTCCCCGCCCCGGGACGCCACCGACAAGATCCCGTCGGCCGGCCGCCTCCCGTCCTGGCGCCTCCTGTCGGCGCGCGCCGACGTCCGCACCCTGTCGCTGCTCGGCGTGCTCGCCGTCCTCGTCGTCATCGGCGGGGTGACCCAGCCCGACGCGTTCCTCGACACCCGCAACCTCCAGCTCGTCCTCACCCAGGCGTCGGTGATCGGTGTCGTCACCGTCGGCATGACCTTCGTCATCACCTCCGGCGGCATCGACCTCTCCGTCGGCGCGATCGTCGCCCTCGCCTCCGTGTGGGCGACCACCGTCGCCACCCAGGAGTACGGCTTCGCCGGGATCCTCTTCACGGCGGTGGTCGTCGGACTCGGCTGCGGACTGGTCAACGGACTGCTGGTCGCCTACGGCGGGATGGTCCCCTTCATCGCGACCCTCGCCATGCTCGCCTCGGCCCGCGGGCTCGCCCTCCAGATCACCGACGGCCGCACCCAGGTCGTCACCGTCGACTCGGTCCTCCGCCTCGGCGAACGCGACTCCTACGTGCTGGGCGTCCCGCCTCTGGTCCTGGTGTTCGCGCTGGTGACGGTCGTGGGCTGGCTCGTGCTCAACCGCACCACCTTCGGCCGCCGCACGGTCGCCGTCGGCGGCAACGCCGAGGCCGCCCGGCTCGCCGGCATCGACGTGCGCCGCCAGCGGCTCCACCTCTACCTGCTGTCCGGTCTGTGCTGCGGTATTGCGGCCTTCCTGCTGGTCGTCCTGTCCGGCTCCGGCCAGAACACCAACGGCAACCTCTACGAACTCGACGCGATCGCCGCCGCGATCATCGGCGGAACCCTGCTCAGCGGGGGCCGCGGCACCATCACCGGCTCCGTGCTCGGCGTCCTGATCTTCACCACGATCACCGACATCTTCGCCCTGAACAACCTCCAGAGCGACGTCCAGCAGATCGCCAAGGGCGCGATCATCGTCGCCGCCGTCCTGGTCCAGCGCCGTACCGCGAACACGACCTGAGGAAAGGGTTCACCGCCATGCCAGAGCACACGAGCCGTGCCACCGACGTCCGCACCAGCCGCAGAGGACTTCTCCTCGGGACCGCCGCGGTCTCCGCCGGCGCCTTCCTGACGGCCTGCACCAGCAACGAGACCAAGGACCAGAGCCCGGCCGCCGACACCCGGCCGGCCGCCGACGACAAGCCCGGCAAGCATGTCACCATCGGCTTCGCCGGACCCCAGGCCGACCACGGCTGGCTCAACGCCATCAACGACAACGCCGAGAGCCGCGCGAAGAAATACTCCGACGTCTCCCTGGAGATCACCGAGGGCTCCAACGACACCGCCCAGCAGATCGGCCAGATCGAGACCCTCATCAACAAGAAGGTCGACGTCCTGGTCGTCCTCCCCGCCGACGGCAAGGCCCTCACCCAGGTCGGCCTGAAGGCGATGCGGGCCGGCATCCCGGTCGTCAACCTCGACCGGATCTTCAACTCGGCGCAGGCGTACCGCTGCTGGATCGGCGGCGACAACTACGGCATGGGCCTCAGCGCCGGCCACTACATCGGCGAGAAACTCAAGGACAAGCAGGGCGCCAAGGTCGTCGAACTGGCCGGCCTGGACAACCTGGAGCTGACCAAACAGCGCACCCAGGGCTTCGACGACGCACTGAAGAACTACCCCAACATCCGCAAGGTGGCCCGTCAGGCGGCCGAGTTCACCGTCGAGACCGGCCAGGCCAAGATGGCCCAGATCCTCCAGGCGCAGCCCGAGTTCGACGCCCTGTGGAACCACGACGACGACCAGGGCGTGGGCGCGCTGCGCGCCATCGAGCAGGCCGGCCGGGACGGCTTCCTGATGGTCGGCGGGGCCGGCGCGCTCTCCGCCTTCCAGGCCATCAAACAGGACGACGGCGTCCTCAAGGCGACCGTCCTCTACCCGCCGACCATGGCCGCCTCCGCCATCGACCTCGCCCGTGCCCTCGGCCAGGGCAAGGGCGTCGGCGGCCTCGCCGAGTACGAGATCCCCGCCTCGATCACCCTCTACTCGGCCGTCGTCGACAAGGACAACGTCGACCAGTACATGCCCACCGGCTTCCGGTGAGGCGCCCCGCCCGCACCCCCCACCGTGCCACGAGGAACCGGACGAAGAGGAGGACGAGCGCATGGAACCGAACCCGGGGCAACTCCCGCTGCGCGTCGGCATGGTCGGATACGCGTTCATGGGCGCCGCCCACTCGCAGGGCTGGCGCACCGCGGGCCGGGTCTTCGACCTGCCCCGGCAGCCGGTCCTCGCGGTGCTCTGCGGACGCGACTCCACGGCCGTGCGCGCGGCAGCCGACCGGCACGGCTGGGCGGCCGTCGAGACCGACTGGCGTGCGCTGATCGCCCGTGACGACGTCGACCTCGTCGACATCTGCACGCCCGGCGACAGCCACGCCGAGATCGCGCTCGCCGCACTGGCCGCCGGCAAGCACGTCCTGTGCGAGAAGCCCCTCGCGAACACCGTCGAGGAAGCCGAGGCGATGACCCGCGCGGCCGAGACGGCCCAGGCCCGCGGCCGGTCGGCGATGGTCGGATTCAACTACCGCCGGGTGCCCGCCACCGCGCTCGCCCGGCGGATGGTCGCCGACGGCCGACTCGGCACCCTGCGCCATGTCCGGGTGACGTACCTTCAGGACTGGCTGGTGGACCCGGAGTTCCCGCTGACCTGGCGGCTGCGCCGGGAGATGGCCGGCTCCGGCTCGCTCGGCGACCTCGGCGCGCATATCGTCGACCTCGCCCAGCACCTGGCGGGGGAGCGGCTGGCCGGCGTCTCCGCCCTCACCGAGACCTTCGTACGGCACCGCCCGCTGCCCGCCGCCGAGGGGCGCGGCACCGGCACCGTCACCGTCGACGACGCCGCCCTGTTCACCGGCCGCTTCGCCTCCGGCGCCCTCGCCTCCTTCGAGGCCACCCGGTACGCCACCGGCCGCAAGAACGCCCTGCGCATCGAACTCAACGGCGAGCGCGGCTCGTTGGCCTTCGACCTGGAGCGGCTCAACGAGCTCTGGTTCCACGACGCCACCGCCCCGGGCACCGAGGCGGGGTTCCGCCGCATCCTCGTCACCGAACCCGACCACCCCTACCTGGACGCCTGGTGGCCGCCGGGCCACGGCCTCGGCTACGAGCACACCTTCGTCCACCAGGCCCGCGACCTCGTCCACGCCATCGCCGAGGGCCGCCGCCCCGACCCCTCCTTCGCCGACGGACTCCAGGTACAGCGCGTCCTCGCGGCCGTGGAGGAGAGCGCCGGGAAGAACTCCGTCTACACGCCCGTCCACACGACCGTCCCCGACTGAGGAGGCCCGCCCATGCCGCGCCCGTTCACCCTCTTCACCGGCCAGTGGGCCGACCTGCCCCTGGAGGAGGTCTGCCGCCTGGCCCGCGACTTCGGTTACGACGGCCTCGAACTCGCCTGCTGGGGCGACCACTTCGAGGTCGACAAGGCCCTCGCCGACCCCGGCTACCTCGCCTCCCGCCACCAGCTCCTCGACAAGTACGGCCTGAAGTGCTGGGCGGTCTCCAACCACCTCGTCGGCCAGGCCGTCTGCGACGCCATCATCGACGAACGCCACCTGGCGATCCTCCCGGCCGAGGTGTGGGCCGACGGCGACCCCGAGGGCGTACGGCGACGCGCCGCCGAACGGATGCGGGACACCGCCCGCGCCGCGGCCGCGTTCGGCGTCGACACCGTCGTCGGCTTCACCGGCTCCGCGATCTGGCACCTCGTCGCGATGTTCCCGCCCGCCCCCGAGGCCATGATCGAGCGCGGCTACGAGGACTTCGCCGAGCGCTGGAACCCGATCCTCGACGTCTTCGACGCGGAGGGCGTGCGGTTCGCGCACGAGGTCCACCCCGGTGAGATCGCCTACGACTACTGGACCACCCGGCGCGCCCTCGAGGCCGTCGGCCACCGCGCCGCCTTCGGCCTCAACTTCGACCCCTCCCATTTCGTGTGGCAGGACCTCGACCCGGTCGGTTTCCTCTGGGACTTCCGCGACCGGATCTACCACGTGGACTGCAAGGAGGCCCGCACCCGCTTCGACGGGCGCAACGGCCGCCTCGGCTCCCATCTGCCCTGGGGCGACCCGCGCCGCGGCTGGGACTTCGTCTCGGCCGGCCACGGGGACGTGCCCTGGGAGGACGTCTTCCGCATGCTGCGCTCCATCGACTACCGGGGGCCCGTCTCGGTCGAGTGGGAGGACGCCGGCATGGACCGGCTCCAGGGCGCCCCCGAGGCTCTCGCCCGCCTCAGGGCGTACGACTTCGACCCGCCCTCGGCCTCGTTCGACGCGGCCTTCTCCCGCTGACCCGGCTCCCACACCTCCCGCACCTCCCACACGCCGCGCTCCGCCGCGCGCGCTGACGGGCACGGGCCGGGACCCACCGCACAACCCACCGCAGGACTCGCGGGAGCACCCGCGCAGCCACCCACGCCGTCATCCCCACGCCGTACGCGGCCCTCCTCCTTCAGGAGGACGGGAGCGGGCCGTCTCGTGCAGCCTCACCAGGCGGCAGTGCCAGCACGGGCACGATGCCCCGGCACACCCGCGCGCGACAGGCTGGTCGCCCATCCAAGACCAGACCCTGGAGACCCGTTTCTCGTGGCTATCTTGCTCTATCGGCTGGGCCGGACCGCCTTCCGGCGGCGCTGGCTGGTGACCCTGTTGTGGGCGGTGCTCCTCGGGGCCGTCGGGGCCGGCGCGGCCACGGCCCCCGCCGCCTCCGACGACGCCACCTCCTTCATGCCCGGCATCGAGGCGCAGAAGGCGTTCGACCTGATCGGGGAGCGCTTCCCCGGCTCGGACGCCGACGCCGCCACCGCACGGATCGTCTTCATCGCGCCCGACGGCGAGAAGGTCACCGCCGCCGCCCACCGGGCCGCCGTCGACACGTTCGTCACGGCGGCCGCCGACGAGCCGGCGGTCGCCGCCGCCGTGAACCCCTTCGAGGCGGGCGCGGTGAGCAAGGACGGCTCCACCGCCTACGCCACCGTCGACTTCGAGGTGGCCTCCGACGACCTCACCGACGCCGACAAGGCCGCGCTGGAGCGAGCCGTCGACGAGGCCCGTGACTCCGGCCTCACCGTGGAGGCCGGCGGCAGCGCGCTCGCCGAGCAGCCCGCGGCGGGCGCTTCGTCCGAGGTCATCGGTATCGCGCTCGCCGCGGTCGTCCTGCTGATCACCTTCGGCTCCCTGGCCGCCGCCGGCCTGCCGCTGCTCACCGCGCTCATCGGCGTCGGCGTGGGCATGGCCGCCATCATGGCTCTGGGCGGCGTCTTCGGGCTGACGGCGACCACCGGGACGCTCGCCTCGATGCTCGGCCTGGCGGTCGGCATCGACTACGCCCTGTTCGTCGTCTCCCGCTACCGGGAGGAGCGCGCGAACGGACACGCCCCGCACGAGGCGGCCGGCCTGGCCGTCGGCACGGCCGGCTCCGCGGTCGTCTTCGCCGGTCTGACGGTCGTCATCGCCCTGGCCGGTCTGTCGGTGATCGGAGTCCCGATGCTGACCAAGATGGGTCTGTGCGCCGCCGGCGCCGTGGTCCTCGCCGTCCTGGTCGCCCTCACCTTGGTCCCCGCGCTGCTCGGCATGTGGCCCGAGGCGGTGCTCTCCCGCGCCGCGCGCAAGCGCGGCCTCGCCGCCGACCGTGCCGCCGCCGGCCCGGACAACGGCGGTTCCCGCTGGGCGCGGTTCGTGCTGCGCCGCCCGGTGGCCGTGCTGCTGGTGTGCGTCGCGGGCCTGGGCACCCTCGCCCTGCCCGCCACCCAGCTGGAACTGGGCATGCCGGGGGCCGAGTCCAAGCCGGTCTCGTCGACGGAACGGCGCGCCTACGACGCGCTCGCGGACGGCTTCGGCGCGGGCTTCAACGGTCCGCTGACCGTCGTCGCGGACGTCAAGGGGGTGGCCGACCCCAGGGCCGCCGTGAACCGGATCGTCCGGGCGATCGAGGGCACCGACGGGGTCGTGTCCGTCTCCGCCGCCCGGTTCGACCCGGCCGGTGACACGGCGCTCTTCTCCGCGGTCCCGGCCACCGGTCCGAACGACGAGGACACCGAGTCCGTCGTCCGCGCCATCCGTGCCGAACGCGCGGGCCTGGAGCGGGAGACCGGGGCGACGTACGAGGTCACCGGCAGCACCGCGATGAACATCGACGTCGCGCAGGCACTCCAGGACGCGCTCGTGCCCTACCTGGCCGTCATCGTCGGCCTGGCGCTGGTCCTGTTGCTGGTGGTGTTCCGTTCCGTGCTGGTGCCCGTGAAGGCCGCCCTCGGGTTCCTGCTGTCGGTGCTGGCCGCCCTCGGCGCCGTCGTGGCGGTCTTCCAGTGGGGCTGGGGCGCGGGACTGCTCGGCGTGGAGCAGTCCGGTCCGATCATGAGCCTGATGCCGATCTTCCTGGTGGGCATCGTCTTCGGCCTGGCGATGGACTACGAGGTGTTCCTCGTCGCCCGGATGCGGGAGGCGTACGTCCACGGCGACCGCGCGCCCCAGGCGGTGGTCACCGGCTTCCGGCACAGCGCGCGGGTGGTCGCCGCCGCGGCGGTCATCATGATCGCGGTGTTCTCCGGGTTCGTCGGCTCCGGCGAGTCGATGATCAAGACGATCGGCTTCGGGCTCGCCGTCGCCGTGCTGTTCGACGCGTTCGTCGTCCGGATGGCGCTGGTGCCCGCGGTGCTCGCGCTGCTCGGCGACAAGGCGTGGTGGACGCCCCGCGCGCTCGACCGGCTGCTGCCGCACGTCGACGTCGAGGGAGCCGGGCTCACCGCGCGGCGCGCGTCCGGCGCCGGACCGGAGGGCAGCGAGCCCGCACCCCGCGAACCCGCCCGCACCTGACCCGTCCCGCACCTGACCCGTCCCGCACCTGACCCGTCCCGCACCCGCGGTCCGCACGGCGGCGCCCCGCACGGCGGCGCCCCGCACGGCGGCGCCCCGCACGGCGGCGCCCCGCACCGCGGCGCCGCGGCCCGCGTACGCCCCCGCACCCCACGTCGGAACCCACCCCCAGTAACCCCACCTCGGAACCCACGCCCAATACCCCACCCCCGATACCCCACCTCAGTACCCTGCCCTGGAACCCCTTCGGAGCGTGATGAGCACACACTGGCAGCGTCGGGCGGCGGCCCGGCCGAAGGCCGTCGAGGCCGCGTGGCTCGCCCTGCTCCTCGCCTTCACCGTCTCCGGCACATTCGTCACCCGGGCCGTGATGTCCGAACAGCCCGCCCTGTGGCCCGGCGTCGCCCTGTCCGCCGTGGCCTGCGCGGCCCTGCGGTGGCGTCGCGACCGCCCCCTGCCGGTCCTCGCCGTCACCCTGCTGTGCGTGGTCGGCCAGGCCACCCTCGGCTACCTCCTGACCCCCCTGCTGATGGGCCCGCTGCTGGTCGCGCAGTACACGGTGAGCGTGGGCACCTCCCGCCCCGCCACCCGGGGCAGCGCGCCGACGGCCGCCGCCGTCATCGTCGTCACGGGCCTGTGCCTGCCTTCCTTCCGCGTGTCGCCGGTGCTGATCTTCGTCAACCCGCCGGCCTGGGTGCTGCTGTCGGCGGCCGTCGGCGGCTACGTCCGGGTCCGGCGCGCCTACGCGGCGGCCCGCGCCGAGCACGCCGCCCGCGAGCGGGAGGAGGAGGCACGGCACCGGGTGATCCAGGAACGCATGCGCATCGCACGGGAGTTGCACGACGTCGTCGCCCATCACCTCGCCCTGGCCAGCGCCCAGGCCGGCACCGCCGCGCATCTCTCCCGGACCCACCCGGACCAGGCCTTCGAGATCGTCGACCGGCTCGCCGAGACCGCCGCCGCCGCCCTGAACGAGCTGAAGGCCACCGTGGGCCTGCTCCGCCAGGACAGCGACGGCGCGGACGACCTGACGCCCGCGCCCGGACTGCGGCACCTGCCCGACCTGGTCGACGCCTGCGCCACGGCCGGACTGGAGGTCACCGTCACCGTCGAGGGAACGCGCCGACGCCTCACCCCCGGCCTCGACCTGACGGCCTACCGGATCCTCCAGGAGGCACTCACCAACGTCACCAAGCACGCCACCGCCCGCACCGCGCGGGCCCGGCTCGCCTACACCCCGCACCACCTCACCCTGACCGTCACCAACGACACCACCGACGGCACCACCAACGACACCGCCCCCGGCCGTCCCCCGGCCGCGCCGCGCTCCGGACACGGCTTCGGCCTGCTCGGCATGCGCGAGCGCGCCCAGGCCGCGGGCGGCACCTTCGACGCCGGCCACCGCCCGCAGGGCGGCTTCGAAGTGGCCTGCGCCCTTCCGCTCGACCGCCCCGACGAAAGCCCCGCCCCATGACGATCCGCGTCCTGCTCGCCGACGACCAGGCCCTGCTCCGGGCGACCTTCCGCATCCTCATCGAGTCGGTCGAGGACATGACCGTCGTCGCGGAGGCCGCCGACGGTCAGGAGGCCGTCGACCTCGCCGTGGCGCACAAGCCCGACGTGGTCATCATGGACATCCGCATGCCCCGTCTCGACGGGGTGGCCGCCACCGCCGCGATCTGCGCCCGGCCCGAGCTGTCGGCGACCCGCATCCTCGTCCTCACCACGTTCGAGAACGACCGGAACGTGGCCAAGGCCCTGCGCGCCGGCGCCGGCGGCTTTCTCGGCAAGGGCGTCAGCCCCGAGGTCCTGCTGGCCGGCATCCGCACCGTCGCGGCCGGCGAGGCCCTGCTTTCTCCGGGCGCCACCCGGGCGCTCATCACCCGCTTCCTGGCCGCCCCCGACACCGACGACTCCCTCACCCTCCCCGACGTCCTCAAGGCCCTGACCGAACGCGAGCGCGAGATCACGGCCCTGGCCGCGCACGGCAGGTCCAACGCCGAGATCGCGGAGCAGCTCGTCCTGAGCCCGCTGACCGTCCGCAGCCACATCCAGCGGGCCATGACCAAGCTGCACGCCCGCGACCGCGCCCAGCTCGTCGTCATCGCCTACCGGAGCGGCCTGGTGAAGCCTCCCCCGCACTCCGGCCTCTGACCCGTGTCCCAGGCGGTCAGCCGGTCCAGGACGCCGGGCCCGTCCACCGCCCGGTTCATCAGGGCGAGCACCGTGAGCTGGAGCGCGGCGAGGGCGCCGTACACGGCCAGGGCGGCACGAAGGGAGCGCGGGGGAGGCGGCCGGGACGCGGGGCGGCGACGGGGGGACGAGCCGGGGGACCACCGGCGGGATCGCCTGGGGGATCGCCGGCCGTACGGACGGGGTCGGGGACGACTGCGGTCGGGTGGGGCACGGTTCATCCGCCTCGGGCGCTCGGTGGACACGTCGTCCGCTGTACGCGCGGGGGCCGCGCCGGGGTTGACGCGCTGAGGCGAAGATCACGTCATGTTGCACACCGGTGGGCAAGGAGGGCACGCTAGTTTTCTGCTCACGGATGTGCAAATACTGCGCCCCTTCCCACAGGACTTCCGCACCGAGGTGCCGACGTGCCCCCCGACCAGCCGCCGCCCCTTCCGCCCCGGCCCCTTCCACCCCCACCACTCCCGCCGCGGCCCGCACCCGCACCCGCATCCTGGAAGCGGCCCGGCGGGAACTGGGCCGCGACCCCGACAGCAGCCTCGCGGAGATCGCCGAGGCCGCCGGAGTGGCCCGGCGCACGGTCTACGGCCACTTCGCCGGCCGCGCCGCGCTCGTCGCGGGACTCACGCAGGACGCCGCGGCGGCGGTCCGGCGCGCGATCGCCGTCAGCGCCCCGCCCGACCCCGACGCCGACGCCGACCCCGACCCCGACGCCGACCCCGACGCCGACCCCGACCCCGACCCCGTGCGGGACCTGGCCCATGTCGTGCTCACCCTCTGGCCGGTCGGCGACAGCTACCGCGCGCTCATCGGCCTCGCCCACCAGGGCCCCGACCTCGACCGGGTCGGGGCGCTCCTCGCCCCGGCCCGGGACACGGTCACCGGGATCCTCGGCCGAGGGCAGCGGCAGGGTGTCTTCCACACCTCCATGCCGCCCGGCACCCTCTGCCGCGTCCTCGAAGGCGCCCTGCTGGCACTCCTCGCCGCCGTCAACACCGGGCTCTGGGCCGACGACGGCACCGGAGCCGCGACGGCCGCCCTGATCGCCGCCGGGGTGGACGGCGACCGCGCGGCCGCCACCGTCCACCGCCTGTACGACACCCCGCCGCTCCCTCCGCCCCACTGACCCCGCGCCCCACCGACCCCGCCGACCCCGCCAAGGAGGGCCCATGGCCCCGTACCGGTCCCCGCAGAGCCACAGCGACGACCACCCGTACGACCCCTACGACCCGCACAACCCCTACGGCCCGTACGGCGATGTCCCGCACGAGCCCTACGACCCCGACGACCCCGACGAGCCCCACGCCCCGTCCCCGCCCCGCCGGCGAAGGCGACAGCGCCGCGCCGTCCTCGCCGGCGCGGCGCTCGCGCTGGTCCTCGTCCCCGTCGCGGTCGACCGTGCCGTGGCGGCGCGCATCGAGTCGAACACGGCCCGCGCGTTCCAGCGGGGCATGGACACCCCGCTGCCGCCCGAGGTCCACGTCCGGGGCTTCCCCGTGCTGACCCAGGCGGCTTCCGGCACCCTGCGCGAGGTCGACATCACGGCCCACGACATCCCCGCGTCCGGCACCGACCGCCCGCTGCCGGTGAGTCAACTCTCCCTGCGGCTGGAGGGGTTGACGAAGTCGGACGACGACGGCGAGGCACGGGCGCGCAGCGCGGAGGCGACCGCCTCCCTGTCGTACGCCGACGTCTCCGGGGTCCTCGGCCTGGAGATCTCCCAGGGCGGCCGTCCGGGCCAGGTGCGCGCGGCCGTCCTGCTGCCCCTGGGCAAGGAGGTCACCGTGACCACGACCGTCGCGGCGGTCTCCGGCAACCGCGTCGCCTTCAAGGACTTCACGGTGACGGGCGGAGCGCTGCCGGGCGTCGGCGGCGCGCTGCCGGACAAGGTCTTCGAGCGGCCGATCGAGCTGCGGAACATCCCCGAGGGGCTGCACCTGCGCTCGGTCACCACCACGGCGAGCGGCCTCGACGCCCGCTTCTCCGGCCGCTCGGTCACCTTCCGCCCCGACGACGCGGCGCGGGACGGCACCTCGCTCCGGGAGGCCGCCTGAGGGCACCGCGGGCCCCGCGCGCTCCCGGCGGTGCGGATACGCCCGTACGGCGTAACGTCATCCTTGTGGACGCCACCACCGACGCACTGGTGGCCCGCGCCGCGCACCGGCTCGGCTCGGGCATGGACGGGCTGATCGCGGAGGTGGAGCGGTGCCTGCGAGGGGAGGTCCCCGAGCTGTGGGACGCCCCGGACATCGGCCGGATGACGTCGGAGAACATCGCCGAACACATCACCGGCGTGCTGACCGATCTCGCGCAGGGCATCGAACCGAGCCGGATCGTGCCCCCGAGCGCCGACGCCGAACGCGCGCGCCGGCTCGCCCGGCACGGCATCTCCGTCAGTGCCCTGCTGCGCGCCCACCGGCTCGCCCAGAGCATCGTCGTCGACCGGATGCTCGCCGAGGTGCCCGCGCTCACCGACGACACCGCGCTGGCCGCCGCGGCCGCGCGCCGGATGATCAAGACCGGGACGCGGTACGTGGACCGCTCCTCCGAGCAGGTCGTGGCGGCCTTCCAGGAGGAGCGCGACCGCCGGCTGCGGTGGCGGCTGTCGCTGGTGAACGAGGCCAGCATGTGCGTCGGCACCACGCTGGACATCGCCCGCACCACCCAGGAACTGGCGGACGTCGTCGTCGAGCACTTCGCCGACTCCGTCACCGTCGACCTGCTCGATTCCGTCCTGCGCGGCCACGAGACCGCCGAGGAGGACCCGCCGGTGGTGTGCCGGGTCGCCCGGCGGTCGGTGGCGGAGGCGGAGGCGGTGGCCGACGACGTCCCGGACGCGGCGATCCCATCGGACGGTCCGCACACCTTCCCGGCCGGATCACCCCCGGCCCGCGCCCTGGCCACCGGACAGCCCTCCCGCCACCACCCGCGGGAGGCGCCGGCGCCGGAGGGTCCCCCGGCCGCCCGCGACCACGTCCATTCCACCCTGGTCGTCCCCCTGCGCGCCCGCGGCACCACCCTGGGCGTGGCCCAGTTCTTCCGGTACCGCGACCCCGACCTCTTCGACGACGAGGACCTGCTGCTCGCCCAGGAGATCGCCGCGAGGGCGGCGGTGGCCGTGGACAACGCCCGCCGCTACACCCACGCCCGCGCCGCCGCGCTCGCCCTCCAGCGCAGCCTGCTCCCGCGCCGCACCCCGCGGCAGTCCGCCGTGGACGTCGCCTGGCGCTATCTGCCCGCCGGCGCCGAGGCCGGCGTGGGCGGCGACTGGTACGACGTCATCCCGCTCTCCGGCGCCCGGGTCGCCCTGGTCGTCGGCGACGTGGTCGGCCACGGCGTCCACGCCGCCGCCACCATGGGCCGGCTGCGCACCGCCGTGCGCACCCTCGCCGACATCGACCTGCCGCCCGACGAACTCCTCACGCACCTCGACGACGTGGTCCTGCGGCTGTCCGCGGAGGCCTCCGACGAGCCCTCCGAGGAGCCCTCCGACGAGCCCGGTGACGCCGGCGACGGAGACATCGGCGCCACCTGCCTGTACGTCGTCTACGACCCCGTCTCCCGGCGCTGCGCCATGGCCCGCGCCGGCCATGTGCTGCCCGCCGCGCTGCGCCCGGACGGCACCGCGGAGATCCTCGACCTGCCGCCCGGCCCACCCCTCGGCCTCGGCGGACTGCCCTTCGAGGCGGCCGAGTTCGACCTGCCCGAGGGCAGCCTCCTCGCCCTCTACACCGACGGCCTGATCGAGGCCCGCGACCACGACCTCGACGCCGGTCTCGCCCGGCTGCGCCACGTCCTCACCCACTCCGGGCCGTCCCTGGAGGCCACCTGCGACCGGGTCCTCGACGCCCTCCTGCCGGCCCGCCCGCAGGACGACGTGGCCCTGCTGCTGGCCCGGACCCGCGTCCTCACCGAACGCCAGGTCGCCGGCTGGGAACTGGACGCGGACCCCGCCTCCGTCGCCGCGGCGCGCTCGGGCGTCGCCCGGCAGCTGAGCGCCTGGGGACTGGAGGAGCTGGACTTCACCACCGAACTCGTCGTCAGCGAACTGGTCACCAACGCCATCCGCCACGGCCGGCCGCCCATCCGGCTGCGCCTCATCCACGACCGCTCCCTGCTGTGCGAGGTCTCCGACTCCGGCAGCACCACCCCGCATCTGCGCCGCGCCCGGACCTTCGACGAGGGCGGCCGTGGCCTGTTCCTGGTCGCACAGCTCGCCGACCGCTGGGGCACCCGCCACGCCCGGTACGGCAAGACGGTCTGGGCCGAACTGAACGAGTCCGACGGCTTCCCGGCGGCCCTGGCGTTCGCCTGAGCGGCCCCGGTGTTCGCCTGAGCGGCACTGGCGTTCGGCTAGGGCGTCCCGTAACGCGTCTCGACCGCGCGGGCGACGAGAAGGGCGACGTCGTCGTGGTCGTCGGGGTGGCGCAGGCCGTACAGCAGGAGGTCGCAGATCTGCTCCAGGGGCCGCCCGGGTTCGTCCAGGAAGCCCAGGAGGACGTTCAGGCGGTCGTCGATGGGGTGCTGCCGGGTCTCGACCAGGCCGTCGGTGTAGAGGACCAGCAGGTCGCCGGGGTTCAGGGCGGTCGTGGTGGTCTCGAAGGCGATGCCGCCGACGCCGAGCGGGGCCCCGGGCGGCAGGTCGAGCAGCACCGGGGCCTGTCCGGGGCGGGCCAGCGCGGGCGGCATGTGCCCGGCGTTGGCCATGCGGCACCGCCCGGTGCGGGGGTCGTACACGGCGTACAGGCAGGTGACGATGTAGTGCTCCAGATCGCAGGTGATCTTGTCCAGGTGCTGGAGTATGTCGCCGGGGTCGAGGTCGAGGTCCGCGTAGGCGCAGGTGGCGGTGCGCAGCCGGCCCATGGTGGCGGCGGCGTCGATGCCGTTGCCCATGACGTCCCCGACGACCAGCGCGGTCTTGTCGTCGGTCAGCGGGATGACGTCGTACCAGTCGCCGCCGACCTCGCTGGTGGCCTGCGCCGGCTGGTAGCGGGAGGCGACCTCGAGGCCGGTGTGGTGCGGCGCGTGGTCGGGCAGCAGACTGCGCTGGAGGGTGAGGGCGGTGTTGCGCACGCTCTGGAACCAGCGGGCGTTGTCGATGGCCACGGCCGCACGGCCGGCCAGCTCACTGGCGAGGACCACGTCGTCGTCGTCGAACGGCAGCGGGTTGCGGGTCCGCTTGAGGTCGAGGGCGCCGAGCACCTCGCCGTGCGCGATCAGCGGCACCGCGAGATACGAGTGGACCCCGGCCCGCGCCAGCATCGCGGCGGCCTCGGCGTCCCGGGCGATCCGCGGGATGTCCCGGTCGCCGACGTGCCGCACCAGCACCGGGCGGCCGGTGTGCACGCACAGGGTGACCAGGCGGTCCCCCTCGTAGGACGCGATGTCACCGGGCGGGTCGGCGGCCCGCAGCGCCACCGTGGGGTGGGCCGCCTTGAGGGCGAGGGCACGGAACAGCTCCGGGCCGTTGTCCGGTCTGCGGGAGCGGCGCAGGGCCAGCGCGGAGTCGAGGACGTCCACGGCTACCACGTCGGCGAGCTGCGGGACGGCGATCTCGGCCAGTTCGTGGGCCGTGCGCTCCACCTCCAGCGTGGTGCCCACCCGGGTGGAGGCGTCCGCGATGAGGGCGAGCCGCCGCCGCGCCCGGTCGGCCTCCGCGGCCGCCCGGTGCCGTTCGGTGACGTCCACGACGGACACGGCCGCGCCCAGGACCCGTCCGCCGGGGTCCTCCAGCCGGTAGAAGGACAGCGACCAGGCGTGCTCGTGGTCGGGATCGGTGCGCGGGGTGCCCACGTGGTACTGGTCGAGCAGTGGTGTGCCGGTGGTGAGCACCTGGCGCAGCGCGGACTCGATGGTGTCGACGTCCGGGAGCGGCAGGGTCTCGCCGAGGTGCCGGCCGACGTGGTCCTCGGCGGGGATGCCGTCGATCCGTTCGAGCGCGGGGTTGACCAGCACGTACCGCAGATCGGGGTCCATCAGGGCGAGGCCGATCGGGGACTGGTTGATCAGCCGCTCGCACAGCGCGAGGTCGGTCTCGACGCGCTGGAGCAGGGCGTGGTCGGCCGCGATGCCCAGGGCGTAGACGTCCCCGAGGTCGTCCTGGAGGCGCATGTTGCGGAACTCCATCAGCCGGTTGCTGCCGTCCTTGTGCCGGATGGGGAAGGCCCCGGCCCAGCTGCGGCCGGTCTCCAGCACCTCCGTGAACAGCCGTACCACGGACTGGAGATGATCGGGATGGATGAACAGCCGCGCCGCGTACTTGCCGAGTGCCTCCTGCGCGCTGTAGCCGAACAGCTCCTCCGCCTGCGGGGTCCAGAAGACGATGCGTCCCTGGATGTCGACGACCATCGCGGACACGCTGAGCACGTCCAGCAGACCGGTGCGCGCCGGCGCCTCGGAGGGGTGTGGGCCACCGTCGGACCCGAAGGGTTCGGTTGTCATCCCAGATCCACCTCCACCGTCCGGCGGGTCGCGGCGACGCCTGTCGGCGCGACCGCACACCTGGGCTCCGGCCGCCGGTACCTCCATGCTCCCCCCGGCCCGCCCGGTGCGACAGCGCGGCGGGCGGCGGACCGGGCGCCGTGCGCATCGGCCGGACAAGCAGGAACATGGTCGGGTAGAGGATGGCAGGCAGCAATGGATTCTGCGCGAGAGGCTTCCGAGGCCCCGGCGACCGCGGGACCGCGCGATCTCCTCGACGCGTCGAGCGACGCGGCGGTGATCGTCTCGGCCGGCGGCGTCGTGACCGGCTGGACTCGGGGCGCCGAGGCACTGCTGGGCTACTCGGCGTCGGAGGTGGTCGGCGGCTCGGCCGCGGCGCTGGTGGCGATGCCCGCGGACCCGGCCCGGGTGGCCGGTGTCGCGGAGCGCTGCCGGACCGGCATGGGGTGGAACGGCCGGATCCCGGTACGCCGCCGCGACGGCCGGACCGTCGAGGTCGACCTGCGGGTCTCCGCGTCCTTCCGGATCGGCGAGGACGAGTGCTTCCTGCTCTCGGCGCGCCCGCAGCGCCGGCAGTGGACGGTCGGCCAGTCCGTCCTCGACGGGTTCCTCACCCGCTCCCCGGTCGGCATGGCGGTGCTGGACCTGGAGCTGCGGTACGTGTGGCTCAACGACACGCTGGAACGCTTCGGCGGGGTGCCCCGCGAACAGCGGCTGGGCCGCCGGCTGAGCGACCTGCTGCCCGGCCTCCAGACGGTGGCCATCGAGGGCCTGATGCGCAAGGTCCTGGAGACCGGGGTCCCGGTCATCGACTACGAGTACGTGGGCTGGAGCTGGGCCGATCCGCACCGCCGGCACGCCTACTCGACGTCCTTCTTCCCGCTGGTGAGCGCGGACGACTCGGTCACCGGCGTCTGCTACATGGTGCTGGACGTCACCGAGCGCTGGACCGCCCGCCAGCTCCTGGCGATGGTCAACGAGGCCGGGACCGGCATCGGCACCACCCTGGACGTGATGCGCACGGCGCAGGAGCTGGCCGACTTCGCGGTGCCCCGCTTCGCGGACTTCGTCGTCGTGGACCTGCTCGAGCCAGTCCTCAGCACCGAGGGACACGGCGCCTGGCTGACGGACGCGGGACCGGCGCCCGCCCGGCCGGTGATGCGCCGCGCCGGGATGAGTTCGGTGCGCGAGGGCTGCCCGGAGGCCGTGGCCCGGATCGGGGACCGGGTGGCCTTCCTCCCGCCGCCGCACGACGCGCAGCTGCTGATCGACGGCGACCCGATCCTCATCCCGGTCCTCGACCCGGCCGACGAGCTGTGGACCAGCCAGGAGCCGGAGCGGGCCGCGAGCATCCGCGCGTTCGGTCTGCACTCCCTTGTCTCGGTCCCGATGCGGGCCCGCAACACCGCCCTGGGCCTCACCACCTTCATGCGGTCGCTCAACCCCGTCTCCTTCGAGCCCGACGACGTCATCGTGGCCCGAGAGCTGGTGGCGCGGGCGGCGCTGTGCGTCGACAACGCCCGCCGCTACACCCGGGAACACACCGCGGCGGTCACCCTTCAGCGCAGCCTGCTGCCGTCCGCCCTGAGTGGCGGCACGGCGCTGGAGGTCGCCTCCTCCTACCGGCCCGCCGACCCCACGGACGGGGTGGGCGGCGACTGGTTCGACGTGATCCCGCTGTCCGGGGCCCGGGTGGGCCTGGTCGTCGGCGACGTGGTGGGGCACGGCATCGCCGCCGCGGCGACCATGGGCCGGCTGCGCACCGCCGTGCAGACGCTCGCCGACATGGAGCTGCGCCCCGACGAGCTGCTGGCCCACCTCGACGACCTCGTGCTCCGGCTGAGCGCGGAGACGGCCGACGGCACGGCGGCCGGACAGGGCACCACCGGCGTCCTCGGCGCGACCTGCCTGTACGCCGTCTACGACCCGGTCACCCGGCGCTGCACCATGGCCCGGGCGGGACATCCGCCGCCCGTCGTCGTCGCCCCGGACGGCCAGGTGTCGTTCCCGGAGCCGCCGGCCGGGCCCCCGCTCGGGCTGGGCGGCATGGCGTTCGAGTCCACCGAGATCGAGCTGGCCGAGAACAGCCTGTTCGGGCTCTACACCGACGGCCTGATCGAGGGCACCGACATGGACATGGAGGGGGGCATGGTCCGGCTCGGGGAGGTGCTGGCCCGCTCGGACACCGACCTGCCGGCGCTGTGCACCTCGGCGGTGGAGCAGTTGGTGCCCGTGCCCCAGCCGGACGACATCGCCCTGCTCCTGGCCCGCGTCCGCGCCCTGGGCGCCGACCACGTCGTCTCCTGGGAGGTGCCGGCGGACCCGGCCGCCGTCGCCGAGGCCCGGGCCCGGGCGACCAGGCAGCTGGCGGACTGGGGGCTGGGGGAGCTGGCCATGACGTCGGAGCTGATCGTGAGCGAGCTGGTCACCAACGCGATCCGCTACGCCGAAGGCCCCATCCGGCTGCGGCTGATCCGGGACGCCCGGCTGACCTGCGAGGTCGCCGACGCCAGCAGTACGGCCCCCCGGCTGCGGCATGCCCGCAGCACCGACGAGGGGGGCCGTGGCCTCTTTCTGGTGGCCCAGCTCTCCCACCGCTGGGGAGCCCGCTACACCGGCGAGGGAAAGATCATCTGGGCCGAGCAGGAGATCCCGTGACCGGGCGCTCAGCCGGCCAGCAGGGCGTCCATCTGGCCGACCGCCAGCTTCAGGCCCTCCTCCATGCCCATGGTCACCAGCTGGTCCATCTGCTCCCGGGTGTCGAAGGCGGACCGGATCTCCATCCGGGTGCCGCCCTCGTGACGGGTGAGCCGGACGGTCACCGTGGTGGTCGGCATGGTGGTGTTCGGGGTCCCCTCGGCGTCGGCGAAGCCGTCGGTGAACTCCAGGGACGTGGGCGGGGCGACCGAGGTGACGTGCCACCAGCCGCGGTGCTTGTCGCCCTCCGGGCCCGTCATGAAGTACCTGACCTCGCCGCCCGGGGTCAGATCGTGGTCCTCGACGGTCGCCGGGTAGGTCGGCGGCCCCCACCAGCGCTCCAGCCGCCGGGGGTCCGCCCACAGGGCCCAGACCCGCTCGACGGGTGCGGTGAAGTCGGCGATCAGGGTGAGGGTGAGGCTGTCGAAGTCCTTGTCCACGCTGGTCACACTCATCGGTCCTGTCCTTCCTTCGGTCGGTGCTCGTGGGTTCGGGGGACCGGCAGGTCCTGCGCCAGCAGGCCGGACATCCGCGCCACCCGGCCGCGCCACAGGGCGTCCAGCTCGTCGAGCGCCTGCCGGGCCCGCGCCACGGCCTCGGGGTCCATGAGGACGAGCTGCTCCCGCCCGCGCCGCTCCTTGCTGACCAGCCCGGCCCGCTCCAGCACCGTCACGTGCTTCTGCACCGCGGCGAAGCTCATCGGGTAGGCGGCGGCCAGCTGGGACACGGACAGATCGCCGTGGACACAGCGGCGGAGTATGTCCCGGCGCGTGGTGTCCGCCAGGGCGTGGAAGAGCCGGTCCAGGCTCCCGCTGTCACCATCATGTGAAACCATTTGGTTGTACGTTAGTCGACGGTTCGCCGCCTGTAAACCGGTGCCGGCCGGACGGACCTCATGCGGGCCGGACCGGCCTCATACGGGCCGGACCGGCCTCATACGGGCCGGACGGGCCTCAGTAGTTCTCCCACTCGTTCTGCACGTACTCCAGCACCGCCGGGTCCATCAGCGTGCTCGGCCGTACGTCCACGCGGCGCCGGTCGACGGGGAACACGGTGGCCGCCCGAAGGACCTCGTCGTCGAGGTAGCGCAGCGACGGCGCGTCCGCCGCCAGCCGCAGCGGCGGGGGCGCGCCGGTGCCGGGGGAGGCCAGGACGAAGCCCCAGTTGCCGAAGCTCGGCACGTCGATCTGGAACTCGGTGGTCGTGTAGCCCGCCGCCTCGACGGTCGTGGCGATCGACCAGAACGTCTTCGGCGCGAAGAACGGCGACCCGCTCTGCACCATCACCCTGCTCTGCGGCGTCAGCACCTGGCCGAGCAGGTGGTAGAACTCCACCGAGTACAGCTTGGCCAGCGCCGCCGTGTCGGGGTCGGGGAAGTCGATGACGACCGCGTCGTACCGCTCGCGGGCGCTGCGCAGCCAGTTGAACGCGTCGGCGTTCACCACCTCGACCCGCGGGTCCGCCAGCGCCTTGCCGTTCAGCTCGCGCAGGGGCCCGAACGCGCGCGCCAGCCGGGTCATCGCCGGGTCGAGCTCGACCAGGGTCACGTGCCGGACGTCGTCGTAGCGCAGCACCTCGCGCAGCGCGAGCCCGTCGCCGCCGCCCATGATCAGCACGTTGCCGCGGTCGCCCGACAGCGCGGGGTGGACCAGGGACTCGTGGTACCGGTACTCGTCGACGGAGCTGAACTGGAGGTCGCCGTTGAGGAAGAGCCGCATGTCCGGCTCGCCCGTGAAGGAGGTCGAGCGGGTGACGACGATCTCCTGGTACGCCGTGCTCTCGGCGTGCACGATCGGGTCCCGGTACAACTGCTGACGGGCGGTGACCTCCAGCTCGTCCGCCAGCGCGTACGCCGTGCCGAGCACCGCCAGCACCGCCGTGACCGTGGCGAGCAGACCGATCTGGACCGAACGCCGGGTCTGCCGGCGGAAGATGACCAGCACCACGACGACCCCGGCCACCGCGTTGACCACGCCGACCACCAGCGCGCCCTTCAGCTGTCCGAAGGTCGGCAGGAGCAGCAGCGGGAAGCAGAGCCCGCCGACGAGCGCCCCGATGTAGTCGACGGCGAACATGTCGGCGACCGCGCTGCCCGCCTCCTGCCGCCGGATCCGCTGGAGCAGCGTCATGAGCAGCGGGATCTCGGCGCCGATCAGCAGCCCGACCGCCAGGGTGACCACGATCATCACCGGGGTGTAGAGCTGGAGCCAGGCGAACGCCGCGTACAGCACCAGCACCGACAGGCCGCCGACCAGGGCCAGTGCCGCCTCCACGAGGGCGAACGCGCCCACCGCCCGGCGGCGCAGCGGTTTCGCGGCGAGGGAGCCGAGCCCCATCGCGAAGACCATCACGGAGATGACCACGGAGGTCTGGAGCACGGAGTTGCCGATGAGGTAGCTGCCCAGCGCGGTGAGCGCCAGTTCGTACACGAGGCCGCAGGCCGCGCAGAGGAACACGGAGAGCAGCAGAAGGAAACGCGCCCCCCGGGAGTGCCGGACGGCCGGGGGGCGGGTGGGTGCCGCGGTGCTGTCGCGGCCTTGCCGGGTGACGGTTGCCATGGGGGCGGTGGCTACGAGAGCGCCGCGCCGACCATGACCGCGGTGCCCAGGTACATGCCGGCCTGGACCCAGGCGCCGGGGTGCGGACGGCCGTCGCTGTCGTCGAGGACGACCGAGCCCATCTGGCCCGGGGTGAGCAGACCGATCACGATGCCGACGATCGTCATCACCAGCACGCCGGCCAGGCCGTACAGCAGGGTGCTGACCAGGCCGTAGCCCAGGCCCTGCTCGGACTCGCTGGCCCGGATGGCCTCCATGATGACCAGACCCACGGCGACGGACTGGCTGCCCAGCAGGACGGCCGCGCCGCGGTTGCGGTCGGTCCAGACCACGTGGAAGAGCTTGCCGGGCGTGACCAGGTCGAGGGCGATGAAGCCGGCGGCCATCACCACGAGGCCCACGACTCCGTAGAGCAGGGCCTGGCCGGTCGACTCGAGGATCTCGGTCACTGCGTTGCCTTTCTTCAGGTCTTCAGGGCGTGGTCAGGGTCTGCGTCTGCGGGAGCCGGCGCCGCGCGGTGCGGGGACCGGTTCGGCGGAGGTCACTTGCCCTCGCCGGGGCCGCCGCCGCGGAAGCTCGCGCTGTCCGGGTCGGGCCAGCTGTTGAGGTACTGGCTGTGGCGGTGGTAGCCGTTGCGGTAGTCCTCTATGGCGATCCGGCTGCCGCTGCCGGACGGCGAGACGGTGACCAGGTCGTCGCCGTAGCGCAGGAACTCCATGCTGTTGCCGCTGGCGCGGTCGAGCGCCGCGCGGTGGCCGTGGATGGCGTCGGCGACCACGATCGGGTTGCTGTCCGGGTCGAGCCAGTCCGCGCCGTTCGCGGTGTACGTGTCCCTGATCCAGCCGCGCGGGACCCCGTTCTCGCCGCCGGAGGAGCAGGCGGTGAGCAGGACCGCGGCCAGCACGGCCGCCACCGCTGAGCGGGTCAGTCGGGAGCTGTTCATCGGGCCTCCAGCCGGGTGTGCGTCGAAACGATCTGGCCGTGCTGTGGATAGGTGTGCCAGGTGCGCCAGACCAGTCCGCCGCCCGGCGGTCCGTCGGCCGCCTCGACGACCACGGCCGTCACCGCCTCCGGCGAGCCGGGGAAGATGCCGCACAGGCTGTCCTCGTTGGCGGCCACCTGGCCGAGGATCCACGCCACCTCGGCGCTGAACGCCTCGGGGTGGAGCCGCCGGGTTCCGGCACTGAAGTCGTAGGTCCAGCCCGGCAGTTCCCGGCTGTACGTGGACGGCAGCCCCCGGTCGGTCTCGCGCAGACACGCGACGGTCTCCCGCACCGGTCCCACGAAGACCTGGTGCGAGGCGCCGAGCAGCCGCAGCCGTACGTCGGTCCCGCCGACGGTGACCGCACGCTCGGCGAGCGCGGGCCGCTCCGTCAGATCCAGCGAGAAGCAGAGCTGATCCGCGTTTGTGTCCAGGTAGGGGGCACCCAAAGAAATGGCATGCATATGGACTCCCCCGGTCGGATCTTGCTATAAGCGGCGCCGAGTATGGCACATGTGTGCCGGGGGGCTTAAACGGCGGGGTGAGGAACGATCGGCTCCGGACGTGCGGGGTCCGTGGACGCCGACGCCGTTCGGCGTCCTGGCGGCCGTAGGCCTGGGTGAGGACGAGGTTGCCGAGCGACTCCTCCACCACGGAGGTGACCGCGCCGTCGGCCACCCGGCCGTCCCGGGCGACGGACTTCACGCCGACCGAGAACCTCCGGGCGGCCGGCCAGAACAGCGGGGCGAGGGCGAAGGTGGCCGCGGCCAGGTCCCAGCGCAGCCAGAACGCGGCCGCCGCGTAGAAGACGGCGCTGAACAGCGCGGACGCGGTGCCGATCAGTCCGGAGACGGCCATCTGCCGGAGACGGCCATCTGCTCGATGGCCTCGACGTCACCGGTCAGCCGGGAGAGCAGATCGCCCTGGCGGTGGCGGTGGAAGAAGTGCGGCGGCAGCTTCTGCACATGGTCGAAGACGTACTCGCGCAGCCGCATCACGAACCGTTCGGAGACCCAGACCGAGAGGGAGCCGCCGGCGTAGCCGATGGCCGCACCGATCACGCCGATGACGAGCCACTGCGCGGCGGGCGTCCAGAAGGCGTCCAGCGAGCCGTTGCCCAGCGCGCTGTCGGTGAGGTCGCCGAACAGCAGGATGGCGGAGGTCTCGGCGAGCGCGCCGAGGACGGTGCACAGCCAGACGGCCACCAGCCGGCGCCGCAGGCCCTTGGTCATGGGCCAGAAACGGCGGAATGCGGCGCGGGCCGGGACGGCGGGGTCGCGTGGTCGCCGGGGCCGTCGTCCTGCTCGTATTCTTCGAGGTACGTGTCGTTCTCGTCGCTCTCGCGGTTCTCGCGGTTCTCGTATTTCCTGTGTTTCTCGAAGTTCTCGTAGTTCTCGTAATTGTCGAAGCTCTCGTAATTCTCCCGCGGGGCGTCCTCGGCACGGTGGATCGGAAGTCCGTATGCGGACATTTCCATACCTGGCGGAACGCTCCGAGGGTATGTGCTCGCGGGGTGATCCGTGGGCGCGCGCATCTGTCTCCTGTAACGCCGGGAGGGCCGACGGCGTACCGCCGGCCCTCCGTGCCGCCTGGGCTTTCTCCGCGTCAGGCGCCGGGCTGCTGGGGGCGCAGCGGGTCACCGGGGCGCGGCCGGCGGCGACGCGCCTGCTGTGCGGGCGGGGGAACCTGGTTGGGGTTCGGGTTGGCGTTCAGCTCCCCGCCCGGGTTACGGCGGGGGGTGAGCGGAGAAATGACCCTGAAGCTCATGCCGACTCCTTCTTCTGGATTCGCGTTCCTGTCTGGGAAGGGAATTCCGTACGGAGGGGGAGGAGATCAGGGCCGTCGCCCTGGGCGATCCCGCCGCCCGATGAGAAGGAACTTGACACGGCCCGGTCCGGTACAAGGGAAGACTCAGAATTCCACAGCCTTTGAAAGGCTGTGAAAACCTTGGTAATTCCTGGGAGCTGAATATCCGTCAGCCGGTGGGGGTGCCCAGGACGAGGCGCAGGGTGTCGGTGAGCACCGCCGTCGGCACGGTGGGGTCCGCGATGCGCTGGACACCGAGTCCGATGCCGAGGCCGAGCAGGGTCGCCGCCGCCCGGTCGACGGGCATGGCCAGGGAGGTCCCCGTGGCCTCGGCGACGGTGAGCAGCAGCTGGGCGAGCACCTCGCGCACCGCGGCGACCCGCGCCGTGATCTCCTGGCGCAGCTCGGCGTCGTGGCGCGTCTGCGTCAGGAACTCGACCTCGAGCGCGGTCCAGGCCTCCTCGCCGATGTGCGCCTCGCTCCACGCGCCGAAGGCCGCGAGCCGGTCGTCCAGCCCGCCGTCGCCCATGACCGAGTCCGTGAGCAGTGTCAGCTGCTCGGCGCGCACCGCGTCGAGGACGGCGAGGCAGAGATGGCCCTTGCCGCGGAAGTTGGAGTACACGGCGCCCTTGGAGTAGCCGGCCGTCTCGGCGACCTCGCCGAGGGACGTGGCGCCGTAGCCGTTGCGCAGGAACAGCTCCCGGGCGGTGGCGACGAGCCGCTCCCGGGTCCGTTCCTGACTCTCGACGCGGCTGAGGCGGGCCATGGCTGTGCACCTTTCCGCCCCGCGCGGCGTTCCCGAGAGGCTTCGGCTCCGGATCCTATCCGCCCCCTGTCCCCGGCATTCGGATACCGCTAGTATCCCGATCTCGTCGGTATCCCGAAGAGGCGGAGACCCCCCGTTGACCGATCACCCGTTGACCGAGGACGCGTCGACCGACAACCCGTCGACCGAGGACGCGTCGGCCGAGAACGCGTTCACCTCCACAGGCATGGTCCCGGCCCCTTCCCGAGGACTGGTGCTGGGCTGCGGCGGAACCCTCGGTGCCGCCTGGACGACCGCCGCCCTGCACTCGCTCGGGCAGGCCCTGCGCTGGGACCCGCGCGACGCCGCGGTCCTGGTCGGCACCTCGGCCGGAGCGGAACTGGCCGCCCTGCTCGGCGCCGGCGTCGGCGTGGACGAACTGCTGGCCGCCCAGCTCGCCGACCCGGCGGCCCGCCCCGGACTCGTCCGCCACTTCACGGCCCCGCCCCGGGGCCTCCCGCCCCGGCCGGCCCTCTTCCCGGGCTCGCCCGCCCTGGCCCGGCTCGCGTTGCGGGGCTCGGTCCCGGCCCTGGCCGGACTGTCCGGCGCGCTGCCCCAGGGCCGCGGCGACGCCCGCCGGCTGAGCGCCCTCGCCGACCTTCTCGCGCCCGGCGGAGGATGGGTGTCTCATCCGGCGACCTGGCTGGTGGCCACGGACTTCGACACCGGCCGGCGGACGGTCTTCGGGCACCCCGACACCCCGCCCGCCGCGCTGCGGGACGCCCTGCGCGCGACCTGGGCGGTCCCGGGCTGGTTCCCGCCGGTGCGCATCGACGGCCGGCGGTACGCCGACGGCGGCATCCTCTCCACCGCCTCGGCCGACCTCCTCGTACCGCGGGCACTGGACGAGGTGTACGTCCTCGCGCCGATGAGTTCGGCCACCCCGGTGGCGCGGACCGGGCTCGGCCGGGCGGAGGCGCTGCTGCGCCGGGTCATGACCCGCACGCTGGACGCCGAGTGCGCCGCGCTGCGGGCGGCCGGCACCCGGGTCGTCCGGATCGAGCCCACCGCCGCCGACCTGGCCGTGACGGGCGGCAACCTCATGGACGCCAGGCGCCGCCCCGCCGTACTGGAGACCGCCCTGCGCACCACACGCGCCGCCGTACGCCACCACCTCGGCCGGCCGCCCGGAGCACGGCCCGCCGCCCGGACGACAGGAGCCTGACATGCCGCACCCCGACCGCCCCACGGCGTCCGTCGCCCGCGAGACCCGCGACGTGGAGGCACTGATCATCGGCAGCGGCCTGTCCGGCATCGGCGCGGCCATCAGGCTGCGCCAGGAGGGCGTCTCGGACCTCGTCCTCATCGAGAAGGCCGACGACCTCGGCGGCACCTGGCGCGACAACACCTACCCGGGCTGCGCCTGCGACGTCCCCTCCGCCCTCTACTCGTACTCCTTCGCGCCCAACCCGGAGTGGACCCGGGCCTTCGCCGGACAGCCCGAGATCCGCGCCTACCTCCACGCCACGGCCGCCGCCCACGGCGTCACCCCGCTCGTCCGGCCGCGCACCGAGGCCCTCCGCGCGCAGTGGCACCCCGACGACGCGCGCTGGTACGTCGAGACCACCCGCGACCGCTACCGGGCCCGGTTCCTGATCTCGGCGGCGGGACCGTGGCACGAGCCGTCGGTACCGGACATCCCCGGTCTCGCCGACTTCCCCGGCACGGTCTTCCACTCCTCGCGCTGGCGCCACGACCACGAGCTGGCCGGCGCGCGGGTCGCCGTCGTCGGCAGCGGGGCGTCGGCCGTGCAGTTCGTGCCGGCCGTCCAGCCGCGCGTCGCCCGGCTGCACCTGTTCCAGCGCACCGCCCAGTGGGTGCTGCCCAAGCCCGACCACCCCGTCCCGCGCGCCGAGCGATGGCTGATGCGCCGCCTCCCGGCCGCTCAACGGGCCCTGCGGAGCGCGGAGTACGGGGCGCTGGAGGCCCTCGGCGTGGGCTTCCGCCGTCCTGCCCTGCTGCGGGCGGTGCAGCAGGTGGGCGCGCTCCACCTCAGGGCCACCGTCAGGGACCCCCGGTTGCGCCGCGCCCTGACCCCCGACTACACCCTGGGCTGCAAACGGCTGCTGCTGTCCAACACCTACTATCCGGCGCTGACCCGCCCCAACGTCACCCTCCACGCCACCGCGGTCCGGGCCGTCGAGGGCAGCCGGGTCCTCGGCGCCGACGGCAGCGCGGCGGACGTGGACACGATCATCCTCGGCACCGGCTTCCACATCCTCGACATGCCCATCGCCCGGCGGGTGTTCGACGCGGGCGGCGCCAGCCTCGACGACCACTGGAAGGGCAGCCCGGACGCCTACCTGGGCACCACCGTGAGCGGATTCCCCAACGCGTTCGTCCTGCTCGGCCCGCACCTCGGCACCGGGCACTCCTCCGCCTTCGCGGTCCTCGAAGCGCAGCTCGGCTACCTCGCGGGCGCGGTACGGCACGCCCGCGAGGCGGGCTGGGCGAGCATGGACGTCCGCCCCGAGGTCCAGGCCGCCTTCCGCGCCGAGGTCCACCAGGCGCTGCCCTCCACCGTCTACAACGCGGGCGGCTGCTCCAGCTACTACCTCGACGCCAACGGCCTCAACAGTTTCAGCTGGCCCTGGTCGACGGGCCGGATGCGCCGCCGACTGGCCGACTTCGACCCCGAGGCGTACGACGCCCGTTGACGGCGGGTCACCCGTCGTAGGACTTCGGCGGGCGGCGCGCCGTCGGACGCGCCGGTCAGATGGGGTCGGGGGCGGGGTCGGGGTCGGGGTCGGTCGAGGCGAACACACGGACGTCCAGGGGCCGAGTTCCAGCGTGGAGTCTGGATCGGTGCTGAGCCGGGTCAGTGGTGGCGGGGCCGGCCTCCGGTCGTGGGCGGTGGACCGGGCGGGCCCGCGTCGGGGTCGGAGGCGGACCGCCGTCCGCGCGCCGGGGTCGTCCGGTGCGGCGGAGGCGCGGTCGAGGCCCGCACGACGAGCTCGACGGGTGGGTCGCCCGACGGCAGGGGGTCCGCGTCGGGGTTCTCGATGGCATGCACGAGACGCTTCAGGCCCTCCTGGGCCACGGCGTGGAACGGCTGCCGCACCGTGGTCAGCGGAGGAGTGATGTAGGCGGCGACCGGGATGTCGTCGAAGCCGACGACACTGATGTCCTCCGGGACCCGCCGGCCGGTCTCCAGCAGCGCGCGGATCAGCCCGATCGCCATGTCGTCGTTGGCGGCGAAGACCGCGGTGACGCCGGGGTCCCCGGCCAGTGCGCGGCCCGCCCGGTGGCCGGAGGCGGCCGACCAGTCGCCCTCGACGACCGGCGGCACGTCCCTGCCGTGCGCGGTCAGTGTGGCGCGCCAGCCCTCCAGTCGGTCCCGGGCGGCGTACCACCGCTGCGGACCGGCGAGATGATGGACCGTCGCATGACCGAGGGCCAGCAGGTGTTCGGTCGCCGTACGGGCCATCAGATCGGCGCCGTCCCCCGCGGTCAGCACGGTGGGCGCGGTGACCGGTGAGGGCGCGCCGACGACGAGGACGGGCACGTCCACCCGGAGGGTGCCGTCCCCCTCGTCCCCGGCTCCAGACCCGGTCTCGTCGATCGGCTCGGAGATGACGATGCCGTCCACCCCCTGGTCGAGGAGCGAGCCCACGGCACCCGCGATGCCCGCCGGGTCGCCCTCCACGGTGTTGACCACCCGCAGCGCGTAGCCGGTGTCCCGCACGACCCGCTCGACGCCCATGAGCAGCGAGGCGGGTCCGTACAGCGCGGTGCCCAGCGTCACCACCCCGATGGAGCGGCTGCGGCCGGAGGCCAGGGCACGGGCCGCGCTGTTGCGGCGGTAGCCGAGTTCCTCGGCGGCCTCCAGGACGCGCCGGCGGACCTCGGCGGAGACGTACGGCTCGTCGTTGAGGACGCGCGACACGGTCTTCTGTGAGACGCCGGCCAGCAGGGCGACGTCCACACTGCGCGGCGCGGCGGTGCCTGCGACCCGCCCCGTCCCTCGCGTCATGGTGTCTCCCAGTGTTCGCACGGCCGCACATCGATGATGTCAGACGGGCTCGGGCGACCGCGTCTGACTGCGTAGTCATGTCTGCGCTGTCAGGTCTACGCAGTCATGCGTGGGTCGTCAAGGGCCCGGGAGACATCTGTGACACGGGGGACTGGCGCGGGGGCGAGGGAAACAATTCGCGCGCCCCCGCCCACGGACCGCTGCCTGGCCGCCGTCGACGCGTTCCTCGCCGACCGGACCGAGGACAAGCGTGCGGCGGCCCGTGACGCCTACCTCGCCATCCCCGAGACCCGGCGCCACTACGCCCTCGGTGACATGGACCGCAAGGACCGGCCGCTCCAGGTCCTGGTGGCCGGACCCGGCGGACACCTGGAGAGCCGGCCGGACGACCCGGTCACACAGCAGGCGTACGACAGCGCGCTCGCCTACTTCGAGGAGCGGGCCCAGTGGGCAGCCCGACGGTTCGACGCAAGAACGTCAGTTCCCCGCTGAAAACCAGTGCCGCGGCACACGGTACGACGCAGACCACCGACGCTCACTCCCGCTCACCAGAACACCCTTGAACACACTCCAGCGGCAGCAGCTCCGAACCTCCGTCGCCCACGCCTACTGGGCCCTCTCCGTCACCGACCCCGGGACCCGCGCGGCGGTCGCGGCGAAGGACAACGCCAACGCCGCCCGCACCCTGGCCGCCGCCGCCCCACGCCGCGAGGGCTGGGAGCAGGCCCGCGCGGCGGTGCTGACCGGCCTGCTGCGCGCCAAGTACACCCGGCACCCGGCCCTGGCCGAGATCCTCCTGGCCACGGACGACGCTACGCTCGTCTACGACGACATGGACTCCGAGTTCTGGGGCGACAACGGCGGCCGGGGCCGCAACTGGACGGGCCGCCTCCTCGAACTGGTCCGCTCCGCACTGCACGCCGCCCGCACGGGAATCACGCTCGGGTAGCCGTCCGGGCCCGCAGCCACCCGAGCAGCACCACCGAGCACCCGGCCGCGACCGCGCACCACGTCGAGACGAACTCCGACCGCCACACCGCCCAGCAGACCAGCGCGCCCGCGGCGGCCAGGCCCCCCAGCGTCACCAGCCGGCGGTCGCCGGACAGCAGCAACGAGCCCACGGTGGCCAGGAGATAGCCCGCGACGAGCAGCGCCGGGTACGGGACGTCGACGGCGTAGCCGACCGTACGGCCGCGGATCTCGGCCGTCACCGGCCCGGTGGCCAGGGAGTGTGCCAGCACCGCGGCCGTCGCGGCACCGACCGCGAGCGTCAGGAGCAGCCGGGGCCGGGCGTGCGGCGGGGCGGCGCACCACACCCCGGCCGGCACCCACACCGCCAGCAGGGGCAGTGCGATCACCGCCCAGGCGACGGTGGCGGGCCCGGTGCCCCCGCCCGAGCGCCAGACCACCGACTCGATGATCTGGTGGGCGCCGAGCACCAGCGGCAGCGCGGCCAGCGGCAGCTCCCGCGGGTGGCGTACCCGCGCCGCACAGGCCACTCCGACGGCCGAGACGCCCACACCCGCCACCAGATCGGCCGTCGCACTCCAGCACATCACGCCACCTTGAGGATCCGGCCGGGCCGACCGCCCACGCCCCGCCGGGGCCAGGTCGCCATTACTCCTTCCTGACGATGATGACCTGGCCCGTCAGTCCGCGGCGCGCAACGCGACCCAGGTGGCGTGCTTCACCACACCGTCGGCGTCGAGTCCCTTGGCGCTCTGGAAACCGGCGACCGCCGCCTCCGTGCCGGGGCCGAACACGCCGTCCACACCCGAACCGCCCACGTCGTACCCGCGCGCGATGAGCATGCACTGCACCTGCGACACCCGCTTGCCGCTGTCCCCGAGGCGGGTGCGGCCGTTGCCGGCGTAGTACGTGCAGTCGGTGTTCCAGGGCGCGGTCCCGGGGTCGGCCGGCGGGGTGCCGGCGGGCGGAGTCGGGGTGGGGGTGGCGGACGGCGAGGATCCACCGGCCGGGACGGCGGGCGCGGACGCGGTGGTGCCGGCGGGCGGGGCGCCGTCGTCCTCGCCCCCGTTCGCGTCCTGGCCTTCGGGGAGATCGGCGCGGGCGCTGGGCGCGCCTGCGACGGACGCGGCGTCCGAGACGGAGGGAGCGTCCGCCCCGGCCGGCTCGCCGGGCAGGCCGCCCGGTACGCCACCGGCCGACGCGACCGCGTCCGGTGGGGTTCTGTGCGCCGGACGGTCCTCCTGCACCGCCACGAAGACGCCGGCGGCGACCGCGCACAGGGCGGTCCCCGCGGCGACGGCGAGGACCCGCTTGCGGCGCGTCCAGGGGCGGGTCCCCGCGACGGGGGACGACGCCGACGCCGGGGGCGTCTCGGCGGAGGCGGAGGAGGCCGCGGGGGCGGACGTCGCGGGTTCCCGTTCCACGGGAGCGGGAGCGGGAACGAGCCCAGGAACGGCGGCCGGCTGTGGGCGTGCGGGGGGTCCCGACTTCGCCCGGTTGTCCGACGGCCGCAGCAGCGCCGCCCGTGCGACGGGCAGCAGGTGCAGGGTGTCGTACGCCCGCTGCCGGGCCCGTATCCTGCCGTGCAGCGGTTCCGGCCATTCCTGTGTCCCGCCGGTGAACTCCCGTGCCGTGTCGGTCAGTTCGGTCGGGGTGGGCCGGCGGTCCGGTTCCTTGGCGAGGCAGGCGGTGAGCAGGGCGCCCAGTTCCGGGTCCGCCGCCGAGACCGGGCCGGTCACCTCCGGGTCGGGGTCCTCGAAGGCCACCCGGTGCATCACGTCGACACCCGTGCCGTCGCCGAACGGGGCGCGTCCGGTGGCGGCGTAGAGCAGGGCGCAGGCCAGCGAGAACACGTCCGACGCCGTGTCGCAGTGCCCCGTCCGCAGATACTCCGGCGACATGTAGGCCGGTGTGCCGACCCGGTTGCCGGTACCAGTGATGGAGCTGGCGTCCGCGGCCTTGGAGATCCCGAAGTCGATCACGCAGGTGCCCTGGAGCGACAGCAGTACGTTGGACGGCTTCAGGTCCCGGTGCACGACTCCCGCGGCGGACAGCGCGGCGAGCGCCTCGCCCAGCTCCGCCACCAGCCGCCACACGGTGGCCGGTGGCAGCGCGCCGCCGCCGCGCACGGCGTCCGCCAGATCGAGTCCGGGGACGTACTCGGTGGCCATCCACAGCAGGTGGCCGTCCCACCCGGTGCCGCATAACAGCGGCGCGTGCGGCGGTCCGAGCCGGCCGTGCACGAGGGCCTCGCGTTCGAAGCGGCGCTGGAAGCGGACGTCCTCGGCGTACTCGGGCCGGATCACCTTCACCGCGAACAGCCCGGGTCCGTCGTCGGCGGCCCGGGCCAGATAGACCCGTCCCATCCCGCCGCTGCCGAGCAGCGCGACCGGCACGAACGTCCCGACGCGCTCCGGGTCGCCCACCCTCAGCGGTGCGGCGCCGGTCTCCCGGAGCGCGGTGGCCCGGGCCTTCGCGGAGTCCGCCGCCGTCGAGGAGTCCGTCGAGGAGTTCGGTGATGGTGGCCGCCGGTCAGACACGGAACTCCCGAAGTGATGTTCGACGTAAGTCAGTTCGCATACGAAGGGAGAACGAGGCTAACCCAACCACGGCCCGTGCTCAGGGTTTCCGGCGCTTCCGGCGGAGCGAACGGAGGGGAGCACGGGCCGTGGTGGTGGAAGAGGGGTTACGCCCAGCAGCCGTTGACGGTCGCGGCGAGGCCGTCCATGGCGTCCTTGATGTCGTTCGGGTTGGCGGTGGAGCCGTTCTCGATGAACGAGAACACCTTCCACGTGCCGTCCTTGCCCTGGGTCAGACCGCTGAGGGCGATGGCCCCGGTGAGGGTGCCGGTCTTGGCGTGGACCTTGCCGACGGCGCACCGGGAGTTGGCGTCGTCGAAGCGGCCCCACTCCGGGCCGAGGGTGCTGCCGGCCTCGCCGGAGACGGGCAGACCGTCGAGGACCGACCCCAGAACGCGCTGGTGGCGGGGCACCGTCAGCAGTTCGAGGATCTCCGCGAGGGTGGCCGCAGGGATCCGGTCGGCCCGGGACAGCCCGCTGCCGTCGTACATCTCGAAGTGGGCGAGGGAGACGCCGTAGCGCTCGCTCAGCACCTGGCGGACGACCTCGGTCCCGCCCTCGAAGGTGGCCGGGCGGCCCGCGCCGAGGGCGGTCATGCGCAGCAGGGTCTCGGCGATGTCGTTGTCGCTGGTCTTGAGCATCTTGCGGACGATGTCCGACAGCGGCGCCGACCTGTGCCGGGCGACCGGTACGTCGTGCGGGCTCGCCGTGGCCCGGGTGACGGTGCCGTCGACGGTGACACCGGCCGCGGTGAGCTGCGCGGCGAAGGCCTGCCCGGCGTCCAGGGAGGTGTCGTTCACGCCGTGCCCGTCGACGACGAGCGGGCGCACCGGGGCGACGGAGTCGGGGTAGTAGCCGGTGTTCCAGCCGTTGGCCAGCGTCGGCGCGGGGAACAGGCTGTCGTCGACGGCCACCTTCACGGAGGTCAGGCCCGCGGCCTTCAGCCCGGCGACCGCGGTCTTCGCCAGCTCGGTGAGGTCGGCGGTGGTCAGGGTCCGGTCGCCGCCGCCGACGAGGGTCAGGGTGCCGCCGCCGTAGACGACCTTCGTGGTGAAGCGGTGGTTCGGGCCGAGCACGGTGAGGGCGCCGGTCGCCGTGGCGAGCTTGACGTTGGACGCCGGCATCAGCGCGGTGGCCCCGTTGTGGTCCCAGAGGGTGTCGTCCGACTCGGCGTCGAGGACCACGCCGCTGACATCGGCGCCGAGGCGCTGGTCGAGGACGCGTGTCTTGAGGTTGGCGACCATCCGCTGGTCGTCGGCGTCGAGGGCGCCGCCCGGCGCGGTGTCCTTGGCCGTCGTGCCGACGCCCTTGTCGACGGCGAAGGCCGAGGGGCCCGACAGCGCGACCGAGGCGAAGGGCACGGCCAGGGCGAGCACGAGCGTGCGTCGCGCACCGGTGCCGTGCCGCTGGGGCTTGCGGTGCCGGCGCCGGCCGCCGGGGGTGAAGGGGGTCGCCGAGGACTCGGCCGTCATGTCGTTCATGGGGGGTTCCAGGGCTCTCGTGGGCTCTCGTGGGGTCACTGCGCAAGGGGGAAGTGCGCGCACACTACCACCGGTCACAGGTGACCCACTGGTATCACAAACCCCAGATGAACCACGGGAGTTGAGGGGGCGAGCGGTGAGCCATGTGCCGGAGATACACGAAGAGCGGCTGCGTTCGACGGGCGCCTTCCCATCGGTCACCGCCGACGCACCGACCGAACCGGCGTCCGGGCCCTGCGTACCGTGTGGGGATGCGGGTGACGGATGTGTGGCGGCGGTGGTGGAACCGCCATGAGCGGGCCCGGGACGCGTTCCCGGGGGTGCTGCTGGTGGTGCTGGCACTGGCGGCGAGCGCCGCCGGCGCATCGGGCTGGCACGCGCCGCGCCCCGCGGGAGTCGTGTGGATGGCCGTGTCGTGCGCCCCGCTGGTGGTGCGCGGCCGGTGGCCGTTCACGGTCGTCCTGGCCACCCTGGGCATCGACCTCGCCCACCTGGTCCTCGCACCGGACTACACCCTCGTCCCGGCGGCGAGCCTGGTCGCCCTGTACACGCTCGCGACGAGGGGCGCCCGGCGCACCGCGTGGATCACCGGGGCGGCCGCGGCCCTCGCCCTGGCCGGCTGCCACCTGATGGTCCACTCCGAGCCGCTCTCCTCCGGCACCGCCCTGCTCCGGTTCGACCTGGCCCTCGCGGCCACCGCCCTCGGCGATGTCGTCCGCGCCCGCCGGATCCGGCTCGCCGAGACCGAGGCGCGCGCCGAACGCGCGGAGCGCACCCGGGAGGAGGAGGCCCGCCGCCGGGTCACCGAGGAACGCGTCCGCATCGCCCGAGAGCTGCACGACGTCGTCGCCCAGCACATCACCCTGGTCAACGCCCAGGCCGGCGTCGCCCACCACCTGCTGCGCACCGACCCGGACCGGGCGCACGAGGCGCTCGGCCACATCCGGGAGACCAGCCGCTCCGCGCTCGACGAACTGCGGGCCACGGTCGGCCTGCTCCGGCAGCCGGACGACGTCCCGGCCCCCCGGACGCCCCTCCCCGGCCTGACCGATCTGGACGACCTCGTCGACTCCTTCCGCGCCGGCGGTCTGCCGGTGGACGTGGTGCGCACCGGAGGGGACGGGCCACCGGCGCCTGCCGTCGAACTGGCGGCCTACCGCATCGTCCAGGAGGCGCTCACCAACACCCACAAGCACGCCGGGGCGAGCCGGGTCCGGGTGACGCTCGACCGGGGCCCGGACCGGCTGCGCCTCACCGTCACGGACGACGGCCGCCCCGGCGCGGCCCCGGGCCCCGGCACCGGCCACGGTCTGATCGGCATGCGCGAACGGGCCGCCGCGCTCGGCGGCACGGTCACGGCCGGACCACACGCCGAGGGCGGCTTCCGGGTGTGCGCCGACCTGCCCCTGAAACTCCCCACGGACGGCCCGGCAGCCTGACGGCAGTGCTGGAGATGATCGGCGGCACAGTTCGTCGACGCCCCGGACGCGATCCTCACCCCCGCCGGGGTCGGCCCGTTCTGCCGGGAGGTGAAGCGCGCCGCACGGAGGCGATGACCCGCTGAGGAGCGAGGTCACCCCACTGGCGCAACGGCGAAACGATTCGCAGGGTGAACGCCGCCGCCGAATGATCATCGGCGGCGGACGGCGCGGCGATCCTGGGGCAGGTCCGACCTCACGGGTCACCGACCTCACGGGTCACCGACCTCATCGGTCACCGACCTCATCGGTCACCGACCTCACCGGTCCCCGACCTCACCGGTCACTCTCACCAGTCAAGGAGTTTCGCTGTGCGTTTCCGTCGTACGGTCACCAGCGCCATCGGTTCCGCCGCCCTCGTGCTCACCTCCCTGGGCGCCCTGACCGCCGCCGCGAGCCCCGTGGCCGCGGACCCGTGCGGCTTCTACGAGACCAGTTCCGACGCCTACTACAACCACTGCACCTCCGACGGCTCGCGCGTGGTCGTCAAGGTCGAGGTCGCCCTCGCGCCCGACTACGAGCGCTGCGTGGCGCCCGGTACCACCTGGCTCGGCTCCGCGAGCAAGATCCAGGGCGCCTACTACGTCGGCCGTACCTGTTGATCACCTGATCACCTGATCACCTGATCACCGGTGCACGAAGGGCCGGGTCCCGCCTCTCGGGGGGCGGGGCCCGGCCCTTGCGCCGCCGACGGGCGGACCTCTCCCGTCACGCCCGCCCGTGCGCCTCCTGCGAGCGCCGCGACAGCGCGTCGATGACCACCGCGGCGAACAGCACACCGCCCGTGATCACGAACTGCGCGGCCGGTGGCGTGTCCGTGATCGCCATGCCCGAGGCGATCGACTGGATGACCAGTATGCCGAGCACCGCCGACCAGGTCGTACCGCGCCCACCGAACAGGCTCGTCCCGCCGATCACGGCCGCCGCGATGGCGTTGATCAGCAGCACCCCGGTACCCGAGCTCTGGCTCACCGAGGTGATGCGCGAGGCCAGGAACAGGCCGCCGATCGCGGCCATGGTGCCCGAGACCGCGAGCACCGCGGTCTGCACCAGCGTCACGTTGAGACTGGCGCGCCGGGCCGCCTCGAGGCTGCCGCCGAGGGCGTACACCTGCCGCCCGTAGTGCGTGCGACGCAGCACGATGTCGAGGCCGGCCACCAGCACGAGGAAGATCAGCAGGGCGAGCGGCAGCCCCTGGAAGCGGTTGAGCAGGTAGGCGATGGTGAACGCGATCACCGCGATGCCCCCGGCGCGCAGCGCGACGACCCCCAGCGAACGGTGTGGCATGCCGACGGCCGTGCGCCGCCGTCGGTCCCGGTCGGTCACGACGAAGACGGCGCCCGCGGCCAGGGCCGCCAGCCCGTAGGCGACGGCGTCGTTCGTGAAGTAGTAGCTGGTCAGCTTGGCGACCAGCCCGTTCTCGTCGAGGTTGACGGTGCCGCTGCTGCCGAGGATGGCCAGCATGATCCCGTTCCAGGTGAGCAGCCCGGCGAGGGTGACCACGAAGGCGGGCACCCTGGTCCGGGCGATGGAGTAGCCCTGCATCGTGCCCGCCAGGGTGCCGGCGAGCACCGCGACGATCAGCGCCAGCCACTCCGGTACGCCGTTGTTCACGTTCAGCACGGCGAAGACGGCCGCGGCGAGGCCGCTGATCGAGCCGACGGACAGGTCCAGCTCGCCGAGCAGCAGCACGAAGACGATCCCGACGGCGATCAGCCCGGTACCGACGATGTCCACGCTGAGATTGGACAGGTTGCGCGGCGAGAGGAAGTTCTCGTTGAGGGACTGGAAGGTGATCCAGACCACCGCGAGCACCGCCACGACGGGGAGCGAGCCCAGTTCGCCGGCTCTCACCTTGCGCCGGAGTAGGGCGACGCCGCCGCGCACCGCACGGGCGACGGCCTGTCGGCCGCCCGGTGGTGGGGGCCCGGCGCCGGACGGCGTGTCCTCGCCGGTCGTGGTCTCCGCCGTCCTGCGCATGTCCTTCACCACCCCGACTCCCGGGTCGCCGGCCGGCGCGGCACGTTCTCCGTGGCGCCGGTGACGGAGGAGATGATCTGTTCCTGGGACGTGGTGTTCACGTCGAAGAAGCCGTTGTTGCGGCCGAGCCGCAGCACCGCGGCGCGGTCCGCGAGCGCCTTGACGTCGCCCATGTTGTGGCTGATCAGCAGGACGCCCAGACCGCGGTCGCGCAGCCGGTCGACGATGTCGAGGATCTCGGTGGTCTGCTCGAAGCCCAGCGCCGCGGTCGGCTCGTCCAGCAGGAGGATCCGTGGTTCGCCGAGGAGCGAGCGGGCGATGGCGACCGTCTGGCGCTGGCCGCTGGAGAGCGCGGCGACCGGGCCGCGCAGGTCCGGGATCCGCCGGGTGAGGCGCTCCAGCAGCTGCCGGGTGCGGCGCTCCATCTCCATCTCGTCGAGGAAGCCGTACCGGCGGATCTCCCGCCCGAGGAACAGGTTGCCGACGACGTCGAGGTTCCCGCACAGCGCGAGGTCCTGGTAGACGGTGGCGATACCGAGGTCTCGGGCGTCGTGCGGGCGCCGGATCTGGACCGCCCGGCCCTCCCACTCGATGACGCCCTTCTCCGCGGTGGTGACCCCGGAGATCACCTTGACCAGGGTGGACTTGCCGGCCCCGTTGTCCCCCAGAAGAGCGACGACCTGACCGGAGTGGATCTCCAGCTCGATGTCCGTGAGGACCTCGACGACGCCGTAGCGCTTGCACACGCCGCGCAGCGCCAGCAGCGGCGGCTCCGGCACGGGAACCACTCTCCTTCCAGGGTCCGGACCGGCCGGAACCGTCAGATCAGTCCGGCCCGGACGCAGTCGGCCTCGAGCTCGGGGGTGCAGATCTGCGCGACCGTGTGCACACCGTCCTTCACCACGGTGTCCGCGATGTTGTCCACGGTCACCGAGACCGGGGTGAGCAGCACGGCCGGCACGCGCCCCCCGCCGCGCGGCCGTACCTCGTCCGTGGCCATGTCGCGCAGGCCCTCGCCACGGGCCGCCGCCACGACCATCGCGGCGCCGGCCGCGGCCTCCGGCGCGAAGGGCTTCATCACGGTCATGTACTGGTCGCCCGCGACGATCCGCTGCACGGCGGCCAGTTCGGCGTCCTGCCCGGTGACCGGGGGCAGCGGCTCGACCTTGTTCGCCTTCAGCGAGGAGATGCTGCCGGCGGCCAGACCGTCGTTGGCCGCGTAGACCCCGTCGATGGCCTCGGCGCCGAGAGCCGCGATCGCGGCGGACATGTTCATGTTCGCGATCTCCGCCCGCCACTGCAGGGTGTCGTACTCCTTGCCGATCCGCACCTTCCCGCTGAGCACGGACAGCGCGCCCTCCTTGAAGGCCACCGCGTTCGGGTCGATGGGGTCGCCGTTCATCATCACGATCTGGGCGCCGGGCACCTCGTCGCCCATC
Organism: Streptomyces sp. NPDC041784; assembly: GCF_055591025.1. Classification (NCBI taxonomy): domain Bacteria; kingdom Bacillati; phylum Actinomycetota; class Actinomycetes; order Kitasatosporales; family Streptomycetaceae; genus Streptomyces; species Streptomyces sp. NPDC041784. The sequence goes on from NZ_JBVJAB010000010.1 coordinate 324,385, forward strand.
GCCCGCAGCAGCGCCCGGCCCTGGAGCCTGCCGACCTCCTGGCCGTCGAAGGAGACGTACCCGGAGATCGGTCCCTCGGCGAGCCGGTCGTAGGCGACGACCGGGATGCCCGCGGCGTCGGCCTTGCGGACCGTCGGGCGCAGCGAGCGGGCGTCCACGGCCACCAGCAGGATGGCGTCGACCCCCTTGGTGATCATCGAGTCCATCTGCTCCTGCTGGCGTGCCACCTCGCCCTTGGCGTTGACCGTCTCCACCTCGCAGGTGTCGCACAGCTGCGCGATCTTCTCCTCGAGCAGGGGACTGTCCTGGGTCTCCCAGCGAGCCGTGGTGGCGTCGGGCAGCAGCACTCCGATCCGCGGCCCGTTCCCTTCGGCGGAGTCGTTCCCGCCGTCGGACCCGCAGGCCGCCAGGGCGACGGCCGTGGACACCGCGGTCACGACCACGGCCGTGTCCCGTATGCAGGCCTTCATGTGTTACCTGCCGTAGACGACAATAAGGTTGATGGGCGCTGATGTGTCCGGTTGATCCTCATATGCGATTCTGGTGGGTGGGTGCCCCGATCTCAACCTGTCGGCACCTGCGGCAGGGACGGGAGGTACGTTGCGGACATGCCTCGATCGGGCCCTGACCTTCGCCGGAGTGACACGGGCAGCGGTCTATGTCCCCGGGGCCGGGAACGAGGAGCTGCGGCTGGCGGACACCGCCGGACGGCCCCCCGCCGGACCCGCACTCCCGGAGCGGCTGCCCCTGGCGGGTGACGCCCCCGCGGCCCAGGCCTTCCGGACCGACCACACGCTGTGGCTGAACGCCGACGGCGCGCTCGGCGCGCTGCCCCTCGACGCGGAGGGCCGACGGCTGGGCTGCCTCGTCGTCAGCGGCGACTCCGCCGACGGCTTCCAGGTCGAGCAGCGCCGCTTCCTGGAGCGGTACGCCGACGCCGTCGCCGTCATGCTCCGCTCCGGCGCGCCACCCGCCCCCGCCGCGCTGCTCGGCCCCGCCCTGCGCAGTCTGCGCGTCGGCTCCTTCGTGCTGGCCCCGGACACCGGCGTGACCGAGGCCGACGACACCCTGCTCGACCTGGTCGGCATCAGCCCGGCCGACTTCGACGGCAAGGCCGACACCCTGCTCGCCCACGCCCTCCCGGAGGACATGCACGCCCTGATGTCGGTCCTGGAGCCGTCCACCGACGCGTCCGGCCGGCGGGAGCTGGAGTTCCGGGTGCGCGGCCCCACCGGCGAGATGCGCTGGCTGAGCCTGAGCTGCCGGGCCGAACCGGGCGTCGACGGCCTGGGGGAGCGGGTCGTCGGCGTGGTCACGGCGACGCCGGTACTGCGCCGGGGCGCCGACGACGTCGCCCGCATCCAGTGGCTGACCGCCGCCCTCGACGACGCCACCACCGTCGAGGACGTCGGCCGGGTGGTCGTCGCCGCCCTGCGCGAGCCGCTCGGCGCCGACCGGGTGGCCCTGGCCGGCCTCCAGGACGACCGGATGATGGTCGCCGTCCTCGATCCGCCGCAGCCCGCCGCCTGGCCGGCCGTCTGGCGGGCCGAGTGGCGCACCGAGTGGCCCGACGCACCGGTGCGCCTCCTGCCCACCCTCCGGGAGGCCCTGCGCGACGGCCGGATGGACCTGTGGCCGGCCGGCACCGAACTCGAACCCGGACTGGCGGGCGTCGGCCCCGGCGGCCTGGCCGTCCTGCCGCTGCCCGCCAAGGGCCGGGTCGCCGGCATCTGCCTGGTCGGCTGGGACGAGCCGCACGCCTTCGCCCCCGAGGAACGCTCCCTGCTGACCGCCACCGCCGCCCTGGTCGGCCAGGCGCTCCAGCGCGCCCACGCGCACGACGCCGAGCAGGAACTCGCCACCATGCTCCAGCGCAGCCTGCTGCCCCGGCGGCTGCCCGAACTGCCCGGCGGCACGGCCGTCGCCCGCTATCTGCCCGCCCGGCGGGGCCTCCAGGTGGGCGGCGACTGGTACGACGTCATCGCCCTCTCCGACGAACGGGTTGCCCTCGTCATCGGGGACGTGCAGGGGCACAGCGCCGGCGCCGCGACGATCATGGGCCAGATGCGCACCGCCGTCCGCGCCTACGCCATGGAGGGCCACCCGCCCGACGTCGTCGTCTCGCACGCCAACCGGCTGCTCGTCAGCATGGAGACCGACCTCTTCGCGACCTGCTGCTACGCCGAACTGGACATGGAGGAGGGCAACACCCTCTTCGTGCGCGCCGGCCACCTCGCCCCGCTGCTGCGCGGCCCCGACGGCGCCATCGAGGAGGTGGAGGTCGCGGGCGGCCCGCCGCTCGGCATCCTCGCCGAGGCGGACTTCCCGATGACCGCGGTCGCCCTGGCCCCCGGCACGGTCCTCGCGCTGGTCACCGACGGTCTGGTCGAGTCCTCCGAACTGCCGCTCGACGAAGGGATGCGGCGCACCGGCGCCGCGCTCGCCGCGGCCGACCCCGCCGACCTCGGCCGGATGGCCGACGAACTGCTCGGCGACGGCGACCGCCGCGAGGACGACGTGGCGCTGCTGCTGATGCGCTACGACGGCTTGCGGACCAAGCCGATCCGGGCGGGCTGGATGGTGTGGCGGCTGCCGGACGCCGTGATGCACGCCCGCCGGTTCACCGCGCGCACCCTGCGCCGCTGGAAGGTCGAGGTGGCGGCCGACGCCGTGCTCCTCGTCGTCTCCGAACTCGTCACCAACGCCCTGGTGCACACCCAGGGGCCGGTCCAGGTCGACCTGATGCTGCGCGGCGACCGGGTGCGGGTCGGGGTCAGCGACGCCTCGCCGCGCGCCCCCGCCAAGCCCGTGATCGTGGACTGGGAGTCGACCGGCGGCCGGGGCCTGATGCTGGTCGAGGCGATGTCGGAGTCCTTCGGCACGGTGCCGGTGGCCGGTGGCAAGCAGGTGTGGAGCGAGATCGCCGTCCCGGGCCGCGCCCCGGACGCCCCGGCCCCGCAACCAGGTCCGGAGAGAGGGGGCCCGTGATGAGGACCCGTGTCCGGCATCTCGTCGCGGCGCTCACCGCGGCGGTCCTGACCGTCTCCTTGGCGTCCTGCGGCGACGACGGGAAGGCCGCGGACGGCTTCACCGTCGGCCTGCTGCTGCCGAGCCGCTCCCTGCCCCGCTGGGAACACGCGGACAAGCCGCTGATCGAGCAGCAGCTGAAGGAGCGCTGCCCCGCGTGCACCCTGGTGTACGCCAACGCCGCCAATGACGCGGTCCAGCAGCGCCAGCAGATGATCTCCATGATCACCAAGGGTGCCCGGGTGCTGATCCTGGACGCCGCCGACACCAGGGCGATGCGCTCCTCGATCCACGAGGCCCACCGGGCGGGCGTCCCCGTGGTCGCCTACGACCGGCTTGCCGAGGGCCCGATCGCCGGATTCGTCGGCTTCGACGGCGCGGAGGTCGGCAGACTCCAGGGCCAGGCCCTGCTGACGGCCATGGGGGACAAGGCCGAGGGCGGGACCGTCGTCATGATGAACGGCGACCCGACCAGCCCCAACGCGGCCTGGTACCGCGGGGGCGCGCTGTCCGTCCTGCGGGGCAGGGTGAAGATCGTCCGGTCGTACGACACCCCCGGCTGGAACACCCAGGAGGCGCACGCCAACATGGCCGCCGCCATCGCGGCACTGGGCCCCGACCGGATCGACGGCGTCTACGCGGCCAACGACGCGATCGCCGCCGGCGTCATCTCCGCCTTCAAGAGCGCCGGGGTCCGCGAGCCGCCGCCCGTCACCGGCCAGGACGCCGACATCGAGGCCGTACGGCGCATCGTCAAGGGCGAGCAGTACATGACCGTCTACAAGTCGTTCCGGGACGAGGCCGCCTCGGCCGTCGCCATGGCCGTCGCGATGGGCCGCGACGAGGTCCCCGGCAGCGCCCCGACCACCATCGACAGCCCCACCACCCGGGACATCCCCGCTGTCCTGCTCACCCCGACCTCGATCACCGTGGGCGACATCGGGCCCGTCCTCGTCGACGGCGGTGTCTACACCCTGCGCCGGATCTGCGTCCCTCAGCTCCGGCAGGCCTGTGCCGCGGCCGGACTCACCGGGTGAGCGCCGGACGGCAGCCGGACGTCAGTGCTGGTACGGCTGCTGCTGCGGCTGCCCGTAGGCCGGCGCGCCGGAGCCGCCCGCGCCCTGCGCCAGCAGCTGCTCCGCCTGCTCCTTCGTCACCTTCTGCTCCGTGCCGCAGAAGGTGCACTGGGTCGCGTACTTCGTCGAGAACGGGAACAGCGGCACGAAGAACAGGGTGAACTTCGTGACGCGCTTGCGGAGCGTGTGCGCGGCCGGGTTGCCGCAGCCGCCGCACACCAGCGTCAGTATCGCCAGCTGGTACAGGTATCCCTTGGTGCCGAAGATGATCACGCCGCGTTTCCTCCTGATCGGTGCCTGTCCGTACAGCACAGTCTCCTGCATGCCGGAGCGGGCTCCCGCATGCCCAGCCGGGTGAAAGGCTGAGCCGCCGTCAGCATCTCGGGGCAAGGATGAGGAATCTCGGCCGAAACCGGCCGAAATGGCGAAACATGCTGGAGGCGTGAGTGATGAACGAACGAGCCGATCAAGCCGGCGACCAGACCCTCAGGGTCCCGGTCCTCATCGTCGGCGGCTCCTTGGTCGGTCTGTCGACCTCGTTGTTCCTGAGCCGGCTCGGCGTGCGGCACGCCCTGGTGGAGCGCCACTCCGGCACCTCCATCCACCCGCGCGGCCGCGGAAACAACGTCCGCACCATGGAACTGTTCCGGGTGGCCGGCGTCGAGCGGGACATCCACGCCGCCGCCGCCACCCTCGCCGAGAACCACGGCATCCTCCAGACGCCCACCCTGGTCGGTGAGGCGGGCGAATGGCTCTTCCGCAACATCGATCCCGGCGGCGGGCTGGCCCGGTTCAGTCCCACCGCCTGGTGCCTGTGCAGCCAGAACGACCTGGAGCCGGTGCTGCTCGACCATGCCCGCAGGCTCGGCGGCGACCTGCGCTACTCCACCGAGATGATGTCGTTCGAGTCCGGTTCCACCGGCGTCACCGCGGTGGTCAAGAGCCGGGAGACGGGCGAGCACACCACCATCCGCGCCGACTACCTCGTCGCCGCCGACGGCCCCCGCAGCCCCGTCCGGGAACAGCTGGGCATCGGCCAGAGCGGCCCCGGTGACCTCTTCCACAACGTGAGCGTCACCTTCCGCTCCCGCCGCCTGGCCGACGTCGTGGGCGACCGCCGCTTCATCGTCTGCTACCTGACCAGCCCGGACGCCGACGGCGCCCTGCTGCCGGTGGACAACCGCGAGCAGTGGGTCTTCCACGCCCCCTGGCACCCCGAACACGGCGAGACGCTGGAGGAGTTCACCGACGAGCGGTGCGCCGAGCACATCCGGCGCGCGGTCGGCGTCGCCGACCTCGACGTGGAGATCACCGGCCGCGCCCCCTGGCACGCCGCCCAGCGCGTCGCCCGCGGCTACCGCTGCGGCCGGGTCCTGCTGGCCGGCGACTCGGCCCACGAGATGTCGCCCACCGGGGCCTTCGGCTCCAACACCGGCATCCAGGACGCGCACAACCTCGCCTGGAAGCTGGCCGCGGTCCTCGACGGCTGGGCGGGGGAGGAGCTGCTGGACACCTACGACGCCGAACGTCGTCCGGTGGCCGAGGCCACCAGCGCCCGCGCCGCCGCCCGGTCGGCCGAACACAGCCACCCCGGGTTCGCCCCGCCGCCCGGCGCGGGCGGCGGCCGGCAGAGCGGCATCCTCAACGTGGCGCTCGGCTACCGCTACCCACGGGGCGCCGTCGTCGGCACCGCCGCCGGGTCCCCGGTCGTCCCGGACCAGCTCGAGCTGAGCGGCGAACCCGGCAGCAGGGCACCCCACTTGTGGGTACGCCGCCAGGGCGAGCGGATCTCCACCCTCGACCTCTACGAGCGCACCCTCGTCCTGCTGAGCGACGCCGCCGGCCCGAGCGCCTGGCACCAGGCCGCCGCCCGCCTCGCCGACGAGCTGCTCGTCCCGCTGCGCTCCTACCGGGTGGGCGCCGGGCCCGGGGCCGACCTCGTGCCGGAGGACGGCACGGACTGGGCGCAGCGGCACGGTGTCACGCCCGGGGGCGCCGTTCTGGTCCGGCCCGACGGATTCGTCGCCTGGCGGGCGCCCGGCCCGGAGCAGGACGCCGTGGCGGCCCTGCGCCAGGTCCTCACGCAGGTGCTCCGCCTGGGCTGATCCGACCCACCGTCAGAACGCTGCTGCCCCCGGCCCCGACGGGCCGGGGGCGGCAGCGTTCGTGCAGCGCGCGGGGGCCGCGGGACCGGCCGGGATCAGCCGGACGCCCGGCCCGTTCACCCGTGTGATCCTCCCGAGTGGCGACACCGGGAGATCTGTCTGACGGTGGATCACGTCGGGGCCGGGTCAGATCAGCTGACAAAGCGTCAGTTGCCCGGCTGTGACGGAAGGACCATCAGATGCGTTCTGCTCGCGTGATCCTGGCCACCGCCGCGGCTGCGGCCGTCATCGGCATGGGGGCGCCCGGCGCCTTCGCGGCCGGGGGCGACTGGGAGAAGGAAGACTCCGGCTACAGCAAGAAGGAGGACTCCGGCTCGGACAAGAAGGAGGACTCCGGCTACAGCAAGGACGAGCACGGCAAGGACGACTACAGCAAGGACGACTACAGCAAGGACGAGCACGACAAGGGCGACTACAGCAAGCCCAAGGGCGGTGTGCACACCGGCGGCGGCGCGCTGACCGCCCTCAACTACGACAAGGACGACTACGGCAAGGACGAGCACGACAAGGACGACTACGGCAAGGACGACTACAGCAAGGACGAGCACGACAAGGACGACTACGGCAAGGACGACTACGGCAAGGACGAGCACGACAAGGACGACTACGGCAAGGACGAGCACGACAAGGGCGACTACAGCAAGCCCAAGGGTGGCGTGCACACCGGCGGCGGCGCGCTGATGACCGTCAACGAGGGTGACTGGGGCAGCTCCAAGGACCCGAAGCACGACCCGGAGACCTACAAGAAGGACGACTCCGGCTACGAGAAGAAGGACGACTCCAGCTGGAGCAAGGAGGACAAGGAGGACTCCGGGTACGGCAAGTCTGACTCCTGGGGTGAGAAGCCCAAGGGCGGCGTGCACACCGGCGGCGGCGGTCTCGCCGCACCGTCGGTGACCGTCGGCGGCGTGGCCGTCCTGGGCGTCGCGGCGGCCGGTCTCTACGCCGCCCGCCGCAGGAAGACCGCCGGAAGCGTGGCCTGACCATGCCCGGCGCGATAGCCGCGATAGCGAAGCCGTGGCCGCCACGCGTGCCCCCGTGTGGCGGCCCGGCCCGTTCCCCGCCCCCGTCCGCCCCCGCTGCCGTGCCCGAGTGAGGTGGTCTTCCGATGGCAGCCCCTTCTCCCTCCCCCACCGACGACCGGCCCGACACCGACGACCGGCGGTCGTCCCGCACCGGCGTGCTGATGCTGTGCGCCGCGGCCGCCCTGGTCCTGGCAGTGACCCTGACCGGCGGTGGCGAGGACCCGGTGTCCGACAGCTCCCGCCCCCCACTCGCACCCCAGGCCACCGCGTCCGCCTCCCGGACCGCCGAGCGGCCCCCGAACGCCGCCCCGTCGGCACCGCCCGCCGGACAGCCCGCCGCGAAGCCGGCCGGGAAACGGCTGCCGCGCTCCCGCCCGGTGCGCCTGCTCATCCCGAAGATCTCGGTCGACGCCCCCTTCACCGACCTCGCCATCGGCCCCACGGGCCAGCTCGAGCCGCCCCCCGCCGACGACACCAACCTCGTCGGCTGGCACGCCGCGGGCGCCTCCCCGGGAGAGGCCGGCACCGCGATCATCGCCGGGCACGTCGACACCAAGAAGTCCGCCGCCGTCTTCGTGTACCTCCGCGAGCTGGAGAAGGGCGACCGCTTCTCCGTCCGACGGGCCGACGGCCGCAAGGCGGTCTTCCGCGTCGACGACGTCGAGACCTTCGCCAAGAAAGACTTCCCCGACCGCCGGGTGTACGGCGACACGCCGCAGGCCCAGGTACGGCTCATCACCTGTGCGGGCACGTACGACCGCGCCGCCAAGGACTACACCGAGAACCTCGTCGTCTTCGCCCACCTGGTCTGAGGGTCACCCGCGCAGTGCACACGAGTCGCGCGGTCGCGAGGACGGGCACACGATCGAGGAACGCTGACGTCGCATCACGCGGCCGACGTCCACTTCCGCCCCCGCGAAGGAGTTGTGCGCAGGATGACCACCACGTCCGAACGTCTCTCAGGAACGACGGCGCGCCAGGCGTCGCAACGCGTCTCCCAGTCCGTCTTCGACGGCTCCCGGCTCCGGGTCGTCCTGCTGGTGGACGTCTACGACGGCGCCCAGCAGCAGTTCCTGGAGGCGTACGAGCAACTGTGCAACCAGGTCGCGTCCGTTCCCGGGCACGTCAGCGACCAGCTCTGCCAGTCCATCGAGAACCCCTCCCAATGGCTCATCACCAGTGAGTGGGAGAGCGCCCCGCCGTTCCTCGCCTGGGTCAACAGCGAGGAGCACGTCCAGATGGTGAAGCCGCTGCACAGCTGCGTGCGCGACACCCGGTCGCTGCGCTTCCACGTCGTCCGGGAGACCGGCGGCCCGGCGGAGAACGCGGGGAAGGGCAAGCGCCGGCTCCAGGCGGCCCCCCGGATGGGCGACGGCCTGATCCGTCACGCGCTCACCTTCACCGTCAAGCCGGGCAGCGAGAAGAAGGTCGCGAAGATCCTCGCCGACTACGCCTCGCCCCAGCCGAAGGTCGACGACGCCACCCGGCTCGTGCGCACCTCCCTGTTCATGCACGGCAACCGGGTCGTGCGGGCCATCGAGGTCCGGGGCGACCTGCTCGCCGCGCTGCGCCACGTCGCCCGCCAGCCCGAGGTGCGCGCGGTCGAGGAGGCCATCAACCCCTACCTGGAGCAGGACCGGGACCTCGACGACCCCGAGTCCGCCCGGGTCTTCTTCACCCGTGCGGCGCTGCCCGCCGTCCACCATGTGACGGCCGAGCAGGAGGACCCGGCCGCGGAGCGGCACGCGCTGTACTACCCGGCCCGGCCCGGCCAGGGGATGCGGCTGGCGGAACTGCTGGCCCAGCAGGACGTGGCGGCCGCGGACGACGCGCGCAGCCCGGTCCTGCGCAGCACGGTCTTCCAGCGCGACGACGTCGTGGTCCGGCTGATCGAGGTGCGCGGCGGAGTCGACCCCGCCGACCCCGCGCTCTCTCTCGGCGCCTCCGACCCGGCGCGGGCGGCCGAGATCGCCGAACTCCTCGACGGCTCCGCCGGCGCGTCCGCGCCGCGGCGGAGCGGCTCCGCGGGCCGGCCCGGACCCGCCCGGATGGACCTCGTCACCGACCGCCGCTCGCCCGACGCCTGATGCGTCCTCACCCGGGCCGTGGCGGCCACGCCCCCAGTCGATGCAGCACCTGATCGGAGGAACGTCGTGATCACACCCCGTCCCAGAATCGTGGATCTCAGCGAGGTCGAGCCCAACACCCGGCGCGGCGGCGACCTGCGCGCCATGCTCACCCCGGCCACGGTCGGCTCGACCAGCGGTTTCATGGGCGTGGCCCTGATCCAGCCAGGCGACCGCATCGCGGAGCACTACCACCCGTACTCCGAGGAGTTCGTGTACGTCGTGTGCGGGCAGCTGGAGGTGGACCTGGACGGCGAACCCCACCCGCTCCAGCCCGAGCAGGGGCTCATGATCCCCGTCAACATGCGCCACCGCTTCCGCAACGTCGGCAAGGTCGAGGCCCGGATGGTCTTCCACCTCGGCCCGCTGGCCCCGAGCCCGCCGCTCGGCCATGTCGACACCGAGGAGACCGTCGCCGCGGCCGAGCCGGTCGGCGCGGGCGAGGGCCTGGGGGTCTCCCGACGTCAGGCCCGGTCATGACCAGGCGGGTGGCGGTCACCGGCATAGGCATCGTCGCCCCCGGCGGCATAGGCGTGCCGGCGTTCTGGGACCTCCTGGCCGCCGGACGCACGGCGACGCGCGGCATCACCTTCTTCGACCCGGCCGGCCTCAGGTCCCGGATCGCCGCCGAGTGCGACTTCGACCCGGCGGCCCACGGGCTGGACGCCGAGCAGGCCGCGCGCTGCGACCGGTACATCCAGTTCGCCCTGGTCGCCGGTGAGGAGGCGGTCCGGGACGCCGGTCTCGACCTCGCCCGGGAGAACCCCTGGCGGGTCGGGGTCTCCCTGGGCACCGCGGTGGGCGGCACCACCCGTCTGGAGCACGACTACGTCCTGGTCAGCCACGGCGGGCAGCGCTGGGACGTCGACGACCAGCGGGCCGAGCCGCAGCTGCACCGCGCCTTCGCGCCCAGCACGCTCGCCTCGACCGTCGCCGAGCGGTTCGGGGCGGGCGGGCCGGTGCAGACCGTCTCCACCGGCTGCACCTCCGGACTGGACGCCGTCGGCTACGCCTTCCACACCGTCGAGGAGGGCCGGGCCGACATATGCATAGCCGGCGCCTCGGACTCCCCGATCTCCCCGATCACCATGGCCTGCTTCGACGCCATCAAGGCCACGTCCCCGAACAACGACGACCCCGCCCACGCCTCGCGTCCCTTCGACGCCGACCGCGACGGGTTCGTGATGGGCGAGGGCGGCGCGGTGCTCGTCCTGGAGGAGCTGGAGCACGCCCGGGCCCGAGGCGCGCACGTGTACTGCGAGCTGGGCGGCTACGCCACCTTCGGCAACGCCTACCACATGACCGGTCTGACCAGCGAGGGCCTGGAGATGGCCCGGGCCATCGAGGACGCCCTCGACCACGCCCGGCTGGACCCGACGGCGATCGACTACGTCAACGCGCACGGGTCGGGCACCAAGCAGAACGACCGCCACGAGACCGCCGCGGTCAAGCGGACCCTGGGCCGGCACGCCTACGCCACGCCCATGAGCTCCATCAAGTCCATGGTGGGCCACTCCCTCGGCGCGATCGGCGCGATCGAACTCGTCGCCTGTGTGCTGGCCCTGGCCCACCAGGTCGTACCGCCCACCGCGAACTACGAGACCCCGGACCCCGAGTGCGACCTGGACTACGTGCCGCGGGTCGCCCGTGAGCGCAGGCTGAACAGCGTGCTCTCGGTGGGCAGCGGGTTCGGCGGCTTCCAGTCCGCGGTGGTCCTGAACCGGCCGAGGGAGAAAACACGATGAGCGCACCACGTGCACGGCGTGCGGCCGTCACCGGCATCGGGGTCGTCGCGCCCAACGGCGCGAGCACCGAGACCTTCTGGAAGTCCACCAAGGAGGGCGTCAGCGTCCTCGACCGGGTCACCCGCGAGGGCTGTGAGCACCTCCCGCTGCGGGTGGCGGGCGAGGTCCGCGACTTCGACCCGGCCGACGCGATCGAGGAGCGCTTCCTCGTCCAGACCGACCGGTTCACCCACTTCGCGATGGCCGCGGCCGACTTCGCGATGGAGGACGCCCGCTTCGGCCGGCCCGAGGTCGACGCCGCGCCGTTCTCGGTGGGCGTGGTCACCGCGGCCGGCTCCGGCGGCGGCGAGTTCGGCCAGCGGGAGCTGCAGCGGCTGTGGGGCAAGGGCAGCCGGTTCGTCGGCCCCTACCAGTCCATCGCCTGGTTCTACGCCGCCAGCACCGGCCAGATCTCCATCCGGCGCGGCCTCAAGGGCCCCTGCGGGGTGGTGGCGGCCGACGAGGCCGGCGGTCTGGACGCCCTCGCCCACGCGGCCCGTGCGGTGCGCCGGGGCACCGATGTGATCGTGGCCGGCTCGACCGAGGCGCCGCTGGCTCCCTACTCGATGGTCTGCCAGCTCGGGTACGAGGAGCTGAGCACCGTCGAGGACCCGACCCGCGCCTACCGTCCCTTCACCAGCGCGGCCTGCGGGTTCGTGCCGGCCGAGGGCGGCGCCATGTTCGTCGTCGAGGGCGAGGACACGGCACGGGAGCGGGGCGCGGCGGTCCGGGCGATCCTGGCCGGGCACGCGGCGACCTTCACCGGCGCCTCCCGGTGGGAGAGGTCGAGGGAAGGACTCGCCCAGGCCATCCGCGGCGCCCTGGACGAGGCGGGCTGCGCCCCGGAGGAGATCGACGTGGTCTTCGCGGACGCCCTCGGCGTGCCCGAGGCGGACCGGGCCGAGGCGCTGGCGATCGCCGACGCCCTCGGCGCCCACGGCCGGCGGGTGCCCGTGACAGCGCCCAAGACCGGCATCGGACGAGGCTACGGCGCGGCGCCCGTGCTGGACGTCGCGGCGGCGGTGCTCGCGATGGAGCAGAGCCTCGTCCCGCCCACCCCCAATGTCTTCGACATCTGCCACGACCTCGACCTCGTGACCGGCCGGGCCCGTCCCGCCGAGGCGCGCACCGCGCTGGTCCTGAGCCGGGGCCTGATGGGGTCGAACGCGGCTCTGGTACTGCGGCACAGCGCCGCCGACTGAGCCGCACCGGCCGTGCCGCCCCCCGCGGCGCACGTGCCGCTGAAAGGGCGCCGCCTCGTGGCGGGACGCCCGGAAGCAAAGGAGAGGAACCGCATGAGCGAGCGCATCACCCTGGAAGAGCTGGCCGAACTCATGAAGAAGTGCGCCGGCGCCACCGTCCCCCCGGCGGAACTCCAGCAGCAGTCCGACACCGGTTTCGACGCCCTGGGTGTCGACTCGCTCGGTCTGCTCGGCATCGTCGGCGAACTGGAGAACCGGTACGGCACGCCGATGCCGCCCGACGCGGAGCGCAGCAAGTCGCCCCGTCAGTTCCTCGACCTCGTCAACACTGCCCTCATGACAGGAGCGTGACATGGCCGGACACACCCAGAACGAGATCACCATCGCCGCACCGCTGGACCTGGTCTGGGAGATGACCAACGACGTGGCGAACTGGCCGCGGCTGTTCAGCGAGTACGCCTCCGCCGACATCCTCTCGGTCGAGGGGAACAAGACGACGTTCCGGCTCACGATGCACCCGGACGAGAACGGCACCGTGTGGAGCTGGGTCTCGGAGCGGGAGACCGACCGGGACGCCCTCACCGTCAAGGCCCGCCGGGTCGAGACGGGCCCCTTCGCCCACATGAACATCCGCTGGCGCTACGAGAAGGTGCGCGAGGGTACGCGGATGGAGTGGACGCAGGACTTCGAGATGAAGCCCGAGGCGCCGGTCGACGACGACTGGATGACCGACAACATCAACCGGAACTCCAAGGTCCAGATGGCCCTGATCCGGGACCGCATCGAGAAGGCCGCCGCCGAGCAGGGTGCCGCGCCGGGCCTGACCGACTGAGCCGGACGGAGAACACGCCCCATGCACCAGGCCCTGATCGTCGCCCGGATGGCCCCCGGAGCCGCTCCGGACATCGCCAAGATCTTCGAGGAGTCCGACCGGGGGGAGCTGCCGCACCTCGTCGGCGTCGCCCGGCGCAGCCTCTTCCAGTTCGGTGACGTGTACCTGCACCTCATCGAGTCCGAGAAGGACCCGGGACCCGCCATCGCCAAGGTGGCCGGGCACCCCGAGTTCCGGGACATCAGCGAACGGCTGACCGCCCACGTCAGCGCGTACGACCCCGCCACCTGGCGGTCCCCGAAGGACGCGATGGCGCAGCGTTTCTATCTCTGGGAGCGCGACCCGGCCGGCTGATCCCGCCGACTGCCGACTGCCGACCGCCGACCGCGGACCGCCGACGGCCGACGGCCGACGGCCGACCGCGGACCGCGGACCGCGGACCGCCGACGGCCGACCGCCGACGGCCGACCGCCGGCCGCGCACCGCCGACGGCCGACGGCCGAAACGCCGAAACGCCGAAACGCCGAACACCACCGGTGGCCGGGCCCGCGCCGATGCGGGCCCGGCCACCGTTGTCGCGGTGTTCGGACGGTCAGGCGGGCACGTGACAGTCGAAGGCGTGCAGATACGGGTTGACCGGGCGGATGTCGTCGATGACCAGGCCCGCCTCGGTCAGCCGGGACACCATGCTCTCGGTGGTGTGCTTCGCGCCGCCCACGTTGAGCAGCAGCATCAGGTCCATGGCGGTGCTGAACCGCATGGAGGGCGTGTCGTCGACGAGGTTCTCGATGACCACGACCCGGGTCCCGGGGCCGCCCGCCCCGATGACGTTGCGCAGGGTCCGGGCGGTGGAGTCGTCGTCCCACTCCAGGATGTTCTTGATGATGTACACATCGGACCGGACCGGGACGTCCGCGCGGCAGTCGCCGGGCACGACCCGGACCCGGTCGGCCAGCGCTCCGCCCTCGCGCAGCCGGGGGTCGGCGTTCTCCACCACGCGCGGCAGGTCGAGCAGGGTCCCGCGCATCGCCGGGTACTTCTCCAGGAGGCTCGCCACCACGTGCCCCTGGCCACCCCCGATGTCGGCGACCGACGCGCACCCCGACAGGTCGAGGAACTCCGCGACATCCCGCGCGGACTGCACGCTGGACGTCGTCATGGCCCGGTTGAAGACGTCCGCCGACTCCGGGGCGTCCTCGTTGAGGTAGACGAAGAACTCCTTGCCGTACAGGTCCTCTACGACGTTGCGGCCGGAGCGCACCGCCTCGTCCAGCTTCGGCCAGGCGTCCCAGGTCCAGGGCTCGGTGCACCACAGGGAGATGGCGCGCAGGCTGTGGGGGTCGTCCTCGCGCAGCAGCCGGGAGACGTCGGTGTGCGCGAACGTGCCGTCCGGCCGCTCGGTGAAGACGCCGTAGCAGGACAGGGCCCGCAGCAGCCGGCGCAGCGGGCGGGGTTCGGTCTTCACCGCGGCCGCGAGGTCGTCCACGGTCATGGGGCTCTCGCCGAGGGCGTCGGCGACCCCGAGCCGGGCGGCCGCGCGGAGGGCGGCGGCACACGCCGCCCCGAACGCGAGTTCCCGCAGGCGCATGGACGGGGGCGGGGCAGTCTGTGCGGTGGTCATGTGCCGCCTTCCTTGGTTCTTCTTCCGCTGTTTGCTGGGACGGGGGTCAGACCCGGACGGTCAGCACAGTCCCGTGGGCCGGGACGCCCGGCAGTCGTTGCGTTCGAACGTGTTGCCCTGGCCGGTGTCCGCGTTGACCAGGTCCGCCGGGACGTTGTCCCGCAGCACGTTGTCGCTGATCCGGTTGCGCTCGCTGGCGGCGCCCACGATGCTCTTGAACAGGACGATGCCGCCGGAGAGCGGGGAGGCGCCGGCGTTGCCGGTGATCACGTTCCGGGTCACCAGGCTGTCCTCGGCGCCGGTGAGGACGATCCCGGAGCCCTGGAGGGCGTCCAGCCGGGCGGTCTTGGGGCAGGACTTGTTGTTGCTCACGATGCGGTTGTCGCGCACGGTGACCAGGCCGGCCTTCGGCTTGTTCTCGTCGCCGACGACGAAGACGCCCGCGCAGTTGCCGGTGAGGTGGTTGCGCGCGAGGGTGAGGTTGCGCAACCGGCGGACGGTGACGCCGATCCGGTTGCCCTCCAGCCGGTTGCGGGCGACGACCGTGCCGCCGGTGTCCGTGGCGCCCTGCTCCGCCGTGACGGTGTTGGCCAGGAACAGGCCGGCGTCACCGTTGTCCCGGGCGGTGTTGTCCCGGTAGACGCCGCGCGTCGAGGCCTCCGTGGCGATGCCCCACACGCCGTTCTTCTCCGCGGTCACACGGCGCACGGTGAGGCGGTCCGTGGCGACGGCGTAGACGCCGTGCTTGGTGAAGCCGGACACGGTCAGGGAGGCGATGGTCACGTCCTTGACCTTGCGGTCCTTCGTGCCCGTGACACAGATGCCGTGGCCGGCCGCGGCGCAGCTGTGCGTGGTCTTCTTCGCGGGCTTCTTCGCGGGCTTCTTGGCGGGCTTCTTGGCGGGCTTCTTCCCGGGCTTCTTCGTGGTCTCCTTCGCGGGCTTCTTCGCGGTCTCGCTCGCCGGCTTCTTGGCAGGTTCCTTCGCCGGCTTCTTCGCGGGTTCCTTCGTGGTCTCCTTCGCGGGCTCCTTCGTGGTCGCGGGGGCCGGCTCCAGGACCGTGCGGCGGCCCACGCCGCGCAGGGTCACCCCGGAGGTGGTCACGTTGACGCTCTCGCGGAAGGTGCCCGCGGTGAGGAGAACGGTGTCGCCCGCCACGGCGGCGTCCACCGCCTTCTGGACCGACTCTCCGGGATGGACCACATGGACGGTGCGCTGGGGGACCGGCGGCGCGGCGCCGAGCGTCGTTCCGACGATCGCCGCGGTGCATACCAGGTATGCGATATGGCATTTCTTCATATGTCGCACGGTATGACCGGAAGGGGCGTGGACAGGCCGGATGGTCCATCCGACGGCGTGTCACGTACCCGCCCCGGTCCCGGGCGCGGCGGTGCCCCGCCCGCCGTGGTCGGCGGCGGACGGGGCACCGGGTCGTCCTGCGGTGACAGAGGTCAGCGGGTGGCCGTCCAGCTGTGGGCGACGTCCACCACGAGACGGCCGTCCAGCGGCAGCACCCGGAACGGCAGCCGGGCGCGCACGCCGAGCCCGAACTGCGTCTGGCCCTCGAAGCTGCCGGCGTACTTGGTGTCCCGGAAGGTGTTGTACCCGGTGAGGTTCACCCCCGGCAGCGGCCGTGCGAACCGGCCGGGGTAGGTGGAGGCGCCGGTCTCGGGGTCGTACGCGGGAGCGTTCACCCGCACCTCGAGGATGGCGCCGCCGCTCACCGGGATCGGGATGCCGGACGGGTCCGCGACGAACTCGTCCACGTACTGGACGAAGTAGCCGATGTCCCCGGCCGCCGCGCCCGGGACGTCGACGACGAACCGGTCGTAGCAGTCGTGGCGGCCGGTCCTGGCGTTGGTCACCGACTGGGCGGTGCCGGTGTAGTCGGTCTTGGGAAGGCTGCCCCAGCCGGTCGGACAGGCGGCGGCCGCGCGCGGCGCGGCGACCGGAGCGGCCGCGGCGGGCACCGCGGCCGCGCCCAGCGTGAGGGTCATGAGAGCTGCGGCGACCCAGACGGTTCTGTTTCGCACCATTTTGTCCCCCCTGGAGTGGTGTGTCGGGTATGAGGTGAGACGGTCGGGTCGCCGAAAAGGTTGCACACCCGGGGGGACGGGCCCGTCAGAGTCCGCCCAGGCCGGTGGTCGTCGTGTAGGCGCACTCCGTGTAGATGTAGCCGGACTGGAGCTTCGCGGTGTCCGAGGCGGGTGAGGCGGAGCTGTTGCCCTGCGGCTTGTGCAGGAAGTACGTCGTGCCGGGCGGCAGGCTGATGGTCCGCTGCGGGTAGTTCTTCCCGCTGTCGCTGCACGGCTCGAACCCCCGCACGGCGGAGCTGAGAATGGGGTAGGCCTTGCAGCTGCCGCAGCCCTTGAGGCTGAAGCTGCCGGTGACCGGGCCGGTGTACATGACCGTGACCGGGTCGGGGCTGTCGTTCTGGACGACGACCTCGATGCTGCCGCCGGACCGCATCGTCGGCACCTTCTTGCCCGCCGCCGGCACGGTCTGGGCGATCTCCGCCGCGATCGCGATCTTCTTCGCCAGGGCCGCGTTCTTTGCGTTCTTGTGGTCGGCGGCGTACTTCGCCAGGGTCGTCTGCGCCTCCTCGAAGTCACCGTCCTTGTACTGATCCACCCCGCAGTTGTACGTGCCCGCGTCCGCGCTGCCCGTGGCCCGGTCGGCGTCCTTGCCGAGCGCGTCGGCGACGTCCGCCCCCTCGGCGGGCAGGCCGTCGATCTGGGAGCCGAGGGTGTTCAGCCGCTCGACCGCCGCGCACGGTTCGCTGCCGCGCAGCTGCTTCTGCGCCCGGGTGACGGCGGCGGCCACGGCCGGCTCGACCTTCGCGGCCTGCTCCGAGTCGGGGAAGGTGGTCAGCAGCTCGCCGAACTGCGAGGTCCAGGTGGACTGCCCGGTCGTCAGCGCGTCCGACGCGCACGCGTACAGCGAGGTGGCCAGCCGGTCGTCGGGCCAGGACTCCAGGTCCCCGAGGTCCGTCCCGCGCAGGGTGTCGGGCACCGTGCGCAGATACGTCAGCGGCGCTATCGCCCCGCAGTAGTCGTCCTGCGCGTAGGGGGCGCCCACCGACTCGTAGTAGGCCCTGAGCCGGTTGGGCACCTGCGCGGCCGCCCGGGATCCGGAGTGGTCGTTGCTCAGCCCCTCGTAGATCCGCAGCGCCTTGCGGTACTCGGACTCGCCGCTGCTGAACGACCCCTTGCCCGCCGACGCCACCAGGTCGTCGGCCTCCTCCAGCCGGTCCAGCAGCATGCGCTCCACGGCCTCGTCCCGCGCGTCGTCGTACAGCACGATGCCGCCGGCCGGTACGGCGATCAGGACCAGCCCCAGCCCGAGGGCGAGGGGTGCCTGCGGAAGCCAGGCGAGCCGGGTGCGCAGGCCGACGAGGGTGCCGTGGGCCGCCGCCGCGGCGAGGAACACCCCGTACAGCACGAGCGCGAACCCCGGGACGCCGTCGGGGTCGGCCGGCAGCGCCACGAGCAGCAGGACGGCGGTGGCCACCCAGCACAGTGCCGCCAGGATCCACTTGCGGGTCAGGGCGTATCCCAGGCCCAGACCGCTGAGGTTGAGCACCCCGACCGCCACGGCCCGCACCCCGTCCGCGGGCGCCGGTGGCGGCGCGGGCGGCATCGGCGGCATCACGAAACCGTGGTCGTACGAGCCGAATCTGTCCCCGGACATGGCCGGCCTCCCCCGCTCAACTGCCCCCGCACACCTGTGATTTGTCAGTGTACGGGCGAAAGCGGGGCGCCGGACAGGGGTGGAGCGCACCACGGCGTGCGCTCTTCGGACACCGCGCCCTCCGTGCGCACCCTGCGCCGGAAAATTCCAGAGAAAGGAGGAAGCACCCCTCCGTGCGCCGGTGGCTTCTGAATCATCCAGGGCCATGAGTGACACGGAGGCCACGGCTGCCGCGGCTGCCGCGGCACGGACCGGATCCTGTGGACGCGGCGCCCACCGCAGGCGCCGGCCGACCGGGGGTCAACACCCGCCCGGACGCGGGTTGTTGCTGGGCGGCCGCTACCGGCTCGTCGAGCGGCTCGGCCACGGCGGGATGGGCACGGCGGGATGGGCACGGTGTGGCAGGCGCACGACGGGATGATGGGACGGGACGTCGCCGTCAAGGAACCCCGGCTGCCCGACCAGGTGCCCGACGAGGAGCGGGAGGTGGTGTTCGCCCGGCTGGGGCGCGAGGCGAGAGCCGCCGCGCGGCTCGACCACCCCTCGGTGGTGCGCGTGCACGACATGGTGTGGGTGGACGGACGGCCGTGGATCGTCATGGAGCTGATCCGGACGCGGTGAGCGCCGGACGCGGTGAGCGCAGGCGGCCCGGATCCGGCGCCGCTGGGCAAGCCCGGCGCGACATGGCACGATCGCACACGTGACCAGCACCTCCGCCCGCAGCGGGCGCCTCGGCGACCTAGCCCGGCTGCGCCGCGTGCGCGACCGCATCGACCGGGAGTACGCGCGGCCGCTGGACGTCGAGGCCCTGGCGCGTGGCGTGCACATGTCGGCCGGGCATCTCAGCCGCCAGTTCCGGCTCGCCTACGGCGAGTCCCCCTACGGCTACCTGATGACCCGGCGCATCGAGCGCGCGATGGCGCTGCTGCGGCGCGGCGACCTCAGCGTCACCGAGGTCTGCTTCGCCGTCGGCTGCTCCTCGCTGGGCACCTTCAGCACCCGCTTCACCGAGCTGGTCGGGGTGCCGCCCAGCGTCTACCGGCGCGAGGCGGCCCGTGCGACGGCCGGGATGCCGTCCTGCGTGGCGAAGCAGGTGACCCGACCTGTCAGGAATCGAGAAGCGCCGGCCCCGGACGGCCCCTAGCCTCACTCCCATGGACATCACGATTCACGCGAGCTTCCTTCCGCAGGACGACCCGGAGGCCGCCCTGGCCTTCTACCGCGACCTCCTCGGCTTCGAGGTCCGAGGAGACGTCGGATACGGCGGGATGCGCTGGATCACGGTCGGCCCCGTCGGCCAGCCCGCCACCTCGATCGTCCTGACCCCGCCGGCCGCCGACCCCGGCGTCACCGAGGACGAGCGCCGCGTCATCGCCGAGATGATGGCCAAGGGCACCTACGGCGCCTTGCTGCTGGCCACCCCCGACCTCGACGACACCTTCGCCCGGCTGGAGTCCGTCGCCGAGGTCGTCCAGGAGCCGACCGAGCAGCCGTACGGCGTCCGGGACTGCGCCTTCCGTGATCCCGCGGGCAACCTGATCCGTATCCAGGAGCGGCGCTGAGCCGTGAACACGACGGACGCGAACACGACGGACGCGATCAAGACGGACGCGAACACCATGGAGAAGACACGATGAGCACGGCCAGGAGGACGGGCGCACGGACGCCCGCGCCGCACGTCGCCGACAGCCACGACCTGATCCGCGTGCACGGCGCGCGCGTGAACAACCTCAAGGACGTCAGCGTCGAGCTGCCGAAACGCCGGCTGACGGTGTTCACCGGAGTCTCCGGCTCGGGCAAGAGCTCGCTGGTGTTCGGCACCATCGCCGCGGAGTCGCAGCGGCTGATCAACGAGACGTACAGCGCGTTCGTGCAGGGCTTCATGCCCACGATGGCCCGCCCCGAGGTCGACGTGCTCGAAGGGCTGACCACCGCGATCACCGTCGACCAGCAGCGGATGGGCGGCGACCCCCGCTCCACCGTCGGCACCGCCACCGACGCCAACGCCTTGCTGCGGATCCTCTACAGCCGACTCGGCACGCCGCACATCGGCCCGCCCAGCGCCTACGCCTTCAACGTGGCCTCGGTCCGGGCGAGCGGGGCGATCACCGTGGAGCGCGGCGACCGGAAGGCGGTGAAGGCCACCTTCAACCGCACCGGCGGCATGTGCACGCGCTGCGAGGGCCGCGGCTCGGTCACCGATCTCGACCTCACCCAGCTCTACGACGACTCCAAGTCGCTCAACGAGGGAGCGCTCACCATCCCCGGCTACAAGGCCGGCGGCTGGGGCTACCGCCTCTACAGCGAGTCGGGCTTCTACGACCCGGACAAGCCGATCCGCAAGTACACCAAGAGGGAGCTGCACGACTTTCTGCACCGCGAGCCGACCAGGATGAAGATCGCGGGCATCAACATGACCTACGAGGGTCTGGTCCCGCGCATCCAGAAGTCCATGCTCGCCAAGGACAAGGAGTCGATGCAGCCGCACATCCGGGAGTTCGTGGACCGGGCGGTCACCTTCACCACCTGCCCCGAGTGCGACGGCACCCGGCTCAGCGAGGCCGCCCGGTCCTCGACGATCGAGGGGGTCAGCATCGCCGACGCCTGCGCGATGCAGATCACCGACCTGGCCGCCTGGATCCGCCGCCTCGACGAGCCCTCGGTGCTGCCGCTGCTCACCACGCTGGGGCAGACCCTCGACTCGTTCGTGGAGATCGGCCTGGGCTATCTCTCCCTCGACCGTCCGGCGGGCACCCTGTCGGGCGGCGAGGCGCAGCGCACCAAGATGATCCGCCACCTCGGCTCCTCGCTCACCGACACCACCTACGTCTTCGACGAGCCCACCGCCGGGCTGCACCCGCACGACATCCAGCGGATGAACGACCTGCTGCTGCGGCTGCGGGACAAGGGCAACACGGTGCTCGTCGTGGAGCACAAGCCCGAGGTGATCGCGATCGCCGACCACATCGTCGACCTCGGCCCCGGCGCCGGCACGGCCGGCGGCACCGTCTGCTTCGAGGGCACCGTCGAGCAGCTGCGGGCCGGGGACACCGTCACCGGCCGCCACTTCGACGACCGCGCCGCCGTCAAGGACACGGTCCGCGAGCCCACCGGCGCGCTGGAGATCCGCGGCGCGACGGCGAACAACCTCCAGGACGTCGACGTGGACATCCCGCTCGGGGTGCTCACGGTCATCACGGGTGTCGCCGGCTCCGGCAAGAGTTCGCTGGTGCACGGGTCGATCCCGGCCGACGCCGGGGTGGTGTCGGTCGACCAGAGCCCGATCCGGGGCTCGCGGCGCAGCAACCCGGCCACGTACACCGGGCTGCTCGACCCGATCCGCAAGGCGTTCGCCAAGGCCAACGACGTCAAGCCGGCGCTCTTCAGCGCCAACTCCGAGGGCGCCTGCCCCACCTGCAACGGCGCGGGCGTGATCTACACCGACCTGGCGATGATGGCCGGCGTCGCCACCCCCTGCGAGGACTGCGAGGGCAAGCGGTTCGACGCGTCGGTGCTGGAGTACCGCCTGGGCGGCCGGGACATCAGCGAGGTGCTGGCGATGTCGGTGACCGAGGCCGAGGAGTTCTTCGGCTCCGGCGAGGCGCACACGCCGGCCGCGCACCGCGTCCTGGAGCGGCTCGCCGACGTCGGGCTCGGCTACCTCACCATCGGCCAGCCGCTCACCACGCTCTCCGGTGGCGAGCGGCAGCGGCTGAAGCTGGCCACGCACATGGGGGACAAGGGCGGCGTCTACGTCCTCGACGAGCCGACCACCGGTCTGCACCTCGCCGACGTCGAGCAGTTGCTCGGCCTGCTCGACCGGCTCGTCGACTCCGGGAAGTCGGTCATCGTGGTCGAGCACCACCAGGCGGTCATGGCGCACGCCGACTGGATCATCGACCTCGGCCCCGGCGCCGGCCACGACGGCGGCAAGGTCGTCTTCGAGGGCACCCCGGCCGACCTGGTCGCCGGCCGGTCCACCGTCACCGGCGAGCACCTCGCGGCGTACGTCGGCGCCTGACCGGCGCGGGGCGCGCGGGCCGGTCAGCCCTCGCCGACGTTCGTCGTGAGCAGGCGCAGCAGCTGCTTGGCCAGGGCGTCCTGTTCCGGCGTCAGGCCCATGGCGTCGCCGATCGCGAAGGGGACGGTGCCCGCGTGCTCCCGCAGCCGGGCGCCGTCCTCGGTGAGGCGCAGGGCGACGGAACGCTCGTCGTCCGCGCGCCGCTCACGGCGCAGCAGGCCGTTCGCCTCCAGGCGCTTGAGCAGCGGGGAGAGGGTGCTGGACTCCAGCTGGAGCGCGGCACCCAGCTCCCGTACCGAGATCGAGTCCTGCTCCCAGAGCACCAGCATCACGAGGTACTGCGGGTAGGTCAGGCCCAGCTCGTCCAGCAGCGGCCGGTAGCGGGCCGTCACGGCCCGGGAGGCGGCGTACAGGGCGAAGCAGAGCTGGTCGTCCAGGAGCAGTGAGCCGGCGGCCTGTCCGGCGACCGGTCCGGCGGCGGACCGCTCCTGCGTACGGCTTCCGGTTCCCGTGCCGGTCATGGGGATCACCGCCCTCGTGTTCGCGTCCTCCCGATTCTATCGACTGCACATGAATCGCGTACTAATGAATCGTGCGCTAATAAATCTCACCCTAATAAGTTGTGCACGACTTAATCTCGCGCTACTGTTCCTGGTGTGCCGCCGCTCCCCACCGCGAACACCGCCGGAACCTGGCCCGCGGCACCCGAACCGAGGAGTCGTCATGACCGACACCACCGCCGCCCGCCCCGTCCTCGAGCCCGCCGCCCAGGCCTTCGCCGAGGCGACCGCGAACCCGCCCTACCTTTTCGATCTGCCTCCGGTGGAGGGCCGTAAGGCGGTCGACGAGGTGCAGTCCGGTGAGATCGGGAAGCCCGTGGTGGACGAGGAGTGGATCACCGTGTCGGGTGGTCCGACGGGTAGTGTCCGGGCCCGGATCGTGCGGCCGGCGGGTGCCGAGGGCACGCTGCCGGTGGTCCTCTATGTCCATGGTGCGGGCTGGGTGTTCGGCAATGCCCACACGCATGACCGGCTGGTGCGTGAGCTGGCGG
>NZ_JBVJAB010000011.1:0-196103 GCF_055591025.1 Streptomyces sp. NPDC041784
CCGCTCAAACGGGCCGAGCATCGCAGCCGGACACCACCCGCACCGGACACCGTCAGTATCACTCGACAAGACAGAACTTAAGTCACCAGCATTGGACCTAGTTCAGGTAGTCCTCGCAGGCGCCGGCGCGGACGGTGTCGAGGGTGAAGCAGTGGAATCCGCCTCCCGCGAGCCGCCGGTGGCGGTGGCGTACGGGCACGACGGTGAAGCCGCGGCCCTCCAGGACCCGGATCAGTTCGGGGTAGAGGGAGTTGACGACGACGGTGTGCTCGTCGACGGAGAGCACGTTCATGTCGATGTAGCGGCTGGCGATGTTGAAGCCGAAGTCGCTGTAGTCGGGGAACGCGCCCTCGTCCATGGCCGGCGGGTAGATGACGTCCCAGGCCTGCATGGCCTCGGGAAGGTAGGCGAGGTACTTCGGCTCGCGCAGCAGCATCAGGCCGGGCCGAAGCGGCACCACCACGCTGTCGATGTGGCTGTCGGCGATGGCGTCGAGCAGGTGGAAGCGCAGGTGGGGCAGGGTCTGGCGGAGCCAGCGCAGGGCGAGTTGATGGTTTAGTTGGCGGCGTTGACCAGGACGTCGCGGCCCAGGCGCATGCACTGGGCGCCGTCGAAGATGAGCTCCAGGCCGAGTCCGTCGAGCGGCAGGGCCGTGTCGGTGTCGGTGACGTGCGTGACGTCGATGCCCTGGCGGGTGAAGTAGGCGATGTCTAGGGAGCCGCGGGCGAGGGCGGGCCGCGGCATGCTCTGCCAGCGGGCCCCGTCCTCGAAGTAGCGGTAGAGCACCGGCTTGAGCAGGTCGTTCTCGAAGATCCGGGCGCGCACGTGCGGGGCCGTCTCCACGATCGTGTCCCCGAGGATGATCGTGTTGTCGCGCACGTTGAGGGCCGGGGTGGCCCGCGCGTCCCAGAACGGCGAGCGGATGTCGATGTCCTTGCCCGGGGTCGCCGGGCGGTGCACGGTGACCCCGCACGCGGCCAGGGACTCGGCGAGGCCGGTGACATCCTCGTTCAGCTCGTCGACCAGCTGCTGCGGGATCTGCAGGAGGTCCTGCCCGGCGCCGCCGGGGGCGGGGTCGGGGGTGACGTTGTCGTAGTAGAACAGTTGGAAGGAGGCGTCGACGTGGTGCGCGGTGTAGTGCTCGGCGCTCCCGACGATGACCTCTTGGAGCGGGCTCCACTCGTCGTAACTGTTCAGGGGCAGGGTCTGGGGCATGGTGGGCCGACTCCTTGGCGGCGTGGGCGGCGCGGTCAACGGGGCCGTGCGCACAGCAGCGCGTCCGGCCGGTTGGGGTGGGCAGCGGGCCGGGTGGGCCCGGCTTAGGCGGAAGCCTCGGCGGTGCGGGGCTGCGCGGCGGGCACGGCGGGCACGCCCAGGCGGGCGATGATGTCCTCGATCACGCACGGCACCTCGGGGGTGGAACGGCGGCGGAAGAAGTAGCCGCTGCACCAGGGCACCTTCTCCCAGTCCTTCAGCCGCTCGCTGAGGAGACGGTGGGCCTCGGGCAGGCGCCGGAAAGGGATCTGCGGGCACCAGTGGTGCACCGGGTGGTACATGTCGTCGAGGTGCCCGCCCAGGAGATGGCGGGTGAGCCAGTGCGAGGACCAGCCGCGGGTCTGCCCCAGGACGTTCTTGCGGTCCTCGATGAGCCCGGCGTGGTTGCCCAGGTCGGTGATCCAGGTGACGACGGGGCGTACGAACACCAGCGGCACGAGCCAGTACCAGAGGAACGCCCCGACCGCGTCGAAGGGCCAGCAGGCCGCGATGGCCGCGCCCCATACCAGGGCCCGGCAGGCGAGCGCCCGCCACGACTCCTGCGGCGCCTTGGTGACCAGGGTGAGGACGGCCGTCTTGGGCAGGCGGAACAGCGCGCTGCGGACGATGACGCGCATGACGAACGCGCGGCGGGTCGGTGCGGGCCCGGCCCGGCGGATGTCGCCGGCCTGGTAGGACTGGAACATCGGATCGTCCGCGGAGCCGAGCTTGGCGTGGTGGATGCCGTGCGTGGCCTTATACGGTGCGAAGCCCTCGCCGAGCAGCGCGGTCAGCGCGTACCCGATCATCCGGTTCGCCTTCCGCGTGGCCATCAGCTTGGAGTGCACACACTCATGGGCCAGGTTGGACAGGTGGCGCTGGCGCACGCCGATGTAGCAGACGGCCACGACAGGCCCGAGGAGGTGCCCGGCGAGCGCGCCGAGGACCGCGGCCGCGGCGACGGCCAGGATGTCCATGAGGACGTCGCGCATCCCGATCGTCGGGCGGCCACACAGCCCCTCCAGCTCGCTGATCAGCGGCCGGCCGAGGACCTGCTGCACGGAGCGCGAGGCGCCGGTGCCGTGCCGCGTACGGCCCGGTGATGCCGACAGCTCGGGCGTGCGCGCCGCTCGGCTGCTCATCCGATTCCTCCAGTCTCCTTCGAAGGGGTGGGTGTCGTGGTGGGGGGGGGGGGGGGGGGTGGTGGGGGGGGGGGGGGGGGGGGGGGCCCTCCCCCCCCCCCCCCCCCCCCCCCCCCCCCCCCCCCCCCCGCCGGCTCCTCCTGGTGCGGTGCGCCGGGCGGATGCGCCGTCAGGAGCGCCCGCGCGGGCCATGGATCACCAGGAGGCGGCCGGTGATGGGGCCGGTCAGGCCGCCGCGTCCGGACGCTCGCCGGACTTCAGTGACGACGCGGCGTCCGGGCGCTGCCCGGTCTTCAGGGAGACGGCGTCGGGACGGACACCGACCTTGAGGGCGCCGGCGTCGGGACGGACGCCGGCCTTCAGAGCAGAGTTCATGGCTCCTCCTTCGGGCACAGCTGTGCCCTGGATTCGAGACGATCGGGAGGGAATCAAGCGTGCGGAGGGCCGCGGGAGGTTCCCCGGGGCATCCCGCACGCCACGGCGTTCGGTCGTGGTTGCGCCCACACATGAGAGCTGGCGGAGCTGGCCGGGCCCGCGGTGCGGACCGCGCCCTTCGCCAGAAACGGCCACGGTGACCACGGTGTTGACCTGGCGCCGGGACATCAAGCTAGGAGCGGTGCGCGGCCCCGGCAACGGGTTGCGACGTTGCACCGGTCGCGTGGCCGTGGCACCGCGCGCAGGAGGGCGTCGCACGGGTGTTGCACACCCGAGGGCGGTGACCTGCGCATGCAACACCCGCCGGGCGCCGGAAACGCAACCTGGGCCGCTGCGGGCTCCGTTGGCCGGGCTCGGTGGGGTTCTGCTCGGCACCGGGCCCGACTAGCGTGCCGCTGCCGGCGCCGAGCGCCCGGCCCCCGCTCGCGCCCTCGCGCCCCTT
Organism: Streptomyces sp. NPDC041784; assembly: GCF_055591025.1. Classification (NCBI taxonomy): domain Bacteria; kingdom Bacillati; phylum Actinomycetota; class Actinomycetes; order Kitasatosporales; family Streptomycetaceae; genus Streptomyces; species Streptomyces sp. NPDC041784. Next base: position 3,274 of record NZ_JBVJAB010000011.1, read on the forward strand.
CCTGGTCCTCGCTTTTCCGCCCACTCACGGAGTGCCGCGTGCCTGACGACCCGATCGCCCTCAAGTCGAACCTGCTCTTCGGCCTGCGCGACACCCTGCGCGCCGAGGGGTTTCTCGAGCTGCACACCCCGGTCGCCCGCCGGGCCGATCTGGGGCCGGACCGGCGTGCACCGGTCGACCTGGACGGCGGCCGCTTCCTGCGGGCGATGATCGGGCCGGCGCTGCGGATGAACCTGGAGTTCCATCCGAGGATCTTCGAGATCGGCCCCTGCTTCAGGCCCGAGACGCCGGACGACCTGCACGGGTGCGAGTTCGCCATGCTCGACCTGTACGCCGCGAACGAGGATTTCGCCTTCCTGCTGCACCTGGCCGAGCAGCTGGTCGCGCCGCACCTTCCGTACGAGCCGGTGAAGGTCTCCGTCACCGACCACATTCGCGACGTCTTCGGGACCGACTTGCGGCACGAGCCGACCGGGGATCTGCCGCAGCGGATGGCCGCCCGCCTCGCGCTGAGCGCCGACACCCCGTTCAAGGTCACCCTCGGCACGTTCATCGAGCGCGAGCTGGAGACCCAGAGCATGGGCGCGGCCGTGTTCCTCATCGACTACCCGCTCGGCGGTGACGAGCCGTGCGCCCGCCTCTCCCCCGGCACCGTCGCCCAGCTCAACCGGTTCGAGCTCATCGTCGACGGCATCGAGGTGGTCCACGGCTACGAGGACGAACCCGACGGCGCCGCTTTCACCCAGCGTGCCAAGGAAGTTGACCTCTACGACGATGAGCAGCGCCTCGCGCGCGAGGCCGTCGACGGGGGCCGCGTGCCGGCCGTGAGCGTCGGGCTGGGCATCGGCATCGAGCGGCTGTGCATGGCCGCGTCCGGAGTCAAGGACATCAGCCGCTTCCAGCAGTCCCCCATGTTCTGACCCCTCGATCCCCCGCGAACATCAGGAGGACCCGTGCCCCTCCCGCTCACCCCGCTGGCCGGTGGCTTCGGCGCCGAAGCACACCTCGACCTCACCTCCCCCGACGTGCCGGCCGGGCAGCTGGCCGACGCCCTGCACCGCCACCGCGTGCTCGTCTTCCCCGGCCAGCACCTCAACCACGCCGACCTCCTCGCCGCCGCCGGGCACTTCGGCACGGTGGACACCCACGTCGACCGCACCTACGCCGTCCCTGGATTCCCCGGGATCACCACGATCAGCAACATCACGCAGGATGGCGCCCGCATCGGCATCTACGACGGTGACCAGGAGGAGGAGTGGCACGCCGACAACAGCTTCAAGCCGAACCTGACCCGGGCGACCCTCCTGTACTCGGTCATCACCCCCGCGGCCGGCGGGCAGACACGGTTCGCCGACACCACCCGCGCGTACGCGGATCTGCCCGCCGCCCGAAAGAAGGAACTCGACGGCCTGCGGGCGGTGCACTCCATCCAGCAGCTCGGCGCCCTGCAGAGCCAGGCCAACGGGGGGCAGTCCTCGACCGCGGCCGGCAGCCTTTCGGCCAGCCCGGACGTGGAGCACCCGCTCGTCCTGACGCATCCGGTCACCGGCGCCCGCTCGCTCCTGCTCGGCAGCATGGTCATCAGCCACATCACCGGCATGGACCGGGACGACGGCGCACGCCTGGTCGACGAGCTCCTGGACCACGCGACCAGCGCCCCGTACCTCTACACCCACCGCTGGAGGCAGGGCGATCTCGTCGTCTGGGACAACCTGGCCACCCTGCACACCGCGTCGCCCTGCGACAGCTCCCGTCACCACCGGCTGCTCTACCGGGCCGCGATCCGCTGACCCGGGCGGAGTCGTACCTCGTCCGGGCGGCGGACGGCGAGATCCCGCCGGTGCGTGGGTGGGCGCCACTAGGGTGGCGGCATGGCCGAGAAGGAGCACTCGCTCAGCGAGAACCGCGTCAACCGGATCGGCAGGGAGGTCCACGCGGTCTGCCCGGAATTCGACGCCGAGGCCTTCGCCCGCGACGTCGTCGCCGGCTTCCCGCGGCTCGGGCTGAAGGACCGGATCGCCCGCACCAGCAAGGGGCTCAGCACCCATCTGCCGGTCAGCGGACTCCAGGCCGTTGACATCCTGCTGCACTCGCTGCCCGCCACACCGCAGGACGCGGGCATCACCAACGAGTTCGGCTTCTACATCTACGCCCCGCACAGCCACTTCGTCGCCGAGCACTGCCGCAACGGCAGGGACCTGGAGCAGGCGCTGGACGCGCTGCGGCGCTTCACCTCGTACTTCTCGGCCGAGGACGCCATGCGGTACTTCATCGCGGACTTCCCGACGGAGACGTTCAAGGTCATCGAGTCCTGGACCGCCGATCCGGATCACCGGGTGCGTCGCCTGGCCAGCGAGTGCACCCGTCCCCGCCTGCCGTGGTCGGTCCGCATCCCTGTGAACCTCGACGCCGGGATTCCGATCCTCGACCGTCTCTACGGCGATGCGAGCCGGTTCGTAACCCAGTCGGTGGCCAACCACCTCAGCGACATCGCCGAGGACAACCTCCCCCTCGTCCTGGTCACCCTCGGCCGCTGGCGGACCGAAGGCCGTGCCACGGAGAAGGAGTTCGCCTTCATCGCGCGGGAGGCCCTGGCCACCCGACTGAAGAAGGGCGACGCCGCCGCGTACGAATTCCTCGGCTACCCGAGCGATCCGCCGGTCCAGCTCTCGCCGGTCCGTCTGGAGAGCAACCAGCTGCGCCTCGGCGACCAGCTGGTGTTCGCCGCGGACATGACGGCAGCGGCATCGACGAAGGTGCGGGTGAACTACGTGATCTCCTCGCCCACCAAGACGGGCAAGCGCCGGGTGAAGGCGTACGTCCTGAAGACCACCGCGGTCCAGGCCGGGCAGACGATCGAGCTCGGCAAGGAGCACGCCCTCAAGTCCACGGCCACCGTGACGCTCATTCCCGGCACGTATTCGATCGAGATCCAGGTCAACGGCCGGAGCTCCGCCCCCGTCGAATTCACCGTCGTCGAGTGACGGGCACGGGCGGACCGGCTCAGATGATGGGCGGCGACCCGGCCACGAACGTCTCTCCCAGTCGCGGCCGTCAGTCGCGAACGGGTAGCTCGGCCCGTGCCACATCGGGGCCGTCCGTGTCACCCGCTGTCGACCAGCGGCGCGCGTAGCGGTATCCCCAGATGCCTGCCGCGAGCGAGCTCAGCCACATCCAGGGTTCGGGGCTCACCCCGGCGACCGCGCAGAGGCCGACGGCGATCAGCCCGCCGGCGAGCGCGGGGATGAGAGCGAATCCGATGCGGTGCGCGGGGTCGACCGTGGCCATACGGTCATCCTGCCCGAGGAACCCGGGGCGGCACCGCGATTCCGGGCCATCGGCTCCGTTCTGGACACGCCCCGTCTGTGAGCTGCGGCGTTGGTGGGGTCACAGACGAGTGAGGATCCGCGCCAACTCGTCAACGAGCGCAATGAGTCGGGCACGTACGGCTCCGTGACGGCCCCGGCGGACCCCACGCCGGCGGCCGCCGTAGGCGGCCTGGACCGCACTGAGCTGCGCCCACCGCCGTGCGTGCTCCCGATCGAGCTCGGCGGCGCAGGTGAAGGCGTCGAGGGTGCGGTCGATCCCCCTGGCCAGGTCTCCCTGCTCGGCGAGGACGACCGACCGGGACTTGGTCAGCGTGCCGCAGTCGTACGCCCGGTCGCCCACCCAGCCCTTCGGGTCGACGGCCAGCCAGGGCTCTCGGGTGCCCGCCAGGATGTTCCGCGCGTTCAGGTCGCCGTGGATGAGGGTGTCCGGCTGGTGGTGCGCGAGCTCGCGCACCGTCGCCGTCGCGGCCTGCACCGTCCGGGACGGCAGGGCGTCCGGGAATTCCTGGACGTCCCGGCGCAGTTGCTCTTCCCACCCGGCGGCCCGGTCTTGAAGCCGGGGCAGTCCGGCGGGCGCGGCGACGGCGAGGCGACGGCTGACGCTCCCCGCGATCGCCGCCACCTCGTCGCCCTGCACGGCCTGGGCCAGCGTCGTGGGGTGCGCCCGCTCCAGCAGCATGGCGAACCGGTCGTCGTCGCGCTCGTGCAGCAGGACCGCTCCGCGCCCGCCCCAGGCCGAGAGCGCGTCCGGCTCGAACCTGTTCTCGGGATGAGGAAAGGACACCTTCAGCACGGCAGGCTCGGTCGTCTTGCGCAGCACCGGGACAACGATCCCGACGCCCCCGTACAGCAGGTCACCGTCCGCCGTGCAGTCCCAGCCCTCGGCCACCTCCCGCACCGTGGCCGGGAGAGCGGAGAGCCATGCCGAGCCGGCCGGGGTACGCGGCGCCGTGCCGGTGCGCGGCTCCTACCGGTCGGTCGGTCACCGCCGTGCCGGCCACTGCTGCTCCAGGAAGCGCCGGAGCTCCGGGGTGGTCGGCGGCAGCTCGTCCAGGGCGCGCACCCACAGGTGGCGATCGTGCTCGGACAAGGCGACTGGGCCCGGCTTCTGCGGCGTGCAGGCGAAAACGAACTGGCGGCTGGTGCGGCCACGGGCGTTGGTGTACTCGAAGTGGCCCACGTAGCGGTCGATGGTGATGGTGAGGCCGGTCTCCTCCATGATCTCGCGCGGCAGGGCGTCGATGATCGACTCGCCCTTCTCGAGCCGGCCGGCCGGGGTCTCCCAGGTGCCGCCGAGGTGGTCGTCCGATTTGCGGCGGACGACCAGGAGGCGCTCGTCGTGCACGATCAGGCCGCCGACGACGAGCGTGTGGATTCCGTCGCGGTGTGCCTCGTCTTCGAGCTCGGCGGCGAGACCGCGCAGGGCGGCGTAGCGGGCGAGCGGGCTCATCGGCCGGTCCCCGAGGTCCTTCGGGTCGATGAACGCGAGCGCGCGGCCTTCGGGTGAGGGTCAGGGTGTCGGGGTCGCCGTCCCAGGTGCCGCGGAAGACGTAGGTGAGGTGCCCGTTGTCGCCGGTGTGGGTGAACAGGTGCGAGAGGTGCACGGCGGCTTCGTCGAGGCCGACCTCTTCGTGGACCTCGCGCACGATGGTGCCGCGCGGTCCGGCATCGGCGGCCTCTGGCCTGCCGCCGTTGGGTGACCAGGTGTCCGGCCAGCAGGTTCCCGGGCTGTCGCCGCGCAGATGCAGCAGGAGATGCCCGCTCCGGTTGCCGATCAGGGCCAAGGTGCCGTAACCGTAAGGCGGTTGGCGTGGCGTGATGAGCTCCAGGACGCGCTCGGTGTCCTGGCGTGTGGTCGGGTGCAGCGGGATCCGGTCGAAGTCGTCACGCGGGATGAAGGCGAGCTCGCGGCCTTCGGTGAGGGTCAGCGTGTCGGGGTCGCCGTCCCAGACGCCGTGGAAGGCGTGGCGGGGGTAGCCGTCGGTGTGGGTGGAGAACAGGTGCGTCAGCCGGATGTTCTCCAGACCGGTTTCCTCGCGCAGCTCCCGGCACGCGGTGGCGTGCGGGTCGGGGTCGTCGGGCTCGGCGCCGCCGCTCATCGGCGCCCAGGTACCCGGCGCCCAGATGCCCGGTTTGTCGTCGCGCAGGTGCATCAGCACCTTGGTCGTGGCCGGGTCCGTGATCACGACGAGGGCGCAGTACGGGTCCTCGTCCGCCGGGCGGTCCTCGCGCGGCCGGCCCAGGCTCGCCAGGACCCGGGCGCGCAGGACGGGGTCGCCGAGTTCCGAGGGCGAGCGCCATTGCGCCGCGCCGACCTCTTCGGCCTGAAGGATCAGGTCGACCGGTCCGCGGGCGCGGAACAGGTAGCGGACGTCGTAGTGCACGTGGGCGGGCTCGTTCTTGTCCGGCCGGGCCGAGATCGTGTGGACGTCGATGTGCACGGGCGTGCCGTCGCCGAACACTTCTAGCTCGGTGACGCCGGTCTCTTCGGCGATCTCGCGCCGGACGGCCTGCCCGAGCGTGCGGTCCGAGTCCTCCGGGTGTCCCCCGGGCTGGATCCATCGGCCGGAGGCGAGGTGGTGGATGAGCAGTACGTGGTCGGCGTCGTTGATGACGACGCCCGAGGTAGTGACGTGGCCGTTGAACTCCCGCCGGTCGGTCACGTTGGCGCCGGCGGCGAGACGGTCCAGGAGGGGCTGGAGCATCGACTGTTCGTCGGGGTGCCCGCGCAGGTAGCCGGTGACGAGGTCCTGGAGGTGCGGGGCGGGGATGGTCATGGTTCTCCTGGTGACCTCGTGCGCGGCGCAGCTCCACAGGGGGCGCAGCGGGGGACGGCGCGTTCGAACGTAGCGGCCGATCTGCGGGCGCGGGCACGGAACGCGAGAACATCACCCGGGCGTGCGCCGGCCGCGTCGAAGGTGCCGATGCTAGCCGCCGTCGCGGCAGTCCAGGGGCGTGACGCTCCGGGTGCTCACCCGGCCGCGAACCAGATCGAGCCACTCTCGCGGGCGCCGGATTCCGGGCCAGCTCGGAGAGTTCAAGAATCCTTTCTCCCCGCATCACCCCAGGTCAGAGCCCTCCCTTGCACGGGTGGCGGCTGGCGGCAGGGAAGGCCCGGGATGACCGGATCACGGTGCTGGTGGCCGCGGATTGTCAGTGGCGTGGGCGAGGGTCCGTCCGCAGAGCACAGCCACACACACCGAAGGAGACGGGTGCTGTCGACGCGTCATGCAATCCGCCGCTCGGGCAACCGTCCCGCCGCCTTCCCCGTACGTGTGAATCGAACGAAGCGAGAGGAGCCGCCCACGCAGACGGCCCTTGCCGTCCGCGTCCGGCGTCGAACCTTCATTCGGCTCGTCGCCCGCGGCTGCCCGTAGCGGCCCTGTGATCAGGTCCGTTGTCCGGGTGCTCTGCCCCCGTTCCGAACCGAGGAGAAACCGTGAATCCCGTCCGCTTGGTCACCCTTCACCCTGTACTCGAGAACCCTCCTGCTGCGGCCGCCGAGGCCCTCGCACACCGGCGGCCCGTCGATGCCCGCCGCGTCCTGTTCGCCGCAGCATCACGACCGTCATCGGGGTGGGGGGCATGACCAACCCGACCACTCCACCCCCTGCCCTGCTCGCGTGGGCCAGCCGGGCACTCGGCGCCCGTCCCGCAGTCAAGGACGTCAGCCATCCGCGCGAGAACTCCCGCGTCTGGCGGCTCGACCTGCCCGGGACCGCCCGCTTCTACCTGAAGATCTCCCCCAGAGCCGTGATGTACGAGCGCGAGACGCTCGCGCTCCGAAGTGCTGCACCGGCCCTCGGCGCCGGCGGTGCGCCGCAGCTGCGCGCCTCGAGCGCGAAGGATCTGGCACTGCTGCTGACCGCCGTCCCAGGACGGCCGCTCAAGCAGCTGGAGCTCTCGCCCGTGGAAGAAGCCCGCGCGCACCGGCACGGCGGCGCCCTGCTGGCCCTCCTCCACGCGGCCGGTGATCTGTCCGGTCCTCGACGGGCCGAGGCGGAGCAGACGCTGCAGGCCGCGGCCAACGGCGCCGAGGGGCACCTGGCGGCGGCCGGGGACCGGCTGACCGCGCCGGAGCAGAAGCTCGTGCGCCAGCTGGCCAAGGAGCTGCGGGCCCTGCCGCCGCTGCCGCTCGCGTACATCCACGGCGACGCGTGGGACCGCAACCTCATGTGGTCGACCGCCCGGCAGCAGGCCGGCTGGATCGACTTCGAGCGCTTTGTCTCTGCTTAGTGGTCATGTCTCATAGATGGAGCGAGTGAGGCTCTGGTCCCCGTTTGTGCTTTGCAGTCTGTAGCGTCCCGCACGTACCGTCCCCGCCATGCAGATGATCTTCTTTAGCTCGAAGGGCTGGCGGTCGTGGGGGCTCGACGGCCGACCCGTGATAGCCGAGCTCATGCCGGTCCTCGTCGATGACGACCTTCTCTTCGAGGATGAGCGTGGAGTGCGCGACACAGTGGCGATCAACACCTGGCTGCGGTGGCTGCCACTGGATGGGGTCCCAGCACCCAACTCGTGGGAGTTCTACGCTCGCACGCTGCGGGAGTGGTGCGAGTTCCTTGCGGCCTTGGGGATCGGCGTCTTCGATGAGCGCGCCCAGCTGAAGGACGCACTGAGCCTGTACGCGGTCGACAGGTCGTGCGGCCCACTGAAGCGTCGCCTTGCGGCCACCACGTGGAACCAGCAGATGAGCATCTTGTCGCGCTTCTACACGTGGGCGGACAAGGAGAGCCACGCGCCTGCAGTGCCGTTCACCTACAAGGAAGCCGTCTCAAAGTACGGGGACCAGGTGCGGGCTCAGCAGGTCAACCAGGCCCGCCGGCGCACTCCGAAGCGTCATGTCACGATCCGCTACTTCGAGTCCGACTTCGCGGAGATGTTCGTTCGGGGCCTGGCAGGGCTCCGCCCGGACGGGTCGCCGGACACCTCGTACCGCGGGCGGACGCTCACGCGCAACGCCGCGATGGGTGACTTCGTCCTCTCCTCGGGGCTGCGGTCGCAGGAGTTCACGTACTTGCTGGACGTAGAGGTTCCCGCGCTTCCGCCGAAGCCGACCGCGCTGCCGATCTCCTTCCCCGTCCCCGAGGGCATAACGAAGGGCCGCAAGTTCCGCACGACGTGGACGTCCTACAGCAGCCTGGCGCGCGTACACCGGTACATGACGACGGTTCGCCCCTTGGCCACGGTCGGCTCGCGCTGGAAGCCGCCGGCCCGGTGGGGTGAGCCGTTGGTGGTGAGCGAGGCCAACGCCCGGGGTGGCCGGGTGAACGGCACCAGGGTGAAGTGGGCGGCGTTGACGCCGTCCGAGCGGCGACGCCTGGTAGCGCCCGATGGTGGATCGATGCTGCTGGGGGTGCAGGCGAACGGCGCTCCCTTCACCGCCTGGGCCACGGTGCTCGAGCGGACTTCCACCCGGATCCGGGAGCGTTTCGAGCCCCGCTTCCCGCACACTGCCCCGCACCGGCTCCGTCACACCTTCGCGATCAGGACGTTGGAGTGGCTGGTCAGCGGCCATTTCATGGAGGCCGCCCGCATGGTTCACGCGACCGATACGGATGCGGCGCTGGCTCTGTACCTGGGCAAGGCGGATCCGATGATGGTGCTGCGTGACCTCCTTGGACACACCAGTGTCGTCACCACGGAAGCGTATCTACGCCGCCTGGACATGACCCGGATCTACCGCGATGCGTATGAACGCGCGGGGCATGAGTTTGACCTTTTTGCCGAGGCCCAGGCGGATGAGGAGTTCGAGGATGAGGCGGTGCTCGTCTGATGGCCGCTCAACTGCTGGAGGAGCCCGCGCGGCTGGTCTGCTGGTTCACCAGGGGCACTACCGCGACGGTGGAGCTGCCCGTGCAGGAGAATCCACAGCTGGTTCGCGATATGGCCAGCGGGTTGATCGGGCTGATACATCCTCACGGCAAGGTCGACGCGGAGAGGACGGTCGAGGAGTTCGTGCGGGCGATTCGCCTGTTCGCGGCGGCGATGGCCAGGCGCGGGCACGTCGGTGGTGCGGCGGACCTCACCCGCCCCGTCCTCGTCGAGCAGTTGTGGGTGACGGGAGCCGCTCAGGAGTCGATGATCCGTCGGATGCTGGCCGCGTTCGACCAGGACTCGCAGGCGCTGCGTCCGGAGGTGCGTGAACTGGTGGGCGGGCGGGCGTACAACCAGAGGCGTCGGCGGGACTCCCAGCCGCTCCTCCCGTACGACGAGACGGTCTGGCGCAGACTGCAGGAGGTGTGCCGGGTAGAGATTGAGGAAGCCTGGTCGCAGTTCCGGGAGGCTCGCGCCGCAGCTGAGAAGGGACGGGATCCTTATCAGCACGGCTGGTCGTACGAGAATTTGTGCTGGTGGATGGTCCGTCACGGCCCGGAGAACGCGGTCAGCCTGGGGCAGCGGGTCGGGTGGACGCCGACGATGGCCTACTACCGCATGGGCCGCGGCGCTGATGCACAGCGTGTCTGTACTGCGCTGTTCCCCTCCCCGTCGGTGGTGATCGCCTACCAGCTGCTGTTCGGCGCGTACACCGGCATCGTCCCCGACGGCATCGCCGATCTGGGCGTTGAGGACCTGGAGTGGGCCGGAGACGCGGCGATGCTGGTGAACTACCTCAAGGGCCGGACCGCCGAGGAGAGCGTGACGCTGTCCCCGCGCGCCGTGCGGCTGGTGGAACGATGGCTTGAGCATTCCGCCTTCTCGCGCCGCTTCGCTGCGGAGACCGAAGGCTCAGAGCTGTGGCTGCGCCACGATTTCACCCAGATTGGGGTCTGGAGGACGGGTGCGTCGCTCCACGATTCCATCCAGCGATGGGTGAAGCGGGCGGGTTTGAAGGGCAGCGACGGCAAGCCGCTGCGGATCCACCGTCACAGCATCCGGACCTCGTTCGAGTCCCACCGGGACCGCAAGAACTGGTTCGGCAGCGGGCGCGGGCGAATCGACCCGAACCACAGCCCACGGGTCGAGGGCGACCACTACCTCACGGCCGCGACCCCCGCGCAGAAGGACGCGCTGGAGACGATCGTGGAGGAGGCCCAGGGCGATGTTCTACGCAAAGCGCTCCCACCGATGGTGCTGAGTGACGACGACCTGGCCCAGCTGGCGGACAACCTGCCCGACCTCGTCTCCCGGCTCGGGCTGGACGACGCGGCCATTGCCGAACTGGTCGGCGGACAGCGGGACGTGTTCGTCGCCGCGTGCGCGGACCCGCTGGCAGGGCTGCATGGTCCAAAGGGCCAGCCGTGTCCGGCCCGCCCATGGGTGTGCCTGCTGTGCCCACTCTCCCTGTTCGCGCCGCGACACGCCGCCAACCTTCTGCGGATGAAGGCGTTCTTCGCACGGCAGTGGCAGCAGATGCCGGCCGCCCAGTTCATGGCTGTGTTCGGTCCGTATACGCACCGGATCGAGCAGATCCTCACCTCCTACGATCCGGCCGAGCTCGCGCGCCTGGCCACGGTGATCACCGACACCGACGACGAGATCCCCCTGTACCCCGAGGAGCGCACCGCATGATGCCGCCACTGAACCCCCGGCCGCGGCGTCTCGTCTCGCCCTTCGCCGGCGCGGAGCTGTGCCCGCTGTTCGGCTTCGCTCTGCCGCTCGACGTGACGGGGCCCTTCTTCGACGAGGACCGGTGGCCCTTCGACGAGGTGATCGGGCTGCCGGCCTATCTGCGGCCCAACCAGCGCGCCCTCGACTTCACGCCGATCGTCAACAGGGAGTGGAGGCTGACCGCGAAGGAGTACATCGCGGCGCTGATGGCGCCGCGCCACGACGCGGTCCGTGACCTCGCCTATGCCGAACGGACCGTGCAGACGCTGACGACCTGCCATGGTAAATTGTCCGAGCTCATACGGTGGTTCAAGTGGCTCACGGAGCAGGGCATCACCGACCTGGAACAGGTCACCAACCACCACTGCACCGCGTACGTGGACTTCCGGGCCGAGAAGCTCGGCGACGATGGTGAAGTGGTCGCCGACTCCCCTTCAACCAGAGCCGTCGCAATGGGCGCGCCGATCGGACTCGCGCAGTACCGGGCGCTGTTCAGCGGGCAGAAGTTCCGAGCCGATCTCCGCCCCTTCGACGGCGCGAGCGCCGCCGGTGGCTCCGGCCGGACGGCGGAATTGGGCGGCGCGAACAAGGTGCGGCCGCTGGCGTCCGAAGTGCAGCAACCCCTGCTCGCCGCCGTGCTGTACCTGATCCAGACTCTGGCCCCGCACATCCTGAGCGAAGCCGAGGCAAAGCGGAAGCGGCAGGCCGCGGACCGCAGCCTCACCTCCCACAAGCACCCCAGGCGCGAGGCATTCCTGCACAACCTGGAGCGCCGGGTTGAATCCGGAGAACCTCTGGAACTCATGACACCGGCCGCGGCGAAGGATGCCCGTGCTCGCGGACTGCGCGAGGAGAACGATCCCCTCGCCTCCGTTTCCCTGAGCGCGCTCGCTCGGGAGTGCGGGACCCGGCAGTTTTACGGCGCCTGGCTTCCGGCACTCCGTCCCGACCTGGAGCGGGCCCTTGCCCTCGTCGGAGTCTGCGCTCCGTATGGCCGCCACGCTGCCGAGGTGGAGCGAGCCGACGGGCAGGGGCACGTCGCGTGGACAGAACCGCTGTTCTCGACCGAGCTGAAGTTCCTGGTCGGGTACCTGGCCACGGCCTGCGGCCTCGCAGTGGCCGCGCTCGCCGGGATGCGGCACTGCGAGTTGGGCGAACTGGTCGTCGGGTGCCGTCAGCCGCCCCTGGAGATCGCTCCCGGCCTGTTCCGCTACCGCCTAGCAGGCAAGCTCATCAAGGGACAGCCGCTCGGCGGCGTCCGGGACGAGTGGGTGGTGACCCGGGAGGTCTACGAAGCTATCGAGGTGGCCGAGCAGCTCCTCGGCCAGGACGCGGCGCCCGGCACCTCGCTGTTCCATCCGGTCTTCTGCGACACGACGTACCAGAACTTCAGAGCCTGGGTGAACGGGCCGGCCGGGCAACGGCTGGGCCTGGCCCCCATTCCGGAGGGGGCGGTGACGCCACGGGCCCTCCGGCGCACCCTCGCCGTGGAGATCGCGTATCGTCCCGGCGGCCTTCTCGCGGCAAAACTGCAGCTCAAGCACCTGTCTGTAGCCACTACGGAGGGGTATGCGGCACGGCCAGGCGGCGCTCAGGCGAAGTTCCTCGCCGAGATCAACGAGCTCGAGGAAGAGCGCAACATCGGCATTCTCACCGACGTCTACCACGACTATCAGCGCGGGATCATGCCGTCCGGTCCCGGCGCCCGCGACCTGATCAGCCTCTTCACCAGCGTGGACGGACGGCTCCACGAACTCATCGAGCTTGCGCCCCAGCTCGTCGACAGCGACCAGGAGGTCGTGGCCATGCTCACGGCCCGGGCCCACACCCTCCACCTGGGCACGGCGAACTACTGCTGGTTCATCGATCCGGCCAAGGCGCTGTGCCTGCGGCTGGCCGGCACCCCGGATGCCGACCGGCCGCTTGCCGGCATGTGCGACTCCGCCCGATGCCCCCAAGCCACGCACCACCCGTGCCACCGCCCGGTGTGGGAGGAATCGCGGCAGACCGCCAAGGTGTTCATCGGCAGCCTCAGCCGCCGGCAGAAGACCGAACGGGCCCGTCTGGAAGTGAGCATGGCCCGTGCCGAGCGGGTTCTCGCCGAGATCGACCAAGCCACCGCAGGCGCCGCCGGGAAGGACGAGATCTGATGGGGCGGATCAGCGACAGCAACCGCGCACGCAACGAGGACGCCATCCGAGCGGCCATGGACCGGCTCCTGCGCGGGGAACTTCCACCAAACGGCAAGTGTGATCTCAAGACCCTGGCCCTGGAGTCCGGCGTCACCCGGACCGGCTTCTACCCGAAGAAGAACCGCGACGGCACCACCCGGCCGGGCCCCTACCAGCAGCTTGCCGACGAGTTCGAGCGGCGACTCGCGGCTCTGCAGCAGGCCGGCGAGATCGTCGACCCACGTGCAGCGCAGATCGAACGGCTCAAGGCCCAGGTCGCCGAACTCAAGGATCGGGTCGCCAAGCGGGACGAAGCCCTGGCCGAGCTCACCGCGTTCAAGACCCTCGCCGTGTCCCGGATCGCGGCCCAGCACTCAGAGATCGAGCGGCTGCGGGAACAGACTGCGGCCCTCGGCAACGTCCGCCGCCTGCCCCCCGCCCGCAGCGGCATAGCGCCGTACGGGTCGTGCAGCTGAGGTCGTCAAGAGCATTCGCATACGTGGGCGGGAGACCCAGTCGAAGACCGCCGGGTGCCCCGCCCCGTTGCGGATCGCGTTACTGACACGCCTGAAAGCACCGATGGCCTCGACGACGCTGACGACCACGCCGCTCTCTTCCTTGATCTCGCTGTCGCGGCGAAGTAGATCTTGTCATCGGGAAGCCCCGTTCTGCATGACATGGACCATGGCCTGGTCGAACATCGCCAGTCAGTGGTCAGAGTCCACGATATGACCTGCGGCCACCGCACGATCAGGGAGACACCTTCGCGTTTCTTCCTCGACAACCGACACACCCAACCGAGACGGCGAGATTACTAGCCGCTGTGTCAACGACTCGTCTATCGACACCTCATGAGAAGCTCGGTCAATTCGTCCTGGGAGAATGAGACGGGGTTGTTGCCGAGCCGTTGAACATTCACGGCGGCAGCAAGCTCTCGCATGTCGGCCGCGGACTTCACCCCCACTTCGGACAGGCTCATGGCCATACCCAGCCGCCGCGCCAGAGCGACGAAGCGGTGCCCCGAGTCAGTCGGGTGGGAGGCGCCCAGCAGTCCCGCGATGTCATCGAGCCCCCTTCGGTACATCGGCACTCGCGCCTCGGGGTGCAGATCGGACGTGCTCGCGCGGGCATGGGCGTCCAGGAAGGCGCCTAGGGTGAGCGCGACCGCGTGACCGTGGCTCACGCCGTATCGGCGAGTGATGCCGTAGGACAGCGCGTGAGCTCCCGTCGTCTTCGAGAGGTTGATCGCGCGTCCCACGAGATGGCTGCCTACGACCATGGACCTCGCGGCACCGGCGTGCGGCGACGAAACGAAGTCGTCGATGCCGGACAGCAGACTTCGCAGGCCGTTCAGGGCCAGTCCACGGCTCTCCTGACAGGACTGGACTGCCCAGAGGCTCTCGATGCCCTGAGTGATAGCGTCGATGCCGGACGCGGCCCGCTGATAGGCGGACCCACTCTCACTGAGGGCCGGGTCGAGGACGGCTACGTCTGGCAACAGAGCCGTCCCGGCCACCGAGTACTTGGCATCGCCGATGTACACTGCGGCGAAATGCGTGGCCTCGCTGCCGGAGCCGGAGGTCGTCGGTACCAGCACGAGCTTTATGCGGCGGATTTCGATCGCCGCTCCGGAGCGGATGCATTCCTCCAGGCCAACGCGTGGCACGTCCTCCAGCGCACACAGCATCTTGGCCATGTCCATGGCGCTGCCGCCGCCCACTCCTACCACCGCGTCTGGATGTAGGTCCCGGACCAAGGCGAGCCCCTGCTCCAGCTCCCGGGCGTCCGGGTTTGGGGTGAAGCCGTGCCACTGCCAAATCCGCGTCCGCCGGCTGAACGAAGCCAACATGCTCGATGCCCCGGACTCCTTGAACGACTGCACCCCCCGGACGACGAGGACCCTGCGCGCAGGTAGAGCCTCCACCAATTCCGGAACCGATGCGACGACGCCCCGGCCGTACAGGACAGCGGGCCACCGGAGCGTCACGACGCCGCCTGTTCCACGAGCGCACGCATGATCGACATCCTGCTCTGGGCGGGGGTGGCGCATGGCCGCCCCAAATCGGTACGACTGCCCGGCCGGACACGAATTTCCAACAAGGCGGGGCCGCCGATCTCGCGCAGCCTGGCCAGTTCGTCCGCGATCGCCTCCACCGAGGACGCGGCGACACCGTGCCGATATCCACAACTCTCGACCAACGTCGGTACGTGCACGTGTCCGATTGAAGTTGGTTGGCCACCGACGCTGTCGTGGACGCCGTTGTTGAAGATGACGTGGAAGAACGTGCGCGGAGCGTGCTGAGCGACGACCGGTAGAGCGCCCAGGTGCATCAGCAGAGCTCCATCTCCGTCCAGGCACCACACCTCCCGCTTCTGCTCGCGCAAGGCGATGCCTAAGGCGATGGAACTGGCGTGTCCCATACCGCCCACGGTGAGGAAGTCCAGCGCCGCACTGGACCCCGTCCGCTCCCGGTACTCGACCAGCTCCCGGCTGAGCATGCCCGTACTGGATACCACCACCTGGCCGGGGCCCACTGCCTCGGCCAGGGCGACCAGCGCCTCTTCGCGACTCGGCAGGCCCGGTTCCAGCGCGGCGGCTTGGATCCGGGCAGGCGCGAAAGTGCCCTTCTCCACCAGGAAGACGTACGGCGTGCCGTCGGCGAGCGAGGACGCGATCGCCTTCTGGGCGGCCTCCACAGCTGCGTCAGTCTCTTGCGGGAGCACCGACCAGGGCAGCTCCAGAGCGTTCAGCAATGCCGGCATGATCTTGCCTTGCTTGACGTGTTGAGGCTCGTCGAGCACTCCTGGGCGGCCCCGCCAGCCGATAAGGAGAATCATCGGGATGCCATAGACCGCGGGATCGGCGAGCGACGTAAGCGGGTTGATCGCATTGCCGATGCCAGAGTTCTGCATGTAGAGCAGGGCAGGCATACCGGTGCGCAGGTAGTGGCCGATGGCCACGCCGACGGCATTGCCCTCGTTGGCGGTGATCACGTGTCCGGCCTCGGGCCTGATGCCGCCGAGACAAGCGTTGAACTCCTTGAGAAGGCTGTCCGGCACCCCACAGAAAAGCGAGACACCTTCCGCCACCAGCCGGGACGCGAAGGCGTCGGTGCGGATCATGTGGCGTTCTCCGGGATGATCGACAAGGTTTCCTTGATCGAAGCGAGCATGGGCTCGACTTCGAAGGCACGACCGTGCTGGAGGATCGACTGAGCTACCTTGGACATCTGCGGGTAGATCGCACGCATGAGGTGGTTGGCGTAAATGACCATGTTTACGCCCGCATCCACGAGTTCGGTCTCGCGCACACGGCTATAGCTGGTGGGGACCACCACTAGGGGGACCCGCCGGGGCAGATTATTGAAGTACTTGCAGAACTCGAACATCTCCGAGGGATCCGAGCGCCTGCTGTGGATCATGATGCCGTCGGCGCCAGCGTCCACATACGCCTCGGCCCGGTCCACGGCATCGTCCATTCCCTTGCCAAGGATGAGGCTCTCGATGCGTGCTACAACCATGAAGTCGTCGGTGATCTGTGCCCGCTTGCCGATGCGGATGCGCTCGCAGAAGTCCTCCACCGGCGCCTGGGTCTGCGGAACCTCCGTCCCGACGAGCGAGTTGCGCTTGAGCCCCTCCTTGTCCTCGACGATGACCGCAGAGACGCCCAGCCGCTCCAGGGACCGCACGGTGAAGCCGAAGTGCTCGGGCTTGCCCCCCGTGTCACCGTCGAACACCAGGGGTTTCGTGGTGACCTCGAAGAGTTCGTTCACCGTCTGCAGCCGTGACGAGACGTCGACGGCTTCGATGTCTGGCTTGCCCCGCGCGAGGGAGTCGGTCAGGGACGACGACCACATTCCGTCGAACTCACGGGTCTGGTTGTCCACCACGGTCTTCAAGTTCTCGATGACGAGACCTGACAGGCCGTTGTGTGCCTCCAGAATCCGGACGATGTCCTTGTTCTCCAGCAGCCGGCGGAGCCGGGCGAGTCGGATGTTCGGTGTCGTGCCGATCTCCTTGACGGCGTTGTTCAGCTGTGTGGACGAGATTCCCGTCGTGTAGGGGATCTCCACCAGTCGTCCGCCCCACTCCGCGAGGACTTCGATGACACGCTGCCGTGTGTGCTTCTGTACGCCCGTGCGCCAGTCGTCGCCGTGTACGACGAGGTCGGGCCGGATTGTCCGCAAGTTCTCCTCATAGTCCAGGGTGTGCTGAGGTACCACGGCGGTGACACCCTTAAGGTTCTCGACAACCGCCCGCCGTTGCTCGAACCTCATGTGCGGAAGCCGCTTGTAACTCGCAATCGCAGCGTCGGTCAACAGGCCGATAGTGATGTCACCGAGTTCACCTGCGCGCTGGATGATGTTGATGTGCCCAGGATGAATCAGGTCAGCACTCATACCGACGTAAACAACCGGCCTTTTCATTCGGAATTCCTCATCCTGGAGAACCTGACTCACTTGGCAAGCTGCTTAAGTGCCGCATTCCGGGCTTCACTGTCAAGCATGTCAACATTGGCCCGGTAACACTGCGCTCTCCCGACCAGTGCGGTCAGCTCCCTCCGCATGCGGCGCAGGGAAGCGACGTAGGCATCGAAATCAGAACCGTGATGAGCCAAAAGGTCGTCCTTCAGTCCATAGGTGGTGACCGCGAATGAGAACTGGTCCATGAAAGTTTCGGCCGCACCGGAAGGAATGCGGGTGAGACCCTGTGGGGACAACGGGTTGTAATCGACGATGACGACGTTCCGCACCGGCGCGCTATCGATCGGCGTACTATCAAAGAGGGTCGACGCGTCAGCGACGTAGTCTCCGGACTCCATGTGTGGTGTCAACCCGTGCAGGTCGATAAGCTCGCCGAAGCACTGGTCGTGGCGTACCCGGATCGAAGAGGGGATGCCATGGGCGACG
This sequence comes from Streptomyces sp. NPDC041784, assembly GCF_055591025.1. Classification (NCBI taxonomy): domain Bacteria; kingdom Bacillati; phylum Actinomycetota; class Actinomycetes; order Kitasatosporales; family Streptomycetaceae; genus Streptomyces; species Streptomyces sp. NPDC041784. The sequence goes on from NZ_JBVJAB010000011.1 coordinate 21,235, forward strand.
CCGTCGCGCACCAGCGTGTGGGTGTTACTGAGGAACCGGGCGCCGCTCAGGCATGCCTGGGCTAGGAACACCGTTTTCCCGGCACCGTTGCGGCCGATCAGCAGGGTCGCGCCGGCTCCGGGCAGCTCAAAGCCGGCGGCCTTTAGGTGCAGATAGCCGTGGTCCGCGGCAAAGATAGTCAGGATGTGTTTGACGAAATAGGGCCAGACCGTCTTCTCCAGTGCCCGGCCGAACACGTAAAAAGTTCGGCCGATCGTGACTAGATGAGCGGGTTCCCCGAAATAGTGCACGAGGTAGTAGCCGGATTTGAAGCGCTTGCTTCGGAAGGTGCGGTCCGCCTTGTCCCGGTAGACCGACTCCGGCACCTCGTCGCGGTCCAGATCGATGCAGACGACCTCGTAGTCGGGCACCGCCTGCTGATCGGCGCAAGCGGACGAGAAGTAGGAATAGGCGGAGAATTCAGGAAGGTTTGAGGCGATCCTTACCCTGAGCAGATTGAGGTCGACCAGCCTACTGCTGCGAATGATGAGGTTTTTCATTACCCAACCACTCTATTCATGCGATGTCCGATGATGCGGGTGGCCCGCAGCGACGAGGGCCAGGAGCTGTAAGGAGCGGCCAGGAGGTCCAGATCCATCCCAGGATCGCCTCGCATGATGAAGCACTCGGCTCCAGCGCGAGCGCACGTGATCAGGGCGTCGAGCTTGGTGCGCATGGCACCGGTGGCATCCCACTGGCTGCTTTCCCACAGGGCCGCGTAGGCCCGCTGTGGTGACTCGGCATCCACTTCCGGTAGGACCTGGCTCCCCCCGGCGCCGTCGGTGATGATCCCGTCGACGTCGGTGAGGGTCACCACCCGCAGGTGCCCGAAGACCAGAGGAAGCAGCACTTCCGGCACCCGGTCGCTGGAGAAGGTGTGGAGCGTGCCCCTCTCGTCGAACAGGGCGTCACCCGCCAGCACCGGCAGTACACCACGATCGAGCAGCTCCGCGGGGACCGGGGACCTCAGCTCCGGGACGCCGTCACGGAGAGTGCACATCGCCGCGAGTTGTAGCGGAAAGGCAGCGGCCCCGGCGTTGCGCAGCTCAACGGCCCACCTCTTCTTCACCTCGAACGTGGCCTCGGTCAGCCCGGCCAGCGAGAAGGCTCTGGACGGGTTGTGCTCTCGGATCGCTCCGTGCCCGAAGGCGCCCCCACCGCTGATGAGAACCATGCGCCCGGGGAACCGCTGGCTGAGTCGGCTGAAACCCTTGGCGAAGAGCGCCATGGCCGTCTCGTCCAGGTTTCCGGGCTCGTCCTTGCGCGAGAACAGGCTGCCGCCCACCTTGACGGCCAGAAAATCCGGTGTCATCCCTGAGAGCCCCCGTTGTCAGAAGTGTGAGGTGGAAGCGGCCCCCAGCCATCGGGCGCCTCCCACGACGACCAGCTGGTGTCCCACCACTGCGTGTCCTCGGCGACCGACCCTGCGACACTCGCCGCTTCCGTCCGGATCGCGGCCGCCTGCTCTGCCGTAAAGTGCCCGCGCCGCACCCGCGTTTCGAACTTGCCGAGGTCCTTCCACCGGCACGTCTTCGCGCCCGCCGGCACGATGAGGTCGATCTCGTGATCCAGTGTGCTGAATCCGGTGGCGTCTCTTTCGAGCGGTGCCTCGAGGTTGATGTACCACTGCCGAAAGTCACCGCTGTCCGGGTCCTTCGCCACCCACACAGAGTGCGCGTCCCCCGGCCGGTGGAGCTGGAGCACGCCGGCGCTCTGCCAGCGGTCTCCGATCTGCTTCCAGGGATGGGTTCCGCAGCTGAAGGAGTCGTAGCCGAAGCGCAATTGCGTCCCGCGCGACAAGTACAGGGCCACCAGACGAGGAGTGTCGGCCACCACCCGAACGGGATACGCGATCCACGTCCGGCCGTCCAGCACGTCGCGCCGCTCGACGACCGCCCCGTAGCGGAAACGCTGTTCCCGAGTGTCCTCGGATCCGAAGCCCATCGCGCTGTTCCCTCCATCCGGTGTATCGGCGGACGTCACTGTGTCCGGTGTCATGGGTTGTGGGCCCACCACCCATGACGGTGAGCATCAGAAGTTCACGGCGATGAGCTTCGCGGAGCCTGTCCCCTTGGCCGCAGTGAACGCGTGCGGGACGTGCTCCTCCACGAACAGGCTGGCGCCGGTCGGCAGTACGGCTTCCTGGGGGTTCTCCGGGTCGCCCCACTTCATATGGATATCCCCCTCCAGGACGAAGAGGAACTCGTTGCCGGCGTGGCCCGCGTTGAACTTCGCCTCGTCGGGGTTGTCGGTGACCACGTCGACCACCAGGGGCACAAGGGAGGGCACCCGTTTGGTGCGGACCAGGCAGTTGTAGACGTAGTACTCGACGTTGTCGCGCACGCCCTTGAGGATCGGGCGCTCTTCGGGCAGCTGGATGACGACCCCGCCGTTCAGGTCGTTCTCAGCCGGCGGCGTCAGCGCACCGATCGACGTCCCGAGGGCGTCGGCAATCCTGGCGAGCTGCGTCAACGTGAGGCCTCCGCCGTCGCCGTTCTCCCAGGCGGCAATGGTCTCCGGCGTCTCGCTGAGGATCCCCGCCAGCGCGGCGTGATCCATCTTGACCTGCTCGCGCCGCTCCTTGAGAAGCGCGCCGAAGCCACTCGCCGTCACGGTGTTGCTCACTGTTTCTCCCTGAAGTCAGTACTGCTCTTCGTTCCACTGCTTCTGCGGTGTGTAGGCACGTTCGCGTCGCGCGTTGAAGTCGCGATTGAACTTCGCGGCGAGTTCAGCGATCTCCGCGCCGCCCCACAGGCCGGGAACGTTGATGATTCCCTGCTTGTAGGTCATTCGGTACAGAGATTGCTGAGGGTCAACGAAACCCTGCCGGATGCATTCGCGGAGAAGCTCGGACCCGACGATCGGCGATGCCGCGAAGAACGAGGCACTGTTGAAGCCGGCCTCATCGGCATAGTCGTAGGAAGCCTGCATCTCCTCGATCGACTCGCCTTCGTAGCCGAACATGGGCGGCATGCCGATGATGAAGAACCCATGCACGTGCATTCCGAGACCGCGCGCGTACTTAATGAGGTGTGATGTGCGCTTGAGGTTGAGCGGCTTCTTGATCAACTCCTTGAGGACTCGTTGCACTCCGCTCTCGATGGCGAAGGTGACCTGATAGGCCCCGGATTCCGCCATGAGGTCGAGCAGTTCTTCGTCCATGCGCCACAGAGCCGTCCCTTGCGGGGTCGCCCAGGGCAGACCCACCTCACGAAACGCCTTGAAGAGTTCCCGGGCGTGGTCCATGTCGTTCGTGATGTTGTCGTCCTGAATATGGAACTCGTCGATTCCATATGCGTCGCGCAGCTTCCGCACCTCGTTTACGACGCTGTCCACGCTTCGCCTGCGGAGCTTCTGCCCCCAGAAGTGGGTGGTCGTACAGAAGGTGCAGTGCGCTGTGCAACCGCGGCTGGTGTACAGCTGTCCCACCCGAGAGCCGACCGTGTACGGCGACTGATAGGCCTTGATCTCGAAGTACTTCTCCATGTTGTAGTGGTGCCAGGCGGGGAAGGGGATGTGGTCCAGTTCCCCGGCCATGCTCAGCATGGGAGACGACTTCCCGAGCTCGGGGCCCTGGGGGCGCATGGAGCTGATGAGCGGCAGTTCGGGCTTGATCTTGATGTTGGAGTCCCGATCCCGTAGGGCTACGCCGTGGACCTCGTCCTCGCCCACGGTGCCGTTCAGGTATTCGAGCCACAGCAGGAAGGTCATCTCCCCCTCGCCGAGGAACACCGCGTCGAGGTTGGGGTCCTCCAGGCAAGCTTTGGGGAAATAGCGGGCGTGGGCGCCTCCGATGGCCGTGACGGCCCCGGGTGACGCCAGGTCCGCCAAGCGCAGCAGATTGTGGACGTTGTCGGCCTGGTTGCTGAAGATGCTGGACACGCCGACGACATCGGGGCCGAAGTCCCGTATCACCTTGACGACGTCGTCGTCCGACAGCCCGTAGCACAGGAACTGCTCGTCCCCGTCGACCGTCTGGGCGTTGTAGTAGCCCTCGGCGAACACGTCGAGGATCTTGACCTCGTAGCCGTACTTCTCCAGGACGGCCGCGATGTATCCGATGCCCAGCGGATATGTGCACCGCGGCAGGTCGTGCCGGTACAGAGTGGCCGCGGGATTGAGCAGCAGTACCTTTTGGTAGCGCCGCGCGGACTTCTTGCTGATCCGTTGGGGGAGATCGCACCACCTAATGGAGGGTCTCCCATGCAGCGCGAGCTCGGTGGAACCCAGAGAAGCAATCGTCAGGGTATTCACTGTCTTACTCAAAGCCGCCATATTTCCTGGCATTAACCTCGCCGATCAGAAATTTAGCCGAAGACGCCGAATAGCGCGGCAGGCTGGCCTCGCCTGTATCAGTGGCTGTAACGCTGAGTCCAAGCACCCTGTGGTACCCCATCCCGCTATTCCGTCGCCCAGAGAACCCATAAATCATGGTCGACAAAAATACGTCGACTCTCAGTCGCGACCGGCCGGATTATGGTCAGGATGTAGTTGTTTTAGCATGCATCAGTTGTTCCCGGTCAAGACGGGATCGCACTTCGAACAAGTGCAGCGCCAAAGAATCGCCCGCGGAACAGCAGAGCGGTGCCTGAGGCTGCTATATGAAGCTTGTAGAGAGGAGCGAGCGGCAGGCGACCAAGAGCATCCCGAGGTGACCCTGCTGTCGAGCCCCGTACCCAACGGCTGAACCAACTTCTGGCCGACGGCCCTTCCCCTGGTGGCATAGCTGCACTACGTGCCCTGCCCACTCTGGGAGGCCGGCCGCTGAGTTGATCGCGCTGCCTTCGTTTACCACGCAGGCAGCCTACAACGCCGATGCGTAAGACTTGCCACGCCTTCACCGGATTGGCCTAATCGCGGAAGACGGTCAAGGTGCCTGTACGGAAGGCGCCGACGGCATCCTCATGGGACCCGGCAGCTTCTACAGCGCACAGGACGCTGCAGAACCGCGCACATTGACGTTCCATACGTCGTTCCCGGGCACGAGGTTGGCCGCAAGGCGAATCAGCACGCCGTCACCGGCAATTTCAGCAGGGCCTGCCAGCCAGCGGGGAGCCAGCGCCACCGCGTCCGGGCTTTAGGCGCCGGGTGGCCAGCAGGCGGGAGAGGAACCCGCAGGATCTAGCTGGACACAGTTTCACTCTTGTGCGCCATATGACCGAGACCTCGCTTGGGTGAGTCGGCTTGCTCATTGAGGGTCGCTGATGTCAACTGGCTAACAAGGCTGGCACCCCAAGTCGCGAGTAAGTCTTCTCGCGAACAAATGGGGGCCACGTCCACGAACTCGATGGGATCTTACGGAGACCGTGGATCGCGAGCAAAATGCGAGCGCAGCACTTAGTCACAGTTTCCGTCACAACTTCCATGCAGGTCAGATCAGGTGCGAGGGAGAGAACTCAGTGGGAAAGAAAACGGACATTGAAACGGATGCCCCGGTTTCAGTCATCTTGACGCTAAGGGACCCTGCTGCCGCATCCGAAGTCGTGACAAAGCTTCAAGAGGCTCTCGCGGGGTCGGCGGAGTCGGTGGTCTTGTCGGTCAGGGGGCAGACCAAATCGGTCGTTGCTGACATCTTGTCGCAGTTCGGCGAAGGGTCTGATCCCGCCTCCGTTCAAATCGCACTGAAGGGCGACCGCCCTGTCCAGTGATAGGCATATGTCGAACGCCGAGGTGGCGATCAGGCTACTGCGGTGGGGTGCGGATCGAACGCAGGCTCCGGGGTTCGAACTAGACGACGTTCCGACCAATGGGAGCATTCGCTCGTTCCTTAGATCGAGGAACATCGACTCAATGCTCGCGCTGTCGTTGGAGGACACGGGCATTCTTCAGTCGGGGTATGATGCTGTCTGGAGTTGTCAGCTCACGGCTCTGCTCGAAGTATTGGAGGCTTTCGCGAGCGCCGGTATCCGGACGCTCACCTTCAAAGGAGCAGAGCTAATCCGACGCCATTTTCCCGGCCACTCGATCGGCCTCGTCGGGGATGGTGACGTGCTCGTGCCACGCGACCAGATCGAAACGGTCAAGTCGATCATGTATACCCTTGGGTTTCGTCACGCCTTCTTCGATGCGGCAAACGGCGTCATGAGAGACCGCGACCTTCGATACGTAGCGGACTTGGAGCTGCGCCACTACGAGCTTTGCCCCTTCGTGAAAACCTTCGAGCTGTCTGATCCAGTCGTCGTACAGTTGGCGAAAAGCCACAACGCTCACCCCCTCCGATTTGTGTCGGGTCGAGCCGTAGTGGTCATCGAGATTGACGTTCATCACAACGTTGCGTCAGATGCTGATCCCTCGATTCTTTTCGACCGCGCAGTACCAAGCTCGCTCGGTGTAGGAGAGACACTCTCGCCGGCCGATCACGTCTGGCTCAACCTCAGTAGGTACTACAACGAAGTTGCACTGCACGACGGGCGCTCGCTGCGGCCATTCGCTTACACAATCCCGGAGGTGGCTACCGGCAACGTGGACTGGAGCGTGGTCGAGCAGGTAGCACGCGATCTCGCACTCGGTCCGACTTTGTCGTACTTCTTGCGTTTCTGCGACCACGTCGTTCCGGGCAGGATTCCGCTCTCTACTCTTCAATCAGTCCATGACTCAACGAGTAGCCGTGTACGTGATTGGGGCTGGCAACTTGCGAAGCTCTTCGACTTCCATGAGCGGTTCCCGACTTATGCTTTCGAATCCTCCGAGGCACCCAGATGCGAGCCCGAAGTCGTCTCCGGTCAGAGATGGTGATCCAGGGCTTCGGCGTATTGGCTTGACATCTAGTTCGTGATGGTCTGCCAGCGCGGCGGGTTTCCGGGAACGTGACAGGCACGGACTTCCTAGATCATGGAGTTCTCGACGCTCTGTGATCCGAGTGGGGACCGTGCCTGCCGACGCATAATCGCCAATCCCGCCTGCCTTTGACCAACTCCACCAGCAACCCCAGGCCGTGCCCGGGAGATCTCGGGCCTGCTGGCTGCACGAGCTGCCCGACCCGCGAGATCCCCGCGGTGTACGGCACGCTCTCGTCGTCGTGCTCGCGCTGATCTCGTGCGCGGTTCTGGCCGGAGCAACCTCCCTGCTCGCGGTCGGCGAGTGGATCGCTGACGCCCCGTCCTCTGTCCTGGAACCTCTTGGCGTACGACCCGATCCGCTGTCCCCGAAGCGGTGCCTGCCTACGAAACGACAGTACGGCGGCTATTGAGCATCGACGGCAACGCGTTGGACCAGGCGGTGGGCCACCGGGCTGGCCGACCGGCGCACCACACAGGCGGTCACCTGCGCGGCCTGGAGGTGGACGGCAAGAGCCTGCGGGGAGCGGCCGGAGCCAAGGACCCGAAGATCCACCTGCAGGCCGCCTACGACCACGTCCGTGGCCTGGTCCTGGACCAACGGGATTTGGGCGAGAAGAGTCGAGTAGCCGGGGGGGGGGGAATCTCGCCCCCCGGCTCTCGCAGAACCGTGCGTAAAGGTCTCTCTTTACGCGGCTCTTGCCATTCTGATCACCAGGCCGACGACGCTGCGGCGGTCATCTTCCAGCGCGCGAACATGCGGGGGTACCGCCGTGATGGGCTGGTGCTTACATGCCTGAAGCTGTCGGCGGCACCTGGGCAGTCCTGCTCACTGGCCACCGCCGTCAGCGGCACCCCGGACGCGAACCGCGTCATTATGAACGGCTCGCCCACCAACTCCCCGCCGTCATCGGCATAGACAACCTCTGGAACCGGAATCCGGTCCGCGACCAGTCGCATCAGCGCCACCTCGATGGCATGCGTGTTCCTGCGCGGTACCGCCGCAACACGAACGACTTTCCCCCGGTCCGTACGCAACACGTGTCGCTACTGAAGTCGCCCAACAGCCTCCGCTCGTCAACGACCAGCGCGCCTCCCAGCACCCGTGTACGCAGACCATCCAGGGCGTCCGGGACCGGAGAAGCACCAGGGGCATCAGCCGTGGGCACGAGACTGCATCACATGTCCCTGCAACCCCACACAACACGCTGGCCCGCCTACCGCGTACTGGGCACTCCCCGCTCTTCTGGCCGCGCGGAGGTCAGCGAGCAAGTAGGGTGTGGGATCCGTCACACGATGGGGTGGGGATAGCGACACGATGCACTGCTGCTACGCGACACCGACCGCGCCGTCGGCTGCCCCATAAAGCGACACGACCTGCGGGGGACACGGTCTCTGCGGAAACAAAGCGCTCCCGGGCCGCGACCGCCGTGCAGGACTTCGTGCTGATGGCCTGCTCCACCTGGACCGATCGGCCCGACCTGCGCGCCGCGTGCCTCCAGGGCTACGGCCGCAACCTCACCGTCGAGGAGCAGCACGCCTTGAAATGCCTGGCGGCGATCGACGCGGTGAGCTGCCTGGTCTGGGGACCGAAGCTCGACGACCCCCACCTCACCGCACGCGGACGTCGCACCCTGGACCGGCTGACGGCGGGGGTGTTCGCATGACCGCACCGCACAACCGGACCGACGCCCCGGCCGCCGACGCAGCAGACGTCAGCGGCGAGGCGGCGTCCCTCCCGGCCGCGCGGACGGGCCCTCCGCAGCCCTCGGCACCGCCGGAGCTCGACTACAACGGGCGCAAGCACCGGCGGGCGATGGACGACGCCACCTTGTGGGACATGGCCCGCCGCATCCCCGCGGCCCTGATCCAGACGGCCCGCCTGGCCTGGAGCGTCGACCGGCGCATGGCCCTGACGATCGTCGTGTGCCAGCTGCTGTCCGGCATCGGCACGGCGGTGATGCTCACCGCCGTCGCGAAGGCCCTGCCGCAGCTGATGGTCGACGACCCCCGCCAGGGCCTGGCCCATGCGTGGCCGGCGCTGACCGTCGCCGTCGTCGCGATGGCCATCGGCGCGTCCATGTGGATCTTCGCGGACTGGGCGACCCGGCGCCTGAATCCGAAGATCGCCTCGGCCGCGGACCTGCAGCTCGTGGATCTCCACATGCGGGCCGAACTCGCCGCCTACGACGCGGAAGGGTTCGGCGACCGGAGCCAGGCGGCGGAGATCGGCGCGCTGCGCGCCGTCGACCTCGCCGACGACGCCAAGACCCTCACCAACGGCCTCGTCCAGCTCGCCTCCGCGGCCGTGGTACTCACCACCTTGCACCCGCTGCTTCTCGGTGTGCTGCTGCTGTCCGTCGTCCCCCGCGGCCTCGGCGGCGTGATCGCCGCCCGGGTCGACTACCGCGTCCACGACCAGACCATCTCCGCCCGCAATGTCCGCGGCATGATGCGCTGGTGGCTGACGACGGCCGAGCTCGCCGACGAGCTGCGGGCCAACACCATGCGCGGCTACCTGCACTTTTGGTATCGGTCCATGTGTGACCGGGTCGAGTTGAGGGAGGTTGCCGGGGCGCGCCCGTATCTGCGGATCACACTGCTGGCCGCTTCGCTCGGTGGCCTGTTCACTCTCGGCATGTGGGCCTCGCTCGCTGGCCTGGTCCTCGCCGGGGCCATGACGACGGCGATCGCCGGCACCGCGGTCGTCGCCTCGCAGACCGCCGGCCGTGCCCTGAACTCGATCATTCGGTACTCGACGGTCATGTTCCACCACGGGCTCTACCTCTCCGACTATTACGAGTTCATCGACGAGGTCCGCGCCATGACCACGGCCCGCGGCACCGCGTGGGCCAAGCCCCCGCAGCAGATCCGCTTGGAAGGCGCCTCCTACACCTACCCGAGCAAGGAGGCCGCGGCCGTCCAGCCGATCACCCTTACCCTGAACCGCGGCGAAGTCGTCGCCCTCGTCGGGGAGAACGGCGCCGGCAAGTCCACGCTGATCCGCATGATCACCGGACTGACCGTCCCGACCGAGGGCAAGGTCCTGTGGGACAGCACCGACCTGGCCGGCGCCGACGCGGAGTCGGTGTGGCGGCACGTGGGCCTGGTGCCGCAGAAGAACGGGCACTGGCCGCTCGCCGCCCGGGAGAACATCACCCTGGGCCAGCCCCGCGAGCACGGCGACGAGCGGATCTGGGACGCGGCCGAACGCGTCGGCATGACCAAGGCCCTGCGTGAACTCCCCGAGGAACTGGAGACGCTGCTGGCCCGGTCGGTGTGGGGCGGCCACGAGCTGTCCGGAGGGCAGTGGCAGAGGCTGGCCTGCGCGCGAGCGATGTACAGGGAGCCGGCCGTACTCGTCCTGGACGAGCCGACCAGTGAGATGGACGCCCGAGGAGAGCACCAGATCTTCCGGGAGCTGCGGGCCATGGCCTCGGACCGGATCACCGTGGTGGTCACCCACCGCCTCGACAACGTGAGGATGGCCGACCGAGTGATCGTCCTCGACCAGGGAACCGTCCGGGAGCAAGGCTCCTTCGACGAACTCATCGCGACCGAGGGGAGTTTGCTCGGCGAGCTGTACGCCCTCGCCCAGGACCGCTGACCCGCGGCCCCCAGCAGAGGTCCACGCGGGGCCGTGCAGCCGGCGCGGCCCCGCCACTCTCCCGACGCCAAGGAGCGCCATGCACCACCCCGAGCCCGAAGCCGTCAACGCCCGCGCCTGGACCACGTACGGCACCCACCATCTGCAACGAGGCACCGACGTCCCGGAAGTCGACCGCATCTCGTGGGGATTCTGGCCGACCGGGCCCGGCGCCGAAGTCCTCGGCGACCTGACCGGCCTGCGGGTCCTGGACCTGTGCTCCGGCCTGGGCAAGCACGCCGCACACCTGGTGCGCGAGCACGGAGCCACGGTCGACGCCGTCGAAGCATCCGCCAGCCAGCACGCACGCGCCCTCGCCCGGTACGGCGACCTCCCGGGGCTCACCCTCATCCACGCCGACGCCGTCGAGCACCTGCATCAGGCCGAGCCCTACGACGTGATCTATTCCATCCACGGCTTCGGCTACATCGACCCCCATCGCCTGCTGCCCGCCCTCCGGCCGGCCCTGAAGCCCGGCGGGCGCCTCGCCTTCTCCGTCTTGCACACCAACTCCCACGGCCAGGGGCCCTCTTCGAGGGTCACGCCGCGCGCGGAGATCCTGCCGCTCGCCGGCGGCCAGGACCAGAGGGTTGAGATGTGGGTGCTCACCCCGAAGCTGTGGGAGGACCTCTGCGTCGACTACGGCCTCCTCATCGACGGGATCGACGCACTCGACGCCCCCGAGGACGACAATCCGGTCTCCGTCCGCCTCTACCGTTCGCACAGCCGCGCCTCTGCCAGCAGCCGGCCGCGCACGACCCGCCCGCCGGAGCCCAACGCCGCGCTCGGGGTCGGCGCGATCCTGCACGGACCCCGCGGACTCCTGCTGGGAGTCCACCGCCGCGGGACCACCGAGATCCCGGGCGGGACCGTGGAGCCCGGCGAATCCCTGGAACACGCGGTCATCCGCGAGCTCCACGAAGAGACCGGCTGCCGTGCCAGCGAGGAGGACGTCGTCCTGCTCGGCGTGCTCGTGGACCAGGTCGGCACCGTCGTACGCACGACGGTGCCCGCGGTCGTGACCCAGTGGGAAGGTGATCCGGCAACGCAGCCGAACGAGAGCGTAGGCGACTGGCGCTGGCACCCTCTCGACCGGCTCCCAAATGGTCTCTTCATCGCCAGCGCCCAGTGCCTTACCGCCTGGCGGCCGGAACTCGCGATCGACCACCCGGTGGCCACCTTCTACCCGTTCGCCAGCCCTGCCAGATCAGCGTCTGACTGCTGTACTGAGTCGCTCGGTGCCAAGGGCGGTGAGCCACGGTGAACGTGGGAAGCGAGGAGAGCCGACTCGTGGTCATCCGGGGAAACTCAGCGTCGGGGAAGTCCTCCGTGGCAGCCGGCCTTCGCGACCGGTTCGGTCGCGGTCTCGCCCTCGTGGGGCAGGACAACCTCCGGCGGGTCATACTGCGCGAGCGGGATCGGCCCGGCGCTTCCAACATCGGGCTGATCGACACGGTCGCCCGCTACGCCCTTGATGCCGGGTACCACGTGGTTGTCGAGGGGATCCTGTACGCAGACCGCTACGGGGAAATGTTGGAGACCCTCGCCGGTGACCACCGTGGCATCTCCCGCCACTACTACCTGGATGTCCCGTTCCCTGAGACGCTTGTTCGGCATGCAACGAAGCAAGATGCGGAGTACCTCGCGCACGTAACCGAGCGGGAACTCAGGGACTGGTATCGCGAACGCGATCTACTCTCCGGTGAGGTGGAAACCGTGATCCCTGCGGACAGCTCGTTGAACAAAACGGTCGACCATGTCATGCGAGACACGGGCCTTGACCGTCTCCCTCCGCGAGACCTTTGACCCCTCGTGTCCGCTGGCCTCCTTGGGACCGAGGCGCAGCCGAGGATCGTCGATGGACGCGCGCACGCCTCAGCCGGGTGAGCTTAGAACGGTGTAGAGCGCTTCGACCGTCGCGCAGCCACCATCGAGCGGCACGGGGCCGCGTGCGAAGCCCTGGTGGCGGGGTCATCAACACCGGGCCTCTTCCGGCCAGATGCCGGCGCTGATCCAGCAACAGAGGCTCCCGCTGCTGGCCCGCCGCCCCTTCCCGCACGGCCTGACCGGCCTGCTGCTGACCGAGGAGTGGGTCTACCAACTGCGGCGCTCCCTCGGCATCGAACTCGCCCGCGTACGCCTCCACCAGTGGCTCATCCGCTCCCGGCTCCCGGAGACGGTCCGGCTGTGGCTGCGGCCGATGGTCTACGCCGTCGGCTGCGGCATGGCCGTCCACCTCCCCGCCCTGCGCCGGCTCGGCGGCTTTCCCGAACCGATGGAGGACCTCGGCACCGGACACCGCCTCTCCCTGCTCGGCGCCGACCTTGCACCATCCGCTGCCCTGGTCCTGGACGAGCCCTACACCGACACCACCGGCCTGACCAACCTCCACGCGCTCGCGTTCACCGCCTCCGCCCGACCTGACCGGCACGCCCGAGCCGTCGCCCACCTGCCAAGCGGCCTCTCCCGCCTGGCCAGGGCCGTGCTGATGCTGCGGGAGTGGGCGGACGAAGCCGCCTGGCTCCTCGGCACCCCGCTGCTGGCCGCCGCTGTGGCCAGCGCCTGGTGGGCCGGTCCCTTGTGGGCTGGGCTCGCCGTAGTCGGTGTCCTGCTGCACGGTCCCCTCACCACCGCCCGGCTGCTCGCCCTGGCACCGGCCCTGCACCGCCATGTCACCCCACCCGCCACCATCGGGCCGCCACCGCGCTGTACCGCAGCGCGGCCGGTCGTGCTCATCCTGGCCAGCCCTCTCCAGCCCTTCGTCCGGCTGGCCGGGCCCTGGCGGCTGATCTGGGCCAAGGCCACCAGGCGCCGCCTCGGCTTCGGTAAAACTGAACGCTGAACACCCAACGCCCGATCACACGTGGGAGCTTCCTGTGGCTGAACCCGTTACCGCGACCGTCCGCAACGCGGCCAAGGCCGTCGTCCTCCACGACGGGCGCGTCCTGCTCCAGCGCGCCCACTGGGAGGCCCAGGACTGCTACTTCCTGCCCGGCGGCGGACAGGACCCCGGCGAGACCCTCGGCGCCACAGTCCGCCGCGAGGTCCACGAGGAGAACGGCCTGGACGTCACCCCCGAGCGTCTGCTGTGGCTGCGCGAGTACATCGGCGCCAATCACGGCGGCGCCCCGGAAGACCACCGGGTCGAAGCGATCTTCCTGTGCCGGCTCGAGGGCGACCCGGACAAGCTCGGCGGCCACGCCGAAGACGACGTGCAGACCGGCCTGGAATGGGTGGAGCTGGAGAAGGTACCCGGCCTCAACCTGCTGCCCCACGGTCTGCGTACCCTGATCGCCGACCTCGCCCAAGGCGAGCCCCCCACCCGCTACCTCGGCGACATCGCCTGACACCATGGGGAGGATCGACGGCCGCGCCCCCGAAGGCGCCACCGAAATCACCACCGGTCAGGCCAACCGCGTCTGGTACATCGCCGGACGCGAGCCGTACATCCTCAAGCACTACAGCGACCCGGCCCGCGCCGCCAACGAAGCCGCCGTCCTCACTCTCCTCACCCACCACCACGCTCCCGGCCCCGCCTGCTCGACGCCGACGCGGAGGGGCAGCCAGCCTGGACCGCGCAGAGCGCCGTCCAGGCACAGCCCGTCCCCGCTGACCAGTTACTGGATGACCTCGCTGGCCCGCTCGCCGCAGTCCACGCCATCGCCGGAACCCACTTCGGGCGTCTCGCCGGAGCCACCCGTCACCCCACCTGGCGCGCCTACCTCCACGACCGCCTGAACCTCTACACGGCCACAGCACCCGATCTCGCTGCCGCTGCGGCGGCCCTTCGCCGAGACCTCGACCGAGTGAACCTCGACACCGAACCACGCCTGCTCCACCACGACCTCCAGCCCGGACACCTCGTCCGCACCACAGACGGTTTCCGGCTCCTGCTGGACTGGGAACTCGCCGCCTTCGGCGACCCCATCTCCGACCGCGCCCGCCTCGCCGTACGCCTCCGCCTGCCGGCCCCGGGTCCCGTGCTCGCCCACGGAGCCGACCCAGCCACCCACCAGCGCCTGGACCTGCACTGGCGCCTCCACCTCCTCGCCGACGCGGCACTGGCCACCGATCCCGCAGTCCGCGCACACGCCGTGTCCCTGCTAGACCATCCTCGAAAGGGAGGCGATCTCGTTGCGACCCAGCCAGCAGATGCACAGCCTCGGCGTCGTTCAATACGGCGCGCCCATCCTGAGTGAGCCTGCCCGGGCCTTCTCGTTCCCTGACGAGCGGCAGACCGCGGACAGCGTCATCGCTCAACTTCTTGAAGCCATGGAGCGCATCCGCCGCGCGCACGACTTCTCCGGCAAGGGTCTGGGCGTGGCCGCCCCACAGATCGGCATCGGCCGGGCCGCAGCGGTGATTCAGACCCCTGGGGCCGACCCCATCGTGCTGCTCAACCCCCGCATCACCGCCGCCTCTACGGAGGTCGACGAGAAGTTCGAAGGGTGCCTGTCACTCTTTGACGTGCGCGTCCCAGTTCCCAGGCCGCTGCGGATCACCGTGGAGACGGTGACGCCGGACGGCCGTGCGGCGACCGCGGGCTACGAACGCGGCACGGCGCGGCTCACCGCGCACGAAATCGATCACCTTGACGGTCTCGTGCTGCTGAACCGCATGCGGCCCGGCGTGACCCCGATCCCCGTCGAGGAGTACCGCAAGAGCACCGAGGCCACCGGCCGAGCCTGGTCGTACGAGTAGAGGCAACACGACTGAGGTAGTCACGCCGGCCCTGGACCGCCGGACCCGCCATGCCGCGCGGTCTGAGCATCGACCCTCCACAACCCACGTAGTGGGGTGACCCCGCACGCGGATCGGTGTACGTACACGGCCCGACGCCCGGCGATTCAGGCGTTGCGTCGGATCTCCTCCTGATGCTCGGGCGGCAGGCCGCCGGCCGCCCACCGCTGGGCGGCCGCGAGGTTCGGCGCGGTGCCTTGCGGGACGTAGGCGAAACCGTCCCAGCGCTCGAGGAGTCTCGGCTCCTCGGGCCGCAGGTGGCTGGCTCCACCGCTCACAGCGCGATGACGCCGGTAGACGTCCATCGGGGCGCGCCGCCGCCGCTTGTACGCGGCGAGCGGATCGTCGGGGTGAAGCTCGGTGCCTGGTGCCCCCGCCTGGATCCGCCCGTTGACGTCGACGAGCCACTCGCGTGGATCACCGTGACCTCCGCTGGCGGCCAGCGGGAGTTCACCGCCCCGGCCGAACTCGTCCTCACGCCTTGCCCCCCACAGGCGGGAGACCGGTTCGGCTCCACGACCACCGGGCTCGCCTCGGGCAACACCCGTGCCGAGGCCGTCCTGCACGGCCTGTGCGAGGTCCTCGAACGCGATCTCACCTCGCTGATGAGCGTCGCCGACACCACCCGTCTTATCGCCGCGGACAGTCTGCCGCCCGGCCCCGCCGAGCTGTATGACCGGATCCGCCGGGCGGGACTTGGCGTGTGGCTGCGCTGGCTTCCCGCGTACGGCGGGCACTACATGGCCTGCCTGATCGACGACGCGGACCGATTCCACCCCCTGTACTGCAACGGCGGCTACGGCTTCCACCCTGTCCCCGAGATCGCCGCCGTGCGGGCCCTGTCCGAAGCCGCGCAGTCCCGCCTCACCTACATCCAGGGCTCCCGGCACGACCTGACCGACAGCTACGCCACCTACGCGGCCATGACCGCCGGCGAACGAGCCCGCTGCCGGGCCCAGTTGCTCGAGCGCTATGCCCGCCCCGAGCCGACCATTTCGTTTCCCGCCCCCTGACGCCACCCTCGTCGGCCGGTCACCGCAGGAGCTGCTGGAGCACCTTCTCGCCACGACGGAGGCCGCCGGTCTCGGACCGGTCGGCGTCCACGACTTCGCGCCGCTCGCGGATCCCTTCCACGTGGTGCGCGTCGTGGTCGCCCACGCCGAGCACTTCACGCCCCTCACCCGCCGTTTCGGCCGCCGCCTCGCCGAGCACGCCAGGAGCCACCGATGACCCCGCCATCCGACGAAGCCCTGATGGAGCTGTTTGTCGGGCCCACCGCTCACGGCCTGCCCGCACAGCTGGTGTACCAGGACGGCGTACGGGTGCGGCCACCGGCCCGCCGCGGGCACATCGACGCGCTGGTCACCAGTGAGCCGCCGGGGCACATCGCCCTGGTCGACGGCCGCTACGACGATGTCCCCGCCGTCGGGCACCGCGAGCTCCTGGACGCCCTGGCCGCCGGGTGGACCGTCACAGGACTCGGCTCGATCGGGGCGCTGCGCGCCGCTGAACTCCTCCCCCACGGCCTGACCGGCTACGGCCAGGTCTTCGCCCATCTGCTGACCACCGAGGCCCCCGACGACGAGGTCGCGCTCCTGCACGGCCCCGCTCCCGACTACCAGCCCATCAGCGAGGCACTGGTCGACCTGCGCGCTTTCGCCGAGCACCTCAGCGGTGCGGGCCTCGTCGATCACGACCAAGCTGCCGCGGCCATCGGCCTCCTGGCGGGCCGATGGTTCGGCGACCGGTCACAACCGGCGTTCATCGACGCCGTCCGTACCACCGCCGGGGACACCGCGGCCGGCGCGGCCCGTGCGCACCTGCCGCGTCTGCCCGGACTGCGCGTGAAGGCCCGAGACCTGCGCGACTACCTCACGGAGCGCCCATGGACACAGCCACCGACACTGTCCCGTTCGTGCCCGCCCATTGCGGGGGCTGGCCCTTCCTCGACGACGAGCACGCCCCGAAGAAACTGCTGACGGCCGTGGCCTGTGCCAGGCTCGCCCGCCGCGACGGCTCCCGCCCCTCCCCCAGCCCCGAAGGACTCGCGGCCGTCCTCGAACCCGGCGAGGCCCTGCGGATCCGCTCCCTGGACCTGCCCCGCCCCCTGCCCACCGGCACCCTCACCTCGCAACAGCGCGCGGCCATCCCGGCGACGGTGGAGCTCATCGCCCGCCTCGTACCGCCGTGGGCCGCTCTCCTCCAGGCGCTGCCCCTGACCTACCTGCCGATGCCTGCCGGCCGCAGCAGCGTCAGCGCCTCCTGTTTCGCCTGGCCCCAGCACATCCTGCTCGCCGACGCCGCCTTCGACGACCCGGCCGTCCTCGCCGAGCAGACTCTGCACGAGACCTTTCACCAGTGAGCTCTTTCAGCGTTGCCGCTCCAGGGTGAGGACGGCCGCGGAGATTGACGACATTCGATTCGGGCTGCACCGGGACTTGCGGAAGATCCGCCACGACTTCAGCCGTGCGACGCCGCTCTCGACCGGTGCCCGTGCTGTGGAAAGTGCTCGGTTGACGGTCTGCTGGGTCGGCGTGAGGTCACGGTTCGGCGGGCGTCTGAGGGGTGTCGTCACCCACGGGCCGACTCCCATTTGGGCGCGGTCGGCGAGGATGGGAACGCCCTGGCGTTCGCAGATCCGGATGATCCGGTGGGCGCGGGCGGCGGTCAGGTCGTGCGCGCGGCCCGGCAGTACTGGCGAGATCCACAACAATCGTCCGGCTGGGTCGGTCACCACCTGCACGTTCACCCCGTGCCGGCGGTGCTTGTGGGAGAAGTCGGCCCGGCTGTCGCCGACCCGGTCGCACCCCGCCAGGGTGCCATCCAGCAGGACGTAGTCCGGGTCCGCCTCGCGCAGGGCGCGCAGCAGGCCGGGTGCGCGGTCGGCGAGCAGGTCGACGACGGCTGCCGTGTAGGCGTGGGCGGTGCCGACGGAGATGCCGAACCCTGCGGAGAGCTGGGCGAGGGTGTCGTGCCGACGCAGGTACACCAGCCCGACCAGAGCACGCTGGTGCGGCGGAGCTTGCAGCGGCGGTCACCCTCGCGGGTGACGATGAGCATGGTGACCCACTCGACCAGGGCGTGGGGCAGGTCGAGTGCGGCAGAATACGGAACCAACGCGGCTCCTGTGCCTGTGGGTTGAGAATTCGAACACCTCACCCAACGGCACGGGAGCCTCGTGCGTTGCCGGCATCGATCCCGTCACTCGATCAGTGGCCCCGCTGGAAGAGCTCACTGAACCTCTTTCATCCTGGGCTGTCGGGTGAACCGTGCTGGTCAGGGGTGGTGACGCGGCGAAGCCCCTCGTCGTTGGTGTGGTGATCTCACTCAACACGCCGACGGCCGGGGGGCTTCGTTGGTTCCGTATCCTTCCACGCTCGATGTCCCGCACGAGCTGGTCGAGCATGTCTCATGGCTCATCTACGCCCGAAGGTGTGAACAAGGCACCCGTTGGAGGAAGTTGAGCTGCTTCCGGCAGGCCCTGCTCGCGCTCGCCCACCTGCGGAACAACGACACGCTCGCCCAGCTCGGCACCGGGTTTGGCATCTCCGAAGCGACAGCCTGGCGCTACGTGGACGAGACGGTCGACGTCCTTGCCGCCTGGGCGCCCGGCCTGCGTGAGGCCCTGACCGGCCGCGGCGAGGACGACTTCGTGATCCTGGACGGCACTCTGATCCCCACCGACCGGGTCGCGGCAGACGAGCCGTACTACTCCCAGAAACACAAGAAACACGCATGAACGTGCAGGTCATCGCCGCGCCCGACGGCACACCCCTGTGGTTTTCGCGTGCCTGCCCGGACGCACTCACGACCTGACCGCCGCCCGCGCCCACGGCGTGATCGAGAACTGCCTTACCAGGCAGATCCTCGTCCTGGCCGACCGCGCCTACCAGGGCGCCGGCGCCACCGTCCGCACCCCCTACTACCGACACCACGAACTGCCCGAACGCCACCAGCAGTACAACCGGGACCACGCCCGCCTGAACGCGCCTTCGCACAGTTGAAAACATGGCGCCTACTTCGTCGAGCCCGATGCTCGACCAACCGCATCGGACGCATCGTCGCTGCCATCCACACCCTCCTGATCTGCGGATACAGAGGATGAAAGAGGTTCACTGACTGGAAATGCCCCTGGCTGCTGACCGGATCGAGTCCGGCACGTCGCAGGAACCCCGCCGCCAGCCGGAGGTCAGCCCGGCGCCCCGTCATCTTCAGGCATCGGCGCACACAGCGAGGCAGTTCTGCGTGACGCCCTGCATCAGGCCGGTGTTTCGCAGACGGCATAGAAGGTCACGTCGATGTCGCCGGTGCCCTCGTTGGTCACGGTCGTGTGCCAGGCGGTGGCGGAGAAGACGGAAGGGTAGGTCTCATTGATCCGGATGGAAGCGAACTGGTCCAGTTCAGCTCTGGCGCCGCCCGACACCGGCTCCAATCCTGCCGGGCATTCGACATCATGGCCCTCGACAGCGCCGGGGAGAACGTTGAACGGACCCCTGGTGGCAATCTCCCGCTCCACCGGTGTCGACGACGTCGACGAACTTTGCGTCGCGCTCTGAGTGCAGTTGGAGTTCTGGTTGCCGTTGTGGTTGGCGTACCCGTTTTGGACGTTGGGGTAGCAGACGTTGATGAGTGCCGGTCCGTTGAGGATGCCGTTGACGGCCCCCAGCAGTCCGTCCCCGTCTGCGTGAGCCCCGCCGGCACCCACGATGGCCGCGGTTGCAGCGGCGGTACTAATTGCGATGATCCTATGAGCGAGCCTCATTGAACATCCTCCTGCTGTTGCGATGCCAGATCTGTGGTCCTTCATCGCAGAGCATGGTGAGACGGCACGCCGATCAGGCCTGTGGCACGCCACGGGCCGCGTTCTTCAGCCTTGCGGCTCAACCACGCGCAGGACGCGTACACGCTGCACGTCGGGGAGGAAGTCGAGGGCGGACATGGGGACCAGCGCACCGACGGGCCGACCAGGCGGTGCGCGTCGATGACGGGCAGGCGCTTCGCCGTACCTGATGCCCGGTCATTTTCTGAAGGTGTTCCGGTGTGTGGAGCCCGCCGCCTCCGGGCCGCAAAGTGGCCGGGCATGGGCCTGCGGATCAGTGAGCCTTTTCAGGCTGGCCTCTGATCGGGTGACGCCGGTGAGGTGGGTCGGGGGCCGCAACGCACGAGGCCCCCGTACCGTTGGGGGAGGTGTTCGAAGTCTCAACCCATCAGCACAGGAGCCTCGTTGGTTCCCCATCCTGCCGCACTCGACCTGCCCCATGCTCTGGTCGAGTGGGTCACGATGCTCATCGTCACCCGTGAGGGTGACCGGCGGTGCAAGCTACCGCCGCACAGGCGTGCGCTCGTCGCTCTCCTGTACCTGCGGTGCCACGACACTCTCGCCCGCATCGCGGCCGGCTTCGGGATATCCGTCGGGACCGCCCATGCCTACGTCACCGGCGTGACCGGTCTGCTCGCCGACCGCGCGCCGGGCCTGCTCAAGACGCTGCGCGAGCACGATCCGGAGTTCGTCCTGCTGGACGGAACCCTCGCCGAGTGCGACCGCGTCGGTGACAGCCGGCCGGACTACTCGGCCAAGCACCGCCGGCACGGCGTCAACGTCCAGGTCGTCACCGATCCCGTCGGCGAGGTGCTATGGATCTCGCCCGCACTGCCCGGCCGCACCCACGACCTGACCGCCGCCCGCACCCACCACATCATCCGGATCTGCGAACGACAAGGCATCCCGATCCTTGCCGACCGCGCCTACCAGGGCGCCGGCCCGTGGGTCACCACCGGACTCAAACGACCACCCGGCGGCGAACTCACCCCCACCCAACGCGCCTGCAACCGCACCCTCGCCCAGGCCCGAGCGCCCGTCGAGCGCGGCATGGCACGGCTGAAGTCCTGGCATATCTTCCGCAGATCCCGCATCAGCCCCAACCGCATGACCGTCATCGCCAAAGCCGTCCTCACCCTGGAGAGGCAACGCTGAAAAGGCTCAGTGGCTCTACCTGTGCGAGGAGCTCACCCCGCTCCAGCAGCCCGGCTGCACCCAGCGGGTCACGCTGCCCTCCGGCACCAGCGGCCGAAGCCCCGCCGAGCTCCTCGGTGCCGCCCACGTCACCAGTGGACTCGCCCGCCTGTGGCCACTCCTCGACGTCCCCTCCCCCGTCCGCGACCGACGCTTTGCCCACCTCACCGCCTACATCCGCGGCTGCCGCGACCTCATCACCGACAACCGCCCCCATTTCACAGCTGACGGACACGCCCTCGCCGACCGGATCCTGGAGGCCACCCGTGACCCTCACCGTCCCCACCCCTACCGTGCCGTTCAACGACGGCTTCTGGAGTACTCCCCTCTACACCCGCACCGTCGACGACGGACCGGCCGTCAACGATGATCTGCACGCCCTCGTCCTCGACCGCACCCGTGCCGCACCGACCTCCCAGGTCGGTGTGCGCAACGCCGACAAGACCTCCTCCGACGTCCTGCGCTGGGAGCACCCCGCCATCGAGCAGCTCCGCGGCTGGATCACCGACGCCGCCTGCACGCTCAACGACCACGTGGGCGCCGGCCGCGACCCATCGGGCCAGGAAGCGCAGATGATCGCCGAAGCGTGGGCCGTCGTCTACCGTCCCGACGGCATCCACCAGCTCCACAGCCACCACGACGCCGCCTGGTCCGGCGTCTACTACGTCTCCACCGGACACATGCAACAAGGCACCGGCCTCCTGCAGTTCGTCGACCCGCGTCCCGCCGCTGCCGCCCGCGAACCCGACCGCACGCCGCTGCACACGATCAGCCCGAAGCCCGGGCTGCTGGTCGCTTTCCCCGCGTGGCTGCGGCACTGGGTCACCCCGTACCAGGGCGACGCGGAGCGCCTGGTCATCGCCTTCAACATCGGCTTCCGCCGCAGCTGATCACCTCCCGCGACGAAGGAGAGTCCATGTCCGTCACCGCTTTGTGGCCGACGCCCGTGCACACCGTCCTGCTCGCCGCCGACGACTTGGCCCAACTCGCCGCCGATCCCGCTCAGCTCACCGGACACCTGCCGCCCGGCCATCCCGCCCGCGACGTGCCGTGGACTTCGCGAACCGAGAAGTGGGACGGAGGATTCCACGCCGCCCTCCGCCACGGCACCGGAGCATGGTTCGCCCTCGTCGTCCTCGACGCGCTCGTCTGCGACCGCGCCGAGGCGTCGGGGGCGGCGATCCTGCACGACCCGCGGGCCGGCGCCGCCAACGTCGCCCTGCCCGGCCTTCCCTGGGGCCGGCCGATCACGGTGCCCACCGTTCCCGGCACGCTCGTGCTCGTACCGGGCTGGCTGGCCTGGCAGATCGCCCCTGTACACGTCGGCGAGCACCGCACCGTCCTTATCGCGGACTCGGCATGAGGTCGACCCACTGGCCGGATGGGCGGCTATGCGGCCAGGTCTGCGGCTGCGGCGGTGGCCGCGCGCCACAGGTGGTCGAAACGGACCGTGGCCCGACCAGCGCGGTCCGGGACGAGCCGCGGGCTCCCCTCGCCGCTCTCCGTCGCGGTCATGGTGAGGGCGCCGTCGCCGAGGACCGCCAGAGCGAACGCACCCACAGGAGTCACCAGTGCGGTCACTGGCGAGGGCAGCACGCGGATTTCCACTCCCAGGCCGTCGACCTCACGCAACCGCGCTGCCTGCTCGCGCATCACCTCCAGACCGCCGATCCGGCTGGTGAGGGAACCCTCGCCGAGCAGAACGCGTACGGGAGTGCGGCCGCGTCGGGTAAAGCGCTGCTGGCGCAAGGCCAGCAGCCACAGGCGCCGCTTTCCCTCCGCTTCACCCGCCTTAGCAAGCAGCTCGCGGGCGTAGCGGCGGGTCCGCAACACCGCCGGGATCACGCTCGGCGCGTACACCGCGCTCAACGCCCACGGTTCCACGTCGAGGTAATCGCGAAGAGCGGCATCGGTGACGTCGCCGAACGAGTGGTAGGCGCTTCGGCCCTGGGCGCGCGCGGCCCAGTCCAGCGCCCGGTCGCGCAGGGCAACGGAAGGTTCGTAGAAGTCGATCAGCCGCTCAATGTCGGGCAGAGTCGCCCGGTGACGGCCGCACTCGATGCGCGAAAGCTTCGACACGCTGAGGTAGTGGGCGCACGCGACTGTCTGGAGAGTCAGCCGGCGCGCGGCGCGGAGCTGGTGGAGCTGGTGGCCGAGCAGGAGATCGCGAGATCGTCGCGCTCGGCTGGGCGTCGTGAACCACGGACAACGCGCCCCTCCGTACCGTCGGCGGTCGCCGCCCACAGCGTCGGGCGGCTGTCTGCCCGGCCAGGGTCGACCGCGGCCACGGCCGATTCCAGATGGAGGCCCTATACGACGACCACGTATCGCTGACAGAACGTCACAGACCGCTCTACGCTGGGTGCGCCATGTCGTCCGCCCCGCTGAGGGGGTCACCGTGCGGCCCAGCACCCCTACACGATTAGCCGTTCCCGAGGGCCTGTGGGATCGTCCTGAGATCGCCCAGGCTCTCGCGAGGCGTGACGCCGGCGTTCTCTTGCGCTTCTTCCGTCAGCACACGGGCGCGAGCCAAACGCAGGTCGGGAGCCTGACCGGCCTGAGCCAGTCCGACGTGTCCGCCTTCGAACGACGCCTTCGCCAGGCAACCAGCCTGGACGTCCTCGGCCGCATCGCCGCCGGCCTGTCCATCCCCGGTTCGATGCTCGGCATCACCACCGACGGCGAAGGAGCGAACGCACATCCCGCACACGCGCCGGGCCCTCTCACCCGCGGCGGCGCGGGAGGACCAGGACGACTCGGTCCGTCCGATGGGAACCAGCAGGCGCTCGGCGATACCGTGGCCTCAGTCATGCATCTGGGAGGCGCGGACGTGGATCGACGGCAGTTTCTGACGGCCTCGGCAGCGATCGGCCTGGCCGCCCTCGACCTGCCCGACGCCGAGGCGCTCACCCGCCGCGTGAACAGGCCTGGCCCCGTCGCGGTGGGCATGGGAGAGGTCGCCGCCATCCGGACGATGACGACCGAGCTGGGCAACGCCGCCTCCGAAACCGGCGGCGGCCACGCTCGCCACCTCGCGGTGCGCTATCTGACGATCGACGTACAGCGCTGGCTGGAGGGCAGATACGCAGATCCGGTGGGGCGAGAACTGTTCGCCGCGACCAGCCAGTTGGTCCAGTTGATCGGGTGGATGGCCCGCGACGAGGGCCTCGACGGCCTGTGCCAGCGCTACCACCTGTACAGCTACCGCCTCGCCGCCGAGGCCGGCGAGAACGAACTCGCCGCCACCGCTTTACGCGGCCTCGCCGATCAGGCAGTCGACCTGGGGCACCTGCCCGTCGCCGTACGGCTCGCCGAAGCGTGCGAGCACCGCGGCCGCAAGCTGCGCAACCCGAAGGCTCTCGCCTACTACAGCAACACCTACGCCCGGGCAGCCGCCGCTGACGGCGACCGCCCCCTCGCCGCGAGGCTGTTGAAAGCGGCGCAGAAGGCGATCGAAAACGCACCGGTGAAGCCAGGCGAGTCGTGGGCCAGCCACTACAGCCACGGCCGATGGGCCCACGAGGCCGGGATGATCCACGCCCGGATGGGCGACCTGACGGCAGCAGAGGCCCATCTTCATCAGGCACTCGGGACGTACAGCCTCGACCGGCGACGCACCCGCGCTATCGTGCTCGCCGACCTGGGCCACGTTCAGCACAAGCGTGGGAACACCGCTGAGGCGTTGGGGACTTGGCACGAGTTCCTCGACTGCGCGGAAGGTGTGCAGTCGGTACGCATCAACGACGGCATCAGCAATATCCGGGCACGCCTCCCCCGCCTGCCAGAAAATCAGGAGAGCCAGAGCCTCACCGAACGACTCGCGCTGCGAGCGTGACGGCGCCGAGTCAACGGCCCAATCCCGCCCACTGGGGGCGCACGGCCCCGGGGTGCCGAATACCAGGGCACCAACGCCGGCTACGAAGGCAACCGCGAGAGCACCCCGGCCGCGCTGTACCCGGTGAACCGGCGCTCTTCGTTCGCCGCGTCGCCCGGCCTTCGGCGCCATCAGTTCGGTGGCGGAGGGCGAGGGCTCGGCGTTTCGGCCAAGATCGCTCTGGGCTCAGGCCGGACGGGGCAAGGGTCGTTGCATCGCACAGTCGTCGCCTCTCCCGTCGTGAGGCGGATCTCAGCACGTCTGAAAAACGTGCGTTCGAAAAGTGTTCCGTCTCGTTGAGCCAGACGCACTCGAACTCCCGCGCGACAGGAAGAGGGCGACTCGTGGCCTCGGCACAGGACGGCACACCGGATCGCGACACCGCTCTGGCGGATCCAGCGGAGCCGGAGCAGGTGTGCATGCGTGTCGTCGGTGAGACGGCTACGGCCCGGGAGGGCATGGTCGCCCGGCTTGAGGAAGCCGGCGTGCTGCGGCTGGGACGGGTGCGCGAGGCCCTGCTCTCGATCCGGCGCGAGGTGCTGATGCCGCATGCGTACGTGCGGCGCAGCCCGCCAGGAGAACTGCCGCCGCGGTGGGACCTGTTGGGCTGGGCTGATCCTGCCGACCGCGACGAGCTGCTGGCGCTGCTCTACGGCGGGGAGAGCGTGCTCATCCAGCACGCCGGCGAACCGGTTCTCGGCCGTGTCCCGGGTCCGAGGTCGGGTGGGGTGATCACCTCGATGACCAGCATGGTGGGCATGACTGCCAGCCTGTTGCAGGACCTGGATCTGCGGCGGGGGCAGCGGGTCCTGGACATCGGTACGGGCGCGGCTGTGACTGCGGCCATCGTCTGCTGGATCTGCGGCGACCGGAACGTGGTCACGCTCGACCGCGACGCGCACCTCACGGAGGCGGCGCAGGCCCGCCTGGCAGATCTCGGGTACCGACCGATGGCGGTGACAGGGGACGGGGCGCAGGGCTGGCCGGGCGGCGCGCCGTACGAGCGGATTTTCGTCTCGTACGCCGTCCCCAGGATTCCGCAGGCCTGGGTAGACCAACTCGCCCCGGGCGGGCGGGCGATGGCAACCCTCAGCGGCACCTCTCCGTCGTGGCCAGGCCTGGCGATCGTGACCGCCGCGGCCGACGGCCGCATTCGAGGCGAAGTGCGCCCCGTCGAGTTCGGGCACCGGCCTGGCCACGGCTTCGAACGGCTGTGCATGACGCGGGAGTTCCTCGACCGGATCGAGGCCGGGCGGGACACAAGCCGCCTCGTCCGCACCCGTACGGCGCCACCATCAGACGAAGCCCGCGGATTCTGGCTTGCTCTCGATCATCTGCGTCCCGGTCTGGTCCGGAACTGGGGCGCCGACCACTTGGTCATCGGCGCCCCAGCGTGCGGATCCTGGCTCGCGGCCCGGGCAGGCGGAGGCGGCCGGTGGAGTCTGGCGGCGGATGGGCCTCGGGACATCTGGGAGGAGATCCAGAGCGTCGCCGCTCGCTGGAGGGCCGCAGGAGAGCCGTCCGTCTACCGGCTCCATCTCGGTCACGACCACCACCAGTGGGTCAGCGCCGGCACCGGCACCGCGGAACTGTCCTGGCCGCTTCCCAGCCCGGATACGGCCAATGGCGAGGAGCCACGGTGACCGCTGGCGACCTTCCGAATCCGACCGCCCGGCGCCAACAGCGCTACGCCGCGCCCCGGTTGGCGTGCGGGCCCCTGGACCACGTGCGCCACCTCGGCGGCTGAGTGATCCCGGGCCTCGGCTCGTACGCTGATCCCTGTCCCCCGATTTTCGAGAGGTGCTGACATGCCGCCCGCCCCATCCGAAATCCGCGCTCTCGTCCAGACGTACCTGGTGCGCCACCCCGCCGAACACGCCGTCGGGGAAGCGCTGCTGGCGGTACTCGACGGAACCGACGATCCGACGAGCCATACAACGATGCCGGCACACATCACGTGCAGTGCCGTGGTGATCGACCGTGACCGGCGGGTGCTGCACATCCTCCACAGGGCGAGCGGCCTGGTGCTCGTCCCCGGCGGCCATCCCGAGCCGCACGATCGCACGCTGCTCGCCGCGGCCGTGCGCGAGGTGGGCGAGGAGACCGGGATCAAGCCCGGCAACCTGTGCCTGACGCCACTCCTCGGCGTCCCCATCGACATCGACTGTCACGACATCGACGCCCGCCCGGACAAAAGAGAGCCGGCGCACCGGCACTACGACTTCAGGTTCGCGTTCTACCTGGCCGAGGAGCAGCCCGACCTCGTCCTGCAGGACACGGAGGTAGCGGGAGCCGAGTGGCGCCCGTTCGCCGAAGTCAGCTCGCCGACGCTGCGCGCCAAGCTGCAGGAGTCGGAGCTCGACGGCCGGCCGGAACCGGTGAACGCCTCGGCTTTGATCTTCGACGACGCGGGCCGGTACCTGCTGCACCTGCGCGACAATCTCCCGGATATTTGGGAGCCAGGGGCATTCGACTTGCCCGGCGGCGGCAGCGAGCCGGAGGACGAGACGATCGAGGACACGGTCCGGCGCGAACTCGGCGAGGAGATTCCCGACCTTGTCGTGCCGGTCCTTGAGCCCTTCGCCGTGGAGAAGGCCACCGGGACCGACGGACTGTGCGTACTGATCAAGGTGTTCGCCGGCCGGTGGAACGGCGACCCCGACCGGCTGCGTCTCACCGAAGGCGTCTTGCTGCGCTGGTTCCCGCCCGAGATGCTGCACCGGCTGCGCCTGAGCCCGTCGACACGCGATCTGGTGCTCCGGCACGCCGCTCAGCGCACCGCCGTCCTCGGCCACGACCATGAGCAGTTGGACGACGCCGGGCAGGGCCCTTTCCAGGTCGGCGGTTACGCGCACACAGAGCCCACGGTGCCGGGGCCCCGTATGGGTGGTGTGCCGCGCCTCGCGGTTTCTGCCGATGCGAGTGAGATCGCCCGTCTGAGGTCCGAACTCATCCTGTCCGAGGCGCTGGACGAGGACTGGCTGGCCATGTGCCGCGACCACCTTGCCGCGCGCCTTGTCCCGGGCGGGGACGCCCGGGCCTACGTCGTCGACGCGCCCGAGGGCGGGCTCGCGGCCTGTGCTCTCGCCCTGATCGATACCGTGCTCCCCGCCCCCCGGTACCCCAAGGGGCTGGCCGCGCGGATCCAGGCCGTCGCCACCGTTCCCGGCTGCCGCCGCCGGGGCTATGCCAAGGCCGCCTTGACCGCGCTGCTCGCGCACCTGGAAGGCGACGGCGTGACGCTCTACGAGCTGCACGCCTCCGACGACTCCGCCCCGCTGTACGCCGCGCTCGGTTTCAGGAGCGACCCCGCCCTCATGCGGATGACCCGGACCCCGTCCCCAGTTCGCGCACCCGCTCACGGGATGACCTGACCGGCGCCGAATCCGACGCGAAAGCGAACCACCACACGATGAGGAGCAGCTACGTGGGTTACGTCCGCCGGGACCAGTGGGAGCGCCACTATACGCAGGACCGAGGCTTTCGACGGGTCGGTCAGACCGAGAGGGCCCTGCTGGCCGAGCACGTTCCCGCGCCGGCCAATGGCCGGGCGCTGGACGTGGGTTGCGGCGACGGTTGTGTCGGCAGAGACCCTGTCCCCCGCAGGTCGTGTCGCTTTACCCGGCAGGACAGTCCGACGCGCGTGTCGCGGTGCGACGGGGCACTGTGTTCCTTTCACGTTCCAGTGGTGTGATCGAGATCACGGCGGCAGGGATGCGCTTTGCGCTGTCCTCACGGTCGACGGGCGCTTGGAGTTGTCCGTAGGCCGCTTCGCATTGGTGATCGACCCTGCATGGTGCGGCTGGTCCGCACGGCAGTCATCGCCACTAGTCTGTATCCAGATCCGCTCGCCGTCTCGAGGCTGGTCCGCTCTTTGAATGGAGTGAACAGCACACTAAGGGCTGTCCCGTAAATGATCTACGAGCTGCCTCGGGCGTGGTTGGCCGTTGTGAGGGCTGCCCGTTTATCCGGCGAGGGTGAGGTTGTGCATCCGGGCGATGCCGAGCATGGCGTGGTGGACTCCGTCGCCTTTGAGGCGGCAGTCGCGGAGAATCTTCCAGGTCTTCATGCGCGCGAAGACGTGCTCGACGCGGGCGCGGACCTGCTTGTGGGACTTGTTGTGTGCTTCCTTCCAGTCCGGAAAGTCTTCGCCCTTGCGTCGGCGGTGGGGTATGACGAGCCCAGTGCCCGGATAGCCGCCGTCGGCGATCGTGAGTGTTCTGCCGACGGCGGCTTTGGCACCGGATTCCTCCCACGCCTTGCAGTCGTTGCGGTTTCCGGCGAGAGGCCGTCCCACCACGACGACCAGGCGGGTGTCGGCGTCGATGACGACCTGGTGGTTGGTCGAGTACCGGTAGTTCTTGGACTGCTTCGCCACCGTGTGGTCCCGGGTCGGGACCAGGGTGCCGTCCACGATGAGCACGGTGTGCTTGGCGAACCGCTTGCGGGGTTGGAGCGCGAGCATCGGCCTGAGGTGGTTGATGATGCGGTCCGCTGCCGACTTGGACACCCCGAAGAGCGGAGCGAGTTGGCGCATCGTCAGGTTCGTGCGCCAGTACGCCGCGACCAGCAGTGCCCGGTCCTCCAGCGGGAGGCTCCACGGCCGGCCCTTGCGGACCGCGTCCGCACCCTCGCGCCGCAGTACGGTCACCAGCTTGCGGAACAGGCGAGGGCTCAGCCCGGTGAACGGGGCTATCCAGGACGGCTCCGAAGCCGAAATCACACCAGCCACCGCAAGATCGTCTCACCTGCCGGAGAGGCAGTTGGCGAGCCAGTCTGCCTGCTCCTCACGATTGACGCCGCCATCGCCATCCACCACGTAGGCCAACGCCTCCATGAAGGTAGAACCCAGGGGCCAGAGCCAGTTCGGCCCCACGGCGACGACGCGACCGCTGGCCGCGATATACGACCTGAACTGGACCGACCACATGCCCAGAGGGCTGTAGTTCTCTCCGAATCGACACCTCAGTGTGGACGCTTCCTCGGCGGCGTCGATGCAGGCGTCAACGGGGTCTATGTACAGCGACGAGCCGGGGACGCGGGCCGAGGAACTCTCAATCGTCAGCTCGCCGAACTCGGCCCAGACTGCCGTCGCCACGTCGTTGAGTTCGAGCCCAGCACCCATCAGTTGCTGTGTCCAGTCCGCAGTGGCGATCTTGCGACCTGCTGTCCACCCAGCAACGCAAAGCGCGTCCAGCACCGACGGACTACAAGCCATCATCGACTCACTGGTGTGCTCTATGCGCCCTCCCCCTCGGCCGTGTCTGTTGTCCCAGTCTGCCGCACATCAGGAGCAGCAGACAGGGCTACTGGCACGGAAGACACGGAGATCGTTTACGGGACAACCCTTAGGTCCAACTCGGCGACAGCCCGTTAGGCTCTCCGTACGGCACTGGCCGACCGGTGAAGGCATCCAGGAGAATACGGTCATCGAGTGGCTTCCGCAGCTCCACCTTCACGCTCTGTTCGATCATGTCGGTGCGGCAGGGCCCGCTCCGTGCCCCTGCGATGGAGGCGTACAGCACTACGCTCTCGTCCGTCTCAAGTACCTTCACGACGGGGCCGTCGTCGCAGGCTCCGTGCGTGGCCTTCACCGTGATGGACCGGCCGTCCATCGCAGTCCCGGCCAGCCGGGCGACACGCCTGAGACCGCCGACAGACCCTTGCTGAGCCGCTCCGATCGGCGGCTTGGGAAGCTTTGACGGGGTGACGGCGACACGCTTGAGCGGGGTGTCGTAGCCCTCAAGCGTGAACAACCAGGCGGGAACGGTCGCCGTGCCTCGGCTCGTCGTGATCGTCGTTTCGCCGAGCCTCGCTCCCGTCACGGTCAGCCGGGGTCCCTCACTGCGGTTGAGGGCAAACGACTGGTACGCCTTCTTCGCCCCCATCAGTGGACGGCTCAGGGTGTCTCCGCTTCCCCACTCCACCTTCCCGGGCACGGTCGCGGTGGTCGGCAGATCTCCACGCAAGACGAAGTTCTTGGTCTCGTAGGCCCGCTCGTCCGCCTCGGAGAGCCAGCCGGATTCCGGCGTCTGTACCGCGTCGGCCATCGGGTAGTAACCATGGCTCCAGGCAGTCGCGGCCGCGGACCCCTGCCACGCGTCGGCCACTTCACGAGCGCGCCTCTCCTGCTTCTGCGGCGACTGACTGTTCGCATGGCCATCGTCGGCGCCCCGATCAACGCCGCAACCGGCAAGGAGCCAGACACCCAGGAGGGGCGCGAGTAGCAGGCTGACGAGACGCTTCGCTTGCATGTTCATGGAGTTCCCTTGGACGTCGCCGACGACGGATTCCCTGCTGAAGAGCATGGCGCTGAGACTGACCAACTCCTTGCGCCAGCCCCGGTCCACACCTTCGACGCGGAGGGGGGCACCGGGGTTCACTCACGACCTCTCGCACCGCCTGCGGTGTGCCCATCCAGACCGCAGGCAGCGAGAGGAAGGTGCGCGTGCCTAATAGACTTTCAGGCCCTCCCAGGAGAGCACGAGGTAAACCGGCTCGTACCAACTGACGCGGTCCGCTTGGCCGTCGGAATCTCCACAGGGATAGAGATCCCCGTCGGCGTAGTTGGCGCCCGACTGGATACCCACAGCCGTTTCACCGCTGAACAGGGCTCCTCCGCTGTCACCATGCACCGCGCAGTTACTCGCCTTGATCATGTGATTGAGCCTGGTGCCGTCGTCATAGGTGACCGTCGCGTTCGTTGAGAGCACCTTGCCCACCAAGTCCTGGCTCATGGTCCCCACGCGCTTCACCTCCTCATTCACGAATGCGGAGGCGGAACGCGAGATCTGCCCTTCCGAGCCGTCCTTGTACTGGATCGTCCCATACGGCGAGACGTCGGGGTTGGTGTACGCCATCACCCCGTAGTCGGACTGGTTCGTGTCGTTTCCGTAGGCCCAGTCGGTGGCCCTCCCGAGGGGAATGTCCCCGCTCCTTCGGCGCCAGGTGACGGCGCCGTCCTCCATGCAATGTCCGGCGGTGAGCATGTACTTCTTGCCGTTGTCATCCTGCACGTTGAACCCGGCGCTGCAGGTGCGGATCCAGTTGGTCCCGCCGGAGGTGTAGTTCGACAGTATGCCCAATCCGCCGCGCATGGCGTATGCGGTCGATTCGATCTTGCCGGAGTGTTCCGTT
Source organism: Streptomyces sp. NPDC041784 (assembly GCF_055591025.1). Classification (NCBI taxonomy): domain Bacteria; kingdom Bacillati; phylum Actinomycetota; class Actinomycetes; order Kitasatosporales; family Streptomycetaceae; genus Streptomyces; species Streptomyces sp. NPDC041784. The sequence continues at coordinate 53,460 of NZ_JBVJAB010000011.1, forward strand.
ATGCTGACCGCATCGCCGTATCCAGAGACAGCATTTTCAATTCGGTCTCTGTCAGCGGCGGAAACCCCGTCGTAGATCTGTACGTCCACCTGGTTGTTGCTCGGGTCGATGCTCCAGGCAGTATTGGGGATCACTGCCAGCTGATCCAGTTTGGCTTTGGCGGAGTCGAGTTCGGCGGTGCTGTGGGGTACGACCTCCGCTACCGCGCCGGCACTTCGCACGGTTTCCGCCGCAGCCTGATCGGTGACCGCGACGACGATTCGTTCATTCCGGTAGTACACGCCAGCCGCGCGCTTGTCGCCCAGCTGATCGGCAATCGCTGTCGCCTTGGCTGGATCGGTGAGTGCTGGCGGCGCAGCTTGGGTGGCGGTTGTGGTGGTCAGCGTGAGTACTCCGCCGACCGCCGCTGCGATTAATCCCCGGTACACGTGACGTCTTCGCATCTACGGTCCTCACATTCTCGATGGATGCACCTTTGGTGATCGACACGCTTCGTGTGAGGCTGGTGAAGCAAGATTGCCAAGAGGTGAACCGGGCATGACAATCTTTGGGGTTGGCGGGGTGTTGACCTGAACTCGCGGGCTGCGGCCTAAAGAAATCCCTGGCAGCGAAACGTTTCGGGGGAGGGCTACTGGCCCGGCCTTGCCGCCGCTCTGGGGTGGTCCCGGGCACTCTCGCGGCGGCGACCTCGAGAATCTTCCTGCCGTCCGTCTGACCGTCCGACGACGTCCACCGAATGGCAAGCCGGATCGCGGGCGCGTTTTATGACGCTGTGACCTGTCGATAGGGGAAGTGACAGATTTTTTCACTGGCCGCGCACGCGTCAACCACCTTGTGCCACACGACCACGCGCCGCCCGCGGGGCCCTGGGGCGCGACTCCTCCCACATCGCCATCGGCCTGGCCGTCGTCGCCCCGTTGGCCGCGGCGCTCCGCCAGCTTTTCGGCTTCTCCCACGCTCCCTGACTGGGGCAGGTCAGCGTCAACTGCCCGATCCGTACGGCGCCGTTCCCGCCGTGCTCGATGGGAGTCTGCGGATGTTGCCGACGGCTGCGGCTTGTCCTCGCAGACGTTCGATCTCCAGGTGCTGGGCGGCGATCTGGGAGAGGGCGCGTCGCTTGAAATCCTTGAGCGCCTCCAGCTCGGCATCGCGTTGAACCAGCCGGGACTTGAGTGCGGTGTTGGCCTCCTTGAGCCTTTCGATCTGCGCCGCCCGGGGATCGGGGACCGTCCCGGCGTCGCGCAGGGTGGTCAGGCGTCGTTCGAACTCTTGGGCCAGGTGCTGATACGGCCCTGGTCGGGTGGTGCCGTCGCGGTTCTTCTTGGCGTAGAAGGCGGTGCGGGGCACCCTGGCCTCGCCCGCGAGCGTCCGCAGATCGCATTTGCCGCCGGGCGGCAGGTCGCCACGCAGCAGCCGGTCCATTACCGCTCGGATCGCCTCTTCGTTGCGGGCTCGGGTGTTCTCGCTGATGCGTCCCATGTCATGCTGCCGTTCCGGTCGCGGCGTCGATCTCGGCCAACACCCGAAGGTCGCGGTCGAGTTCCTTCTGCAGGCGGGCTTTCTCGTCCTTCTGGCCGCGTCCGATCTTGCTGATGAACACCTTCTTGTTCTCCGCGCTGGAGGCCCATACCGGCCGGTGTCTGCTGTGGTGGGTGGCCTGTGGGCAGCGGGCCGAGTCGCACATGCCGACCAGCGGCTTGTCCGCTTTCGGTGTGCCGGCCAGCAGCAGGCACAGCGCTCTGGAGGGGGCGGCGAACCAGCAGTAGCTCGCAATTCCCAGATGCAGCGTCTTCGCTCGGCGGGCCAGCAGTTGGATCACTTCTTCGTCTCCGGGGCGGACGCCAGGAGACGATGCTTGCAGTTCGCGGAGCTTGTCGTCCACGGATTCGAAGTGGGCGATCAGGTCGCGGGCGCCGGGTCCGGTGGGACGGATTCCGTTCTGGAAGTCGCGGAACGCCGCCAGTGTCAGATCCTTGTTGCGGATCTGCTCCTCCGCGCTGACTTCGGCCATGAACTTGGCCTGGGAACCGCCGGGGCTGGCTAACGGTGGAGTCGGGTATTGGAACTGTCCGAATGCCTGACACGTGTGTGCGGCGCTCTCCGACTTGGGCAAGTATGTCTGTCTTGGCTGATGCGACGTGTGGTGGCCTCTACAGTGCTATCGGTAGCCAGCGAGCTCGGGGGTGCGGGTGGCGCGTGTGGTGGCGGTCCATGGGATCGGCAAGCAAGTACGGGGCGAGGACACACTCCTGACGGAGTGGTGGCCCGCGATGGCCGATGGGTTGCGCCGCGCTGGGGAGGATGGCGCGGTGGCACGGTCGGACGTGGCGATGGCGTTCTACGGGGATGTCTTCCGTCCGGCGGGGCAGCTTCTAGCTGTGGGCGATCCCCGCTATGGTGCCGCAAACGTCGGTGAGGGTTTCGAGCGGGAGTTGCTGCTGGCGTGGTGGCGGGCGGCGGCGGAGACCGATCCGGCGGTGGTGCCTCCGGATGCGGCGGATACGCTGGTGATGACGCCGCGGTCGGTGCAGGCGGCGTTGCGGGCACTGTCGGCGTCGCGGTTCTTCGCCAGGGTGGCACTGCGCGCGATGGTCTTCGACGTGAAACAGGTGCACCGCTATCTGCTCGATCCGGACGTGCGGGCTCAGGCCCAAGGCCGGGTACTGGCGGCGCTGAGCGAGGATACCCAGGTGGTGGTGGCCCACTCCCTGGGGTCGGTGGTCGCCTATGAGGCGTTGTGCGCCCGGCCTGGGCACCAGGTGCGGGCTCTGGTCACCCTCGGCTCGCCACTGGGCATCCCGAACCTGATCCTGCACCGGCTGGAGCCGAAGCCGCAGGAGCTGGGCGGCACGGCGCGGGGTATCTGGCCGGGAGGGGATCGCCTTGCGTGGACGAACCTCGCCGACCAGGATGATGTCGTGGCCCTCGTGAAGGACCTGCGCCCGGCGTTTGGCGATGCTGTGCGCTCGACGCTGGTCCACAACGGTTCTCACGCGCACGACGCGACCGCGTACCTGACGGACGCGCTGTGCGGGCGAGCGATCGCGGCGGGCCTGGAATGAGCACCCCGGCGACCGACGAGGGCGGTGCGGGAGTGCCGCGCCGGTTCCTGATCGCCACGGCTGTCGCGCGGTACCCGAAATGCCCCGGCTGGGACAGGCCCGGGCTGGCTGAGGCCCGCGAGCGCGTCATCGACCTGTTCACTCGCGAGCTGGGTTACCGGCATCAGACTGCCCTCGGCTTGGATCCCACTCGGGCCCAACTGACCGATCAGCTAAGGGCGTTCTGCAAGTCGGCGGACCGGCGTGAGGACGACCTGCTGGCGGTGTACATCTCCGGGCACGGGGAGGTCCTTGACGACGGTGGCGATCATGTGCTGCTCACCGCCGACACCGAACCGGACGACATCGCCTACACCTCCCTGCGCACAGGGGAGCTGGCCCGGGTGATCCTGCGGGACACCAAGGTACGACGGCTGCTGCTGGTGCTGGACACTTGCTTCTCCGGGCAGGGCGGCAACGAACTGGCTGCGGCGGCGCTGGACCGCATTGGCGCTCAGTGGGGGCGGGCCACCGGCTCGGGACTGGCGATTGTCTCTTCGGCCCAGCCGCATCAGCAGGCGCAGGCCGGTCTCTTCCCCCGTTTGCTCGACAAGGCCGTGGGCAGCCGGGCCACGGCCGGGCGCGGTCCGGAGGCGCTGTCGGTGTCCGCGGTGGTGCAACAGATGAACGACCATCCCGATCGGCCCGGTTTCCAGCGCATCACCCTGTCCCTGATTGGGCTGACCGGGGAGCCGCCCGCGTTCCTGGCTAACCCTCGCCACAGCACGCGGCTGACCGATGTGGATCTGGCCATCCAGCGGGCCGCGGAGTTCGACGAACACGCCCGGCGCCGCGAGACAGAGCTCACCACCCGGCTGCTGGTTCGCGCCATGGGGTACCACGGAGACGCGGCACAGGGGTGGTGGTTTTGCGGCCGTCATGCTGCGCTCGCTGACCTCGTCGACTGGCTGCGCATGCCCGCTACAGACCTCGGGTCGGTCTGCCGGGTGGTTACAGCCGGTCCCGGGTCGGGCAAGACCGCCGTGCTCGGTCTGATCGCCGCCCTGTCCCACGCCGGACGCCGTCGCACCGTACCCGTCGACGCGCTCGGCCTCGCTCCGCACCTGGTGCCCGACGCGGGGGCGGTCGACGTCGCTGTCTATGCCCAGAACCTCACCGACACCGACGTCCTGCAGAGCATTGCCGCTGCGGCGAAGGTGCGCGCCGACACCATCGGCGAACTGCTTGAGGCCCTGGGCCCACCAGCTGGCGGGCGGCCGTTCACGGTGCTCGTCGACGCCCTCGACGAGGCCGCCACGCCCGAAACCCTGTGCTCCCGGATCCTGCGCCCGTTGATCGACCACTCCGGCGGTCGGATCCGGCTGCTCCTGGGCACCCGCCCCTATCTGCTGGACCGCCTCGGCCTCGACCGGCACCACCCCGCCCAACGCGAGCAGGTCGTCGACCTCGATGCCCCTCGCTACGCCGACCCGCAGGCCATTCTCGCCTACGCCGTCCGCAACCTCTTGGAAGCCCACCCCTCCTCCCCCTACCGGCGGCAGGTCCAGGTGCTGCGGCCGGTGGCGGAAGCGGTCGCCGAGGCCGCCGGGACATCGTTCCTCGTCGCCCGCATCATCGCCAGTACCCTGGCCTCGGCCGACGACGTCGTCCCCGACACGTCGGACCGGGCATGGCGCGACGCCCTGCCGCGCCTGCCGGGGCAGGCTATGCGCGACGATCTCACCCACCGTCTCGGCTCGGACGCCCTACGGGCCGTCGACCTGCTGCGGCCGCTGGCCTTCGCTGAGGGTCAGGGCCTGCCCTGGGAGGACATCTGGGCGCCCCTGGCCTCCGCGATCTCCGGCCGCGCTTACACGGACGACGACGTGCTGTGGCTGCGGCGCGCGGCCGGCTCGTACGTCGTGGAAGCCACCGAGTCCGCCCGGTCGGCCTACCGCTTGTATCACCAGGCCCTGGCCGAAAATCTGCACGACGGCACCGACCGGAAGGCGGTCCATGCGGCCTTCGCCGAGGTCCTCATCAGTCGGGTCCCTTACTGCATCGATGGCTCGCTCGATTGGTCTCGCGCCCATCCGTACACGCTCCGCTATCTCGCAGCCCACGCGACGGCGGCTGGCCACCTGGACGACGTCCTCGGCGACACTGAATACCTCGTCCACGCCATCCCACGTGGGCTCATCCGGCACCTGTACCACGCTCACAGTGACTCTGCCCGGCTGTCTGCGGCGGTCTATCGCACGTCTGTCGGGATCCATGTGGCGGCGACTGCGGCGGCACGCCGACACGTTCTCGTTCTTGACGCGGCCCGGGCTGGGGCCACAGAACTGCGGCAGGGGCTGGCTCAGAGAGTGCCAGAGGAGGAGTGGGTGGCTCAGTGGGCTACGGGGGGCGGCTTTTCGCCAGCGCTTCGGGATACGTTGACTGGCCACACCATGCCGGTGAACGCAGTGGCGTGCACGGTGGTGGACGGTTCCCCCGTCGCCGTCACCGGCGGTTCCGATGGGACTGTGCGGGTGTGGGACCTGACCACCGGGACCCAGGTCGGCCATCCTCTGACCGGTCACACCGGCGTGGTGTCGGCGGTGGCGTGCGCGGTGGTTGATGGCACCCCCCTCGCCATCACCGGCAGCGGCTCCGATGGGACCTTGCGGCTATGGAACCTGACTACCGGGAAGCTGGTCGGCTCGCCGTTGACCGGCCACACCTTCGTGCAGGGAGTGGCGTGCACGGTGGTGGACGGCACCCTGCTCGCCGTCACCGTCGGCGGCACCGACGGAACCGTACTGTTGTGGAACCTCACCTCCCGGACCCAAGTCGGCCAGCCCCTGACCGGCCATATCGGCGAGGTAGCGGCGGTGGCCTGCGCGGTGGTTGATGGCATCCCCCTCACTATCACCAGCAGCCAGCTCGGGGCCGTGCGGGTGTGGGATCTGACGTCCAAGATCCCAGTCCGCCAAGATCTGACCGGCTATGGCTGGTCACGCCCAAGCGGGGTAGTGAGCCTAAGCCCGGTACGGGCGGTGGCATGGACGGTGGTGGGCGGCACCGCCGCCGTCGTCACTGCGGGTGATGACGGGGTGCGAGTGTGGGACCTGGCTACCGAGACACCCGTCCGCCGACATCTGCCCGGCCCCGCCAGCCCGATTCAGGCGTTGGCGTGCACGGTGGTCGACAACACCCCCGTCGCCATCACCGGCGGTTCCGATGGGATGGTGCGGGTGTGGGACCTGACCGTCGACACCCCGGTCGGCCGAGCCCTGGGCCACCACAACAGGGCAGTAAACGCTGTAGCGTGCGCGGTGGTGAACGGCACATCCGTCGCCGTCACTGCGGGTGATGACGGGGTGCGGGTGTGGGACCTGACCGCCGAGATCCCGGCGATCCGACCCCTGACCGGCCACACCGGCCAGGTGCAGATCGTGGCGTGCGCGGTGGTAAACCGTCGCCGCCCGCGATCGCCGCAGCCAGGCCGTAGGACACCGCCGAAAGCGCGGTGGCGAGCGCAGTCCCCTGACGGCACCCCCGTTGCCATCACCCTCGGCAGCAACAGCATCCAGCTATGGGATCTGGCCTCCGGGGCCAGAGTCAGCCAGCCACTAGCTGGCGACACTGGCAAGGTACTGGCGGTGGCGGACGGCACCCCTCTTGCCGTCACCCTCGAATTCAACGGGCACCCGCACAAGGCCCAGCTATGGGATCTGGCCTCAGGGACGCCGGTCGGCCGCCCCGTGACTGGCCTCTTTGGGGCAGTAGAGGCAGGGGCGTGCATGATGGTCGACGGCACCCCCCTCGCCGTCGTCGGCAACAGTGAGCAAGGCGAGGTCTGGGATCTGGCCGCCGGGACCCGCCAGACTCTAACTGGCCACACCGGCGAGGTACGGGTGGTGGCGTGCGCGGTGGTGGACGGCACCCCCCTCGCGGTCACGGGCAGTTCCGATAGGACGGTGCGGGTGTGGGACCTGACCACCGGGACCCAACTCGGCCAGCCTCTGACCGGCCACACCGGCGTGGTGTCGGCGGTGGCGTGCGCGGTGGTGGACGGCACCCCCCTCGCCGTCGTCGGCAACGATCAGAAAGTCGAGGTGTGGGATCTGTCCTCCAGAATCCTGGTTGGTCAGCCTCTGGCTGGCCACACCGGCCAGATACGGGCGGTGGCATGCAAGGTCGTGGACGGCGCTCCCGTCGCCGTCACCGCGGGTGACAATACGGTACGGCTATGGAACCTGCGTTCCTGCGAGCCCGCAGGCATCCTGACGGTACCCGGTCCTCGCGCTGTCGCACTCACCTCCGACGGAGTTCTCGTCGTGGGCATGGGCAAGGACGTAGCGGTCTTCCGCCGGTGCTCTGCACACAAGGTGCGCTGACCGAAAGAACCGCCGCTGCCCGCCAACCTCGTAGGTCGGGGGCTGCCATCAAGTTCGTCGCTGACTGACGTCGGCGGCGTAGGCGGCCCAGTCGCCGGCTGATGCCTGCTGCCACTGGACGGCGGCCTTGATGTGGACCCCGAGCATCCGGGCGAGGATCGCGGCGGGGACTTCGGTCGCGAGGGTGAACAGTGCGGTGGACCGGTCCTGTTTGGGTCGGACTCCGATTCGATGGAGGCGCTTGCCGATTTGGCTGTCGGTGAGAGGGTGCCCGGGGAGGCCGCCCGGAAACAGCCAGGGAACTTCGTCGGGGGTGCCGATCTTGGCCTTGCCGCGGCGGGTTGCGACGAGTTCGCGGACCAGGCTGGCCAGTGGGGCGGGGAGGACGACCGGCGAGGTGCCAAACGTGATCGCGACGGTGTCGCCGTCGATGGTGACGTCGTCGACGGTGAGTTGGCTGATGGTGGCGATCTTTTGTGCGTAGAGGATCAGCAGCAGTCCCGCGACACGGTCCAGGGTCGGCAGCGTGTCGTCGTTGAGGAGACGACGGGCGTCGGCCCAGCGTTTCTCGCTGTCGATGGTGCTGAGCGGGCCGGTCCAGCGGACGGTGCCGTAGGTCAGATCGCGGGCATGCCGGTGCTGTACCGACCAGCGCACGAAGTGGCCGGTCTCGTCGCGGTAGCTGACCGTGGGGTCGGCCATCCAGCGTTCCAGGTCCGGCTGGGTGCAGGTGCCCAGAGTGAGTCTTTCGCCGGTGAGCCAGGTGAGGAAGTTGTCAGCCGCGGTGACGTGGCAGCGCACGTTCAGATCCTGGAGCCGATTGGTGTGGTCTTCGCCGAGGCGCCGACGTAGCCGACGCATGTGATGCCAGACCGCGTAGCCGTGCAGGATCCGGCGCTCGGCGAGATCGGTGCGGGCCTGGACCGTGGTGGTGATCCATTTCTCCAGAGCGATGAGCCGTTCGTCGCGGGGCGGGAGGGCGCCGGTCGCAACCAGAACACTGCGCAGGTGAGCCAGCACCTTGCCCGGGGGTAGTTCGTCGAGGACCTCGTGGGTGACGGGCCGCTCGTCGCGTCCTATGCGCTCCAGGAGATCTCGTACTTTCGAGCGGGAGATCCAGGCCAGGGCGATGTCCGGGCGCTCGGCTTTCGTCAACGCCTGGTGGAACGGGGCGAGTTCAGGACGCCGGGCCCCGGTGGCGTCACCGAGGAGGTTGCGTACTTGTTGGTCGAGGACGCATCGCTGGCAGGGGCGGGTGCTGAGCTGCCAAGTGATGGTGCAGACCGGACAGCGGCCCCAGAATTCCGGGTCGGGGTTGGTGCACTTCGCGCACAACGGCGCCTCCCAGGCGCCGCTGCGGGCCTGGGCGACGGTGCCGCAGCCGCTGCAGGCCACCCATCGCTGCTGGCAGCGGTCGCACCACGGCTGGCCGCTGGCCCGGGATATGTCGCAGAGCGCCGTCCGCCCGCAGATGCCGCACTCAGCGGTGATCCTTGGGCGGCAGTTGTTGCAGCGCGGGCCGTCGGGCAGCCGGTTTCAGGCGTTTCTGGCGCCGACGTCGGTGGTAGGTGCGCTCGATCCAGGTGACGATCGCGATCCGCAGGTCCTGGCGGGTGGCCCAGGTACGGCGGTCGAGGACGTTCTTCTGCAGCAGCGCGAAGAAGCTCTCCATGGCCGCGTTGTCTCCGGCCGCGCCGACCCTGCCCATGGAGCCGACCATGTCGTGACGTGCGAGCACGGACACGAACTTCCGTGAGCGGAACTGCGATCCACGATCGGAATGAACGATGCATCCGGCGACCTGACCGCGACGGGCCACCGCGGATTCAAGGGCTCTCACCGCGAGGCTGGACTTCATCCGGGCGTCGATGGAAATAGCCCCACGACGCGGCCGGAGTACACGTCCTTGACCGCGCACAGATACAGCTTGCCCTCGCCGGTGGCGTGCTCGGTGATGTCGGTGAGCCACAGCCGGTTCGGCCCGGCTGCGGTGAAGTCGCGCCGGACCCGGTCATCATGGACAGGCGGCCCGGCCTTGGTGTTCTTACCGCGGCCCCTGCGCTTGCCGAACGCACTCCACCAGCCGTTGTCCCTGCAGATCCGCCAGGCGGTCCGCTCGGCCATCGACTCACCGGCGGTGCGGGCCTCGTCGAGGAGGAAGCGGTGACCGAACTCGGGATCGTCGCGATGCGCATCGAACAGGGCGTCGGCCCGGTATGCCTCGGCGAGCTCGGAATCGGTCACTGGTGAGGCCAGCCACCGGTAGTAGGGCTGGCGGGCCAGCTTGAGCACCCGGCACGTCACCGCCACCGGCACCCGGTGAGGGGCAGCGGCGGCGGCCAGCTCGCGGACGAGCGGGTACATCATTTTGCCGGCAGGTTCGCCTGCGACAGATACGCCGCAGCCCTCCGCAGCACCTCGTTCTCCTGCTCCAGCAGCCGGATGCGCTTGCGGGCCTCGCGCAGCTCGGCCGACTCGCCCGACGCCGTCGCGGGCCCGGCGTCCTCGTCAGCGTCGGCGCGGCGCAGCCACTTCGACAGCGTGATCGGGTGGACGCCGAAGTCGGCGGCGATCTGTTCCAGCGTGACGCCGGGCTCGCGGTTGCGCGCGACCCGCACGACGTCCTCGCGGAACTCCCTGGGATACGGCTTGGGCACTGCAACATCCTTCCAGGCCGCCTCTCGGCAAGCCAGGTCAGGTGTCACCTATCCGTGCAGCAGTCCCCATCACCCGGCATACGGTGGATGCGATCCAGGCATGGCAGCGACGCCGACGTGAGCTGAAGGTCACCCCGTCCAGCACGAACTACCTGTTCCCTGCCGCGACCAGCGACCGGAAGTACCCGCATATGGAATCGGGAGACTTCTCCCGGGCCCTGCGGTCCTGGGTCGATGGCCTCCCGGCTCTCGACTCCGACGTGCCCGGCGACGACGGGCGTCCGCTGCCCTTCGATCGCAGCAGGATCTTCCCCTACGCCTTCCGGTCCTCCTTCGCTCAACGGCACGCGGACGCGGGCACCGACATCGACGTGCTGATGGACCTCATGGACCACCGATCGCCCGACGTGACCATGACGTACTACAAGGTCACGATGGAGCGGAAGCGGGCGGCGGTGCAGACGCTGCGGCTCCACTCCGTCGACCGCGTCGGCAGTCCGGCGCCCTTTTCCTCGAACCTGTCGTACGAATCGAAATCAGTCGCTGTCCCGTACGGCAACTGCGTCGAGCCGTCGAACGTGAAGGCCGGCGGGAAGAAGTGCCCGATCCGCTTCCAGTGCGCGGGCTGCGGCTTCTACCGACCCGATCCGTCCTATCTGCCCGCGATCGAGGACCACATCCGCGCGCTGAAGGCCGACCGCGAGTTGGCCGAGGCCATGGACGCCGACGCCTTCGTCATCCGCAACATCACCGACCAGAATGAGGCGTTCCAGGGCGTCATCGAGCGCATGAACGCCCGCATGGAAGAGTTGCCGGCAGAGATCCAGGCAGAGGTAGAGGAGGCCAGCAAGGTGCTGCGCAAGATACGGGCCGGAGGGCGCACCCTCCTGCCGCTCTCCGTCGTCCAAGGGCCGAGGGCACAGGCATGACCGTGTCCCGCACGCCCGCCAAGGTCCTGGCGGAGTCCCGCCGCAGGGACAGCCGGACCAAGCGGCAGCGCGTCCTTGCCGTAGTGGAACAACTGCTGGCCCAGGGAGATCCGGTGACCTTCGCCGCGGTCGCCCGCACGGCGGGCGTCTCGAACTGGCTGGTCTACGCCGACGGGGTGCGCGGGCACATCGACAAGGCCCGTGCCCAGCAGACGAGCCGTCCCGCCCGCGACCGGCAGTCCGGAGGCACCGCGAGCACAGCGAGTCTGCGTACCGACCTGGAACTCTCCCGCACCGAGATACGGGCCCTGCGCGAGGAACGAGACAAACTGAAAGCAGCTCTCCAACGCAGCCTCGGCCAGCAACTCGACCAGGCTGCTACAAAGGACCTCGTCGCCCGGATTGATGAGCTGACCAGCCACAACCACGAGCTGTCTACCCAGTTCCAGCAGGTTCAGCAGGACAACACTCAGCTCCAGCAACGCCTGGAGGAAGCAGAAGACGACCTCGCGGCGGCCCGCACCAGCCTCCGCCGCATGATCCGGGACGAAAGCCGTGGCAGTGGCGGCTGACCCCGCCGAGTCTCATTCGTTCTGATCCCAAGCCCGGCGGCAGCATTGGAACGTGCCCTCCGACGCCGGGCACCTCTACCTGGCCTGATCGAGGCGGTCGCCGGCCTTCCGCCCATCGGCGTCAACGACCTGTTCGGCATCCACCCCAACACCGCACACACCTGGTTCGGTGCGCGCAAGACAGCTGCGCGGACTACCTCGCAATCTGCTAGGGCGCGTATCGGGTCGTGATCGATGAGCATCGCAGCTTGCGGGGCGGGCGCCCGTCTGGGGTACGGGGCCCGGCGGTCTGCGGCTGCGCCGTGTGGGCGCGAGTGACCGGAAGCGATGCCGGAGGCAGGCAGCGGGGTCCGGGGACCCCGGCTGCGTGCCCGCTGGGGCGGTGTGTCAGACCATGGCGAGCCGGTCCACCAGCAGCTCCACCCTGCGCTCGGTGTCCTCCCGCGGGAGCCGTCGCGCCCGGGTCAGGGTGGCCAGTCCGTGCAGGGCCGCCCAGAACACCTCGGTGAACAGTCCCGGGTGGACGCCGTCCCCGGCGACCTCGCCGAGGCTTTCCAGCAGAGCGGCGAAGGCGTCCTTCAGAGGCTCCGGGGTGTCCTCGTTCGCGAAGGCCAGGCCGCCGTCGAGCTGGAACAGGGCGTCGTAGACCGCCGGGTTGCGTGCGGCGAAGTCGAGGGCAGGTCGATGGTGCGTGACAGGAAAACCGAAACGCGAACCTACAGCAGCCGACAGTGAGGGGCGCCGAGAATCGCCGACCTTCGTCATTGCGGCCTCGACCATCGTAATCAGGACGCACCGCATAATATCCTGCCATCCTTGGTCGACCAGATATCGGAGATGTCCATCGCGACACGGGGTAACGGGGGGGCTATGGCTGAGGTGCCGTTGGCCGAGGCGATCACGGACCTGCGCAGGGAGCTACAGCAGGCGATGACCGCCGGGGAGGGAGAGCCGCTCAAGTTCGAGCTGGACTCGGTGGTGCTCGAATTGGAGGTGGGTGTCGCCACCAAGGGCAACGCCGATGCCAAGGTGGGGCTGTGGAGCGTGCTGACCCTGGGATCGTCCGCAGAGCACAGCCGCGGGTCGCTGCACAAACTGACGCTGACGTTGTCGCCAAGGCTTGCTGACGCTCCGGACAAGAAGGTCCAGGTGGGTGACGAGGTGGCAGAGGTGCCGCCAGTCGCGAGGCCGGACCGCTGGACGCCAGGTCACTGACATGAACCGGCGTCACCGCGTTGTGGAGATTCTCCCCCGTTCCGGGGAGACGATGCGCGTCGGTTCCGGTTACGCGATCGCGGACGACCTTGTCCTGACAGCCGGTCATGTGGTCGCGCCGGAAGGTGTCGCCGTTCGCATGCTCGACGGGACGGTGATCGATGCCGAGGTTATCTGGCTGGGGGTAGGCGTCGGCGACGCGGCTGTGCTGCGTGTCCCCGCTGCGCCGTGGCGCAGCCGGCCGGACAGCGGTGCGCTGCGCTGGGGGAAGGTCACCGGCGAGGCAGCCGTCTCCTGCCGTGCGTGGGGCTTCCCCAAAGCGCAGGCGGCGGACGGTGCCCGGGACGTCGAGCTCATGGAGGGCACTGTCAACGCGAGCAGCGCCATCCGGTCCGAACGGTATGACGTCAACATCAGCAGGCCCACGTTACTGCCCTTACAGGGTGACGATTCCGGCTGGAAGGGCATGTCCGGCGCCGCCCTGTTCGGGCCCGGACTACAGCTGCTCGGCGTGGTACTCGCCGACCCGAAGATGTACGGCAGCAGCCGGTTGCAGGCGTTGCCGGTCGCGCGTCTGCTGGCGGACGACGACTTCCGCGCGCTCGTCGGAGTGGGGCTGCACGATCTCGAAGAAGTGGGTGGCCGCAGCGAGGTCGCTTACCTGGATACCTATGTCCGTGCGGCGTATCTGCCACGGCAGGCCGACATGCCGGATCCCGAACTGCTGCAGGCGAAGTACGGCATCGTCCCGTTCCTCGGCCGGGAGACCGAACAGCAGCAGCTGTACGACTGGTGTGTCAGCGGAAACCGGTTCAGTGTCGCGGTCATCACCGGCGACGGTGGCGCGGGCAAGACCAGGCTGGCGGCGGAGTTGTGCCGGACGATGACCGAGGCGGGCTGGCAGGCCGGTTTCGCTGACGAGGACACGTTCGACGAGGCTGGCAGCCACATCGAACTGACCTGGCCGACCGTTCTCGTGATCGACTACCCGGACCGGATGACCGAAACCGCGGTCCGCCTGATCGGTCGGCTCGGTCGTGCCCGCCGCGGCCCGAAGCTCCGCATCCTGCTGGTGGACCGGGCCCCTGGCGGTGTCACCGACCAGCTCACCTGGTGGCGCAAGCTGAACCGGGACACCGACCGGCTCGTCCAGCACAGCACCCGGCTGTCGATCCGGCTCGAAGCGGGCCGACTCGATCTTGCCGACCGGCAGCGGCACGCGACCGTCGCGTGGACAAACTTCACCGACGGCACCAGGGAGATGCCCGAGCTCGACCTGACCCACGAGGGCTATAGCAACCCGCTGAAACTCCACATGGCCGTTCTGCAGGCGGCCCGGGGCGAGGTCCACTCGGATGCGGACACCGTCGTGGCGGGTTTCCTCGGACGGGAAGAACGGCGCTGGGTGGACCGCCTGCCCAGGCACTTCATCGCCGATCTCACCGACGTGCGCGCCCACCAGGCCGTCGCGCTCGCCACCATCACCGCACCCGCTCAAGCCGTGGCAGTGCACCTGCTCACCGCCTTGCCGGGCATGGCAGACCCTGTCGGGTTCGCCATCGAGCGCCGGACCAGGATCACCGAGTGGCTGGCCGAGCTGTTTCCCGGCGGGGACCGCATCGCCCCGCTCAGCCCCGACATTCTGGCCGAGGAACTGCTCGCCAAAACGCCCGCTCTCGACGTGCTCGTCCAAGGGATCCACGATCACGAGGCGTGCACGACTGACCACAAGGCAGGGATGCTGAACGCCCTTCACCTTGCGGTCAGCCGTGATGAGGTGCGCATGGCGTTGCGAAAGCTGCTCGTCGAACGGCTGCCCGCGCTCATCGAGGCCGCAGAACAGGACAGCTTCCTCGCCCGGCAGATCGACACGGTGATCCCACTCTGTGTCGACGACGACCTGCGTGCCGCATCAGCCGCGGCACTGGGGAATCGGCAACATACGACCGACAAGGACCTCGCGCAGCTGTACAGCCGTCTCGCTGACTTCGCTGTGACGTGGCTCGGTACGCAGCCGCCAGACCTTCGACGCCCGGACATTCTCACCGATCTCGTTGCCTACCGGGCAGTTCTCGGCACGGTCGCCAAGTCCGAGGCGGAACGGGCTTGGACGGACTACCAGTCGCTCGGTGCGTCACCGGATCGGCTGGCGAAGGCGGCCTACAACCTCGGCACGTGCTTCGGCCAAGCCGGGGAACGGGAACTCGCCCGCGACTGGCTGACCGAGGCCGTGCGCCTCTACAGCCAGGTGAACGGCCATGCCCAAGCCAGGATCGAAGCATGGACGAACCTCGCTGTCGCCAGGGCGCAATTCGATGATCAACGCGGCGCGTTGGAAGCATGCATCGCGGCGATCAAGGTCCACGGCGAGATCCACGACGGCAACTACTTCTTGCTCCAGACCGTCGAGCCGCTCGAAATCCTGGTCAAGAGCCTCGCCATCGAACCGGCTGACCGCCAACTTCTTGACTCCGCGCCGGACGCCTACTACCCGCCGGCAGGGACGGACGAGACCTGGTGGCCGGCGGGCAACTACCTGCTGGCCACCCTCCCGCTGACCCGCCTGGTGGCGCGTCTCGTTCAGGGGCTGTCGGACCGCGTTCCGGACAAGCTACGCAACGCCCTGATTCCGGTGTTGTTCGGCCGGTTTGCCAGGCAGCAGGCGGGATACGCCGCCCAGGACTACTCGGAGTTCCTGCGCGTGTTGTCGCTGGACCTGTCCAGACAGAAGCTGTATGTCGAGGCGATCGGACCACTACTCGAAAGCGTCTCGCTGCTGCGACGATTCGCACCCACCGATCCCTACTTCCGCAAACGCCTGGCCGAGGGATTCGATCGGCTCGCGTTGTACAGCTGGCAGGCGAAACACTTCGACGACGCGAGCCAGTACGCGACGGACGCGATTGCGGCATATCGCGACATCGTCATGACCGACCCCGGCTCCATCGAACCGATACTGGCCAGTCTCCACAATCGGCTCGCTGAGAACCTCACGGAGGTTCAGCGGACGCCCGAGGCCATTGCGGCTCAGCATGAAGCCATTGCGATCTACCGGAGGCTACCGCAGCAGCGCGCGGACCTGGCCGAGAGCTGCCTGGATCTCGGTTCTCTGCTGGCCGTCCGAGGCGACGTAACCGAGGCGGCGCAACTGCTCGACGAGGCGGCGGCGCTGTTCGCAGATCTCCGCGCGGCTGACCCGAAGTTCGGCCAACAGCAGTCGACCGCACTCATGCTCCTCGGTACTCTTCCCGTGGAACCGGAACAGTCGCTGAACGCCGCGGAGCAGGCGGTTGGGCTGAAGCGTGATTTGGTCGCGGCGGACCAGGCCCCGCTGATCGAGTACGTGGACGCGCTCATCGGCTTCAGTGCCGCTTTGGGCAATGTCGGCCGGCCTGAGGAAGCCCATCGGCAGGCGGCACAAGCGGTTGGCCTGGCAAGGGAGCTGGCCGAGGAGCCCGCCGAGCGCGCTCTGGCGTTGGGGACGGCGTTGAGCCTGGTGGCGCGGTGGGCATTGGTACTCGGCCGGTACGACGAAGCCGTCACAATCGCTCCTGAGGCAATGGAGGCCATCGCCTCAGTGCCGGACACGGAACCCCTCGCGCGAGTAACCCGCGCGGACGTATTGTCCACGTTGGCCGCATGCATGATCGCGGACAGGCGCCCCGAGGAAGCGCTTTCGCTGGCCGGCGAGGCTGGCGACCTGTACGACGGTTTGATGCGTTCCGGCAACACATTTGCGGGGATCGAGCTGTCGTACGCCATGGCGTTGGTCAGTGTCGGCCAGAGTCACTCGTTGGCCGGGCGGCCTGTGGAGAGCCTTGAGGCTGCCGTGGCGGCACGCGAGGCAGTCGGACAGTTCCCTGTGGACTCACCGTTGGCCCAGCGGACGATAGCGGTTGCCCAACTGGTTGAAGGCGGTTGCCTGATGGCCATGAACCGTCCTGCTGAAGCGGTGGATCTGTTGACCGCTGCGGACGAACTGCTCGGCCAGTTCGGCGACGGGGATCGGGGCTCATACTTGATGCGCGTCAACGCGATCACTTCCCGTGCCGGCGGCCACCTCGTTCTCGGACAGCCTGACCTGGCGTTCGAACTCACCGGCAGGGCGCTGGACATGCTGGGCGACCTCGCCGACCACCAAGGCCGACGCGCTGAGGTCGCCCGAGCGTCGACCATCCAGGGCGCAGCCGCGATCCAGCTGGGCGACGCGGAAAGAGCGTACGAAGCCAGTTCGGCAGCGCTCGACATCTATCGGGAGTCACCGCCGAGCACCCTGGCCGAACGCACTCTGCTCGCCATGGCACTGCATTCGGCGGCCGCGTCCCACAACGCGCTTGGCGATCCCACCCAAGCGGTCGTGTTGTACGAGGAGTCGATCACCGTCTACGGCGAGGTTGTGGAACACGACCCCGACGCACTCATCTCCGTGGCCGGCGTCCTCGCCGACTACGGCATCTGCCTCTTCAGTCTCGGCGACATCGAAGCGGCGGCAGCGGCGACGGGCGAGGCCATTGACGGGATGAGGGCGTCCGGCATGTTGCAGCACGCCCCGGTTGTCGCGCTGTATGCGACTGTTCTGATCACTCACGCACAGTGCCTCATGCAACTCGGGGAGCCGCTCGGCGACATCGTCAATGAGGCCGTCAGGCTTCTGCGCGGCCTGCCCGAGTCCCGCCTGCAACTGGCCCAGGCACTAGGTATTCAGGCGGTCAGCCGGAACATGGCGGGCGCTCCAGGCGTGATCGAGGCAGCAAATGAGAGCGTTCAGGTGTACCGGGAATTCGACGGCACACCAGGGGTTCCGACCACCATGGCCAGCCTCCTGGGCCTCCTCGGGCAGCACCTGGCCATCGCCGGGGGGGTTCCCGAGGCGGTGGACGCCTTACGCGAGTCAGGTGCCCGCTTCGCGGACGAGCCAGAGCCCCAGCTCCAACTGGTACTCGAACACATCGATGTGGAACGGAACCTGACCATCAGCCTGGCCAGCCTCGGCGACTACCCCGAGGCGGTACAGCACGCGTCTGTTGCCCTCGACCTGATGCGCCCGCTCGCCGACGAGAATCCCCACCTGGTGCAGTTCATCGTCGAGATGCTGGAAGTACGGGGTGACCTTCTCGCCGAGCTCGACCGGCACGACGAAGCCGCGCAGGCCATGGCAGAAGTCCGCCAATGGCAGAACTGAGTGCCCGTGTACAAACCGGTCCGCGGCGGCGGACAGGACGGTTGATTTCGCCTGTAACTCCAGAGGAGCTACGCGATGCCGCCGACGGCAAGCTGGTCGAGCCGCCGGCGCCGCCGATGCCGTTCGAGACGTTCAAGCGGCTGACGATGGAGCGCAACCAGCTGCCGGAGAGGCTGACCTACGGCGCGTCGTACGTCTTCCATACCGCCGACGGCCACAGCTTCACCTTCCGGCTGTGGCCTTTCGGGGAGAAGTACAAAGCACGGGTCCTGTTCATGGACGGGCAGGAGCTGCCCGAGGACCTGACCCGCCAGCCGCTCGCCGACGGGCCCTACCTCAGGGCACCGAACGGGCACGACGGGATCCTCGAGATCCGCCACCCCGGGTGCGACATCCCGCTCATCCTCGATTTCCACAACCCGGTCCACCCGAGGCGGACGGACAACACCGCCGCGTGTCCGAAATGGTGGCTCGACACCCTGCGGACGTTCGCGGAGCGTGCCCGGGGACTGTACGCTTCCGGCCGCTATCCCGACTCGTTCAACGTCACCCGGAAGGTCGTCGAACATTTCGTGAATGCCGGTCCGGGGCTCGCCGACATCCCTCTGCACAAGTTCGCCGAAGCGTGGCTGGCCTCCGCCTGGGCCGCCCATCCGCACGCTGTCCCGGCCCAGCTTGCCGCGGCGCGGAACGGCTGGGAGGTCATGCGTTTCCTTGCCGACCGGCCGAACGGCGAGGACACGCAGCGGGCCTCCCTGGCCGGGCAGCTGCACTACCTGAGCGGATTCCTGGCGTTCGGCTCTGCTACCACCGAACTGGCCGTCGAGGCGGCCGCGCTTGCCCGCCGGCTGTACGCCGAGCTCAGGGACGGCGACCACCGCTTGGACATCGCCCGCTCTTGGACCGACCAGGCCCAGTTCCACCACGAGGTTTCGTTCCACCCACAGCAAACCGACGCCCGGCGGGAACAGGCACTGCAGCGCGCGGCGGCCGCCGAAGCCGCGACGATCCTCTTCCCGATGGCCGAAGCGCTGCCCGATCCCGCCCTCACCCAGGCCGACCTCGGGCTGATCGCCAGCCTGCTGCACCGGCTGACCGGCCTGCTCACCTTCGGCTCGGCGGACTCGGGCACGAGCGTGCGCACGTCGCACCTGGCGCGCCAGGTGTACGCGCGACTCGACGGGGACCACCGTCTGGAAATCGCCCGCTCATGGGAAGCCCTGGCTACGCGGCACCACGAGGTCTCCTTCCACCCCGACCAGAGCGACGCCCCGCGCGAACAATCCCTCCAGCGACGGGCAGCCGCAGAGTCCGCCATGATCCTGGTCCCGCTGGCCGAGCAACTCCCCGCCCCCTCCTTCACCCAGGACGACCTCAAGAACATCGCCGACCTGCTGCACCGCCTCACAGGACTGCTCACCTTCGGGGCACCACCTGGGGCGGACGACCCTGAGACGGTCGAGCGTGCGCGGCTGTCCCGGCGTGCGGCCGAGCTGCACGAGGTCGTACGCCGCCTGGTGGAGGGCTGACACCGGGGGGTGCGGTAGGGCGCCACCACGTGCGCGCCGAGCCTGCTGCCCGTATCTCCCTGACCTGGTCCGCCACGGTGAGTGGGAGCGGAGGGTCGCCTTGCCCCGCCCGCGGGTCAACCGGACCGGCAGGCCGAGCACGGCCGCACCCCGCTCGTGGTTGAGGGCGCTGGTCGGCTCGTCGACTAGGAGCACGGCCGGCACGTGCATCAGCGCGCCAACTGCGGGAACAGCATCTTCACGATGTTGGAGTCACACCGCACTCACGCTGACGTGCTGTCACCGCCGCTTTCGTGCAGAGCCATTCATAGAGACAGGGTCTTTTGATAGCGCCGGAGTGACGAAGCCAACAGATGACGACGGTCGGCGAGGTGGTGCACCTGGTCGACGTGGTGACCGGTTCAACCGCCACCCTCCCCCCGTACGACGGCGGTTGGCCAGTGCGTGAGGGCGGCCCGGTGCGGCTCTGGGACCGCATCGAGCTCGTATTGGACGCCTATGACGAGGCCGACCGGTCCGGATCGGAGACGTTCACCCTGCACGTCTACGACGGCGGACAGCACCTGCGGCACCCGCAGATGGCCGCCTACCGCTGTCAAGGCTGTTGCGACCTAAGCCCCTGAGCGCGGACGGTACCGCCAGGTCTGTCCCGTGCCCTTGTACTCGGCCACCGAGATCGTGCTGATGCCGGGAGCCATCCGCGCGACGTACAGCACCCGATCCAGATGATCGACTTCGTGCGCGATCAGCCGGGCCAGCCCATCCGTGAAGATCGTCGTCTGACACTTCCCGTCGAAGTCCTGATGACAGACCCGCAGCGTGCGCGGGCGGGGCACCTTGCCGCGGACATCGAAGAAGGACAGGCACCCCTCGAACTGCTCATCGGTGTCTGACGACTCCTCGACCACCATGGGGTTCAGGAGAGCGATGGCATCGCCATCGGCCGGCCGGACGATGGCCGCACGCCGGCGGACCCCGATCTGTGGTGCTGCTATGCCCATCCCCTTACTGAAGGTGTGCACTGCCGCGGCACGGTCGGCGGCCGCATGGAGCGCCGCCACAATCTCCCGGGCCTCCGCGGCTTCTCGGGGGAGTTCGAAGGGGCGAGTCGGCTCGGTGAGGACGGGGACCCCTTCCTGCACGATGCCGATCGACTTCATGGTGTCGCTGGCGGGGGACGGTGTGGTCACTGGCGTGCTCCTCGCTCAGCTCCAGAAATGCCACGTGCCTCATATGCCTGATACCGCCACGATCTCTCTGCCCGCACAGACGCTTGACAGCTGTAGATAAGGCCGGTGCCTCGGTACTCCTGGACTGGGATCGGGAGGACACCCGGGCGCATGCGCTCACGCTGGAACTGGCGAAAGCCCGCGCCGCCGCCCTCGCCGAATGCGCCGAGCAGGGTATCCACCAGGATCAGCACGACGCCTGGGTGACCTCCAACCCACAGGTCGTCGCCGCTGACATGGACCTGACCCGCACCCAAGAGGCCCTGCAAGCGGCGACGCTGACCCTGACCTTCCGGGCGTTGCCCCGCCCGGTGTGGGAGCAGCTGCTGCGCGAGCACGCGCCGACCGAGGCGCAGGCCGACAAGGGCATGGAGTACAACGTCGAGACGTTCCCCGCCGCCCTGGTCTCCGCCTGCAACGTCGAACGCAGCGAGGACGGCACCGAGGTCGAGGGCATGAGCGTCGCCGACGCGCAGGAACTGCTGGACTCCTGGCCCGACGCGGAGGCAAAGGCGTTGTTCACAGCGGCGCTGGTCGTCAACCGGACACTGCGTGCGGAGCTGGGAAAAGGCTGATCTCCGATCCGGCGTTCCGGGCCGAGATGGAACTGTGCCACAACTATGGAATACCGCATAGTCAGTTCACCGGCGCCGGAGACGGGCGCTGGACGGCGCTGGATAGGGCGAAGGCGCTGGCGTGGCTGGCGTACACGCGGGCGGTGTGCCCGAGCTGCGGCACACGGGATGACGAGTGGCGGCCGGAACTGGGCGGGGACCGGTTCGCGTACGTCGTCGACAGCCGCACCTGTCCGGGGTGCGAGCTGATCCAAATGGAGCGGGAGCACGTCCCAGTCGGTCCAGAGGGGCGTGGGGTCAAGATCGGGCTGAGGCCCAGACGGGAGCGGTAGGTGAGCACTGCCTACAGCCTGTACGTCGACCTGACGGCGCGGACCGGCGGACTGACCGGCGGTCTGCGTCAGTCGGCCACCCAACTGCGCCAGTTCGACGGGCAGCTGCAGCAGGTCAACCGGACGCTGATGAAGATGGGTTCGGCCACGCAGCGGCTGGCCCGTCTGCAAGCGTCCGCCTCGGCTGACGCGGTCCTCGGTCAGGCCCGGGTGACCGCGGCCGTGGAACGCACCGCAGCAGGGCAGCGGGTGGCCGCGGCGGCGGCTGAGCGGTCCGGGCGGGCGCAGGCGCTGTCGGCGAGCGTTGCGGCGCGCGCGGAGATGGAGCGGGCCGCAGCGGTCGCGGCCGGCGAGCGGACGCTGCGCGCCCAAGCGGTCGCGCAGACCATGGCGGCCCGAGCCCAGGCCACGGCCGGGGTGGGTGCGGCTGCGGCACAGGCCACCGCGAACGCTGCCGCGCAGGCGGCGACCAGGACCGCGCAGGCGCAGACGCTGCAGGAGGAGCGGGCCGCTGCAGCGCAGGCCGTAGCCGCCCGCGCGGCCGGAGTGTCGACCCGTGCAACGCACGCCCGGGCGGCGGCCGACGCGCAAGCCGCGCAGACACTGGCCGCCCGCAACGAGGCCGAGGCTGCCGCGTCGGCGCGTGCTGCGGCGAACGCTGCTGCGGTCCGGCAGGCGGAGGCGGCAGCCCTTGCGGAGGCCCGCGCCGCGTCGCGGGCCCGCATCGGCGGCTACATGCGCACCAGTGTGGTGCTGTCGGCGATCCTGGCCGCCGGTGTCGTCGGCGCGGTGTCGCTGGAGCGGCACATGGCGAACGTCATGACGATCTCCCAGCAGATCAACGCGTCCACGGTCAGCGGGTTCACCGACCAGATCCTGAACCTGTCGAAGGGAATGACGCAGTCGACGAGCCAGCTCGCCGAGGGTCTGTACCAGGTTGTGTCGACCGGCTTCGATGGTGCGGCGGCGATGACGATCCTGTCCGTGGCCGCGAAGGGCGCCAGCGCGGGCCTGCCGACGACGGAGATCTCCGCACGGGCCCTGCTGGGTGTGCTGAAGGCGTACGGCATGCCAGCGTCCAAGGCGTCCGACGTCATGGACGTGATGTTCCAGACGGTGAACAAGGGCGTCATCAGCTTCGAGGAGCTGGCCCTGCACCCTGGGCGACATCGTGCCGATGGCCGCTGCCGCCGGTATCAGCTTCGATGACCTGGCCTCCGCGTACGCTGCGGTGACCCTGGCGGGTGTTCCCGCTGCGGAGTCCGCGACCGGCCTGAACATGCTGATGACCCGCATGATGCAGCCGACGCAAGAGCTGAGCGACATGATGCGCAAGCTCGGATACGAGTCGGCGGCCTCGGCGGTGCAGCAGGACGGGCTGTACGTCGTCGTGAACAAGCTGGCCAGGGCCGCGCACGGCTCCGCCGAGGAGATCACCACCCTGTTCCACGACGTGCGGGCCTCCCGCGCGATGCTCGCGCTCGCCGCCAACGACGGCAAGAACTACGCCGGCACGTACCAGGGCATCGCCAACGAGGTGGAGCGGGCCGGGGGCCGCCCACAAGGCGTTCGAGATGCAGATGGACACCACCGCCGGCCAGTGGGAGATGTTCGTCAACCGCAGCAAGGCCCTGGGGATCGACCTGGGGCGGGCGCTGCTGCCGGTGCTGCAGACCGTCGGCAACGCCCTGTCGGTGTTCGCCGGGTCGATCGCGGACGCGCCGGGCCCGCTGAAGTCCATGGGTGCCGGGCTGCTCGCGATATCCGCATCTGGGGCGCTCGCCCTCGCCGCGATCACCCGGATCACGGCACAGTGGCAGGCGTTCCGGGTCGCTCAGGCGGAAGCCCAGGCGGGCGGCTCGGTCATGCCGGCGGTCCTGAAGGGTACGGGCCTGGCGGTGTCGGGTCTAACGGCACTGCTGGCGGTGGGCGTGCTCGCCTACGCGGCGTACTCGGCTTCCAAGGAGCAGGCCAGGGCGGCCACCGACGACCTCGTGCAGGCACTGCGCGCCGAGCGAGAGGAAGGCGACCAGGGTGCGGGCCTGCGCGCCCTGACGGAGTCACTGACCAACTCCGATGACGCGGCAAAGCTGAAGAAGGTCGGCATCGACATGGCGTCCGCACTGGACGCCATCACCTCTGGCGGCAAGAAGCTCGATGACCTCAAGAAGGACATCTGGCGCGACGCCTCCTTCGCGACGGTGGACCAGTCCGGGCAGGTCAGTTCGGCCCTCACCACCGAGGGGCAGTCCGCGATGGACGTCCTCGACGAGCAGCACCGCGTCTGGTCGTCGGCGGTAAAGAAGGAGTCCGAACTCGCCGCTGCGATGGAGATCGTCAACGCCAAGGTGGAGCAGGCGAAGGTCGGCGCGGTCGAGGCGTGGAACCTGGACCTGCTGGTGCCTGTCGGCAAGGACGGCCTGCCGCAGTACACCGACGAGATGAAGGCCATGGCGCAGGCCCTGGGCGCCATCGTCGACCCGGCCAAGGCGTGGCAGACCGCCCAGGACAAGGTGGCCAGGTCCAACAAGAACGCCAAAGCCACCTTGGAGGACTACCTGCGAGAGCTGCGCAGCCAGTTGAAGGCGCAGCGCAGCTTCCAGGGCAACCTGTCCAAGCTAGCCATGGCCGGATACGGGGACCTCACCGACCACTTCGCCAAGCTCGGTGTGTCCTCGGCGCCGATCCTGGACGGGCTGGTGAAGCAGCTCAGCATGGGCAAGACGAAGGTCGCCGACGAGCTGGCGTCGGTCATCACCGAGTCGGCGGCCCGCGCCCAGCCGGCGTTCCGGGCGGGCCTGGCGCAGCTGCCCGCGATCGCCGCCCGCTACGGCAAGCGGATCGCCAAGGAGTTCGCGGACGCTGCCGAGACCAACGACGCACGCAAGCTCGGCCATGTCATGCAGGCGATGGCCGTCAGCGATATGAGTCGCGCTGTACGTGCCGGCAGTACCTGGTGCTGTACTTCGTCATCGGCGCCCTCGGCACGGCGCTCGCCGCGCCGCTCCTCGACGCGGTCGGGTGGAGGGGCACGGCGGTCACGGCGCTGAGCGCTCTGCTCGCGGCCGCCTTCGTGGGGCGTACGGGGGATCGGCCGGCCCGCGGGGGCGACGGAGGTGGCGAGTCCGGTACGTCCGGTGCGACCGGTGCGTCCGCCTTGAGACGGCGGTGGGCGGTGGGTGTCGTACGCCGGGCACCGTCCCCTCGGGAATGACGGACGGCGTCCCGGCGGGAATGACGGGGACAGGACGGCCGGCCGGTCGTCCGGTGCTCAGTGGGAGCGTTCGACGCTCCACCACGGCAGCCGTTCGAAGAAGGCGACCGCCTCGGCTCTCCAGCGGGGACGCCAGGCCGCGGCCTCCGCGGACGCCTGTTCCGCGTGGCGACGCATGTCGGACCGCAGCCGGTCCGCCACACCGTGGCCAAGGCCGATCTCCCGGATGGCGGCGATCGTCTCCGCCGTGCAGGACGGGTCACCGAGCGCGGACTCCACCAGGGCGCGCTCCGGGCCGCTGACGGCGGACAGCAGGGCGGACACCGTGTAACTGCGCTTCCCGTCACGGATGTCGGTGCCGGTCGGCTTGCCCATCACGGCCGCGTCCCCGAAGAGGTCGAGGTAGTCGTCGCGCAATTGGCCGCAGATGCCGACCAGTCGAGCGTAGCGGCGCAGTTCCTGTTCGTGACGGGCCGGCTGCTCGCCGGCGGCCAGGAGACCCAGTTGAAGGGGCGCGAGCAGCGAGTAGCGGGCGGACTTGTAGTCGGAGACGCAGTGCAGGACGTCCTCGGTCGGCGCCGTGGCGCCCAAGTCGCGTTCCAGGTCGATGATCTGGCCGACGAAGGTGTCCGTCGCGGTGCGGGTCTGCACCTCGGTCATGGCCTGGCGCACCTGGAGGGGCGCCTTCGAGTCGAGCAGGACGCGCAGGGACAGGGCCAGCGCGAGGTCGCCCGCGAGGACGGTGAGACCGAGAGCCGTCCGGGGGCGGTCAGGGAACGACTCGCGGTAGGCGTAGTAGGTGGAGGGGCCGCCGCGCCGGGTGGGGCTGTCGTCGATGAGGTCGTCGTGGATCAGGCCGTGGGTCTGGAGCAGTTCGATGCTCAGCGCCGCGTCGTCCAGCCCTGCCACCGGTTCGTCCGTGACCAGACGCGCGGCCTCGTGCACCAGCACGACCCGGATCCGCTTGCCGCCGCGCAGGGACAACTCCCGTACCAGGCGCAGGCATTCCGGGACGAAGCCGCTGAACGACGGTGCGTCGAGGGAGGTCTCCAGCGTGTCGAAGTACTCCTCGAAGAGCGCGTTGAAACGGAGTTCGTGACCGGCGAGACGTTGTCTGATCCGTTCGGCGGGGTCGGGGGCGTCGGGCACGGCAGGGGGCTCCTGAGGGAAGTTCGGGGCGCGGACAGTGGGTGACGGGTGACGGGTGACGGGTGACGGGTGACGGGGCAGTGAACCGACGAGGCCTGTCCAGGCTATGTCGGGTCCACGGCGCCCCGCCCCGCGGACCCCGGCAAGGACTTCTTCCGCGCCGCTCGGTCGAGTTCCTGCTTCAGGGCCGGCACGCCCTGTCCGACGAGGGTCTTCTCCAGGCTGCGGTCACTGGACCGGCCGACACGCTCGCCCTGGGCGAAGCCATCGGTGTCCACGACCTGCCCGCACCACTCCCCCTGTCCGATCCGCTGATCGTCGAACGGCACGACCGCGCCCTCACCGAGCGCCACCCACCGCTCCCCGTCCCAGCGCAGGGCGAGGATGTAGGTGTGGCCGGGTACGACACGCGGGGCGTCGCCGGTCAGTTCCGCGACACGGGTCTCGCCGTCGGAACGAAGCAGCTTCCAGCCCGGGGCGACGTAGTCGAGGGTGGCGCCCACGGTGGGGTGGGAGCGGGTGCGGGAGTTGAACGGCGTGTCCTGTGTGGCCAGTTCGACGGTCCGCTCCAGCCGGTGGCTGTACGCTCCGGTCTCCAACTCCTCGCGCGCGCTCTCCCGTTCCCGTTCCGCCTTGCCGACGACCACGACATCGGCGTACCGCACCCAGTCCGCCGCGGTCGCCGACGGATAGCGCTCGGTCGCGAGCCCGCACCCGTTGACGGTGTCGAGGCCGGGCCAGCCGATGAGAACGCCCGCGACGACGCCGACGGCGGCCACGACGGCGACGACGGGGCGTCCCGTCACGCGGGCCGGTAAGAGGTCTCTTCGCATGTGTTGATCTTGATGGAGTCATGATCAGTAAACCGTGACGCACGCCACTCTTCCGGTCACAGGCGTGTCACAGGCGAACAGATCTCACCATCACCACTCAGCGGGGCGCGGTCACACCGACGCGCGTACGACGATCCGGCCGGGCGCGGGGACCAGACCCGCCGTGTCGATGCCGAGGGCGACGCGGGCGGCGACCCGCCCCAGGGCCTCCGCGTCGATGTGGACCGTGGTGAGGGCGGGAGTGGAGAGGGAGCCGTGCTCGGTCTCGTCGAAGCCGATCACGGCCATCTCCTCAGGTACCCGCCGGTCGAGGTCGCGCAGGGCGGTGAGGCAGCGGAGCGCGATGTCGTCGTCGAAGGCGGCGACGGCGGTCACGTCCGCGTGAGCAGCGAGGAACTCCGCGACGGCGACCGCGCCGGCCTCCCGGGGCCTCGGCACGACGAAGCGCTCCAGGGGCGGGAGTCCGAGGCGCCGGGCGGCCTCCCGGGCGAATCCGAGCCGGGCGTCGGTCAGCGGGAAGTCGTGGTCGGGCAGGGCCATCGCGATGCGGGTGTGTCCGCGTTCGGCGAGGTAGCCGATCTGGAGCGCGGCGTTGGCGGCGAAACCGTTTGCCCCGTCCCGCTCCATCGCCTCGTGCCCCTGCATGTAGACCTCGCCGAGCCGCAGCACCGCTCTCGGCGCGATGGTGTCGAGGACCTTCTGCGTGGCCTCCGGGATCGCGTGCCCGTGCCGGACCAGCAGGATGTGGTCGTGCTCGGCGAGTTCTTCGTCCAGGCCTCGGACGTAGCTCCGGGAGAAGTTGCCCTCCATTCCCCAGTCGACGTTGAGCACGACGATCCGCGAGGACCCCTCGCGCAGGGCGCGGGCGATCCCGTGCGGGACGTAACCGAGGTCCTGGGCTGCCTCCATGACCCGCTGACGAGTGGCCGCGGAGATCGTCTGCCGTGGGTCGTCGTTCAGCACGAAGCTCACGGTCGCCCGCGACACGCCGGACGCCTTGGCCACGTCGCTCAACGTGACCCGGCCCGAACGACCCATGTCGACCCACTCCCATTCGTCGGACTGCGCGGCCCGCTCGCCCTGCCGGGGCCACGCGCCGCCGGGAGCGGCTTGCCACCTCTGGAACGTTTGAGTGCGTGAGGTTCAGTCTACGCAGCCGGATCCCTTCATTTCCCTGAAGCCTCAGGCCCCACGCCCCACGCCCCACACCCCACGCCTCCGGCCTCAGGCGAAGACGATCGTGTGGTTGCCGTCGCGGATGACCCGGTCCTCGGCGTGCCACAGCACGGCGCGGGACAGCACCGCGCGACCCGAGGCGGCGGGCGGATATGTGCGGTACGGGTACAAAACCGAGCCGCTTGACCGCCCGGGCCGCGTCCAGCCGCATCCGCAGGTCCTCGTTGCCGAGGAAGGTGATCAGCGAGTCGACCCCGACGGCGAGCCAGGGATCCGGCAGGACCGCATGCAGACACCGGACGATCCCGGACTTCCCCGAGCTGGAACCGCCGTTCAGCACGATCACTTCAGTTGTCACCGCGCCACACCAGAAGCCCTCCTCACCACGACCGAAACGAATTTCGGCAGGCCTGCCCTGCCGCCGCACCCACGCGAGCCCTTGCGGTCACGGCACTACCGTGGGCGGAGCACCTCGCTTCTCACGCCCGTCCTCGGGGCGTCGCGTCGGTGAGGTGGGTCCAGTGCGCGAGGGTCTCCTGGTGGGATCCGGTTGCCGTTTCCGCCGCCACCGTCGCGGCGGCTTCCGGGGTGCACGGTGTCTCCGCTCGGGTCAGGAGCGTCAGCGGCCACTCAGGAGTGCCGGCGGACTCGTCGCCGTCGAACGCGTGCCAGTCCCAGGGGCCGTCGAAGCGCCAGGCCCGCCCCGCGGTGTCGGCGACCTCGTCGCCGGGGTGGAGGAAGGCGTACGGACGGAACAGCAGGTCGAAGGTGAACGGGATGCCGTTGTCGGGGTGTATGTCGAAACCGGTTCCATCGAGGTGACTCTCCGGCGGGAACTCCTGGTACGACAGGCCGCGGGGAAGCAGCGAGACAGCCAGGTGCGGGCGCGGCAGCCAGCCCGTCTCCTGGGGCGGATCGAAGTGGTCGACGGCCGTCACGTGCACCACGGTCGGCGGTATGCCCACCCGGCACGCGTCGCCGGGCTCCAGGAACTCGGGCGCCGGGTCGGTGCGGAAGATCTCCGTCTCGTGCCAGACGCGGGTCTTCGCGTCGATGCCCAGGGCCACGATGCCGTTCCAGTGGTGGAACTCGCTGTCGGGGTCGGGCCGCCACCACGGCCAGGGCACCGACAGGTAGTCCCACTTCAGGTTCTTCACCCGGGTGGCGACGAACGGGCAGGCGATCGACAGCACGTCACCGCCCCGGAACTCCATGGCGTCCAGCATGGCGTCAGGTTAACGAGGGTGAGCACGGCGGGCCTGGGCCGGGCGGCTCAGGCCCGTCCTCGATCGGCTCGAAGCGTCAGCGCAGTGCGGACTCGCCCGCGTGGACGGCACGCAGGGCGCGCTCGACGGTCTCCTGGTTCTCGCCGACCGGAGCCACGTAGTCGAGGACGTCGCGCGCGGCGTCCTCCCCGAGCGTGCGGGTGATCACCCACGTGGCGAGGTACTGGGACGCCAGGCAACCGCCCGCCGTGGCGATGTTCCCCTCGGCGTGGAACGGCGTGTCCAGCACGGTGACGCCGCGGGCTTCGACGAAGGGCCGGCTCTTCCGGTCCGTGCACGCCGGCATGCCGTTCAGCAGCCCCAGCCGGGCGAGCACCAGCGCGCCGGAGCACTGCGCGCCGATCAGCTGGCGTGAAGGGTCGAGCGGCAGCCTGGAGATCAGCCGGTCGTCGGCGACCACGTCCCGCGTCTTCACCCCGCTGCCGATCAGCACGACGTCGGCTTCGGTCACGAACTCCATCGGGCGCTGCCCCGTCACCTCGACGCCGTTCATCGACGTGACCACCGGCGTCGGCGTCGTGACGAAGGCTTCCAGGCCGTCCTTGCGGCACCGGTTGATCAGCGCGGACGCGATGAAGCTGTCCAGCTCGTTGAACCCGTCGAAGGTGACCACGGCTACCTGCATCACGACTCCTTGACTCCTTCACCCACGGCACCGGACCGGATCACCAGTCTCCCTGGCGCATTGTTCCGGTTCGAGAGCCAATCGGCGGCCGGTGGCTTGCGCGCCGGGAGCCTGCCGCCGATTCCTTGTCTCCCCTCTCCCCTCTCCCCTCTCCCTCCCCCTATCCCTCTCCCTCGTCTCCAGCTGCACGCACCACACCCCGCTCACCGGCACTACCGAGGCACCGTCGCTTTCCTGCGACGTGATCGGCCGGACAGGTCCTAGTCGGGCAACCGTTCCAGCGCCGCCGAGATACCGGCCTCGGCGGCCGCGTCGATGAGCGCCTGGGCGATGACGGGGACGGGGTCGCGGGACGGGAGCATCAGGCCGATGCGTTCCGTGCGAACGGGCCGGACCAGCGGGACGGCGTGCATGCCGGCGGGGACGCCGAAGACGTGCAGCCAGGCGTGCGGCACGATGCTCGCCCACTGGCCCGCCCGGACGTGCGCGAAGAGGGAGGCGATGGAGTCCGTCTCCACCCGTGGGGTCACCGAGACACCGACCGCCTCGAAGACCGCGTCGAGGACCTGGCGGCCCTGCATCATCGGATGCAACAGGCACAGCGGGTACTGGGCCGCCTCCTCCCAGGAGATGTCGGCGGGTCCGGAGTCGGCGGCGGAGCGCTGGATCAGCAGGACATAGCGTTCCCGATACAGCGGGACGAACGTGAAGCCGTGGGCGAGGGCGGAGCTGTGGTAGGTCACGGCGGCGTCGAGTTCGTACGCCTGGAGCCGGGTCACGATGTCCTCCGCCCGAAGGTCGGCGAACACCTGAACGGTCGCCAGCGGATTGGCGGCGCAGAACGGCTGGGTGAGCAGGGCGACCGCCGTGGCCGCGGTCGGGACGGTTCCGATGCGCAGCCGGCCGGTCAGACCGGAGCGCAGCGCCTGGATCTCGTCCTCCATCGCGTCACGGTCGGCGAGGATGCGCTGCGCCCACAGGACGACCCGCTCGCCCTCCGGGGTGAGACCGTCGAACCTGCGTCCCCGCTGGACCAGCGGGATGCCCAGTTCCTCCTCCAGTTTCCGGATGCCCTCGGAGAGGGCCGGCTGGGAGACGTAGCAGGCCTGCGCCGCCTTCGCGAAGTGGCGGGCTCGGGCGAGGGCGACGAGGTATTCGAGTTGGCGCAGCAGCACACCTCCATGATCCCCCTGATCCGGGCACGGGCACGGGCACTGATCGGCGCCGCCTATCGGGCGATCGGAACCACCGCTTTGACCAGGCCCGACGCGTCGGCGAAGAGTGGGGAGGAAGGGCCGGCGAGAGGGCGTGACACGAGATGCGGGACTTCGACGAACCCGACGGACAGGACGACGAGGACGAGACGGACGGCCGACACCTGTCCGTGACCGCTCCCAAGACCTGGGCCACCGGCGCGCCCGCGGTCGTGCACGCCCTGCGCTACGCGCTGGGCCAGACCTCGCCGAAGCGCACCGCGCTCACCCTCCTCGGCATCAACCAGACGAAGGGTTTCGACTGTCCGGGCTGTGCCTGGCCCGAGCCCGCGCCGGGGCAGCGGCATCGCAACGAGTACTGCGAGAACGGCGCCAAGCACATCAGCGACGAGGCCACCTCGCGGCGGGTGACCGCCGAGTTCTTCCGGCGGTACTCCGTGGACGAGCTGAGCCTGAAGTCCGACCGCTGGCTCAACCAGCAGGGCCGGCTGACCGAACCGATGGTGCTGCGCGAGGGCGCGCGGCACTACGAGCCGATCGGCTGGGACGAGGCGCTGGACCTGCTCGCCCGCGAACTGCGTGCCCTGGACCACCCGGACGAGGCGCTGTTCTACACCTCGGGGCGGCTGGCCAACGAACCCGCCTTCCTGCTCCAGCTGTTCGCGCGGGCCTTCGGCACCAACAACCTCCCCGACTGCTCCAACATGTGCCACGAGTCCAGCGGTTCGGCCCTGAACGAGACATTGGGCATCGGCAAGGGCAGTGTGAGCCTCGACGACCTCTACAACGCCGACCTGGTGTTCGTCGTGGGGCAGAACCCGGGCACGAACCACCCGCGCATGCTGTCCGCGCTGGAGGAGACCAAACGCCGCGGCGGCCGGGTGGTGGCCGTGAACCCGCTGCCCGAGGCGGGACTGCTGCGGTTCAAGCATCCGCAGAAGGCGCGGGGCGTGCTCGGCCGGGGCACGGACGTCGCCGACCAGTTCCTCCAGATCCGGCCCGGGGGCGACCTCGCCCTGTTCCAGGCGCTGAACCTGCTGCTGGTCGAGGCGGAGGACAAGGAGCCGGGGACGGTCCTGGACCAGGAGTTCATCGCCGCTCACACCACCGGTTACGACGCCTTCGCCGACCACATCCGCACGACCTCCTGGGACGACGTCCTGCGCGCCACCGGGCTGAGCCGGGACGAGATCGAGCAGGTGCACACGCGCGTCCTGGAGAGCCGCAGCGTCATCGTCTGCTGGGCCATGGGCCTGACCCAGCACAAGCACGGCGTGCCCACCATCCGGGAGGTCGTCAACTTCCTGCTCCTGCGCGGCAACATCGGCCGGCCGGGCGCGGGCGTGTGCCCGGTCCGTGGGCACAGCAACGTGCAGGGCGACCGGACGATGGGCATCTGGGAGCGCATGCCGCAGCCGTTCCTGGACCGGTTGGGGCGTGAGTTCCGGTTCACCGCGCCGACGGCGCACGGGCTGGACTCCGTGGACTCCATCCGGGCCATGCGCGACGGTCGCGCGAAGGTCTTCGTCGGGGTGGCGGGCAACTTCGTCCGGGCCACGCCCGACAGCGACGTCACCGAGCGCGCCCTGCGCAGCTGCCGTCTGACGGCGCACATCTCGACCAAGCTCAACCGGTCCCACGCCGTGTGCGGACGCACCGCGCTGATCCTGCCCACGCTCGGGCGCAGCGACCGTGACGTCCAGGCGAGCGGGGAGCAGTTCATGACCGTCGAGGACTCCATGAGCGAGGTCCACGCCACCCGCGGCCGGCTGGCCCCGGCCTCCGCGCACCTGCTGAGCGAGGTGTCCATCCTCAGCCGCCTCGCCCGCAGGGTCCTGGGCGAGCGGCCGGACATCCCGTGGGAGGACTTCGAGGCCGACTACGACACCGTCCGCGACCGCATCTCCCGGGTCGTCGACGGGTTCGAGGACTTCAACGAGCGCGTGCGGCGCCCCGGCGGGTTCCGGCTGCCCAACCCGGTCAACAGCAAGGTGTTCCGCACGCCCAGCGGCAAGGCCGTCTTCACCGCCAACGACTTCACGCTGCTCGAGGCGCCCGAGGGCCACCTGGTCCTGCAGACGCTGCGCTCGCACGACCAGTGGAACACGATCCCGTACGCGAACGACGACCGCTACCGGGGCATCAAGGGCAGCCGGCGCGTCGTCCTGGTGAACCCGGCCGACCTCGCCGGCCTCGGGCTCGCGGACGGCGCTCTCGTCGACCTGGTCAGCGTCTGGTCCGACGGTTCGGAGCGCCGCGCGGACGCCTTCCGTGTCGTCGGCTACCCGACTCCCCCGGGTTCGGCCGCCGCGTACTACCCGGAGACGAACGTCCTGGTCCCGCTCGACAGCGTCGCGGACATCAGCAACACGCCGACGTCGAAGAGCGTGATCGTACGGCTGGAGCGGGCCACCGAGCGGGAACCGGCTCAGCGGGGCCGGGCGGAGGCGAAATCCTTGTGGCGGGGCTCCTGTTCACCGCCTGGGCCGTGGCCGCCCTAGTGGCCCTGACCTCCGTGCCCGTGCCCGTGACCCTGCCCCCGCCCCTGTCCGTGCCCGTTCCCGCGCCCGTGTCCGGTGCGACTCCCGTGCCCCGTGTCCTCGTGGTCGGCGGGGCAGTCGGTACCGTCGCCTTCGGTGCCCTCATCGGTACCCACGGGGGCCGGTTCCGGGTCCGTCGCGGGCGGTGTCTCGGGTTCCGGGGCCGGGGCTTGCGGTGACTCCGGTGTGCCCTCGTCGGTCGGGGGGACGGGCTTTTCGTCCACCGGCTCCTCGGGGGGCGGCGACGCGTCCGTCCCGTTTCCGTCCGTCGTGTCCGAGGATGCCGGGGGCGTGGTGGCGGCCGGGGTCTCGGGGGTCGTGTCCGCGGTGTCCGTCCGGAGCCGCTCCCCTTCCCGGCCCTCGGGCCGCGGCACGGAGATGACGAGGTCCTCCGGAGCCTCCGCCCCGACGGGGGCCTTCGACGGCGCCGACACCGGTATCTCGTCGACCGGCGCCTCGGCCACCGGCACTTGGGCCACGGGCAGGTCCGCCACCGGTGTCCGCTCGGCCGGTACGGGAGTGGTGCCGGGCCCGACGAGGACGAGGCAGACCGCGGCGGCACCCGCCGCGAGCGCACCGGCCGCCACCGCCACGGGGGCCTTGGAGCCACCGATCGCGGCATGGCGCACCCCGTGCAGCAGGCCTGCGCCCGGCCCGCCCACCGAGGTCGTCGTTGCCGTAGCCGCCGTCGTCGCTGTAGCTGCCGTGGCCCCGGTCGCCACACCCGCGGCCCCCGCCGCGAAGCCGAGCAGGAACTTGCCCGTGCCGCCCAGTACGAAGACGAGCAGGGCCGGGCCGACGAGAGCCGGCAAGCGGTTGTTCGCGAGCATCAGCGCGGCGAGCCGCTCACGGCAGTCGTCGCACGCGTCCACATGGCCGAGGAGTCGCTCGCGCTGACGCGCGGTCGCGGCGCCCCGGACGTACGCGGGCATCCGGGCCCAGTGCACCTGGCACGTGGGATCGTCCGGCGCGCCGGACTGCGTGCGCAGGAAGGCCTGTCGCATACCTTCCCGGGCGCGGTGCAGCAGGACGGCCGTGGCGCCCT
The DNA here is from genome assembly GCF_055591025.1 of Streptomyces sp. NPDC041784. Classification (NCBI taxonomy): domain Bacteria; kingdom Bacillati; phylum Actinomycetota; class Actinomycetes; order Kitasatosporales; family Streptomycetaceae; genus Streptomyces; species Streptomyces sp. NPDC041784. The sequence continues at coordinate 88,188 of NZ_JBVJAB010000011.1, forward strand.
CCTTGGTGCCGAGCTGCGGCCCGATCGCGGCCAGCGGCTGGCCCTCCGCCTCCGCCAGCCACAGCGCCCTGACCCAGCGTTCGGGCAGCTCGCCCAGGACCCGTACCACCAGATCGACGGAGGCCACCTGTTCGGCCGGATCGCCGGCGTGCGGGCCCGTGCCGGCCCGCTCGTCGGCCTGGGGATCCTGCGGTGTCTCGCGCACGGCGGTACCGGAGGCGATCGCGAGGTGCCGGACCGTCGTCCTGAGGTACGCCGGTACGTTGTCGATCTCGTGCCCCTCGGCCAGTCGCCGCCAGACCCGGAAGTGCGCCTCGGCGACGAGGTCCTCGGCGGTCCAGGCGTTCCGGGTGAGCGAGCGGGCGTACGCGACGAGACGCGGCTGCTGCTCCTCGTAGATCCGGGCGTAGTCGGCCGTGGCGGCGGTCGCGGAGGATGGTGCGGGCACGGCAGGGGACCTGTCGGACATGGAGGAACGCTCCAGTTGCCTGCTGAGGGGCAGAAGGATTTCGTCACCCTAGATGACAAAGGTTTCAACCAAAGTTCCAGCCCTCACAGGATGTGTCTCACATCACAACCGGTCGAACTCGTGGTCGCGCGTCTCGGGCAGGGCCAGCAGGCACAGCAGGCTCAGCAGGCAGAGGCCGCCGGTGTAGAAGCCGAGGACGAGCGGTGAGCCCCAACGACTGTTCAGCCAGGTGGCGACGAGCGGGGCGAAGCCGCCGCCGAGGGTGTTGGCGAGGATGAAGGCCGCGGAGGCGCCGGTGTAGCGCAGCCGGGCCGGGAAGAGTTCGGGGAGGAAGGCGGCGACCGGCGAGAACATCAGCGCGAGCAGCATGAGTCCGACCGTGTAGGCACCGGTGATCACCCACGCGTCGCGGGAGTCCAGCGAGGCGTACATGGGCACGGCCCAGAGCACGCAGCCGGCCGCCCCGGTCACCATGACGGGGCGGCGGCCGATCCGGTCGGCCAGCCGGGCGGCCGGGAGGGTGACGGCGATCCCGGCGGCCGCGCCGACGCTCGCGGCGGTCAGCATCGTGTTCTGCGGGATGCCGAGTTCCTTCGGCCCGTACGACAGGCTGTAGACGATCGTCAGGTAGTAGACGGCCGAGCCGCCGAGCGCCGCGCCGACGCCGAGGAGCAGCCGGCCGGGGTGGCGGGCGAGGAGCGTGCCGAGCGGGAAGCGGGGGTGCGCGGGCGCCGTACGGCCGGCCGCCTCCGTGAACACCGGGGACTCGGCGACCGCCGTCCGCACCCACAGGCCGACCACGACGAGCACGGTGCTGAGCAGGAACGGGATGCGCCAGGCCCAGTCGGTGAAGGCGTCCCGGCCCGCGAGGTTCAGGGTGGGCAGGATGACGGCGGTGGACAGCAGGAAGCCGAGCGAGGGGCCGGCGTTGGGGATGGCGGCGTACAGCGCGCGGCGGCCGGGCGGCGCGTGCTCCGCGGCCAGCAGCACCGCCCCGCCCCACTCGCCACCCATGCTCACGCCCTGGAGCAGACGGAGCGTCACCAGGAGGACGGGGGCGAGGAGTCCGGCGGTCTCGTACGTGGGCAGCAGTCCGACGCCGACCGTCGACACGCCCATCAGCATGAGCGAGACGACCAGGGCGCGCCGACGGCCGAGCCGGTCGCCGATCGTGCCGAACAGGGCGACGCCGAGCGGGCGGGAGAGGAAGGCCGCAGCGAACGTGAGGAACGCGGCGAGGGAGGAGACGGTGGGGTTGCCGGAGGGGAAGAAGGCGGGCCCGAGGACGAGCGCGCTGGCCGTGCCGTACACCGCGAAGTCGTAGTACTCGATCGTCGTGCCGACGAGGCTCGCGCCGGCGACCCGCGACACTCTCGCTCCGGCGGCCCGCTTCGCCGGGGACGGTGAGGACGGCGACGGCGGGGACGGCGGGGACGGCGGCGTGGCCGGTGCGGGGCCGGCCGGGCCGGAAACGGACTTGGGGACGGTATTGGACGGTAATTCAGGCATGGTGAGTCACTTCCGGTACGCCCGGTCCGCGCGGTCCGCGCACTCCGGGCTCGAATGGGGACGGGAAGGCCTCGCATGTAACACGAACCGGAGGGCTCCTGTCACCACCCCGACCGGAAATTCAATTTCGTCGAAATGGCCTTCCCGTTCGACTATTCGACCATGTACACGTGCCACGGGACGATAAAGCGTTCGATGCGGGCACGGGTGGGGCAGATCGGCCCAATATGCAGAGAACACTGGCGAACAGCACCCGCTGACGGCGTCAACCCGCCGCACCTGTCAAGCAGCTGTCAAATACTCATGCGGCGGTTGGCATGAATATTTCGCCGCGATCACACCTTGCCAACGGTCGATCACTCACGGAATGCTGTGCGGCGGGGAACTTGAAAGTTCTACTACCATCGCTTTTCGGCCACGGCGACAGCGGCTGACCGCTGCGGTCCCGGCTTTCCGGAATGCGGCCCCCAGGCTGGAAAGGGGCATTACCCATGCTGAAAACCGGCAAGTTATTGCGCTTAAGAAGACTTTCTCTGGCGGGGGACGGCCGGCATCTTCTCGTCCCTCTCGACCACAGTGTTTCGGACGGCCCGATCGTCCCCGCCGACAAGTGGGACGACCTGTTGCGCGCACTCGTGGACGGCGGGGCCGACGGGATCATCGTGCACAAGGGGCGGGCCCGTTCCTTCGCGCCGGACATCCTCAAGCGCTGCGCGCTGGTGGTGCACCTGAGCGCCAGCACCGCCTGTTCCGGTGACGTCAACGCCAAGGTGCTGGTCGCCGACGTCGAGGAGGCGCTGCGGCTCGGCGCGGACGCGGTGAGCGTCCATGTGAACATCGGCTCGGACACCGAGGCCCAGCAGCTCGCCGACCTCGGGGCGGTGGCCCGTTCCTGCGACGCGTGGGGCATGCCGCTGATCGCGATGGTCTACCCGCGCGGCCCCCGGATCGAGGACCCGCGCGACCCCGTCCTCCTTGCCCATGTCGCCAACGTCGCCGCCGACCTGGGCGCGGACATGGTGAAGACCTCCGTGGCACTGCCACTGGAGCGGATGGCCGACGTGGTCGCCAACAGTCCCATTCCCGTCCTCGCGGCGGGCGGCCCCCCGGACGACTCCGACCTCGTCGAGTACGGCACGACGGTGATGGCCGCCGGCTGCCGAGGACTGGCGATCGGGCGCCGGATCTTCTCCTCCCCCTCCCCCTACGCCCTGGTGTCCCGGCTCTCCGCGGTGGTGCACGGCGGCCCCGGCCCGGGAGTCACCGACGACCTGAGCATGAGCGCCGGCGGCACAACCGCGAGCGGCACAAGCGCACACAGCACAACCGCAAGCAGCACAACCGCCTCCAGCAACTACTCGACGATCGTGGCAGGTGTCGCATGAGATTCGCGTGGATCGATCTCCGTGAAGTCGCCCGCCCGCAGCTCCAGGCGGTGGTGGACGCCGCCGTCCACGCCCGGATGGCCGGAGTGGTATCCGCGGACGCGGAGTTGCTCGGGACCCTGCCCCCGACCGTGACCCGGGTGCTCGTCGCCGACGGGGCGGTCACGCCCGTGACGACGCCCGCTGCCGGGAAGAAGGCGGGCGACAAGCCGGGTGAGAAGACTGGCGAGAAGGCCGGAGAGAAGACCGGCGGAACCGGGGAGAAGCCGGGCGCCGGGCCCGCCGGATTCGACGTCCAGCTACGGAAGTTCACCACCCAGCCCGAGCTGGACGCCCTCGCCACCGCCAACCGGACCGCAGACACCGAGACGGGCACCGGCATCCCGGCCGCCGGCTTCATCGACGTACGGGACGACCGCACGCTGCGCCTGTCGTGCTCCGCCGCCCTGGTGCTGCCGTACACCGTCATCCACTTCGCCGACCCGACCAAGATCCCGCTGGAGATCGTGCTGGCCGCGGCCGAGTCGGCCGAGGGCAAGCTGGTCACCGTCGTCGACGGTCTGGAGGAAGCCGCGATCGTCTTCGACGTGCTGGAGCGCGGCTCGGACGGCATCCTGTTCACGCCCCGCAGCGCCGACGAGGTGTTCGCCCTGGCCCGGCTGCTGGAGGCCACCACGCCCCCGCTGGAGCTGTCCACGCTGACCGTGGAGAGCATCCGGCACGTCGGACTCGGCGACCGCGTCTGTGTGGACACCTGCTCGCACTTCGAGGAGGACGAGGGCATCCTCGTCGGCTCGTACTCCTCCGGGTTCGTGCTGTGCTGCAGCGAGACCCATCCGCTGCCGTACATGCCGACCCGGCCGTTCCGGGTCAACGCCGGTGCCCTGCACTCGTACACGCTCGGACCCGGCAACCGGACCAACTACCTCAGCGAGGTGGGTTCCGGCAGCACGCTGCTGGCGGTCGGCGCGGACGGGCGCACCCGGCGGGTGGTGGTCGGGCGCGCCAAGCTGGAGTCGCGGCCGCTGCTCGAGATCCGCGCGCACGCCGAGGACGGCCGGCTGGTCAGCCTCACCGTGCAGGACGACTGGCACGTCCGGGTGCTCGGTCCGGGCGGCAAGGTCCTGAACGTCACCGAACTCCAGGCGGGCGACGAGCTGCTCGGCCATCTGGCCACGGACAAGCGCCATGTCGGCCTGCCCATCGGCGAGTTCTGCAAGGAGGTCTGAGACCCCATGGACGCAACTGTCCGGAGTCTTCTCGACGCCCAGGACGACCGTCAGCCCTTCCTGATTCACCGTCAAGAAAACGTCAGTCGAGGCGAGTTACGGGAGCGGGTGGCCAAACAGGCCGCTGTCTTCGCCGGATACGGCATCGGCCCGGGCAGCACCGTGGGCCTCAGGACCCCGCCCAGCTTCACCCAGGTCGAGGTGCTGCTCGCGCTGTGGCGGCTCGGCGCCCAGGTGCTGCTCTTCGACTTCCGGCTGAAACCGGCCGAGATCGCCGGGCTGAGCGCCTCCTGCCGGCCACAGTTCATGGTCAGCGCGGGCACCAACGTCCAGGCGACGTTCGGCTTCCGGTCGGAGTACGAGGTGGTCACCGAACGCCAGGGCCGTGGCCGGCCGGCCGACACCGACCACCGGCTGGTCCAGTTCAGCTCGGGCTCCACCGGGCGGCCGAAGGTCATCGGCAGGACCGCCGCGTCGATCGCCGCGGAGGTGGACCGGTTCACCCGGATCCCCGGCATGCCGACGCACGGCGACCGGCTGCTGCTGCTCAGCTCGACGGCGCACAGCTTCGGTCTGGTCGCCGGGCTGCTGCACTCGCTCGCGGCCGGCGTCCGCGTCGTCTTCGCGCCCCGCGTGTCGGCCCGCGACATCCTGCGGACCGCGGTGGAACAACGGATCACCGCCCTGTTCGGGGTGCCGATGCACTACGAACTCCTCGCCGCCGTCGATCCCCCCGAACTGCCCGCACTGCGGGTCGCGGTGTCCGGTGGCGAGCTGATGCCCCCGCGGGTCGCGGCGCGGTTCACCGAGCGGTACGGCGTCCCGGTCGGCGAGTCCTACGGGACCACCGAGACCGGTGTGATCGCGATGGACACCGGCGGCACCCTGCGGCCGGCCGTCGGACCGGCCGCCCCGGGGATGGTGGTGCGAGTGCACCGGGGCGAACTGGACGTCGCCCTCGACACGTCGCCGTATCTCCACGACTCCGGCGGCACCCAGTACACGGACGGCTGGCTGCACACCCGGGACCGGGCCACGGTCGACGCCGGCGGGGCGGTGCGGGTGCACGGCCGCGCCGACTCCCTCGTGGTGATCGGCGGGCTCAAGGTGGACCTGACCGAGGTCGAGCACGTGCTCCGCGAGCATCCGGCCGTCGAGCAGGCGATCCTCGTCCACGAGGGCGTGACCGAGGCGTACGTCGCGGTGGGCGGCGGAGCCGGGCGGCCGTCCCCGGAGGAGCTGCTGCGCTGGTGCCGGGAGCGGCTGGCCGACTACAAGCTGCCCCGCGTGATCCGACTGCTGGAGTCCCTGCCCCGCACCTCCAACGGGAAGCTGCTGCGCCAGGCGGCGGCGCTCCAGGCCGCGGCGCTCCGGGCGTCCGTGTCGGGCGGCGACGCCGCGTAACCGCCTCAGGCCGTGTATCCCGGCATGCAGCCCGCCGTAGAGCCCGGCAGGTAGCCCGGCGGGCCCCGCCCCCCTCTTCCTCCCTTCCGACCTTCCGACCTTCCGACCCTTCACGTGGAGACACTGATCATGAGTACGTCGACCCTGGAAGACGAGATCCGCGAGTTCGTCCTGACCTCGGTCATCGACGAGATGAACATCCTGACCAGCCGGGACGGCATCACGGACGAGAGCCCGGTGACCGTCGGCGGACTGGACGTGGACTCGCTGAGCCTGATCGAGCTGGCGCTGCGGCTGGAGTCGCGGTTCGGCGTGGAGATACCGGACACCGAGATCGAGCCGCTGGCGTCCCTGACCCTTGGCGGGCTGGTCGCCGAGGTCGTCCGGCGCGGTGCGAAGGCATGAGCGGGGGGACCACGGCGAGCGGGGCGGACCCCGCGCTGTCCCTGTTCACCACCGACACGGTCCGGGAACTGCTGGCGGACCGCAACGTCTTCCCCGGGCTGCCCGACGACCTCGGTGAGGACGCCGAACTGGTCCTGGACTCCCTGGGGTTGGTGTGGCTGCTGCATGTGGTGGAGGAGCGGCACGGCCTGGTTGTGGAGCCCAGCGACGAGGACATCGCCGGGCTGACCTCACTGCGCCGGCTCACCGACTATCTGCGGGCCGCCGAGCGGAACCGCCCGACGGGGGGTGAGCGCGATGACCGGTGAGATCACGGTGACCGGGTACGGGGTACGCACCGCGTTCGGCGCCGGCGCCGATGCCCTGCGGCGCGGGGTGTTCGCGGGCGTGCCCGCGTTCGCGCCCACGACCCGCTTCGACACCGGTCCGTACCGTACGCCGATGGCGGCCGCCGCACCCGACGGCCCCGACGCGGTCGAGGCCTGGGCCCTGCGCCACGCGCTCGCCGAGTGCGGGGCGCGGGCGATGGAGATGGCGGGCCTGCGCCCGGGCACGGAGGCGGCGGTACTGCTCGGGGTGGCCGGGGACCATACCGGGGTCACCCGGTACTGGCGGGGTGGTGGAGGCGAGGCGGACGGCACCGAGCCGAGTCCGCCCACCGGCCCGCGACCCGGTCCTCCGCTTCCCGACGCCGCAGACGCCGCCGGCCCCACACGCCTCGCGGACGCCGGCCCCATCCGCCTCGCCGACCCCGGCCCCGCACGCCTCTCGGACGCCGTCCCCGCCCGGCTCGCCGAGTCGTTCGCCGGGGCACTGGGGCTGGTCGGGCCGCGGCTGGCCTTCACCAACGCCTGTGTGGCCTCCGCCGCCGCGATCGTGCACGCCTGCCGGCTGATCTCCTCCGGGCGGGCCGACGTGGCGGTGTGCGCGGGAGGCTACCTGGTGGAGGAGGAGACCTTCGGGAAGTTCGACTCGGGGCGGGCACTGTCCCGGGACGGCATGGTGCGCCCGTTCAGCGCCGACCGCAGTGGGCTGCTGCTGGGCGACGGCGTGGCGGCCGTCGTACTGGAGTCCGCCGAGCACGCCCGGCGTCGCGGTGCCCGGCCGACGGCGTCCGTGGTCGGGTGGGGCGCGGCCACCGACGCCCATCACATCGCCCAGCCGCACCCCGAGGGCGCCGGTCTCGCCCGCGCGGCGCGGCAGGCGATGCGGCTCGCCGATGATCCGCGGGGCACGGCTCTCGGCTATGTCAACGCCCATGGCACCGGCACGAAGTACAACGACGGCGCCGAGACGCGCGGGCTGCGGGCCGCTTTCCCCGAGCGGGCGGAGTCGATCCCGGTCAGCTCGACGAAGAGCACCACCGGCCACCTCCTGGAGGCGGCGGGCGTCGTGGAGTTCGTGATCACGCTGCTGGCCCTGACGGACGGGGTGCTGCCGCCGACCGCCGGGTTCACCGCGCCGGACCCGGAGTGCGACCTCGACTATGTGCCGAACCGGCCGCGCGAGGCCGATCTGCGCCGGGCTCTCACCGTCAACGCCGCCTTCGGGGGCGCCAACACCGCACTCGTCCTGGAGCGGCCATGACGACGAAGCCCGTACTGCGTTCCGCCCTCGGCGTCCTCGCCACCGCCACCGCCACCCACGGCACCGGGCGGGACGACGACATCCCGCTGCCGAGACTCCCCGGCTTCGTGGAGTCCGCCTTCAGCCCGCTGGCGTACGAGGTGAGCCGGCGGTGTCTGACCGAGCGGCCCGATGGGGGCACCTCCCGCTCGAGCGAAGCCGAGAGTGGGGGAGGGTCCCGTACGGCCGTGGTGCTGGCCGGTCTGACGGGTGACACCACGACCGCCGACCTGGCCAGCAGCCGCATGGTCTCCGGGAGGGTGCACAACCCGCTGCTGTTCATGCAGGCCACCCCCAACTCCGTACTCGGCCACACGAGCCGGGAGTTCGGGATCACCGGGCAGATGTTCAGCGTCTCCACCCTCGACGACCCGGTGACCGAGCTGCTCGCGATGGCCGACCTGCTGTTGGAGGACCCGGAGCTGGACCGTGTCCTGGTGCTGGGCGTGGAGCTGGGCGGCGGCGAGCGGCTGGCGGCCGTGCATCGGGAGCTGGCCGCCGGGAGCGACCGCCCGGTGCCGGACCTCCCGGCGTCCGCCGGCCTCGCGGCGGCCGTGCTGCTCGGCCGCCCCGGCGCCGGCACCCGGGTCACGGTGCGGTCCGCCGAGACGTCGTACGCGACCGGTTACGGCACCCCCCGCCACCACGGCAGCGTCCAGGGCCTGTTCGAGCTGGCCGACGCCCACCGGCGGCTGCTGCGGGACGGCGGCAGCCATCACCTCGTGGCGGAGGCCCGCCGCCGCCCCGCCGTGTTCACCCTCACCGCCCGCCCGGACCTGCCCGGGCCGGCCCACACCGCACGGAACGAGACGGAGACCCATGCTCATCAGTAGGCACGAGCGGGCGCGGATCTGCTCCGACACCGAACTGGGCGCCGGCAACGTCCTGGAGCGCCTGGGGGCGTACGGCCGTCCGCTCGACGAGGTCGTACTGCGCACGGACGGCGGGTGGCGGGCACCGGACGGCAGCCGTCCCGAGGCGCTGACACTCGGCGAGCTGCGCGAGGCCGTCGAGACGTACGCGGGCTGGTACGCCGCCCAGGGGGTGCGGCCCCGTGATCCGGTGGCCGTGCACTCCTTCTCCAGCGCGGAGTTCGCGCTGAACTTCCTGGCGCTGACCTCGCTCGGCGCGATCCCGTCGTTCGTCAACGGCAATCTGGCCCCCGACACCGCACGGGAGTACGTGCGCCGGCAGGGCGCGGTCGGCGCGTTCACGGACGCCGCCCACCGCGAGGTGCTCGCGGACTGCGGGCTCGGTTTCCACGTCACCGCCGCCGGTGTCCGGCCCGAGCACCGCGACGCGCTGCCGTCGGCGTACCCGTACCGGCACGACCCCGGCGACCCGGTGCTCATCTCGCACTCCTCCGGCACCACGGGCATGCCCAAGGGCGTGCCGCACACCCACCGGACGCTGATGTACGCGCAGCTGCACCGGCTGCGCTACTCCACCGGGACCGACATGGAGCGCACCCTGGTCGGGCTGCCGGGCGCGCACAACGCCATGGTGGCGACGCTGCTCTACTGTCTGCTCCTGCGCACCGACATCAAGCTCCTCTCCAGCCAGCGCGGTTGCGATGTGCTCGACGCGGTCGAGGAGTTCCGGCCGACCACCGTGCTGGCCTTCGCCGGGACCTTCGGCGAGATGGCCGCCGAGGACCTGACACGGCGTGATCTGTCGAGCGTGCAGGTGTGGTTCAACACCGGGGACGCGGCGCACGAGGCGCACATCCGGGAGCTCGTCCGGTACGGCGGTCATGTCGAGATCCGCCGGGACCTGAGCCGCGTACGGGTGGACGGCTCGGTCTTCGTGGACGGCCTGGGTTCGTCGGAAGCCGGTTACTCCGTGTTCCACAACCGGCACACCAAGGACACCTCGGCGTACGGGCGCTGTGTCGGCAGGCCGATCAGCTTCGCCGAGGCCGCGGTGCTCGCCGAGGACGGCACCCCGCTGCCGCCGGGCCGGATCGGCCGGCTGGGCCTGAAGTCGCCGACGCTCACACCCGGTTACTGGAACGACTCGCTGACCTGGAACCGGATGCGGCTGGGCGGCTACTGGCTCACCGGGGACCTCGCCCACAGGGACGAGGACGGCAACTTCTACCACCTCGACCGGGCGCCGGACGCCGTCCGCACCCGCGACGGGATCGTCTTCAGCACCCGCACCGAGGAACTCCTGCTGGCCGAGGTGCCCGGGCTGACCGACTGCACGGTCGTCGGGGTCGCCCCGGACGGCGTACGAGCGGACTGGGACGGCGACGGCGAGGCCGAGGCGTACGCGCTGCTCCACCTCGCGGACGACGCCGACGACCCGGGCGAGGCGGTGTGGACCGAACGGGTCAACGCCGTACTGACGGCCGCCGGACTGCCGCCCGTGGCACGGGCGTTGCGCAGGGAGCCGGACGAGATCGCCAAGGGCGCCACCGGCAAGGTTCTCAAACGAGTGATGCGCGACAGGTTCGCCGCCGAGGAGCAGCACGTATGAGCACGAACACGGGTGCCGACGGAGTCAACCACCGCGCGCGGGCGGGCGAGGCGTACCGGCTGTGGTGGCAGCACGACGCCCACTGGTACCAGGGGGTGGCCGCGCGGTTCGGGCAGGCGGCCGCGAACGAGATCAACGCCGAGGCGCTGCGCAAGGTCGCCCTGCACGTCGGGCAGCGGGTGGCCCGTCTCTCCGGCGCGCTCCCCGACAGCGGGGACACCGGCAAGGACCTCGAGGAGCTGCGCCGCCGCTACGACGAGTGCGGTGACCGGATGTTCCCGCCGGAACTGCGCAACGCCTCGACCGAGGTGGAGGAGGACGACGCGATCGTGCTGACGCTGAGGCGGAACTTCGCCGTCACCATGGTGCGGATGGCCGGTTCGCTGGACGGCTACCGGTGCCCCTGCACCGACATCCACGCGGGCTGGTCCGAGGGGCTCGGGGTGACCCTGACGGAGAACCGGGCCGAGAGCTGTCTGCGCGACGGCGACAAGGCGTGCCGGCTGGTCATGCGGATCGCCGGGACCGCCGGCCCCGTCCCGACCGCCACGGAGGGCTGAGCCGTGCGGGTACTCGTCGCCGGGGCCACCGGAGTGGTGGGCCGTCCGCTGGTGGGCGCGCTGCGGGCGCGCGGCCACCGGGTGAGCGCGCTGGTGCGTCCGCGGTCCCGGGACCGTGCCCCGGACGCGGACGGCGTCGTCGTCGCCGACGCGCTCGACCGCGAGGCCGTGCTGTCGGCGGTGGCGGACGCCGGGCCCGAGGTGGTCGTCCACCAGCTGTCGGCCCTGCGGCTGCTGCGCGACGACCCCGCGGGGGCCTTCGCGCTCACCGCGCGGCTGCGCACCGAGGGCACCGCGCACCTGGTGGAGGCGGCCCGTGCGGCCGGGGCGCGGCGGCTGGTCGCGCAGTCGATCGCCTTCGCCGCCGCGCCGGCCGGGGAGCCCGTCCTCGACGAGGACGCGCCGCTGTACGTGGCCGCTCCCGACGCCGGCTGGGCCGCGACCGTGCGGGCCGTCGCCGAGCTGGAGCGGCTGGTGCGGTCCCAGGCCCCGGATCTCGCGGGCGTGGTGCTGCGGTACGGCACGCTCTACGGCCCCCGGACCGCGTACGCCCGTACCGGCGGGACCGCGCGGGCGGTGCTGGCCGGGAAGCTGCCGCTGCCCGGGGACGGGGCCGGGATCATGTCGTTCCTGCACGTGGAGGACGCCATGGGGGCTGCCGTCGCGGCGGTCGAGTCGGAGGCCACCGGCGTGTTCCATGTGACGGACGACGATCCGGCCCCGGCGGCGCAGTGGCTCCCGCACTTCGCCCGGGTGCTGGCCGGCCCCTCCCCCCGGACGGTTCCGGTGGCCCTCGCGCCACGGCTGCTCGGCTGGTTCATGGCCCATCAGCTCACCTCGGCGCACGGCGCGGCCAACGACCGGGCCCGTGCGGCGCTGGGCTGGAAGCCGGTGCGGCCGAGCTGGCGCGACGGGCTGGGCCAGGAATGACCCGGCCCCACGGCGCCCTGACCCTGTGCGTGATCGGTGCCGGTCCGCGCGGGCTGTCCGTCCTGGAGCGGATCTGCGCCAACGCCGAGGCCGCCGCCCGGCCGGTCGAGGTACACCTCGTCGACCCGTACCCGCCGGGTCCGGGCGCGGTGTGGCGCACCGGCCAGCCGGGCGAGCTGCTGATGAACACCGTCGCCTCCCAGGTGACCCTGTTCACCGACGACAGCGTGGCCTGCGCCGGGCCGACGGTGCCGGGGCCGAGCCTGTACGCATGGGCCCGCACGCTCACCGGTGACCACCCGGAAGCTGTCCTGGCCGAGGCCCGGCGGCTCGGGCCCGACACCTATCCGACCCGGGCGTTCCACGGGCACTACCTGGAGTGGGTGTTCCGGCATCTCTTACGCACCGCGCCCGAGGGGGTGACGGTCCACGCGCACCGCTGCACGGCGGTAGCGCTGGAGGACACTCCCGACGGGCGCCAGACGGTGACGCTGGCCGACGGCGCGCGGCTCGCGGGGATGGACGCGGTGGTGCTGGCGCTCGGCCACGGCGGCCTCGCACCCGACCGGACCGAGCGGGCGCTGGCCGGTTTCGCCGAGCGGCACGGTCTGGTCCATGTCGGGCCCGGCAACCCGGCGGACGCCGACCTGGGCGGGATCGCGCCGGGCACGCCGGCCGCCCTGCGGGGACTGGGGCTGAACTTCTTCGACCATCTGGCCCTGCTCACCGAGGGCCGGGGCGGCACGTTCAAGGAGAGCGAGACCGGCCTCGTGTACCTCCCGAGCGGCAACGAGCCGGTCCTGTACGCCGGTTCACGCCGCGGGGTGCCGTACCACGCCCGGGGCGAGAACGAGAAGGGCGCGCTCGGCCGCCACCACCCCCGGTTCCTGACCCCGCAGGTCGTCGCGCGGCTGCGGCGGCGCCCGGTGGGCTTCCGGGCCGGCCTGTGGCCGCTGATCGACCGCGAGGTCCGCACCGTGTACCACGAGGCGTGGCTCAGGGCCGCCCGAGGCCCCGCGGCCGCCGGGGAGTTCGTACGGTCCGCGGTGGCCGGCCGGTGTCCGGAGGCGGAGCTGCTCGACCGGTACGCGGTGCCGCACGGCGAGCGCTGGGACTGGGCGCGGATCGAACGGCCCTACGGTGAGCGGCAGTTCGCCGACCGGGCCGAGTTCCGGGGCTGGCTGCTGGAGTATCTGCGGCGGGACGTCGTCGAGGCCCGGCGGGGCAATGTGAACGGGCCCCTGAAGGCCGCGCTGGACGCGCTGCGGGACCTGCGCAACGAGATCCGGCTGGTGGTCGACCACGGCGGAGTCTCCGGCGCGTCCCACCGCGCCGAACTGGACGGCTGGTACACGCCGTTGAACGCCTTCACCTCGATCGGCCCGCCGGTCTTCCGGATCGAGCAGCTGATCGCGCTGGTCGAGGCCGAGGTGCTGCACGTCGTCGGTCCGGGGATGCGGGTACGGCCTTCGGCGGACGCGGGCGCTTTCCTGGTGGACGCGGAAGGGGTGGCGGAGCCGCCGGTGCGGGTCGGCGCGCTGATCGAGGCGCGGCTGCCCGACGTCGATCTGCGGCGCAGCACCGATCCCCTGCTGGGCGCGCTCCTCGCGGCCGGTGCCTGTGCGCCGTACCGGCTGGACGGCCATGAGACGGGCGGACTGGCCGTGACCGGTGGCGCGCCCCGGGTGGTGGACGCGGCGGGCCGGGCGCATCCGCGCCGCTTCGCGTTCGGGGTGCCGACGGAGGGGGTGCGCTGGGTGACGGCGGTCGGTGTCCGGCCGGGCGTCGGCTCGGTGACGCTGGAGGACTCGGACGCGATCGCGCGGGCGGCGCTGGGCCTGGCGGACGACGAAGTGCCAACAGGAACAAGAACAGGGAGTCGATACGCGTGAACGCGCTGTCCGTAGGCACCGACGCGGGCCTGCTCGCCCCGACCTGGGCCGGGACGCCGGCCGCGGCCGAGGTGACCGACGAGGCCTGGTTGCAGGCCATGCTGGACGCCGAAGTGGCGCTGGCCCGGGCCCAGTGCGCGGTCGGGCTCGCGCCCGCCGCCGTCGTGGAGGTGATCGCCTCGCAGGCCCGTGCGGACCGGCTGGACCCGGTCGCACTCGCCCGGGCCTCCCGGGCCGCGGCCAATCCGGTGGTCGCGCTGGTCGCCGCGCTCACCGAGGCGGTCGCCGCCAAGGACCCGGCCGCCGCCGAGTATGTGCACCGGGGGTCGACCAGCCAGGACATCCTCGACTCGGCGGCCATGCTGGTCGCCCACCGGGTGCTCGGTCTGATCGCCGCCGACCTGGACCGTGTCCGCACCGCGCTCGCCGCGCTGGCCGGCGCCCACCGGCACACCGTGCTGGCCGGGCGCACCCTGGCCCAGCACGCCGTACCCACCACGTTCGGTCTCAAGGCGGCGGGCTGGCTCCAGCTGGTCGCCGACGCCCTGACCCGGGTCCGGGCGGTCGCGGCCGGTCTCCCGGCCCAGCTGGGCGGCGCGGCGGGCACGCTCGCCGCGTACCGCGAGTACGCGACGCTGGACGGCGGCTGTGGCAAGGCCGGGCGCGGCGAGGGCGGCGTGGAACTCATGGCCCCGTTCGCACACGCGCTCGGGCTGGCCGTACCGGTGCTTCCGTGGCACACCGCGCGCACGCCCGTCGCGGAACTCGGGGCGGTGCTCCAGCTGGTCACCGGGGCGCTCGGGAAGTTCGCGCTCGATGTGCAGACGCTGTCGCGCACCGAGATCGGTGAGGTGTCCGAACCCGTGGCCGCCGGGCGTGGTGCGTCGTCGGCGATGCCGCAGAAGCGCAATCCCGCGCTCGCCACGCTGATCGTGTCGGCCGCCCGGCAGGTCCCCGCGCACGCCCTCGTCCTCGCCCAGTGCATGCTCGCCGAGGACGAGCGGCCGGCCGGGGCGTGGCACGCCGAGTGGCAGCCGCTGCGGGAGGCGCTGCGGCTGGCGGGCGGGGCCGCGCACACCGCCGTGGAACTCGCGCGGGGGCTGGTCGTCCATCCGGACCGGATGCGCGCCAACCTCGGGCTGACCGGTGGCGCGATCGTCGCCGAGCGGCTGTCGGTGGCGCTCGCGCCGGCGCTCGGCAGGGCCCGGGCGAAGGACCTGCTCACCGAGGTCACGGCCGGCGGCGGCCGCCCCGTCGCCGAGGCGCTGTCCGGGCATCCCGAGCTGTCGTCCCGCTTCACCCCCGCCCAGTTGGCGGAACTCCTCGATCCGGCCGGCTACACGGGCGCGGCCGACACGCTGGTGGAGCGGGCCCTGCGCAGCTACGGAGACACCGGCACGGGCGAGGAGGGGGTCCGATGAGCGCGGTGAGCCGCACCGAGGAGACCGGGAAACCGGTGACGACATCACGGTCCTGGCCCGTCCTCCTGGTCGTCGTCTGCGCCCAGATGCTGATCTGGCTGGACACCTCGATCCTCAATGTCGCGGTCACCACGCTGGCCGACCCGGCCGACGGCCTGGGCGCGACCCCCGCCGAGCTGGAGTGGGTGGCGAGCGCGTACACCCTGGTCTTCGCCGGCACCCTGTTCGCGGGCGGTGCGCTGGCCGACCGCTTCGGGCCGCGGACCACGCTCCTCGCGGGTCTGGCGCTGTTCGGCGCCGCCTCCGGGGCGGGCGCCTTCGCCCCGGACGCGAGCGGGCTGATCGTGGCGCGCGCCTTCATGGGCGCGGGCAGCGCGCTGCTGATGCCCGCGACGCTGTCGGTCATCGTGCAGAGCACCCCGGAGGAGAAGCGCACCCGGGCCATCGCGATCTGGAGCTCGTCCAGCGGTCTCGGCGTGGCCGTCGGCCCGGTCGTGGGCGGGGCACTGCTCAGCCACTTCTGGTGGGGCTCGGTGTTCCTGGTCAACGTGCCCGTCGTGGCCCTGTGTCTGGCCGGGGTGGTGGCCGTGGTGCCCGCGCTCAAGGGCCCCGGGCGCAGGGTGCTCGACCTGCCCGGCCTCGCGCTGTCGGTGCTCGGGCTCGGTGGTGTGGTCTACGGCATCATCGAGCTGGGCAACGGGCAGAGCTGGTACGGCGCCCACGTCCTGCTGCCCCTCGCCCTGGGCGCGGCTCTGCTCATCGCGTTCGTGGCCGGTCAGGGCAGGTCCCCGGCGCCCAGCCTGGACCTGCGTCTCTTCCGGCGGCCCGGGTTCACGGCCGGCAGCGTGGTGCTGCTGATCGCGTTCGGGGCGCTGGCCGGACACCTCTTCTACGCGGCCTTCTACCTCCAGGGGCCCCGTGGCCTGTCCCCCGCCGACGCCGGAACCGTGATGATCGCGGCGGCGGTCGGCATCGTCCTGGGCAGTCAGGCGTCCCCGACGATGAGCGGGCGACTGTCGGCCCGCTGGACGGTCGCGGCCGGGATCCTTGTCACGGCGGTCACGTACGTCGGCTATCTCTGGTTCGACGCGGGGACCCCGATCGCGGTCGTGGTCGCGCTGCTGTTCGTGCAGGGCTTCGGCATGGGCCTGGTCGGCACACCGGTCACGGCCGCCATGATGAGCGCGGTGCCGCCGCAGCTGGCGGGCGCCGGATCGGCCGTCAACAGCGTCACCCGGCAGGTGGGCGGGACGCTCGGGGTGGCGCTGGCCGGCTCGGTCCTCTCCGCGGTCTACCGGGACCGGATGGCCGAGGCCGAACTGCCCTCCGCGGCACAGGGGTTGTCGCCGGAGGCGGCGGAGCGGGCCCGGACCTCGGCCGAGGCGGCCCGCTCACTGGCCGGTTCGCTGCGGCTGCCGGAGCTGGCGGCCGCGGCCGACCGCGCCTTCCTCGACGCGATGTACGCGGCCACGTTCTGGACGGCGGTCGTGGCCTTCGTCGGGTGCGCGGTGGCCGCGGTGGGGCTGCGTACGCGGAATGCCACCGACGGAGGAGAAGGACGAGGAGGAGGACGAAGAGGAGGACGAGGAGGAGGTGGACATGGAACGGACTGACATGGCGAGGAGCGCGGACACGGCGGTGAGAGGGGACACGGCGGTGAGACGGGATACCGCGGTCAGAGGGGACACGGCGGTCAGAGGGGGCACGGCTCCCCGCTCGGTCTTCGTGACCGGTGGAAACCGGGGGATCGGGCTGGCCGTCGCCCGCCGCTTCGCCGCGGCGGGGGACCGGGTCGCGGTGACCCACCGCGGCGAGGGGCCGCCCTCCGGCTCCGGCGTGCAACTCCTGGCCCTGCGCTGTGATGTGAGGGACCGTCAGCAGGTGGACCGGGCCTTCGAGGAGGCGGAGGCCGCGCACGGTCCGGTCGGCGTGCTGGTCGCCAACGCGGGTGTCGTCCACGACCGGCTGCTGCTGCGGATGAGCGAGGAGGACTTCACCTCCGTCGTCGACACCAACCTCACCGGGGCTTTCCGGGTCGCCCGGCGCGCGGTGCGCGGGATGCTCGCCCAGGGGTACGGCCGGATCGTGCTGATCTCCTCCACGGCGGCCCTGCACGGCGCCCCCGGGCAGAGCAACTACGCGGCGGCGAAGGCCGGGCTGGTCGGTTTCGCCCGGTCGCTGACGCACGAACTCGGTGCGCGGGACATCACGTGCAACGTGGTCGCCCCCGGCCTCACCGAGACGGACATGAGCCGCGCGCTCACCGAGGCGCAGCGCCGCGAGCTGCTGGACCGGACGCCGGCCGGTCGCCTGGTCCACCCGGACGAGGTGGCCGACGCCGTGGCGTTCCTGGCCGGTGCCGGGTATGTGCGCGGGGCCGTGATCCCGGTGGACGGGGGTGCGGGGCTGGGCCACTGAGGCGGTGGCCGGACGGCGGGTTCAGCCTCGCGGGCTGCCGGGCGGCCGGGCGGCCGGGCTGCCGGGCGGCCGGGCGGCCGGGCGGCCGGGCGGCCGGGCGGCCGGGCGGCCGGGCGGCCATTTCAGGCCGCAGGCTGCCGGTCCGGCCGCTCAACCCCCCGAGCTGCCGGACGGCCCGCGCAACCCCGCAGGCTGCCGGACGGCCCGCTCAGCCCCGCAGGCCCAGTTCGCCCGCGCGCATCCCGGCCTGGAAGCGGGAGTCCGCGTCGAGGGTGTCGAGGAGTTCGGCGACGCGGCGGCGGTAGGTGCGCAGGGACATGCCCAGCTCGCGTGCCGCGCTCTCGTCGGTCGCGCCGGATCCCAGGGCGCGCAGGACCGTACGGCTCCCGGCGTCGAGGTGGGGCCGCTCGCCCCGCAGGAACGCCTCCAGATCGGTGGCCGTCTCCCAGGCGGCCTCGAACAGCGCGTACACCCCGCCGACCAGGGTGGGCGCGGTGGTGAGCGTGTACTCCCGGCCGCCGGGGGCGTTCAGGCCGGCGAGGATCGCGCACCGGCGGTCGATGACGATCGTCTCGTGCGGGAGGGCGGTGGCGGCGATCCGCACCCGGGCGCCCCGCTCGACGAGCGCGACCAGGTGCTCCCGGCTGCGTTCGTCGGCCAGCGCGGACGGGCTGTAGAGCTTGCGGATCCGGTGGGTGCCGCCGCCACGCAGCCGGTCGCGGGCGACCCGCCGGGCCGCCGGGCGGGACCAGGTCTCGAGGTCGCGGGCGGCGCAGACGAACTCCTCATGGACCGAGGAGAACAGCTGCCGGGTACGGGCGAGGAGTTCCAGGTCGCCATGGATCGTCACGATGTCCGTCACCCCGCCATTCTCCCCCCGCCGTCCTCCCCGGTGGCAGCAAGCTGCCACCGGTTCGCGGTCCGACACCGGTCCGCACAGGATGAGTTCATGAGCGACGACTTCCGCCTGGGTGGCGAACTGCCGGTCGACCGGATCGGCTTCGGGGCCATGCGCCTGCCCACGAGCACCTTCCACGGCCCGGCCCGCGACCCCGGGACCGGGCGCGCCGTCCTGCGCCGCGCCGTGGAACTCGGTGTCGACCACATCGACACCGCCACCTTCTACACCAGCGGCGACGGCACCGTGCGGGCCAACGCCCTGATCCGAGAGGCCCTTCACCCCTATCCGGCCGGCCTGGTCATCGCCACCAAGGTCGGCCCGGCCCGGACCCCCGACGGCGGCCTGGCGGTGGCCACCGACCCCTCGGTCCTGCGTCCGATGGTCGAGGAGAACCTCGAGACGCTCGGCGTGGACCGCCTGGATCTGGTCTACCTGCGGATCGGGGGCCTGGGGGAGCCGCCGCACGGCGAGTCCGTCGCCGCGCGCTTCGAGGCGCTGGCCGCGCTGCGCGAGGAGGGCCTGATCCGCCACCTCGGCCTGAGCAACGTCGACAGCTGTCATCTCGCCGAGGCACGCGCGATCGCGCCGGTCGCGGCCGTCCAGAACCACTTCCACGCCGGCAAGCGCGACGACACGGAGATGCTGGCCGTCTGCGCGGACGCCGGCATCGCCTATGTGCCGTTCTTCCCGCTGGGCGGCGGCATCGGCGACCCGGCCGGTGACCGTGTGGCCAAGGTCGCCGCCCGCCATGGCGTCACGGCCCCGCAGATCGCCCTCGCCTGGCTGCTGGCCTCCTCGCCGGTCACGCTGGCCATCCCCGGCACCGGCACGCTCGCCCACCTGGAGGAGAACATCGCCGCCGGAGCGATCACCCTCACCGAGGAGGACCTCGCCGACCTCGCCTGAACTCGGCCGGCCGGCGGCCCAAGGGCCCCGCCGAGTCCGGCGGTTCGGCCGAGGTGGCGTGATGTGCGGTGCCGCGTGACGCGAGATCGAAGACACCCCGAACGCCCGCGCCGCCGCCGGTTCACAGCCCGTCAGGGGCACAGCCGCCGCAGGTCGTAGCCGTACGTCTCGCCCAGGTGGGCGCGGAGCACTTCGACGAAGCCCGGTCCGTCGTCGCTTCTCAGGCGGGCGACGAGGTCCTCGTGCTCGGCGATGACGGCGTCGCTGCGGCCGAGGAGCGTGTCGCCGTAGGCGAAGAGCAGGAAGCGCTGCCGGTCCGCGAGCCGGTCGTTGAGTTCGAGCATCACCAGGTTGTCGCCGGCCTCGACGAAGGACCGGTGGAAGGCGACGGTGAGTTCGACGAACCGGCGCAGGTCACCGTCCGCGAGGGCCCGCTTCTGGCGGTCGATGTCCTCGGCCAGCCGCTCGGCGATGGCGCGGCGCCGTCGCGGGGTCGCGCGCTGGACGCCGGTGCCCTCCAGGATCAGCCGGGCGTCGGCGAGATCGGCGACGACCTTCTCGCTCATGCCGCGCACGAGCGCGCCCCGCTTGGGGTACACCGTGATCCAGCCCTCGTCCTGGAGCCTGGCCAGGGCGGCCCGGACCGGGGTGCGGCTGACTCCGAGCCGGGCGGCGAGAGGGGCCTCTCCGAGCATGGTGTCCGCCGCGTGGGTGCCGTTGAGGATGCCCTCGCGGATGGCCGCGTACGCCCGTTCGGAGGCGCTCTCGCTTGGTGACATGAGGCCTATTTTCTACGCCTCGACGGGCACGCGGCCAATGGCCTGAAGCAGTTGTCCCGCTGGGGACGACGAGGCGCCCTCGACCGGCGCCCATCTAGCATACAAGTTGCGCACCAATGGAGTACCAGCGGACGCCGTGCAGTCGCCCCGCACCGGGCGGCCCCATGACAAGGAGTCGGGCCATGTCCTCCTCCCCCCTCGGACGTCACCGCGTCGTCATCGTCGGCGGTGGCAGCGCCGGTGTCAGCGTCGCCGCCCGATTACGCCGCGCCGGGGTCGGCGACATCGCCCTCGTCGAGCCTTCCGACACGCACTGGTACCAGCCGCTGTGGACCCTGGTGGGCGGCGGCCAGGCCCCGCTGAAGGGCTCGCGCCGCCCGCAGCGGTCGGTCGTGCCCGACGGGGTGCGCTGGATCCGCCGGGCCGCGACGGCGATCGACCCCGACGCCCGCACCGTGACCCTGTGGGGCGGCGAGCGACTCGCCTACGAGCACCTGGTGCTGGCACCGGGCCTCCAGCTCGACTGGGACGGTGTGCCCGGACTGGCCGAGGCGGTCGGCCGGGACCGGGTGAGCAGCAACTACTCGGCCGAGTACGCCCCGCGCACCTGGGAGCTGATCAGGGACATGCGCTCGGGCACCGCCGTCTTCACCCAGCCGGCCACACCGGTGAAGTGCGGCGGGGCACCGCAGAAGATCATGTACCTGGCGGCCGACCACTGGCGCAGGAGGAAGGTCCTGGCCGGCATCCGGGTCGTCTTCGTCCTCCCCGACCCCGTGCTGTTCCGGGTGGACGAGTACCGCAGAATCCTGGAGCAGGTGGTGTCCCGCTACGGCGTCGAGGTGCGGTTCCGGTCGGAGATGACGGCCGTGGACGGCGGCCGGCGCGAGATCACCGTCACCGACCACGCGCACGGCACGACGGAGACGCTCGGCTACGACCTCCTGCACGCCGTTCCGCCGCAGAGCGCCCCCGACTGGATCAAGGCGTCCCCGCTCGCCGATCCCGCGAGCCCGCACGGGTTCGTCGCGGCCGACCGGCACACGCTGCGACACCCGTCGTACGACACCGTCTTCGCGCTCGGCGACGTCGCGCACCTGCCCACCTCCAAGACCGGCGCGGCCGTGCGCAAGCAGGCGCCGGTGGTCGCGGCGAACCTGGTCGAGGTGATGAACGGCCGTACCCCGACGCACCGTTACGACGGCTACACGTCCTGCCCGCTGGTCACGGCCCGCGACCGCATGCTGCTCGCCGAGTTCGACTACGACCTGCGGCCCCGGCCGTCGTTCCCGCTGATCGACACCTTCAAGGAGCGCCGCGACATGTGGGTGTTCAAGCGTTACCTCCTGCCGCCCGTGTACTGGCACGGCATGCTCACCGGCCGCCTGTGAGGCCCGGCGCCCTCCCCGTCTCCGGCACGGCTCTTCCCCGCGAGAAGGAGTACGCAGCGTGTTCTTCGTCGACACCGTCGAGGTGCCGGGTCTCGGCAACCGCGGATACCTGGCGGGAGGCGGACGGACGGCGGTCGCCGTCGACCCGCCGCGTGACATCGACCGCGTGATCGCGGCGGCGGCCCGGTCCGGGGTACGGATCTCCCACGTCGTGGAGACACACCTCCACAACGACTACGTCTCCGGGGGGCTGGACCTGGCCCGCGTGACCGGCGCGGCGTACCTGGTCCCGGCCGGGGCGCGGGTGGCCTTCGCGCGGACGGCCGTGCATGACGGGGACGTCACCGTCGTCGACGCGGCGGCCGGCCTGGTCCTGCGGGCGCTCACCACCCCCGGCCACACCCCGCACCACACCGCCTACGTGCTGGAGGAACACGGGGTGCCGGTCGTGGTGTTCACCGGCGGCTCCCTGCTGATCGGCACGGTGGGGCGCCCCGACCTGGTCGAGCCGCGGCTCACCGAGCACCTCGCCCGCGCGCAGCACGCCTCCGCGCACCGGCTGGCCGCCGCGCTCCCCGACGCCACCGCCGTGCTGCCCACCCACGGGTTCGGCAGCTTCTGTTCCGCCGCCCCGGCGACGGGCGGTGCCACCACGATCGGCGCGGAGAAGTCGTCCAACGAGGCGCTGATCCGCGATGTGGACACGTTCGTCGCCGAGCTGCTGGCGGGCCTGGACGACGTGCCCGCGTACTACACGCACATGGGCCCGGCCAACGCCGCCGGGCCCGCTCCGGTCGACCTGACCCCGCCGGTGTCGGCCGACGCCGAGGAGATCGCCGCCCGGCTGGCCGCGGGGGAATGGGTGGTCGATCTGCGCCATCGCGTCGCGTTCGCGGCGGGGCATGTCGCGGGCTCGTTCAACTTCGAGGCGGACGGGCAGCTCGCCACCTACCTGGCCTGGCTGATCCCCTGGGGCAGGCCGGTGACGCTCCTCGGTGAGTCGGCCGACCAACTGGCGGCGGCCCAGCGCGAGTTGGTGCGGGTCGGCATCGACCGGCCGGCGGCCGCGGCGACCGGCGGCCCGACGGCGTGGCTCCGCGCGGGCGAGGCGCCGGCCTCCTTCCCCCGGGCCACCTTCGACGACCTGGCCCGGCTCCACCCGCGCGAGGACGTCATCGTCCTCGACGTCCGGCGGACCGCCGAGCGGGCGGGCGGCTCCGTCCCCGGCTCGGTGCACCTCCCCCTGCACACCCTGCACCGACGGCTCGACGGCATCCCGGAGGGCCAGGTGTGGGTGCACTGCGCGGCCGGTATGCGGGCGGCCGTCGCCGCCTCGCTGCTGGACGCCGCGGGCCGCGACGTCGTCGCCGTGGACGACACGTTCCGACCGGACCGGCCGTGGTGAACCGGTACGCCGACCATCGCACGGTCACGTGAACGCGTTGGTCCTCGCCCTGGTCGCGGGAGCCGTCGTGGGGCTGGCGTTGGGGGCCCTCGGGGGTGGTGGCGGCATCCTCGCGGTCCCCGCCCTCGTCGGTCCGCTGGGCGTTCCCCCGGCCGCGGCCGGTACCGCCAGTCTGGTCATCGTGACCGTCACCTCGGCCACCGCGCTCTCCCTGCGCGCACGCGACGGTCTGGTCCGCTGGCGCACGGGGCTGCTGTTCGCGGCGGCCGGCGTCCCGCCCGCCCTGGCGGGCGCCGCCGTCGCGGCGCGGCTCCCGGACCCCGTCCTGACCGGCGCGTTCGCGGTGATCGCGACGGCCGCCGCGCTCCGCATGCTGGCCCCGGGCACGGCCGAGGAGGACGTACGGCCGCCACGGCCCGGCGTTGCGCTCGCGGCCGGTGCCGGGCTCGGCGCGACGACCGGTGTCCTCGGGGTCGGTGGCGGGTTCCTCGCCGTGCCCGCGCTGACCGGGGCGGTCGGACTGCGGATGCGGGAGGCGGCGGGGACGAGCCTTCTCGTGATCACGGTCAACTCCCTGGCCGCGCTGGCGATGCGCGGCGGCACGGCCGACGGGCTCGACTGGACGGTCCTGGCGCCCTTCACGGGGGCGGCGATCCTGGGCGCGTGGGACGGCCACCGCCTCGCGGCGAAGGTCTCCGGGCCGGTGCTGCGGCGCGTGTTCGCCTGCGCGCTCCTGGCGGTGGCCGCCTTCATGGTCGTCGAAACGCTGGTGTGAGGGTTCCCCAGAGGCCGGGAGGCTCAGCCCGCGCTCAGGGGGCCGTGCCGATCCGGTGGGCCGGCGCGAGGTCGACGCCGGGCAGCCGCCGGTCGGGGGCGGCCCGTCGGGCGTCGGCGCCGGACTCCGTCGAGGGCTGGGCCGTCGCCGGGCAGAGCGCCTGGGCGAGGTGGCCGTAGAGCGCGTCGTCGATGGGGCTCGGCTCGACCGTGCCGTCGTCGTTGATCCGCTGGTACTTCGTCAGGTTCCAGCCCAGGGCGAGCTGCCGCTTGCCGTCACGGCTGGACAGCGCGATCGTGCCGGCGCCGAAGACCCCGCCGTCGTGGCCCCAGAAACGTCCGCAGTCGGGCAGGTCGAGGGCGAAGATCCCGAGCCCGTACTCGAGTCCGTCGGGGGTCCGGACGGTGCGCAGCATCTCGGCGAGGGCGGCCCGGCCGATGAGACGGCCCTCGAACAGGGCGCGGTAGAAGCGGTTCAGGTCCTCGGTCGTGGAGACCAGCGCGCCCGCGGTGCTCCCCCAGGACATGTCGTACACGCTGTAGTCGCGGGGCGGGTCGATCAGGCCGTGGAGCGACTCGTACATCCGGGAGTGCGGGCCGCTGATGTAGGGGGTGCGCGGGTAGGTGGTGTGGCGCAGCCCGGCCCGGTCGACGACGTGCCGGGTGAGGTACGTGCCGGGGTCCTGCCCGGTGACCTTCCGCAGGATCAGCCCGGCGACGATGTAGTTGGTGTTGGAGTACGACCAGCCGGCGCCGGGCGCGCCGGTCTCCGGGGCCGCCAGGCCGAGCCGCACGAGTTCCTCGGGGCGCAGGGAGCGGAAGCGGCCCTCGTCGATGCTCGCCGGGGAGTTCTGGGCGAGTGAGGGAAAGGCGCCGAGCACGTAGTCGCCGATGCCGCTGGTGTGGTTGAGGAGCATGCGTACGGTGATCGTCCGGCCGCGCTCTCCGGGCACGAGGGCGGGCAGGTAGTCGCCGACGGGTGCGTCGAGGGCGATGCGGCCGCGCTCCACCTGCTGGAGGACGGCGACGGCGGTGAAGGTCTTGGTGATGCTGCCGATCCGGTGGCGCATGTCCGGCCGGACCGGGCGCCCGGTGTCCACGTCGGCGACGCCGGACGCGCCGGTCCAGGCCGCACGGCCGTCGCGCACCGCGGAGTACGTGCCGTACATGCCCGCGTCGTGCAGGGTGTCGAGCGTGGCGCGCAGCGCGGCCCGGTCCATGGTCTTCGTGGTCGGCCGGGCGGATGCGGCGGTGTCGGCGGTCGCCGTCTGCACCCCCGCGGTGGCTAACAGGGTGGCGCCCAACAGGGCCCCGACAAGGCGGTTGACTCGCATGATCGTCCCTCCAGAAGACCGGTCACTACCAGGCCGATTCTTCCGGCCACCGGTGGCTCGGGCATCGCCCGCCGGCACGAGGGACACCTCTCCTGTCGACGCATCTGACATTTCGTCAACAAGGCTGATGCACAGGGCTGTTGGCGTGCTATGGGCGCAGGCGGACACCGGCGGCCCGTTCGTCGTGGAACCCGGCGGGGACGAACAGCCGCGCAACCTATCACCCCATGGCGCCCTGCCAGGAGGCTCTCGCCAATTCCCCGTCGCTCCGCCGGGTTTCGGCCAGAGTGTGGGGACATCGCTTCCACGAGCCGACCGTACGATCCACGTCCTCACCCGGCGCTGATCCTCCGCCTTCGACGTGAAGGCCGTCCCCCTTCAGTGCTGTGGGACCTCAACCCCGCCGCCGTCGGCGTAGCCGAAACCTCACGCAGCAGGCCGAGATCTCGCTGCTCCCTAGGAGTCGACCTGTGTCCTCACCCTTTCCGCTGTCCTCCGTCGAACTGGACGAGGTGGAGGCGGTGCTCGTCGAGCCCGAACTCCGGCGGCTGGACGGAGTCACCCGGGAGGCGTTCGTGCCGCCCCTGGTGCCGCTCACCGCGTACGGGTCGCTCGCCGACGTGCCGTTCGACAACGCGCGCCGGGCGCCCGATCACGTCGTCCTCAACAGACGTACGGAGGCGGGCCGTTGGGCCGACGTGACGGCGGCCGCGTTCGCGGAGCAGGTGCTGGCGACGGCGAAGGGCCTGGTCGCGGCGGGGCTGGCGGCGGGCGACCGGGTCGCGGTGATGTCGCGTACGGCGTACGAGTGGACGCTGCTCGACTTCGCCGCCTGGGCGGCCGGACTGGTGACGGTTCCGGTCTACCCGACCTCCTCCGCCCATCAGACCCGCACCCTCCTTCAGGACTGCGGTGCGGTCGCCCTGGTGACGGAGACCCGGGCGCAGTTCGCCGCGCTGGCGCCCGAACTCGACCGCCTGCCGGAGCTGGCGCACGTGTGGGTCACCGAGAACGGCGACGTGGACCGGCTGGCCCGGCCGGACGCGCGGGTGCCCAGCTCCGACATCGCGGTGCGACGCGGCATGCTGGGCCCGAACACCGTGGCCAGCATCGTCTACACCTCCGGCACGACCGGGCGGCCCAAGGCGTGCGCCCTGACGCACGGCAACTTCTTCGCGCAGATCGACAATCTGATCGAACTGCTGCACCCCGTCTTCCGGGCGGGGGCCGGCGCACAGCCGTCCGTGCTCCTCTTCCTCCCCATGGCGCACATCTTCGGCCGGATGGTCTCGGTGGCCTGTGTGCGGGCCCGGATACGGCTGGGGCACGCGCCGAGCCTGAAGTCGGAGGACCTGCTGGCGGACCTGGCGGGCTTCCGGCCCACGAGCCTGTTCGCGATCCCGTACATGCTGGAGAAGGTGTTCCACGTGGCCCGGGCCCGGGCGGAGAGCGGCGGCCGCCTCGCCGCCTTCGACCGGAGCGTCGAAGTCGCCCGGCGGTTCAGCGAGGCCCAGGAACGCCGGCGGCTCGGCACCGGCGACGGCCCGACGACCGCGCTCAGGGCGGCCCGCGCCTTCTACGACCCCACGGTCTACCGGCGCATCCGCCTCGCCCTGGGCGGCGGGATCTCCCACATCGTCTGCGGCGGCTCCCCGCTGCTGCGCGAGCTGGAGGCCTTCTACGCGGGGGCCGGCATCGAGATCTTCGAGGGCTACGGCCTGACCGAGGTGACGGGCGCCGCGACGATCACTCCTCCCCTCAAGGCCCGTATGGGCACGGTGGGCTGGCCGCTGCCGGGCACCAGGATCCGGATCGCGGAGGACGGCGAGATCCTCCTCGCCGGCGACCATGTGCTGCCGGGCTACTGGGACCCCCGGGTCGACGGTCTCGTCCCGGCCGCGGCCGACGGCTGGCTCGCGACGGGCGACCTGGGACGGCTGGACGAGGAGGGCTATCTGACGATCACGGGCCGCAAGAAGGAGGTCCTGATCACCAAGGGCGGGAAGAGTGTGGCCCCCGGCCCGTCGGAGAACCGGCTGCGGGCGCACCCGCTGGTCTCGCAGTGCATGGTCGTCGGCGACGCGCGCCCCTACGTGAGCGCCCTGCTCACGCTCGATCCCCAGGGCCTCGACCACTGGCGACGGTCGAACGGCAGGCATCCGGTGCCGCCCGCCCTGCTGGTGGACGACCCGGACCTGCGGAACCTGTTGCAGCGGGCGGTCGACAGCGTCAACTCCTACGTCTCACGCCCGGAGTCGATCCGGCGCTTCACGATCCTGCCCGTGGACTTCACCGAGGAGGCGGGCCATCTCACCCCGACCATGAAGCTGCGCCGGGAGCGGATCCTGCGGGACTTCGCGGCGGAGATCGACGCCCTGTACGCCCGCTGACCGGCGGCGCACCAGGCGTCAGCCGACCGGAGCCGGGTTCGAGGGGGCCGCCTGTCCGGGGTCCCCGAGCTTGGCCCGCTGGATCTGTTCGTAGACGTGCGCGCGCAGTTCGGCGAAGCGTGGGCTGGAGCGGGTGTGCAGCTGGTCGCGGTCGTCGGGGAGGTCGATGCGCAGGTCCTCCTGGACGACGGTCGGTGACGTGGACAGGACGATCGTGCGCTGGCCGAGGTAGACGGCCTCGTCGATGTCGTGGGTCACGAACAGGACGGTGACGCCGAGTTCGCGCCAGAGGCGGCGGACCAGGTCCTCCAGGTCGGCGCGGGTCTGCGCGTCGACGGCGGCGAACGGCTCGTCCATCAGCAGCACTTGGGGCTCGTACGCGACGGCGCGGGCGATGGCGACGCGCTGCTGCATGCCGCCGGACAGCTGCCAGGGGTAGGCCTGGTGGGCGTCGGCGAGTCCGACGACCTCCAGGGCGTGCTCGACCAGCTCCGCCCGGCGGGCCTTGCCGAGCTTCTTGCGGCGCAGGGGCAGGGCGACGTTGTCGTACACGGTCATCCAGGCGAACAGGGAGCGGCCGTACTCCTGGAAGACGACGGCCATGCCGGGCGGCGGGCCGGTGATCGGCCCGCCCTGGAGGCGTACCTCACCGCCGGTGGGGTCGAGCAGGCCGGACATGCACTTCAGGAGCGTGGTCTTGCCGCAGCCCGACGGGCCGACCAGGCAGACCAGTTCGCCGGCGTCGAGGGAGAAGGTGATGTCCCGCAGCGCCTCGACGGTGCGGTTGCGGCCGGTGTAGGTCTTGTTCAGGTTCCGTATGTCGAGCAGGGACATGGACGCCTCCGTGGGCCTGTCGGTCAGGAGTCGCGCTGGGCACGGCGCAGACCGTGGTACCAGGCCAGGGCCCGGTTCTCCGCGAACCGGAAGAGCAGGGACAGCAGGAAGCCGAGCAGGCCGAGCAGCAGGACGCCGCTCCACATCTCGGGGATGGCGAACGAGCGCTGGAACTGCACGATGGTGAAGCCCAGGCCGTTGGTGGAGGCGAACATCTCGCTGATGACCATCAGGATGATGCCGATGGACAGGGCCTGGCGCATCCCGGTGAGGATCTGCGGGCTCGCCGAGCGCAGCACCAGGTGCCACAGCCGGGAGCGGCCGGTGACGGCGTACGAGCGGCAGGTGTCGCGCAGGACCTCGTCGACGGCGCGGACGCCCTCGACGGTGTTGAGCAGGATGGGCCAGACGCAGCCGCTTGCCACGACGATGATCTTCATGGTGTCGCCGATGCCGGCGAACAGCATGATGACGGGGACCAGGACCGGGGGCGGGATGGCCCGGAAGAGTTCCAGGACGGGTTCCAGTACGTCGCGCAGGATCCGGTGCGAGCCGACGGCCAGGCCGAGCGCGACGCCGACGACCGTGGCGAGCAGGTAGCCGGCCGTGAGCCGGAGCAGGCTCGGTACGACGTCGGACATCATCCGCTCGGGGGTCCAGACCTCGGTGAACCGCGCCAGGATCGTGGCGAGCGGGGGCAGGTAGAAGTCGGTGCTGCCGGCGCTGGCGAACCACCACACGGCGAACAGGGCGGCGGGCAGGGCCACGGCGAACAGGACCCGCCGGGCGGCGGAGCGGAGGATCACGCGGGCCACCCCCTCTCCACGCTAAGGATGCTCATGCGGGCCTACCTCTCCGCGCGCTGGGACTGGTGCCAGTGCAGGACACGGCGCTCGACCGCCCGTGCGGCCAGGTTGACCGCGACGCCGATCAGGCCGGTCGTCAGGACCAGCGCGTACACCCGGGGCACGGCTCCGGACGTCTGCGCGACGGCGAGTTCCTGGCCGAGGCCGGGTGAGCCGATGACGAGTTCGGCGGTGACCGCGAGGACGAGCGCCACGGTGGCGGCCAGCCGGACGCCGGTCATGACGTACGGCAGCGCGGTCGGCCACAGGACGTACCTGATCCGGCCCCAGGTGCCCAGCCGGTAGCTGCGGGCGGTGTCCTGGGCGACGGGGTCGGCGTCCTGGAGGCCGGCCAGCACCTGGACGAGCACCTGCCAGAACGACGCGTACACCACGAGCAGCAGCTTCGAACGCAGGTCGGTGCCGTAGAGCAGCACCGCCACGGGGATCAGCGCCACGGAGGGGATCGGGCGCAGGAACTCGATGGTGGAGGCGGTCGCCGCGCGCAGCACGGGCACCGAGCCGATGACCACGCCCGCCACCACCCCGGCGGCGACGGAGAGGGCGAGGCCGATCCCCCAGCCGGTCAGGGTGTCGCCGAGCGCGGTCCAGAACGCGGCCTCGCCCAGCAGGTCCCCGAAGGCGCGGGCGGTCGTGGAGGCCGGGGGGAGGTAGTCGGCGGAGACGAGCGGGGTGCGCGGCAGCACCTCCAGGACGGCCACCAGCCCGGCCAGACCGGCGAGTCCCCGCAGTACGGCGGGGCTCGGGACCGTGGGGCGGCGCCGGGCGGCAGGCCGCACCGGCCGCGAGACGTACGTGGTGGTCATGAGAACAGCGCTCCGATGTCCGGCTTCCGGTCACCGAAGATGCCGTCCTGCTCGCCGAGTCGGGCCAGCTTCTCCAGGGAGGCGGTGTCGACCCGGGCGGGCCAGCTGGGCAGCGTCAGCTCGTTGAGCACATCACCGCTGATCCTGGTGTAGGCGGTGAGGATCCGGCGTGCCTCGTCGGGGTGGGCGGAGGCGTACTCCAGCGACTCGTTCATCGCCTCGGTGAACTTCTTCACCAGGCCGGGGTTCTGCTGCGCGATCTTCGTCGAGGTGAAGTAGGTGGCGACGGTGAGCTTCGGGTCCGTCTCGGCGAACGGCGAGGCCACCACCCGCGCGCCCTGGCCCTTGGCGATGGTCTGGGCGGGCTCGCCCATCCAGGCGGCGTCGACGCGTCCGTCGTCCAGGGCGGCCGGCATCTGGTCGAAGGGGAGCTCGACGAACTCGACCTCGGCGGGGTCGCCGCCGTCCTGGCGCACCGACTCGCGGACGGTCGTGTCGCCGATGTTCTGGAGCGTGTTGACGGCCACGGTGTGCCCGGCGAGGTCCTTGGCCGACTTGATCGAGCTGTCCTTCTTGACGAGGACGCCGGTGACGTCGGCACCCACCTGGCCGTTGGAGGCGGCGCCGTTGGCCACGGACTTGACGGGCACCCCCTTGGTCTGGGCGAGCATCAGGGAGGTGGTGTTGCTGAAGCCGAACTGGAACTGGCCGCTCACCACGCCGGGGATGATCGCGGCGCCGCCCTGGGCGGTCACCATCTTCAGGTCGATGCCGCGGCTGCCGAAGAAGCCCTTCTGCTGCCCGAGGTAGAGCGGCGCCACGTCGACGATCGGGACGACACCGACCGTGACCCGCGTGGTCCCGCCGTCACCCGCGGGCGACGCGGCGGCACTTCCGGAGTCCGACGAACCGCACCCGGCGACGCCGGCGACGGTCACCGCGACGAGGGCAAGCCCGAGTGTGCACCTGTGCATGGGCTCCTCCTTGAGGAGTACGGGATGCAGTGAGAGCCGAGCTTCGATGTTGTGCAGATTCTTGACGCCCGCAATCTACACACCTACCTTCGCCGTGTCAGTCCCCCCGACCGAAGGAATTCGCCGCCCCCCCTTCCCCGCACCACCACCCCCACGACGAGGAGTTCCGCCCCCGTGAACCAGCGCATCCGCACCCGCACGCTCACGGCCCTCACGGCACTGCTGCTCGCCGCTCCCCTCGCCCCGTCCACCGCTCAGGCCGCGGAAGCCGCCCACGTCGAGGGCCGGCTGCCGTCGGGCGCCGCGTACCTCATGGACATGCCTGCCGAGTTCAACGGCACGGTCCTGCTGTACAGCCACGGCTACACCCCGACCGGCGCGCCGAACCCGGCGCGCAACGCCCCGGACGACACCACCAAGAGGCTGCTGCTGGACCGGGGCTACGCACTGATCGGCTCCTCGTACGCCACCACCGGCTGGGCGGTGACCGACGCCGTCCCCGACCAGCTCGCCACCCTGGACGCGTTCACGTCCCGCTTCGGGCAGGCCCGGCGGACCATCGCCTGGGGCACCTCCTACGGCGGTCTGGTCACCACGGCGATCGCCGAACGTCACGCCTCGCGCATCGCCGGTTCGCTCTCCCTGTGCGGGCTGGTCCAGGGCGGCGTCGCCAACTGGAACAGCACCCTGGACCCGGTGTTCGCCCTGAAGACCCTGCTCGCCCCCGACTCCGGCATCCGGCTCACCCGCCTTCAGAGCCCGGCCGTCGCCGCGGAACAGGCCACAGCCATGACCGGAGCCCTCGCCGACGCGCAGGAGACGGCGGCGGGGCGGGCCCGGATCGCGCTGGCCGCGGCCCTGCACGACATCCCCGGCTGGAACGACCCCGCGCAGCCCCGGCCGGCCCCCGCCGACTGGGACGCTCAGCAGGCGGGCCAGTACCAGGCCCTCGTCGGACTCGTACGGTTCCCGGCGTTCTCCTGGCGGCAGGAGGCCGAGAGCCGGGCGGGCGGCAGCATGGCCTGGAACACCGGGGTCGACTACCGCGCCCTGCTCGGCCACTCCCCGTACCGCAAGGAGGTCGCCGAGCTGTACGCGAAGGCCGGCCTGTCCCTCGGGTCCGACCTCACCGCCCTCAACAAGGCGCCGAGGATCGCCGCGGACCCAGACGCCGTGGCCTGGATGAGCCGGACCAGTTCCTTCACCGGTCGCCTCACCAAACCCCAGCTCACCCTCCACACCACCGGGGACGCCCTGATCCCGGTCCAGGCCGAGAGCGCCTACCGGCGGGCCGCGGACGCCGCGGGCTCGGGGTCCCTGCTGCGGCAGCGGTTCGTCGACAACGCCGGGCACTGCACCTTCAGCCCCGGCGAACAGATCGCCGCCCTGCACACCGTCGAGGACCGCATCACCGGGGGCCGGTGGTCGGACAGCGCCCCCGCCGACCTCAACGCGCGGGCGACCGAGGCCGATCCCGCCTCCGCCGCGCGCTTCGTCCCGTACGCCCCCGCCCCCTACCTCCGCCCCTTCGACCTGTCCCACCGGCACGACGGGTTCCGCGAGTGAGGCCGTACCACCTGCTCATCGTGTGTCCGGCGACCGTAGTCTTGCTCGGGTGAACGTGAACGCCGAGCATCCGCGGGATCTCCTGGACCCGCCGGACTCCCCGGAGCGCCCGGGGAGTGCGGCGGCGCGCCCGCAGTCACTCCTGCTCACCTTCTTCGGCAACCACGCCCTGGACGAGGGCCCGCTCTGTGTCTACTCGGGCAGCGTCATCGACGTCCTCGCCCG
The DNA here is from genome assembly GCF_055591025.1 of Streptomyces sp. NPDC041784. Classification (NCBI taxonomy): domain Bacteria; kingdom Bacillati; phylum Actinomycetota; class Actinomycetes; order Kitasatosporales; family Streptomycetaceae; genus Streptomyces; species Streptomyces sp. NPDC041784. Next base: position 121,068 of record NZ_JBVJAB010000011.1, read on the forward strand.
GACCGGTGTCGGCGAGCAGGCCGTGCGCTCCACGCTCACCCGGATGGTCAAACGCGGTCTGCTGCTGCGCCAACGCCAGGGGCGCCGGATGTACTTCGGGCTGACCCCGCTCGCCACCCAGATCCTCCACGACGGCCGGCGCCGGATCTGGGAGACCAGCGCCGTCAACGACGACTGGGACGGCACCTGGACCCTCCTCGGCTTCTCCCTCCCCGAGTCCTGGCAGCGCCAGCGCCACGACCTGCGCTCCCGCCTCACCTGGGCCGGCTTCGGCCCGCTCTACAACGGCCTGTGGATCGCGCCCGGCCGGGTGGACGTCTCCGGGGTGATCGACGAGCTGGACCTCTCCGCGTACGTGAAGGTGTTCCACGCGCGCGCCGACGACGCGACCGACATCGTTCTCATGGTCCGGGACACCTGGGACCTGGACTCCCTGGCCGCCCGCTACACCGACTTCACCGCGCGCTGGACAGCCCCCGCGGACCCGGTCGCCGACGACGCCATCGCGACCCGGCTCCGGCTGGTCTGCGAATGGCTGGGGATCATCCGCACCGACCCCCGGCTCCCCGGGCAGCATCTCCCGCCCGACTGGCCGGCCCGGCGAGCGGAGGAGATCTTCCACCGCGTCGCCGCCGAGACCGAGGCACCGGCCCGCCGGATGGCCGCCGCCATTCTGGACACCGTTCCGCTGGCCGCGTCCTGATCTCAGAAGTCGCCGAGGTAGTCCCGCAGCACCTGGGAGCGGGACGGGTGGCGGAGCTTGGTCATCGTCTTGGCCTCGATCTGACGGATGCGTTCGCGGGTCACGCCGTAGACGTGGCCGATCTCCTCCAAGGTCCGGGGGCGGCCGTCGGTGAGTCCGTAGCGCAGGGAGATGATCCCGGCCTCGCGGGCGGTCATCCCGGTCAGCAGGCCCCGGATGGTCTCCTGGAGGAGGACGTGGGTGACGGCCTCCCAGGGGGCGGGCGTGTCGGTGTCCTCGATGAGGTCGCCGAACTCGCCGTCGCCCTCCTCGCTCAGGGTGGCGTGCAGGGAGACGGGTTCCTTGGTGTAGGCGTCGAGTTCGGCGAGCCGCTCCACGGGGATCTCGGCCTTCGCGGCGATCTCCTCGGGCGTCGGCAGGGTGCCCATCTCCACCATCAGCTCCCGCCGGGCCCGTGCCACCCGGTTGATGACCTCCACGGTGTGGACCGGGATCCGGATGGTACGGCCCTGATCGGCGAGGGCGCGGGTGACGGCCTGTTTGATCCACCAGGTCGCGTAGGTGGAGAACTTGAAGCCCTTGGCGTAGTCGAACTTCTCCACCGCCCGGATCAGACCGGAGTTGCCCTCCTGGACGAGGTCCAGGAAGTCCAGTCCCCGGCCGGTGAAGCGCTTGGCCACGGAGACGACCAGACGCAGGTTGGCCTCGGTGAGGTGCGCCTTCGCCCGCAGGCCGTCCTCGGCCAGGGCGGCCAGCTCCTCCCGGCGGTACCGGACCTGTCCTTCCGCCAGCAGCCGCTCGGCGTAGAGACCGGCCTCGATGCGCCGGGCGAGGTCCACCTCCTGTGCCGCGGTGAGCAGCCGGACCCGGGCGATGAGGCGCAGATAGTCCTTGACGGGGTCGGTGGTGGCGCCCAGCGCCGTCAGTTGCGGCTGCGGGCCGTCGGTGTCGTCGTCGTAGGGCGGCAGCGCCTCCGCCGCCGTGGGCTCTGTCTCGATCACGCTCATGTGGCCTCCGTCCGCAATGCGTTCAGGAACCGCCCGGTGTGCGATCCCGGATGGGCCGCGATCTGTTCCGGCATGCCCTGGGCGATCACCTGTCCGCCCTGGTGGCCGCCCTCCGGGCCCATGTCGATCAGCCGGTCGGCGGCCTTGACGCCATCGAGGTGGTGCTCGATGACGACGACCGTGTTCCCGCCGTCGACCAGCCGCCGCAACACCGTCAGCAGCCTTTCCACGTCGGCGACGTGCGGACCGGTGGTGGACTCGTCGAGGATGTAGAGCCTACGGCCCCGAGTACGGCGTCGGAGTCCGGCGGCGAGCTTGACGCGCTGGGCCTCGCCGCCGGAGAGAGCCTCGGTGCCGTGCGGCACCGCCTCCCGGACGCCGGCGGGCAGTTCGCGCCAGGGCGTGGCGGTGCTGAAGCCGGCCTCGACGGCCAGGGCTTCGAGCAGGCGGGTGAAGGAGTCGGCGCCGCCGGTGTTCGTCCACGGCGTGACGGTGGCGCGACGGCGCCGTCGGCGAGGGACCGGTGTCGTCCGGGTCGACGGCAAGGGGTCGACCTCCGTGCGGGAGCCGAGTCCGGCGCAGGCCGGGCAGGCGGCCCGAGCCCGCCCAGCAGACCACCGCCGGCTTCGACTTCCCCACCTCCAGCTGACCTTCCCGTCCCAGGGACCTTTCGAAGGACACCCCCATGACCACATCCGCCAAGCCCCTTTCCGTCGCGGTGATCGGCGCCGGGATGGCCGGCCGCAGCCACGCCGCCGGATACCGCAACGTCAACACGGTGTTCGGGGCCGGGCTGCCGCCGGTCCGGCTGGCCGCGATCGCCGATGCCAACCTCGCGCTGGGCGAGGACGCCGCCCGCCGCTACGGCTTCGAGAAGGCGCTCCCGAGCTGGGAGGCCGTCGTGGAGGACCGACGATCGACGCCGTCAGCATCGTCGTCGGCAACGCGCTGCACCGGCCGATCGCCGAGGCGCTGGTCGCCGCGGGCAAGCACGTGCTGTGTGAGAAGCCGCTTGCCGGGTCGCTCGAAGACGCCCGCGCGATGGCCGAGTTGGAGCGTTCCGCCGAGGTCGCGACCGCCGTCGGGTACACCTTCCGCCGGTCCCCCGGCATCGCCGCGATCCGCGAGCATGTGCGGCGCGGCGAGCTGGGCGATCTCTCGCTGTTCAGCGGCCGTTACTGGTGCGACTACGCCACCGACCCGAACGGGCCGCTGAGCTGGCGGTTCAAGGGCGGCCCGGGTTCGGGTGCGCTCGGGGACATCGGCTCGCACATCATCGATGCCGCCGAGTACCTCGCCGGGCCCATCGCCACGGTCTCCGGTGCCTCCCTGTCGACGCAGATCGCCAAGCGCCCGCTGCCGCTGGGCGCGGTCGTCGGGCACAACGCGGCGCCGGTCTCCGACGATTCGGCGAGGTGGAGAACGAGGACACCGCGTCCTTCACGGCTCGTCCGCCCGCCCCCACGGCCCAACCGGCCCCCTGCAACCACATCGTGACCCTCGATCACATGTTCTCGCCTCGGCTCCTGGCACGGCGATGCGATAGAAGTTAGCCTTACCTAAGTTTGTGGGTAGGCTCTTCAAGTGCAGTGAGCCATAGGTCCGGAGGGAAACGTGAGCAAGGCGGACCCGCCCGGCCGGAAGGTCCTGCGGCGTGCCGTGCGCGAGCAGCGCCGCGATCTGGCGCTCGGCGCCGTACTGGGCATGGGACACCAGACGGGCGAGGCCCTCGTGCCGGTGCTCATCGGTCTGGCCATCGACGAGGGGGTCGTGGACGGCGACGTATCCGGACTCCTGCTGTGGCTGGCGATCCTGGCCGCGGTCTACGTCGGCCTCTCCTTCAGCTTCCGGGTCAGTGCCCGCGCGGGTGAACGCGCCGCCCTGACCACCGCGCACCGGCTCAGGGCCGAGGTGATCGGCCGCGTCCTCGCCCCCGAAGGCGGCGCGGAGGAAGGCCGGTTGCCCGGCGAGCTGGCGAACATCGCGACGGAGGACGCCAAGAGGGTCGGCGCCGTGATGATGGCGCTGATCGTCGGCATCGCGTCGGCGACCGGCCTGGTGGTCTGCGCGGTCGTGCTGCTGCGCGTGTCGCTGTCCCTCGGCCTGCTCGTCCTGGTGGGCACCCCGCTGCTGCTGTGGCTCGGCCATCTGCTGAGCAAGCCCCTGGAGGCGCGCAGCGAGACCGAGCAGGAGCAGGCCGCGCGGGCCTCGGGCGTGGCGGCGGACCTCGTAGCGGGGCTGCGGGTGCTCAAGGGCATCGGCATCGAACCGACGGCCGTCTCCCGCTACCGGCGCATCAGCCAGGAGTCCCTCACCGCCACGCTGCGCGCGGCCCGGGCCGAGGCCTGGCAGAACGCGGTGGTGACCATCCTCACCGGCGCGTTCCTGGCCCTGGTCGCCCTGGTGGGCGGACGGCTCGCGGCCAGTGGCGACATCGGCATCGGTGAGCTCGTGTCGTCCGTCGCGCTCGCCCTCTTCCTCATCGGCCCGCTCTCCGAGTTCTCCTGGGTCAACGCCGAGCTGGCCCAGGGCCGCGCCTCCGCCGGCCGGATCGCGGGCGTGCTCGACGCGGAGCGCGCGGTGTCCCCCGTAGCGGCGTCCGCGCGGGCGGCCGTATCGGCGGGCACCGACGACCGGCCGGGTCTGCCGCTGGGGCTGCGCGGACTGTCGTACGGCCCGCTGCGCGCCCTGGAACTCGACATCGCCGCCGGTGAGACGGTCGGCGTCGTCACCACCGACCCCGCCGACGCCTCGGCGCTGCTGCGCTGCCTCGGCCGCCGCGCGGACCCGGACGCCGGGGCCGTCGAGCTGGACGGCACGGAACTCACCGCGCTGGACCTGACCGAGCTGCGGGCCGCGCTCCTCGTCGCCGAGCACGACGCGGACCTGTTCGAGGGGACTCTGCTCGAGAACGTCACCGCGGCGGCGCCGGTCGTGCCCGGCGGCACGGACGGCTCGCGCGTCTCCGCCGTCCTCACCGCGTCCGCGACGGACGAGGTCGTGCGCACCCTGCCCGACGGGCCCGACACGGCCGTCACCGCGCGGGGGCACTCGCTCTCGGGCGGACAGCGGCAGCGGGTGGCGCTGGCCCGTGCGCTCGCCACCGACGCGCCGGTCCTCGTCCTGCACGAGCCCACGACCGCCGTCGACGCCGTCACGGAGGTCCGGATCGCCGCCGGGATCAGGGAGATCCGCACCGGCCGCACCACCGTGCTGGTCACCAACAGCCCCGCGCTCCTCGGCGTCACGGACCGGGTCGTCCTCCTCGACGGCGGCCGGCTCGCCGCGAGCGGCGGTCACGAGCAGCTCGTCCATGAGTGCGCCCCCTACCGGACGGCGGTCCTCTCATGAGCGACACCCCCACGAACACGCCCGCCGGCACGCCCCCGAACACACCCGCCGGCGCACCCACGAGCACGTCCACGCACACCTCCACGCTCCTGCCCGTCGCCACCCCCGCCCGCACCCGCGCCGCCGTCGCCGCGCTGCTGCGCCCGCAACGGCCCCTGGCGCTGGGCGCGTTGGCGGTGATGGTCGCGTCCACCGCCGTCGGACTGCTCGTGCAGCCGCTGCTGGGCCGGATCGTCGACCTGGCCGCCGACCGCGGCTCCGCGGCCGCGGACGCCATCACCACCACGGCCGTGCTGCTGGTGGCCGTCGCCGTCGCGCAGGGCGTCACGACCGGGCTCGGGCTGTCGCTGATCTCCCGGCTCGGCGAGACGACGCTGGCCCGGCTGCGGGAGAAGTTCGTCGAACGGGCGCTGGGGCTGCCCCTGGAGCGGGTCGAGAAGGCCGGCGCCGGGGATCTCACCGCCCGGGTCACCGCCGACGTGTCGCTGATCGCGGACGCCGTGCGCAGCGCCCTGCCCGAACTGGCCCGGTCCCTGCTCACCATCGTCCTCACCCTGGGCGCGCTGGCCGTCCTCGACTGGCGGTTCCTGCTGGCGGCACTCCTGGCGGTCCCCGTGCAGGCGGCCACCGCCCGCTGGTACGTGGACCGCGCCGTGCCGCTGTACGCGCGCCAGCGCGTGGCGGGCAGCGCCCAGCAGCAGCAGTTGCTCGACACGGTCGGCGGCAGTTCCACCGTGCGGGCGTTCCGGCTGGAGCGGGAGCACACCGAGCGGGTCACCGAGCGGTCCGCGTCGCTGGTGGCGCTGATGATGCGCGGGGTCCGGCTCGTGCTGGGCTTCTACAGCCGGCTGCACATCGCCGAGTACATCGGACTCGCGGCCGTCCTGGCCACCGGCTGCTGGCTGGTCGGCGACGGCAGGGCGTCCATCGGTACGGCGACCGCGGCGGCCCTGTACTTCCACAGTCTGTTCACGCCCGTCAACGCCGCCCTGGTGCTGCTGGACGACGCCCAGTCGGCGACGGCCGGCCTGGCCCGGCTCGTCGGCGTCACCGACCTGCCCCCGCCCCCGGCGCCGGCCCGCCCGGCGGCCACCGGCGACGCCGAGATCACCGTGCGCGGGATCGGCCACGCCTACCGGCCCGGTCATCGCGTGCTCGACGGTGTGGACCTGACGATCCGGCCGGGCGAGCGGGTGGCGCTGGTCGGGGCGAGCGGGGCGGGCAAGACCACGCTGGCCCGGCTCGTCGCGGGCATCCAGCAGCCGACCGAGGGCACGGTCCTGGTGGGCGGTGTCCCGCCGGCCGAGCTGGGCCCGGCCGGGGCGGGGCTCACGATCGCGCTGCTCACCCAGGAGACCCATGTGTTCGCGGGCCCGCTGGCCGACGACCTGCGGCTCGCCCGTCCCGACGCCACCGACGACGAACTGCGCTCCGCGCTCCAGCAGGTCGACGCCCTCGACTGGGCCGAGGCGCTGCCCGACGGGCTGCGCACCGTGGTCGGCGACGGCGGCCACCGGCTGGACGGCGCGCAGACCCAGGCGCTCGCCCTCGCCCGGCTGGTGCTCGCCGACCCGCCGCTGGTGATCCTGGACGAGGCCACCGCCGAGGCCGGCAGCGCCGGCGCCCGCGCCTTGGAGAAGGCCGTCGCCCGCGCCGTGGACGGCCGCACCGCGCTGATCGTCGCCCACCGCCTCAGCCAGGCCGCGACCGCCGACCGGATCGTCGTGATGGACGCGGGCCGGGTCGTCGAGACCGGCACGCACGACGAACTGCGAGCCGCCCGGGGGCCGTACGCGGCCCTGTGGGACGCGTGGTCCGACACCCGCTCCCCCGGCGCCGCCTAGCCCTACGACGAGACAGCCCCGCGACGAGCAGCCCCACGCCGAGAGAGCCCCACACCTCCCCCACACCCACCGCCCCGCACCACAGGAACCTACCGAAGGACCACCGATGCCCCGCTTCCGCAGAGCGTCACGGACGGCCGCCGCCCTGGCCTCCGCACTCGTCATCCTCACCACGGCCGCCGCCTGCGGCGGGGACGACTCGGACACCGGCTCCTCCAACGCCGGCTCGAAGGCCTCGTCCTCCGGAACGTCCGCGTTCCCGGTCACCATCGCGCACAAGTACGGCAGTACGACGATCGAGTCCGAGCCGAAGCGGATCGTCACCGTCGGACTCACCGACCAGGACTCGGTGCTCGCCCTGGGCAAGGTGCCGGTCGGCACCACCGAGTGGATCGGCGGCTACAAGGGCGCCGTCGGTCCGTGGGCGTCCGACAAGCTGGGCGGGGAGGCGGCCCCGACCGTCCTCAAGGACACCGGCACCGGCCCGCAGGTGGAGAAGATCGCCGCGCTCAAGCCGGACCTGATCCTCAGCGTCTACGGCGGCATCACCAAGGAGCAGTACGAGTCGCTGTCGAAGTTCGCGCCCGTGGTCGCGCAGCCGAAGGAGTACAACGACTACGGCGTGCCGTGGCAGGAGCAGACCGAGACGATCGGCAAGGCGCTCGGCAAGTCGGCGGAGGCGGCCGCGGCCGTCAAGGAGACCGAGGCGAAGATCGACGCGGCCGTGGCGGAGCACCCGGAGTTCAAGGGGAAGAGCGCCCTGATGGCCACGCCGTACGAGGGCATCTTCGTCTTCGGCAGCCAGGACCCGCGCTCGCGGCTGCTCACGGATCTCGGTTTCACGCTGCCCGCGGACCTGGACAAGGTGATCGGGGACAAGTTCGGCGCGAACATCAGCAAGGAGCGCACCGACCTGCTGGACCAGAACACGATCGTGTGGATCGTCGGTGATGTCACCAAGGACGCCGACAAGCTGCACAAGGACGCCACGTACAAGGACCTGAAGGTGGTCTCCGAGGGCCGTGAGGTCTACGTCGCCGAGACCAGCGACTACGGCTACGCCGTGTCCTTCGGTACGGTCCTGAGCCTGCCGTACGAGATCGAGCGGCTGGTGCCGCAGCTGGCGGCGGCCGTGGACGGCAAGCCGGCCACGAAGGTGGAGCAGCCCGCCGCCTGAGGCACGTCCGACATGACCGAGGGGGCCGACGGTGTCGGCCCCCTCGGTCATGCGGTCATGGTGTCCCGCGCTCAGCGCTCCATCGACTCGGCCAGGCTGCGCGGCCGCATGTCGGTCCAGTGGGTCTCGACGTGGTCCAGGCACTCCTGGCGGGAGGCGGGCCCGTGGACGGCCCGCCAGCCGGCCGGGACGGCCACGAAGTCCGGCCACAGGCTGTGCTGGTTCTCGTCGTTGACGAGCACCAGGTAGACGCCCTCGGGGTCCTCGAACGGGTTGCTCATGCCATTCCTCTCCATGCCCTCGCGGTGCTCACCGCTGCTGCTTCCTCACCGCACGTGCGACGAGGCCCTCCAGTGCCCGGAACCACGTGGCCGCGAGATCCTCGACGGTCTCCCGCGTCAGCAGTCCCTCCAGATAGGACCAGTGGGCGGCCAGCACCGGCCCGTCCGCCCGGTCCTCGGTCACGACGTTGATGCTCAGGGCGTGGCCCACGCGCATCGCCGCCTCCGGGCCGATGTCGGCCGCGTCCTCCTCGGGCGCGTACGACCAGTCCGTCTCCTCGGGGATCCCGAACCGGCCCAGGTAGTTGAACTCCACGTGGGCCTGTTCCCGGCCGGCCAGCGCGTCGCGGGTGCGGGGGTTGAGGTGCCGCAGCAGGCCGTAGCCGACGCCGTTCGCCGGGAGTGACGCCAGGTGCTCGCGCACCCTGCGCACGGCCTCCTCGGCGGCCGCGCCGCCGTCGAACGCCTCGGCCGGGTCGGCCGGTCCGGCGTCGAGCCGGACGGGGAAGACGCTGGTGAACCAGCCGACCGTGCGGGACAGGTCGACGTCGTCCCCGGCAAGCTCCTCCTCGCGGCCGTGGCCTTCGAGGTCGACCAGGATCGAGCGGTCCGCGCCGCCGGAGCGGCGCCGCCAGTCCGCGAAGGCCAGGGCGAGACCGGCGAGGAGGACGTCGTTGACAGCCGCGCCGAACACGGCGGGCACGGCGGACAGCAGCGGACCGGTGCGGTCGGCGGGCAGCCGCAGCACGACCTCGCGCTGGGTCGCGGCGATGTCGCGGCCCGGGTCCGGCTCCCGCAGCAGCGGGAGCGGTTCGGTGCCGCCGTCCAGGATGTCCGTCCAGACGGTGAGTTCCGTCTCCCGCTCGGGTGCCCCGGCGAGCGTGGTGAGCTGCCGGGACCAGCGGGCGAAGGACGTCTCCACGGGGGCGGTCCGCGCCGGGCGCCCGGCGCGCACGTGCTGCCAGGCCGCGGCGAGGTCCGGCAGCAGCACGCGCCAGGACACACCGTCGACGACGAGGTGGTGGGCCATGAGCAGCAGCCGGCCCGGCGCGTCGCCCGCGTCGAACCAGACGGCCCTGACCATGGCGCCGGTGTCCGGGTCGAGCAGGGCCCGTGCCGCGTGCGTGTGCTCGCGCACGCTCTCGCCCAGCTGCGTCGCGTCCAGGCCGGTGACGTCGACCCGGTCGAGCCAGCCGGCGGCGTCGACCGTGCCGGTGGGCGGCACGTGCAGCGACCAGTCCCCGGTGTCCTCGCGGGTGGGCCGTACGAGGGTGGCGCGGAGCAGGTCGTGGCGGTCGGCGAGCGCCTGGAGCACGGCGGTGAGGCCGGGCAGGTCCAGGTCGGCGGGGGTGCGTACGAGTGCCGCCTGGTGGTAGGTGGCGAACGGGCCGCCCAGTTCGCGCAGCCAGTGCATGACCGGCGTGATCGGCACGGTGCCGGTGCCGTCGTCCTCGCGGCGCGGCGCGGCGCTGTCGGCCGTCTCGGCGACGGTGCCCAGCGCGGCGACCGTACGGTGGCGGAACACGAGCCGGGGCGTGACGCGCAGGCCCGCCGCACGGGCCCGGCCGACGAGCTGCATGGCGACGATGCTGTCGCCGCCGAGGGCGAAGAAGTCGTCGTCCACGCCGACCCGTTCCAGGCCCAGCACCTCCGCGAAGACCGTGCAGAGCAGTTCCTCCACGGGGCCGGCGGGGGCGCGTCCGGAGGACAGCGCGGTGAAGTCGGGCGCGGGCAGCGCGGCCCGGTCCAGCTTGCCGTTCGCCAGCTGCGGGAACCGCTCCAGCGGTACGACGGCCGCCGGGACCATGTGGTCGGGCAGGCGGGCGGCGACATGGCCGCGCAGCAGGGCGGGGTCGGGTGCGGTGTCCGGTGCGGTGTTCGGTGCGGGGACGACGTAGGCCACGAGCTGCTTGCGCGGGCCGTCCTGGCGGACCGTCACCAGGGCCTGGCCGACGGCGGGGTGGGTGGTGAGCGCGGCCTCGATCTCGGCGGGTTCGATGCGGAAGCCGCGGATCTTGACCTGGTCGTCGGCCCGGCCGAGGTAGTCGAGGCGGCCGTCGGCGGTCCAGCGGGCCAGGTCGCCGGTGCGGTACAGGCGGGAGCCGGGCGGGCCGAACGGGTCGGCGACGAACCGCTCGGCCGTCAGGCCGGGGCTGCCGAGGTAGCCGCGGGCGAGCCCGCCGCCCGCGAGGTACAGCTCGCCGGGGACGCCCGGCGGCAGCGGTTGCAGCAGGTCGTCGAGGACGTACGCGCGGGTGCCGGTCACCGGGCGTCCCACCAGCGGGCGTTCGCTGTCGCGGACGCGCGCCACCAGGGCGTCGACGGTCGACTCGGTCGGCCCGTACAGGTTGAAGGCCTCGGTGCCGCGCAGCGCGGCGAGGCGCTGCCACAGGGCGACGGGGACGGCCTCGCCGCCCACGCCGACGACCGCGAGGGGGCAGTCGTCGCCGCGCAGCAGGCCGCTGTCGGCCATCTGCGCGAAGAACGACGGGGTGACCTCCAGGAAGTCGAGGCGGTGGCGCAGCACGGCCTCGGTGACCAGCTCGGGGTCGCGTCGCACCTCCTCGGAGAGCACGTGGACGCAGTGCCCGTCCAGCAGCCACAGCTGGGGCTGCCAGGAGGCGTCGAAGAAGAACGACCAGGCGTGCCCGACCCTCAGGTGCCGGCGCCCGGCGGCCTCGACGGCCGGTTCGTAGAGCGTCTCGCGGTGGCTGTGGAAGAGGTTGCCGAGGGTCTCGTGGGTGATGACCACGCCCTTGGGGCGGCCGGTGGAGCCGGAGGTGTAGATGACGTACGCCGGGTGGCGGGGCGTCAGCGGGGCCGTGCGGTCGGTGTCGGTGAGGTCGGCCGGGTCCCGGTCCGCGATCCGCTCCCGGGTCGCGGGGGCGTCGAGGAGCAGGGCCGCGGTGCCGGGCGGCAAGGTCGCGGCGAGGTCGCCGGTGGTCAGGGTGAGGACCGGTCCGGCGTCGGCAAGGACGTCGGCGGTGCGCTCCACGGGGGCGTCCGGGTCGAGCGGCAGATAGGCGGCGCCCGCCTTGTGGACCGCGAGGACGGCGGTGAGGAAGTGGGCGGTGCGCGGCAGGGCGAGGGCCACGAACCGCTCGGGTCCCGCGCCTGCCTCGACCAGGAGCCGGGCCAGCCGGTTGGCGTCCGCGTTGAGCCGCGCGAAGGTCAGCTCGACGCCGTCGGAGGCGGCGGCGGGCAGACCGGCGTGGCGGCGGGCCTGCTCCTCGAAGAGGGCGGGCACGGTGGTCGGCCGGGCGGTGACGGGCCCGCTGTACCAGCCGCCGACGAGCCGGGCCCGCTCCCGCGGGTCGAGGAGGTCGATCCGGCCGAGCGTCCGGTCCGGGTCGGCGACGACGGCCCGCAGGACGCGCCGGAGCCGGTCGGCGAACGACTGGGCGGTGGCGGGGTCGAACAGATCGGCGCTGTATTCGAGGACGCCGTCCACGCCGGTGCCGTCGCCGCGTTCCACGAAGTCGAAGGAGAGGTCGAACTTGGCGGTGGTCTGGGCCACGTCGTCGCGGCGGGCGTTCAGGCCGGGCAGCAGCCCCGTGTCGTCGCCGTCGGCGGCCAGGTACACGACCATCACCTGGAACAGCGGATGGCGGGCGAGGGAGCGGGCCGGGTTGAGGGCGTCCACGAGCCGCTCGAACGGCACGTCCTGGTGGTCGTAGGCGGCCAGGTCGGACTCCCGGACCCGGGCGAGGAGCTGCCGGAACGTCGGATCGCCGGAGGTGTCGGTGCGCAGCACCAGGGTGTTGAGGAAGAACCCGACCAGGTCGTCGAGGGCCGCGTCGGTGCGGCCGGAGATCGGGCTGCCGACCGGGATGTCGGTGCCGGCGCCGAGCCGGGTGAGCAGGGTGGCGACGGCGGCCTGGAGGACCATGAACACGCTGACGCCGTTGGCGCGGGCCAACTCGTCCATCCCAGCGGCCAGTTCGGCGTCGAGGGAGAGGTCGGCCGAGCCGCCGCGGTAGCTCGCCTCCAGGGGGCGGGGCCGGTCGACGGGCAGCGCGAGCTCCTCGGGGAGCCCAGCCAGGGTCCGCTTCCAGTAGGCGATCTGACGGGCCGACAGGCTGTCCGGGTCCCGCTCGTCGCCGAGGACGTCCCGCTGCCACAGCGTGTAGTCGGCGTACTGGACGGGCAGCGGCCGCCAGTCGGGCGTCCGCCCGGCCGTACGCGCCGCGTACGCGAGCGCCAGGTCCCGGTTCAGGGGACCCTCCGACCACTCGTCGCCGGCGATGTGGTGCAGGAGCAGCAGCAGGGTCCACTCCTGCGGTCCGGTGCGGAACACATGGACGCGCAGCGGGATCTCCCGGTCCACCGCGAATTCGTACGCCCCGGCCTCCGCGAGTCGTCCGGGCAGCCGGCCGGCGTCCGTTTCCTCCACCGTGAACGGGACCACGGCCCGCGACGGGTCCACGATCCGCTGGTAGGCCACCCCCTCCTCGTCGGGGAACACGGTGCGCAGCGTCTCGTGCCGGCCGACCAGGTCGTGCACCGCGGCACGCAGCGCCTCGACGTCCAGCGGGCCGGTCAGACGCCAGGCCCACGGGATGTTGTACGTGGCGCTGGGCCCCTCCACCTGGTACAGGACCCACAGGCGCTGCTGCGAGGACGACAGCGGCAGCCGCTCGCGGCGGGCGACGGCGGTCAACGGCGGGCGGGCGACGGCATCGGCCGGGTCCCCCTCCGCCAGCCGGGCCGCGAGCCGGGCCGGTGTCGGCGCGTCGAACACCGTGCGCAGCGACACGTCGGCCCCGAGGGCCTCCCTGATCCCGGCGACCAGGCGCATGGCGAGCAGCGAGTGGCCGCCCAGGGCGAAGAAGTCGTCGTCGACGCCGACCCGGTCGGCGCCGAGGACACCCGCGAACAGGCCGCACAGGATCTCCTCGCGGGGGTCGCGGCCCCGGCCACCGGCGCCGCTGCCCGCCGTGAGGTCGGGAGCGGGCAGCGCCCTGCGGTCGAGCTTGCCGTTCGCGGTGAGCGGCAGCGCGTCCAGCGTCACGAAGGCGGCGGGGACCATGTGCTCGGGCAACGCGGCGGCGGCGTGCCGGCCCAGCTCCTGCGGGTCCGTGGCCTCACCGGCGGCGGGGACGACGTACGCCACGAGCCGCTGGTCGTGCGGGACGACGACCGCGTGGCCGACGGAGCCGTGCCGTGCGAGGACCGCCTCGATCTCGCCGGGCTCGACGCGCACGCCGCGGATCTTGACCTGGTGGTCGGTGCGGCCCAGGAAGTCGAGCGAGCCGTCGGGCAGCCGGCGGGCCAGGTCGCCGGTGCGGTACATACGGGCTCCGGGCGGGCCGTACGGATCGGGGACGAAGCGCTCGGCGGTGAGCCCGGGGCGGGCGAGATAGCCACGGGCCAGCTGGACGCCCGCAAGGTACAACTCGCCCGCGACACCCGGAGGAACGGGCCGCAGCCCGGCGTCCAGGACGTGGGCCCGCGTGTTCCACACGGGACGACCGATCGCCACGCGACCGGCGCCCGGCGGTACCTCGGTCGCGGTGACGTCGACGGACGCCTCCGTCGGCCCGTACAGGTTGTGCAGCTCGGCCGGCAGGACCCGGTGGAAGCGCTCGGCCACCGCGGCCGGCAGCGCCTCACCGCTGCACAGCACCCGGCGCAGGCCGGTGCAGGCCGCCGCGGCGGGCTCCTCCAGGAACACCTGGAGCATGGACGGCACGAAGTGCGCCGTCGTCACGCCCTGCTCGCGGATCAGCCCGGCGAGATAGGCCGGATCCTTGTGGCCCTCCGGCCGGGCGACGACCAGGGCGGCTCCGGTGATCAGCGGCCAGAAGAACTCCCACACCGACACGTCGAAGCCGGTCGGCGTCTTCTGCAGGACCCGGTCCTCGGCGGTCAGACCGTACGCGTCCTGCATCCACAGCAGCCGGTTGGCGATGCCCTCGTGCGGGACGACCACGCCCTTGGGGCGGCCCGTCGACCCGGACGTGTAGATGACGTACGCGGGGCTCGACAGCGTGTAGGAGGACGGAAGTTCGCCGGCCGGGCCCTCGGGCAGTGCCCCTTCGATCACGCACACCGGGCGGGCCTCGTCCAGCATGAGGGCACGCCGCTCCGCCGGCTGGTCGGTGTCCAGCGGCAGGTAGGCCCCGCCCGCCCGGTGCACGGCCAGCAGGGCGACGACGAGGTCCACCGAACGCGGCAGGGCCACCGCCACCGTGCGTTCCGGGCCCACCCCCATGCCTGCCAGCACCCGGGCGGTCCGCTCGACCCGCGCGTCCAGCTCGGCGTACGTCAGCCGCCGCTCCTCGAAGACCAGCGCCGTGGCGTCCGGGGTACGCGTCGCCTGCGCGCGGAACAGCTCCGGCAGGGTCGTCGCCGGCACGTCGTGCGCCGTGTCGTTCCACCGGGTGCGGACGGCCTCCCGCTCGTCCTCGGTCAGCACTTCCAGCTCCCGCACCGGGCGGTCGGGGTCCGCCGCCACCTGCTCCAGCAGCCGCACCAGCCGGCCGGCCAGCCGCTCGGCCGTCGGGGCGTCGCACAGGTCGACGGCGTACTCCAGGAGCAGCAGCAGCCGGTCGCGGTCCGCTTCGTCGACGAACGTGAAGTGCAGGTCGAACTTGGCCATGCCGGTGTCCATGTCGAACCACTCGGTCGGCATGCCGAGCACCTGCGGGTCGCCGCCGGGCCGGTAGTGGTAGCCGAGCATGACCTGGAACAGCGGGTTGCGGCCGGCGGTCCGGGGCGGGTTGAGCGCCTCGACGACGTGGTCGAAGGGCAGGTCCTGGTGCTCGAAGGCCTCCAGGGACGCTTCGCGGACCCGGGCCAGGAGCCGGCGGAAGGTCAGGTCGGTGCCGGACAGGTCGGTGCGCAGGACGAGGGTGTTGACGAAGAAGCCGACCAGGTCGTCGAGCGCGTCGTCGGTGCGGCCCGCGATGGGCGCGCCCAGCGGGATGTCCTCTCCGGCGCCGAGCCGGTGCAACAGGGCCGCGGTGGCGGCCTGGAACAGCATGAACATGCTGGTTCCGGTGGCGCCGGACAGCTCGCGCAGGGCCTCGGCGGTGTCGGCCGCGAGTTCCACGCCCACCTTGCCGCCTAGCCCGCCGGGCCGCTCCGGCCGGCTCCGGTCGAGGGGCAGGGTCAGTTCCTCGGGGAGATCGCGCAGGGCCTGCGTCCAGTGGGCCAGCTGGTCGTCGCCGACCCGGTCGAGCAGGGTGTCCTGCCAGAGGGTGTAGTCGGCGTACTGGACCGGCAGCGGCTCCCACCGCGGGGCCCGGCCGTCCCGGCGGGCCTCGTAGGCGGTGGTGAGGTCGGTGAGGAAGGGCCGGTCCGACCACTCGTCGGTGGTGATGTGGTGCAGCACCAGCGCCACCACGTGGTCCTCCGGGGCCAGTCGCAGCACTTCGGCGCGGACCGGCAGGCCGGCACTCAGGTCGAAGGGGCGGCGCTGGGCCGCCGCGATCCGCGTGGCCAGCTCGCTCTCGGCGATGTCGTCGACGGAGAACTCCGGCGCGGCCTCACCCGGCGCCACGATCTGCTGGTACGGCACTCCGTCCAGCTCGGGGAACCGTGTACGCAGGGCTTCATGTCGGGTGATCACATCGTCGAGCGCCGTGCGCAGGGCGACGAGGTCCAGCGGGCCGCGGAGGCGGAACACGAGCGGGAAGTTGTAGGCGACCCCGCCCCCGGTGATCCGCTCCACCAGCCACAGCCGCCGCTGCGCCGCCGACAGGGGGATGCGGGCCGGGCGTGCGGTCACGGGCGCGAGCGCGGGACGGGCGGGGCGCCGTCCGGTGTCGGCCCGCAGGGCCAGGGTCTCGGGGGTGGGCGCCTCGAACAGGTCACGGATCGCGAGTTCCGCGCCCAGTTCGGTGCGGGCCCGGCTGATCAGCCGGGTCGCGAGCAGGGAGTGGCCGCCCAGGTCGAAGAAGTTGTCCTCCGCGCCGGTCCGGGGCAGCCCCAGCACCTCGGCGAACAGCCGGCACAGCACCTCCTCGACGGGGGTGCCCGGGCCACGCCCGGCCGACAGGGCGACGGCGGGCTCGGGATCCGGCAGGGCGCGTGCGTCGAGCTTGCCGTTGTCGTTCATCGGCAGCCCCGGCAGCACCACGAAGGCGGCGGGCACCATGTAGCCGGGCAGCCGCTGTCCGAGGTCGTCCCGCAGCCGCCTGACGAGCGCGGTGTGGCCGCGCCCTGCCGCCGGGGTGTTGGCGTACGGGGCGTCCTCGCGGCCGGCGCGCGCCCGGTACAGGCCGGCCGTGCGCGGGGTGTCGGTGCCGGGGACGAACACGGCGTCGTAGCGGCCGGGTTCGTCGGACCAGGTGGTCAGCAGGCGGTGGCCGTGCTCCCGGGCGGTCTCCCGCAGGTCCTCCGGTTCCACGCCCGTGGCGTCGAGGCCCGTGGGGCGGCCGGTGTCCAGGGCGCGCAGGGTGGCGAGGTCGCCGGCCGTGCGGGCGTCCGGGATGCCGCGCACCCGCAGCGGTCCGGTGCCGTCGAGCCGCGCGAGGAGCGCGTCCGGCCCGGTCCAGTCGACGGCCGGGGCGCCGTCCAGGGCGAGCGCGTCGCCCTCGTACAGCACGACGTCGTACCGGTAGCGGGTCAGCTCGTTGTGGTGGCGGCCCGCCTTGGTGCGCAGGTCGACGCCGACGCCGAGGGTGGTGAACCAGTCCGGGTCGACGAGGAGTTCCTTCTCCAGGGCGAGGCCCCGCTCGACGGCCCGGCGCAGCGCGTCCGGTTCGGTGTCCGCGTCGGCGCGGGCGGCCTGGATGCCGGCCTGGAACACCCGGGCCTGGCGCAGGTCGCGCACATCGCCGAGGAACAGGGCGCCGCCGGGAGCGAGCAGACCGAGCGCGCCGCGGATCACCTGGTGCAGGTGGTCCAGGCTCGGGAAGTACTGGAGGACGGAGTTGACGACGATCGTGTCGAACCAGCCGGTGGGCAGACCGTCGGTCACCTCGGCGGCCTGGCAGCGCAGTTCGACCTTGGCGGCCAGGCCGGGGTCGGTCCGGATGCCCTCGCTCAGCTTGCGGATGACGGGTTCGGCGAAGTCGGTCGCCCAGTAGGCCTCGGCGTCCGGGGCGAGCCGGGAGAGCAGCAGGCCGGAGCCGACGCCGATCTCCAGGATGCGCCGGGGCCGCAGTTCGCGGATGCGGTCCACCGTGGCCTCGCGCCATTCGCGCATGTGCTCGACGGGGATCGGGGTGCCGTCGTATGAGCTGTCCCAGCCGGCAAAGTCCTCGGTGAACAGGGCGGTGCCGATCTCGGTGTACTCGGCGGAGTAGATCTCCCGCCACTCGCCGATCTGCTCCCGCTCGGCCGACTCCCGTGCCTCGGCGTCGGGTTCGGCCGGGACGACGTACGCCACCAGCCGCTTGGTGCCGGGGGCGACGGTGTCGTCGCGGGCGAGGACGGCTGCCCGGGAGACCTCGGGGTGCTGGGCCAGGGCGGTCTCGATCTCGCCCAGTTCCACCCGGTGGCCGCGGATCTTGACCTGGTCGTCGGTGCGGCCGAGGAAGTCGAGGTTGCCGTCCTCGCGGCGGCGCACCAGGTCGCCGGTGCGGTACATGCGCTCGCCGGGCAGGCCGTAGGGGTCGGCGACGAACCGTTCGGCGGTCAGGCCGGGCCGGTCGAGGTAGCCGCGGGCCAGGCCCACGCCGGCGATGTACAGCTCGCCCGCCACGCCTTCGGGGACGGGGCGCAGCCAGGTGTCGAGGATGCGGGCGCGGGTGGCGCGGATGGGCTTGCCGACGGTGGGGGTGGCGCTGTCGTGGGTGCCGCCGCCGAGGGTGTTGATGGTGTACTCGGTGGGCCCGTACAGGTTGTAGCCGTAGGTGCCCTCGGTGTCCCGCAGGGTGTTCCAGACCGTCTCGGTGACGGCCTCGCCGCCGAGCAGCACCAGCGGCGGCCGGTGGCCGTCCAGCAGGCCCTCCTCCAGCAGGAGGTGGGCGTAGGTCGGGGTCACGTTGACGACGTCGACGCGGTGCCGCTCGCAGTAGGCCACCAGGGCGATGGCGTCGCGGCGCAGTTCCTCGTCGCAGATGTGCACCTCGTGTCCCTCGACGAGCCACAGCAGCTCCTCCCAGGACATGTCGAAGGCGAAGGACACGGTGTGCGCGATGCGCAGCCGCCGCCCGCCGGCCGAGGCGATGGCCGGCGCGAAGATCTCCTTCTGGTGGTTGAGCTGCATGTTCGTCAGACCGGTGTACGGCGTGACGACGCCCTTGGGGCGGCCGGTGGAGCCGGAGGTGTAGATGACGTAGGCCGGGTGGTCCAGGCTGAAGGAGACCGTGACGGGCGCGCCGGACAGCGCGGCCAGTTCGGCGGCGGTGTCGGGATCGTCGAGCAGCACCCGCGGGACGTCCCCGGTGAGGGTGGCCGACACCGCGCGGTGCGACAGCAGGAGCAGCGGGCGGGCGTCGGCCAGCATCAGGGAGAGCCGCTCGGCCGGATGGTCGAGTTCCAGCGGCAGATAGGCGGCGCCGGTGCGCAGGACGGCGAACAGGGCGACCACGGTGTCGAGGGAGCGGGGCAGGCCGAGCGCGACGACCTGCTCGGGTCCGGCGCCGTGGGCGATCAGCAGCCGGGCCATGCGGTTGCAGCGCTCGTCGAGTTCGGCGTAGGTGAGCGTGGCGGAGCCGAACACGAGAGCGGTGTCGTCGGGGGTGCGGACGGCCTGGGCGGCCAGCATGTCGGCGATCGTCTCGTGCGGCACGGGCTGCCGCTGGTCGGCGTCCTCGCGGGCCAGGAGGGCGGTCTCGGCGGGCAGCAGGCCGTCCAGCGAGCCGACCGGGGCGGACGGGTCGGCGACCAGTCGGCCGACCAGCAGCACGAACCGCTCCAGCAGGCCGCGCGCGTAGGCGTCGTCGAGCAGGTCGGGCCGGTAGGCGAGGGTGACACGGACGCGTTCGCCGGGGGTGACGACCAGGTTGGCCGGGTAGTGGGTGGCGTCCACGTTGGCCACGGCCGTCGCGCCGTGCCGCTCGCGCAGTTCCGCCAGCCGCTCCTCGGTGTCGGCGTTGCGCAGCACGAACAGCGTGTCGAACAGCCGGCGGTGACCGGTCTCGGCCTGGAGGACGCCCAGCCCCAGGTACTCGTACGGCATCAGCGCCAGGCGCTCGCGCTGGACGCGGCGCAGCAGGTCGAGGACCGGTTCGCGCGGGTCGAGGGCGATCCGGGCGGGGACGGTGTTGAGGAACATGCCGATGACGTTCTCGACGTCCGGCACCTCGCTCGGGCGGCCGGCGACGGTCGTGCCGAACGCGATGTCGGTCCGGCCCGTCACGGCGGCCAGCGCCAGGCCCCAGGCCGCGTTGAGCACCGTGTTCAGGGTGAGGCCGTGGCGGCGGGCGGTGTCGTGCAGCCGCTCCCCCACCTCCGGGTCCAGGACGGTGTCGAGCTGCTCGGGGATCACCGGTTCCAGGCCCCGGTCGGAGACGGCCGGCGCGAGCAGGGTCGGCTCCTCGAAGCCGGACAGGGCGGTGCGCCAGGCGTGGGTGGCCCGTGTGTCGTCCTGGCGCTCCAGCCAGGTCAGGTAGTCCCGGTAGGAGCCGGGTTCGGCGAGGCCCGCGGGGTCGCCCCCGTTCTCGT
The DNA here is from genome assembly GCF_055591025.1 of Streptomyces sp. NPDC041784. Lineage (NCBI taxonomy): Bacteria > Bacillati > Actinomycetota > Actinomycetes > Kitasatosporales > Streptomycetaceae > Streptomyces > Streptomyces sp. NPDC041784. Next base: position 140,990 of record NZ_JBVJAB010000011.1, read on the forward strand.
AGAGGGCGAACAGCTGGTCGAGGAACAGCCAGGCGGACCAGCCGTCCCAGAGGATCAGGTGGCGGCCGATCACCAGCCGGTCCCCGCGTCCGTCGCCGAGCCGTACGAGCAGCATGCGGAACAGCAGCGGGCGGGTCAGGTCGAAGCGGCGGGCGCGCTCCTCGTCCATCAGCTCCCGCATCCGCGCGTCCTGCTCGGCCGGGGGAAGGCCGGACAGGTCGACCTCGGTCAGCGGGATCTCGGCGTCGCGCACGATGAACTGCACCGGCTGGCGCAGCCCCTCGCTGGTGAACCCGGCGCGCAGGCTGGGGTTGTGGGCGAGCAGGGTGCGGGTGGCGGCCAGCAGGCGGGCGGTGTCGACGCGTTCGGCGAAGTCGAAGGACTCGTGGACGGTGTAGACGTCGAGGGTGCCGTCGTCGTACGTGGAGTGGAAGAACAGGCCTTCCTGGAGGGGGGCGAGCGGCCACACGTCCTCGATGCGGCCGGGGGCCAGGCGCTCGACGCGGGCGTGTTCCTCGTCGGTGAGCGTGAAGGCGGGGGCGGCCTCGGCGCTCTCCGCCGTGTCCACGGTCGCGGCGGCGGCGAGCGCGGCCGGGGTGCGGTGCTCGAAGACGTCGCGCGGGTCGAGGGCCAGGCCCGCGCGGCGGGCCCGGCTGGAGACGGCGATGGAGGTGATGCTGTCGCCGCCGAGCAGGAAGAAGTCGTCGTCCACACCGGCGTCGGGGAGCTTCAGCACGGCGGCGAAGATCTCGGTGAGCAGTTGTTCGCGCGGGGTGCGCGGGGCGCGGGCCTCGGCGCGGACGGCCTGCGGGGCGGGGAGCGCGGCCCGGTCCAGCTTGCCGCTGGGGGTGAGCGGCAGGGCGTCGAGGACCACCCAGGCGCTGGGCACCAGGGCGGTGGGCAGGACGCCGGCCAGGGCGTCGCGCAGGGCGGTGACCTCGACGGGGTGGACCGCCGGGACGACGTACGCGACGAGCGCGTTGTCCCGTACCGTCACGGCGGACACGGCGACCTCGGGCAGGGCGGTCAGCGCGGCCTCGATCTCGCCGAGTTCGATGCGGTTGCCGCGCAGCTTGACCTGGCGGTCGGTGCGGCCGAGGTACTCGATCACGCCGTCGGCGCGGCGGCGGACCAGGTCGCCGGTGCGGTACATGCGGCTGCCGGGCGGGCCGTACGGGTCGGCCGTGAAGCGCTCGGCGGTGAGGCCGGGGCGGGCGTGGTAGCCGCGGGCGAGCTGGACGCCGGTCAGGTACAGCTCGCCGGGGACGTCGTCGGGGACCGGACGCAGCCGGGAGTCGAGGACGCGCAGACCGGTGTTCCACACCGGGCGGCCGATGGGTACGGCGGGGCCCTCGTCGGTGCCGTCGTAGGGGTGGTGGGTGACGTCGACGGCCGCCTCGGTGGGGCCGTACAGGTTGTGCAGCGGGACGCCGGTCAGGGCGTGCCAGCGGGCGGCGGCGCCGGCCGGCAGGGCCTCGCCGCTGCTCAGGACGCGGCGCAGGGACGCGGCCCAGGCGGGGTCCTCGGTGACCTCGTCGGACTGGAGGAACGCCTCCAGCATGGACGGCACGAAGTGCATCGTGGTGACGCGCTCGGCGCGCACGAGTGCGGCCAGGTAGGCGGGGTCGCGGTGGCCGTCGGGGCGGGCGAGGACCACGGCGGCACCTTCGAGGAGCGGCCAGAAGAACTCCCAGACCGACACGTCGAAGCTCGACGGGGTCTTCTGGAGCACCCGGTCGTCGGCGGTCAGCCCGTAGGCGCCCTGCATCCAGGCGAGCCGGTTGACGATGGCGCGGTGGGTGACGACGACGCCCTTGGGGCGGCCGGTGGAGCCGGAGGTGTAGATGAGGTAGGCGGGGTCGTCGGGGTGGGCCGGGTCCGGGGTGGCCGCGGCCGCGGGGGTCTCCTCGTCGGTGTCGAGGAGGAGGACCCGGGTGCGGTCGGTCTCCGGCAGGAGCGCGGCCGTGGCGGCGAGCGTGATCACCGTGCCGGCGCCGGAGTCGGTGAGCATGTGCGCCACGCGGTCCGCCGGGTAGTCCAGGTCGAGCGGCAGATAGGCCGCGCCCGACTTCAGTACGCCGAGCAGCGCCACCATCAGCTCGGCCGAGCGGGGCACGGCGACCGCGACGAACTCGCCGGGCCGGGCGCCGCGTTCCGCCAGCCGGGCGGCGAGGGCGCGGGCGCGGGTGTCGAGTTCGGCGTAGGTGAGGCGTTCGGTGCCGAAGACGACCGCCGTGGCGTCCGGGGTGCGGCGCACGTGGTCCGCGAAGGCCTCGGCGAGCGTCGTCCGCGGGACCTCGCGCTCCTCGCCCCGGGGGTGGGCGCGCAGGGCCTCGTCGGGGGTGAGCAGGTCGAGCGAGGCGGTGGGCCGGGACGGGTCCTCGGCGATCGCCTCGAGGACCCGCGCCAGCCGGTCACCGAGGGTGCGGACCCGATCGGCGTCCAGGCGTTCGGCGTGGTGCTTGAGCCGCAGGTCGAGGCGGCGGCCGGGCTTGACGACGAGGGCGAGCGGGTAGTGGACGGCGTCGTTGAAGGCGTCGGCGGTGATCCGTACGGTGCCGGAGGCGTCGCTCAGGTCGGTCTCGGCGGGGTAGTTCTCGAACACCACGAGGGTGTCGAAGAGTTCGCCCTCGCCGGCGTGCCCGGTGAGCCGCTGGATCTCGGCGAGTCCGAGGTGCTGGTGGTCGAGGAGGCGCGCCTGCTCGTCCTGGAGCCGGGTCAGGAGGTCGGCGAAGGTCTCGCGGGGTGCCCGGCTCAGGCGGGTGGGCAGGGTGTTGATGAACAGGCCGACCATGGCGGCGATGCCGTCGACCTCGCCGTCGCGGCCGGAGACCGTGGTGCCGAACACCACGTCGTCGCGGCCCGTGAGCCCGCCGAGCAGCAGTCCCCAGGCGGCCTGGACGACGGTGCCGAGGGTGACGCCGTGCTCGCGGGCCCGGTCGGTGAGCAGGGCGGTGGTCCGCTCGGGCAGCTCCACGCGGACGTGCGCGGGCCGTACAGGGCCCTCGACGGCCGGGGCGGTGACGAGCCGGGTCGGCTCCTCCAGGCCCGCGAGGGCGGTGCGCCAGCTGTCGCGGGCCGCGTCGCGGTCCTGTTCGGCGATCCGGCGCAGGAAGGCGCGGTACGGGGCGACTTCGGCGAGCGCGGGCTCGTCGGTGCCGTAGTACGCCATGAGTTCGCGGTGCAGGACGGGCAACGACCAGCCGTCGGCGACGATGTGGTGGAAGGTCAGGACGAGTCGGCTGCGCCGGTCCCCGAGGCGGATCAGGGCGCAGCGCAGCAGCGGCGGGGCGGCCAGGTCGAAGCCGGCGGCGCGCTCGTCCTCGGCCACGGCGGCCCCGAGGGTGTCGCGGACCGTGGCGTCCTGGGCCGTGAGGTCGACCTCGCGCCAGGGCAGTACGGCGTCCCGGGTGATGATCTGCACGGGCGTGCCGTCGGGGCGCCGGCGGAATCCGGCGCGCAGGGGCGCGTGGCGGTCCAGGAGGCGCTGGGCGGCGTGGCGCAGGGTGGGGCCGTCGACCGGGCCGGTGAGGTCGAGGACCTGCTGGACGACATAGGTGTCGCCGCCGGGGCCACCGGTCAGGGCGTGGAAGAAGAAGCCCTGCTGGAGCGGGGTGAGGGGCAGCAGTTCCTCGACGGTGAGCGGGTTCGTGCCCTGGATCTCGGCGAGTTCGGCCGCGTCCACCTCGACGAGGGGTGCGTCGGTGGCGGTGGCGTCCTCGTCGGTGCGGGCGACGGCGGCCTGGGCGAGGGCCTCGACCGTGCGGTGGCGGAACACCTCGCGGGTGGTGAGCCGCAGGCCCGCCTCCCGGGCCCGGACCAGCAGCTGGATGGCGGTGATGGAGTCGCCGCCGAGGGCGAGGAAGTCGTCCTCGGCCGTCACCGAGTCCAGGCCCAGCACCTCGGCGTACAGACCGCACAGCAGCTTCTCGCGCGGGGTGCGGGCGGGGCGGCCGGAACTCATCGCCGCGTAGTCGGGGGCGGGCAGGGCGCGTGCGTCGATCTTGCCGCTGGGGGTGACCGGCAGGGTGTGCAGGGGCACGAAGGCGGACGGGACCATGTAGTCGGGCAGCCACTCGGCGGCGTGTCCGCGCAGGGTCCGCATCAGTGCCGTGACGTCCCGGAAGGGGGCGGGGCGGTTGGCGTGGGCGTAGCCGCCGGCCGAGCGGTACAGGCCGGTGAGGGGGGCGTCGCCCTCGTCGGGGGTGAGCACGGCGTCGAACGCGCCGTCGTCGGAGGCGCCGTTCCAGGTGGTCGCGGCGCGGTAGCCGTGGGCGGCGGCGAGGGCGTGCAGGTCCTCGGGGTCGGTGCCGGCGGCGGCCTCGCGGCTGCTGCCGTCGAGGGCGCGCAGGGCGGCGAGGTCGTCGGTGAGGCGGGCGTTGGGCACACCGGTGATCCGCAGCCGGGCCGGGCGTGCGGCCAGCAGACCGGCGAGCCCGGTGAGGCCGCCGCCGGTCTCGCTCCACGGGACCTCGCGCTCGTCGGGTGCGGCGGGCGGGCCGGGGCGCAGGACGACGTCGTAGCGGTAGCGGCTCAGTTCGTTGTGGTGGACGGCCCGCTTGAGGCGGATGTCGGCGTCGAAGCCGTCGAGGGCGGCGAAGAAGTCCGGGTCCAGGAGGAGTTCGCCCTCCCAGCGCACCGAGCGTTCGACGGCCTCGCGCAGCGCGCTCTTGTCCTCGGGGTCGGGGCCGCCGGCCGCGCGCCGGGTCTCCACGGCCGCGCGCAGGGTGCGCAGCAGCCGCAGGTTGCGTACGTCGCCGACGAGGATCCGTCCGCCGGGCGCGAGGAGGGCGGCGGCGCGGCGCAGCACGTCGGCGAGGTAGTCGGCGCTCGGGAAGTACTGGGCGACGGAGTTGATGACGATCGTGTCGAAGAAGCCGTCGGGCAGCCCGTCGGTGTCGTGGGCGGGCCGGGCGCTCAGCTCGACCTTGGCGGCCAGCTCCGGGACCGCCTCCAGCTGGGCGCGCAGGGCGGCGATCGCCTCGGCCGACAGGTCGGTGCCCCAGTAGGACACGCAGTCGGGGGCGACGGCGGACAGGATCAGTCCGCTGCCGACGCCGATCTCCAGGACCCTGCGGACGTCTCCGAGTTCGCGGATGCGGTCGACGGTCGCGGCGCGCCACTCGCGCATCTCCTCGACCGGGATGGGCCGGCCGTCGTACATGCTGTTCCAGCCCGCGAAGTTCTCGCGCAGGCCGTCCGTGTGCGCGGCCGCGCCCTCGGAACCGGCGGCGCGGTAGAGCAGTTCGTGCAGTTCGCGCCATTCCTCGACGCCGGCGTCCGGGTCGTCGTCACGCGGGGTGTCGAGGGCGGGGACGACGTACGCGGCCAGCCGCCGGTCGCCGGGGCGGTCCTCGCGGGCGACGACGGTGACCTGGTCGACGGCCGGGTGGGAGCGGAGCACGGACTCGATCTCGCCCGGTTCGATGCGGAAGCCGCGGATCTTGATCTGGGCGTCGGCGCGGCCGAGGAACTCCAGCCGTCCGTCGGACCGTCGGCGCACCAGGTCGCCGGTGCGGTAGAGCCGCTCGCCGGGGGCGCCGAAGGGGTCGGCGACGAACCGTTCGGCGGTCAGGGCGGCGCGGCCGAGGTAGCCGCGGGCCAGGCCGGCGCCGCCGAGGTACAGCTCACCCGTGACACCCGGGGCGACCGGCCGGAGCCGGGCGTCGAGGACGTACGCGCGCGTGCCGGGGTCGGGGACGCCGATCGGGACGATGGAGCCGGCCGGGATGTCCGGATCGCACAGGCCGAGGGTGGAGTTGGTGGTGGCCTCGGTGGGGCCGTAGGCGTTGAACATCATCCGGCCGCGGGCGTAACGGCCCACCAGCTCCGGGGAGACCCGCTCGGTGCCGGCCAGCAGCGTGGCGGTGGGCGGCAATTGGACGTCGTCGGGCATCGCGGCGAGCAGCGCGGGCGGCAGGATCATGAAGGTGATGCCGTGCCGGTGCGCGTAGTCGGCGAGCGGCGCGCCGGGCACGCGGAGTTCGGCGGGTACGACGACGAGGCGGCCGCCGGAGAGCAGGCCGAGGCACAGGTCCCAGAAGGCGACGTCGAAGCTGGGTGAGGCGAACTGGAGCACGCGGCTGTGCGGACCGATGCCGAAACGTTCAACCTGGGTCGCCACGAGCTTGGCGACTCCACTGTGGGCCAGGACGACACCCTTGGGGCGGCCGGTCGAGCCCGAGGTGTAGATCACGTAGGCCGCGCCGAGGACCGTGAGGGGCGCGCCCCGGTCGGCCTCGGTGGGGTCGTGGGCGGGATGCCGCGCCAACTCCGCGACCGTGTCGGGCGCGTCGAGCGCGAGGGCCGGGGTGCCGGGCCGCTCGGGGAGGTCGCGGGCGGTCTCCTCGTCGGTCACGAGGCAGACGGGCGCGGCGTCGTCGAGCATGTAGGCGACGCGGTCGGCGGGGTAGTCGTGGTCGATCGGCAGGTAGGCCGCGCCGGACTTGAGGACGGCCACCTCGGTGACGATCAGCTCGACGGAGCGGGGCAGCGCCAGCGCGACGATGCGCTCGGGGCCGGCGCCCCGGGCGATCAGGGCGTGGGCGAGCCGGTTGGCCCGCGCGTCGAGTTCGGCGTACGTCAGATGCTCGTCCCCGAAGACCAGGGCGACCGCGTCGGGGCGGGTGCGGACCTGCTCGGCGAACATCTCGGGCCAGGTGCGGGCGGGGACGGTGTGCTCGGTGGCGTTCCAGTCGAGGACCACCTCCCGGTACTCGTCCGGATCCATCAGGGCGAGCCGGGCGACGGGCGCGTCGGGCCGTTCCAACGCGTCGGCCAGGAGCGTCCGGTAGTGGCCGAGGAGCCGCTCCACGGTCGCGGCGTCGAAGAGGGCCGGATCGTAGGTCGCCCGCGCCTCGCCCCCGTCCGTCTCCAGCAACAGGTCGACGGGGCCGGGCAGTTCACCGGTCGGCCGCCGGGCGGTGCCGAACGCCACATTGAGGAGGAGCCCACCGCCGCGGGTGGGCCGCGGGGTCAGTTCGTCGACGAGGAAGGAGGCGGGCACCCGGTGGGCGACCGCGTCCTCGTGGGCCTCCCGCACCCGCCGCACCAGCTCGCGGAAGGCGGGTTCGTGGTCGAGGGAAACCCGTACCGGGAGGCCGTCGTGACTCACCGTCAGGTCGACGGCGGAGCTGTAGCGGTGCAGCAGGGCGGCGAAGGCGGCGAGCGACTCCGCGTCGGAGGCGGCGGGCAGGCCGGTCAGGACACGGCTCTCCCGGGATCCGGCGTCCGGCCGCGGTCCGTAGGGGCGGTCGACGGGCAGCGAGGTCTCCGCGGGGAGCGGAGTGAGCGTACGACGCCAAAAGGTCAGGACTTCTTCGGACCCGCACACGACAGTGCCTCCCCAGGCTTCGTCCCGGCCTCGAGCCGGAGGATCGCCGCCATAGTAAGGTAAGGGTTACCTAATTTCACAGCCCCTCCACAGGCCGATGTCCTGGGGAGTGCGACGAGCCGGAACTCGCCCTACAGTTAAGGCAAGCCTGACCAAAGGAAGTTGACGTGGGGACCTCGACGGTCCGGGCGGCCACGGGCCCCCGCGCTGTACTGCTGCTCTCGTTGTCGTGCGCGGCACTTCTGACCCTGTGCGCCCTCTCGATGGCGTACGGCGCGCTCGACGTGCCGCTGCGTCAGGTCTGGAACACCCTCCTGGGCGACGCGCCCAACTCCCGTGTGGACAACGTGATCTGGTCGGTACGGCTGCCCCGCACCGCGCTGGCGCTCGCCACCGGGGCGGCGCTCGGTCTGTCCGGCGCGCTGATGCAGGCGCTGACCCGCAACCCGCTCGCGGATCCCGGCATCCTCGGGGTCAGCGCGGGCGCGGCCTTCGCCGTCGTCCTCTCGGTCGGCGTCCTCGGCATCGGCTCGGTCTACGGCTACATCTGGTTCGCGTTCGCCGGCGCGCTGGGCGCGAGCGTGCTCGTCTACTTCCTCGGCGGGGTCGGCCGGTCCGGCTCGACCCCGGTCAAACTCGCCCTGTCCGGCGTCGCGGTGACCTCCGTGCTGTTCTCGCTGACCAGCGCGATCGCCCTCACCGACCCCGACGCCCTCAACCGCTACCGGTTCTGGTCGGCGGGCTCGCTGGCCAACCAGGACACGGACGTCCTGCTGCGGGTGCTGCCCTTCCTCGCGTTCGGCGCCGTGCTCGCCCTCGTCTGCGCGCCCTCCCTCAACAGCCTCGCGCTCGGCGACGACGTCGCGACCTCACTGGGGCTCAGGCTGGGGCTGGTGCGGGTGCAGGGGGTGGTGGCCGTCACCCTGCTGACCGGCGGGGCCGTCGCCGTCATCGGGCCCGTGGTCTTCGTCGGCCTGGTCGTGCCGCACATCGCCCGCGTCCTCGCCCAGTACGCCGGGATCGGGCCCGACCACCGCTGGCTGCTGCCGCTGTCGGCGGTGCTCGCGCCGTGCCTGCTGCTCGCCGCCGACGTCACGGGCCGGCTCATCGACCGTCCCGTCGAGATCCAGGCCGGGGTGCTGGTGGCCTTCATCGGCGGACCGTTCTTCATTGCGCTGGTGCGCCGCCGACGGCTCGCGGAGCTGTGAGGGTGGCACGGGGGGAGGGAGTCGCGGTGGTGACGGAGCGACAGTTTCCGGGGTCCCGGCACGGTGGCCGTACGGACCCTGCCCCACGGCCACCGGCCACCGGCCGTGGCGGCCGGCCTCACCGCCGGCCTTCCGGCCGCGTCCGCCGACCCCACCCGCACCCCCGACCGAACCAGTGGAGCCGTACGCCATGACGACCGAGCTTTCGCCGACGGCGGGCCGGCCCGGGCCCCAGGACGCGAAGGGGCCCTCGCGCGGGCCGGCCCCCGGGGACCGGACGCCGGCGCGGCGGACCGCCGGGCGGGTCACCTTCCGGCTCGCCGTGCCGCCCGTGTCCGGGCTGCTGCGGCCCCGGCTGCTGACCGTCTCGCTGGTCCTCGTCGCCCTCACCTTCCTCGCCTTCTGCGTGGAGACGGCGGTCGGCGACCTCTCCCTGTCGCTCACCGAGGTGACCCAGGCGCTGCTGGGCGGCGGCGACCCCGGCACCCGGCTCATCGTCCAGGAGCTGCGCCTGCCGCGCTCCCTCGCGGGGCTGCTGGTCGGCGTCGCGTTCGGGGTCTCGGGCGCGCTGCTCCAGGCGATGACCCGCAACCCGCTCGCCAGCCCCGACATGATGGGCATCACGCAGGGCGCCGGCGTCGCCGTGGTGGCCGGCATCGTCCTCGGCCCGGACGGCGGGCCGAGCACCCAGGTCCTCGGTCTGACCGGTGCGCTGGCGGCGGCGCTCGTCGTCTACGCGCTGGCCTGGAAGAAGGGCACCACCGGCTACCGGATCGTGCTGGTGGGCGTCGGCGTGGCATGGATCTGCACCAGCGCCACCGACTACCTCATGGCCCGCGGCGAGCGCTTCCAGGCGCAGGCGGCGCTCGGCTGGCTGGTCGGCAACCTCAACGGCCGTACCTGGGACCAGATCGGCCCGCTCGCCCTGGCCCTGGCCGTCCTGCTGCCGACGGCGCTGCTGCTCGGGCGGCTGATGCGGACCCTGGAACTCGGCGAAGACGTCGCCCGGGGCCTCGGCACCCGGGTCCAGACGGTGCGGGTGGCGGTGCTGCTCGTCTCGGTCGGCCTCGTGGCGTTCGGGACGGCGACCGCGGGGCCGGTCGCGTTCGTGGCGCTCGCCGCCCCGCAGGTCGCCCAGCGGCTGGCGGGTACGGCGTTTCCGCCGCCCTTCGCCTCGGGCCTGACCGGCGCCGTGATGGTGCTCGGGTCCGACCTCGTCGCCCGAAAGATCGTCCCGGACACCGAACTGCCGGTCGGGATCGTGACGGGAGTGCTCGGCGCTCCCGTTCTGCTGTGGCTGCTCATCCGCGCCAACCGCGCCGGTTCAGGAGGCTGAGGACGTGTCATCGACCTACGAAGGGCCCACCGACGGCCCCGACCTGCGGGCCCGGGGACTGCGGCTGGCCTACGACGACCGGATCGTCGTCGACGAACTGGACCTGGCGGTGCCCTCCGGGCGGATCACGGCGATCGTCGGCGCCAACGCCTGCGGCAAGTCGACGCTGTTGCGCGCGCTGGCGCGGCTGCTCACCCCCAGGGCGGGGGCCGTCCACCTCGACGGCCGCGCCGTGCACACGATCCCGACCCGGGCCCTCGCGCAGAAGCTCGGCATCCTGCCGCAGACGCCGGTCGCCCCGGAGGGACTCACCGTCGTCGACCTGGTCGGGCGGGGCCGGGCACCGCACCAGACCTGGTGGCGGCAGTGGTCGGCCGGGGACGAGGAGGCCGTCCACGAGGCGCTGCGGGCCACGGCGATGAGCGACCTCGCGCACCGGGCCGTGGACGAACTCTCCGGCGGCCAGCGGCAACGGGCCTGGATCGCGATGGCGGTCGCGCAGGGCACCCCGGTGATGCTGCTGGACGAGCCGACAACGTACCTGGACCTGGCGCACCAGATCGACGTCCTCGACCTGATCACCGACCTCAACCGGCATCAGGGCCGCACGGTCGTCATGGTGCTCCACGACCTCAACCAGGCGTGCCGCTACGCGGACCACATCGTCGCCATGAAGGCCGGTCGCATCGTGGCCGAGGGCATCCCGTCCGAGGTCATCACGGCCGCGGTCGTCGAGGACGTCTTCGGCCTGCGCTGTGTGGTCCGCGAGGACCCGGTCAGCCGGACCCCGATGGTCATCCCGATGGGCCGCCACCACGAGGGCGACGACACGACGTCGGACACCCCGGAACAGGCGGCGGTCACCGGCGCCTAGGACCCTGTCCGGCCGATCAAGTCGCAGGAAAGCGACGGTGCCTCGGTAGTGCCGGTGAGCGGGGTGTGGTGCGTGCAGCTGCAAGGCGGAGGAGGGCGTCGACGCGATGGGGGTCCCCCCGCGCGAGCGCAGCCGAGCGTGGGGGAGTCGGCAACCGACGACAACGCCGCTGGGGGTACCCCCTCTGGGGGAGGGCGTGCCACACCCCGCGTCTGCGGCGTGATCGGCCGGACAGGTCATAGGCCGATCCGGCGGGTCAGGTCTCCTGCATCGGTACGCAGAGCACCGGGACCGGGGACAGGTGGAGGAGCTTGTGGGGGGTCGATCCCAGCAGGGCGCCGCGTACCGGGCTCTCGCCCCAGCTGCCCACCACGATGCAGCGGGCCGTGTGGCGGGTCGCGGCGTCGAGGAGGGCCTGGGCCGGTTTCTGGTCGAGGACCTCGACCGTCGTGGCGACGCCGGCCTCGTCGGCGGCCGTGACGGCGTGGTCGAGGGCGGCCCGGCCGGCCTCGCGAATGGCCTGGAGGTGGGTGCGGTACTCCTCGCCCATGCCGCCCGGCGCGGCGGCGCCGTAGACCAGGACGAGGGGTTCACCGAAGGCGGCCGCCACCTCGAGCGCGACCCGCAGCGCGCGGACCGCGCCCGGGGACTCGTCGTATCCGAGGACCACGGACATCTCAGGACTCCTTGGCGTGGACGAGTTCGGGATCGGCCACGCCGGGGCGTTCCGCCCAGAAGGCGGGGGCCGTCAGCCGCCATACGATCATGAGGAGCACGCCGGCGAGGGCGATCCCGATCCCGATGACGAGCGGCGGACCGAGCCCGAACCAGGAGACGCCGCTGTAGGAGTTCGCCGGGTCGGCCATGTCGGTGACCGACTCCACGAGCAGCCAGGAGAGCAGCCCGGCGCCGACCAGCGGGCCGAGGCCGATCAGCACGAAATTGTGGACGCTCTCCAGCAGATGACGGCGGTAGTACACGGCGCAGGCGACGCCGGTGAGCGCGTAGTAGAAGGCGATCAGCAGCGACAGGGCGGTGAGGGAGTCGAACAGGGCGTTGGCGCTGATCTGGTTGAGGACGAGGTACCAGGCGCTGGCGATGCCCGCGACCCACCAGGTGCTGACGTCGGGGGTGCGGAAGCGTGGATGGATGTGCGCGAAGTGCGAGGGCAACGCGTGCCGGCGGGCCATGGACAGCGCGGTGCGCGACGCCGGGATGATCGTCGTCTGGGTCGAGGCGAGCGCGGAGGTGGAGACGGCGAGCAGGACGACCCAGTCCCAGCCGCCCATCGCCTCGCTCGCGAGCAGGGCGAAGATGAACTCCTCCTCCTGCGCGTTCTCGGCCAGGAAGGTCGTTCCGGCGTAGGCCACGACCGCGTAGGCGACCGACACGTACGTCACCAGCAGGACGACGGTCGACCATACGGCCGCCTTGCCCGGGGCGGTGGCGGAGTGCTCGGTCTCCTCGGTCAGGTTGACCGCAGACTCCCAGCCCCAGTAGATGAACACGCCCAGCAGCAGGGCGGCCGTCAGCTCCGCTCCCCCGGCGCCGAAGGGGTTCAGCCACGTGACCGACGGGTCGGCGGAGTCGAAGGTGCCGGTGTCGGCGTACACGCGGTACAGCGCCACGACGGCGAAGGCGAGCAGACAGGTGACCTGGGCGAGGATGAGCACGTTCTGCACCTTGGCCGACACCTCGGTGCCGATGACGCACACCGCGGTCATCACGATGATCAGCAGCACCGTCAGCAGCTGGCGCAGGAAGTCGTTGTCGGCCCAGCTGTCGAGGCCGAAGGCGAGCAGGGCGAAGGTGACGGCGACGTCCGCCAGCGATCCGACGACCAGGACCCCGGTCATCGCGATGGCCCAGCCACCGAGCCAGCCCGCCCACGGGCCCATGGCCCGGGTGACCCAGGAGAAGGTCGTGCCGCAGTCCTGGTCCACCCTGTTGAGGTAGTAGAACGCCGACGCGATCAGCAGCATCGGCACGAAGGACGCCACCATCACGCCGGGGGCGTAGACGCCCACGAGCACCACGACCGGGCCGACGACCGCGGCCAGCGAGTACGCGGGAGAGGTGGAGTTGAGCCCGATGACGAGGGCGTCCACGAATCCGATCGCGTCGGCCTTCAACCCCTCCTGTGCCGGCGAACGTGCGTCCGCTGTGCTCTCGGCCATGGGACCTCGCTTCGTTCGTACCTGAGGTCATCCAACAGGGAGCGACGGGGATTCCCGTAGCACGGACGCCGTCACGGACCACATGTCACTCGGCTGCACGGCAAGGGGCCATGGTGCGTAGCGCCCCCGGGCCGGGACGACCGGCCCGGGACGACCGGGCCGGGACGACCGGGCCGGGACGACCGGGCCGGGACGACCGGGCCGGGACGACCGGGCCGGGACGACCGGGCCGGGGGCGCTGGAGTGTGCCGGGCTACTCGTCGATCGCCGCGCCGAAGCGCGCGTCCGTCCCCGAGACCGCGAACGAGCCGCCGCCGTACAGCCAGGAGCCGTCGGCGGTGATGCCCGTGGTCGCGGCCGGGAAGGCGATCGCGACGCCGTCGTCGGTGTTCTCGCCGGGCGCGGCGGCGAGGAGTTCGGCGCGGCCGTCGGCGTCGGTGTCGACGAGCCGGACCTGGGCGCCGAAGGCGTCACCGGCCTCGGCGGAGCCGGGTACGTGTGCCGAGTTCTGGTCGAAGGAGCGCACGCCCGTCGGTGTCCAGCCGCGCTGCTGGCCCCGGATCACCCACACCGCGCCCGCGTCGGGCACCGTGCCGATGTCCTCGCCGGGCGCGCCGACCGCGAGGTCCGCGTAGCCGTCTCCGTTCGAGTCGGCGACCGACAGGTCGGTGCCCCAGCCGTCGGCCTCCTCGGCCGTACCCGGGACGCCCGGCGTGTCCTGGGTCAGTTCGTCGGCGAGTTCGGTGATGCCGTCCTCGCTGCCGTAGCGGATGGCGACCAGGCCCCCGGACTCGGGAGTGCCCTCGTCGCCGGTGACCAGTTCGTCGTAGCCGTCGCCGTTGATGTCACCGGCCGCGGCGGACGGGCCGCCGGTCAGGTCGCGGACGTAGGCCAGGGCGTGCGGACCGCCCTCGAACACCACCGTGCGGCCGCGCACCCCCTCCTCGTCCACCAGGCTCAGCCCGGAGACGACGAGGTCGGCGTAGCCGTCGCCGTCGAAGTTCCCGGTGGTGAGGTTGAACGGGACGACGGCCCGGTCACCGGGTTCGTTCACGGTCTCCAGGCGGGTGACACGGAGCATGGGCCCCTCGTCGGAGAACAGGTCGACGCCCTCGTCGTCGGAGACGGCGATCCCGTCGCCGGGTGTCGCCGAGGTGAAGTGGGCCGCGGCCACCGCGCCGCCGTAGCCGGCCTCCCGCTTCGGCTCGACCGCCTCCAGGGAGACGCTGCCGGTGCCCCGCAGGCCGCTCGCGGAGCCGTACAGCACGCTGGCCCGGCCGGCGTCCGCCGCACCGTCCAGGTCCTCGCCCGGCGAGCCGACGACCGCGTCGTCGTAGCCGTCCCCGTTGACGTCACCCGTGGCGACGGAGGCGCCGAAGGCGTCGCCGGCCTCCGCGGCGCCGGACACCCCGGCGGTCGACTGGCTGAGCACGGCGGTACGGACCCTCGGCACGGTGTTCGCCGTCCCGATGCCGCCGGCCGAGCCGTACTGGACGGTGACGTAACCCGCGCCCTTCTTGCCGCCGACGGTGCCGCCCGGGGCGCCGGTCAGGACGTCGTCGTAGCCGTCGCCGTCGAAGTCGCTGCCCCGGTCACCGGCGAAGGTTCCGCCCGGCGTGCCGGCGAAGGCGGCGGGCGCGACGGTGATTCCGGCTCCGGTCACGAGCAGGAAGGTGGCGGCGCCCAGGGCGAGCTTCTTGCGCTTGATCATGGATTGGTCCCCGTTTCCATGGTTGGTCGGCAATTCCCCTTTTCGCTGCCGACGCCCCCTTCGACACGGGATGCCGTACCAGAGTTGTGTCGTCATGCCCGTCTGTGACAGTCCGGTGACAATCGGTGGGTGGCGCCCGCTTTCCCCTCGCGCCCGGGTCGGATGTCCGCCGTGGGGCGGCGGTCCGCCCGGCTCGCCGCCCGCGCGCGGACGGGTGACCATGGAGGACGGGAGGCGGTTCGGGGGGCCCGACGCTGGGAGGCACCCGTGGCGCACACCCCGACGACCGACGTACTGATCGTGGGCGCCGGCCCGGTCGGCCTGAGCGCGGCCGCCGAACTGGGCCGGCACGGCGCGCGGTGCCGGATCGTGGACCGGCTGCCGGCCCGGCTGCCGTTCGCGAAGGCGGTCGGCATCCAGCCGCGCACGCTGGAGATCTGGGACCGGATGGGGCTGGCCCGTACCGTGCTGGAGGCCGCCGCGCTGATGCGCGGGCAGCTGCTCTACGTCAACGGCCGGGAGCAGGCGCGGATCGATCTCTCGCTGCCGCCCGAGGTGCCCTACCATTTCGCCGCGCTGCCGCAGTACGAGACCGAAAGCCTCCTGGAGGAGTACGTCGCCGACCAGGGCACGGCGGTCGAACGCGGCACCGAACTGCTGTCGTTCACCCAGGACCCGGACGGCGTCACCGCACTGCTGCGCACGGCCTCCGGCGCCCAGGAGGAGCTGCGGGTGGGCTATCTGATCGGCTGCGACGGGGCACACAGCACCGTCCGCAAGACGCTGGGCCTCAGCTACGAGGGGGCGGCGTTCGCCGAGGAGTACATGCTGGGCGACGTCGAGGCCGACTGGGACATGCCGCACGGCTTCGGCATCCGGTCGATGCACCTCGCCGACGACGGTTCCAGCGACGACCTGCTGGTCTGCATCCCGCTGCCGGGTTCGGGCCGCTACCGCATGTCGATGCTGGTCCCGCCCGAGCTGTCCATTGGGACGAGCGGCCGGGAGGAAGAGGTGGCGCACGGTCTGGAGGGCGGGCGCGCACCGGAGCTGCATCACATCCAGGCGGTCGTCGACCGGCTCGGCCCCCGGCCGGCCGTGCTCTCCCGGATGCGCTGGTCCTCCGTCTTCCGCATCAGCCATCGCATCGTCGACCGCTACGGCGAGGGACGCGTCTTCGTCGCGGGCGACGCCGCCCACATCCACCCGCCCACCGGCGCCCAGGGCATGAACACGGGTGTGCAGGACGCCTGCAACCTGGCCTGGAAGCTCGCCCTCGTCCTGCGCGGAATGGCGGGGCCCGCCCTGCTGGAGAGCTACGACGCCGAGCGCCGCCCGATCGGCGAGGAGGTCGTCGGACGCACCGTCCGGCACGCCGTGCGGGGCGTCCAGAGCGACCCCGACGACCCGGGGACGGTGATGCTGCGCGAGGCCCAGCTGCTCATCGGCTACCGGGACGGCCCGCTCGCCGGCGCCCCGTACGGGCCCCTCGAAGCACCGCAGCCCGGCGACCGGGCCCCGGACTGCGACGGCCTGACCGCGCCGGCGGCCGCCTACCCGCTGCGCCTGCTCGACGTGCTGCGCGGCCGTGCCGGGCACGTGGCACTGCTGTACGCCGCCGATGTCACCGACCTGGCCCGGGCGGCGGCCGCCGCCACGGTCGCCGTCGCGGGGACCGAGGCGAGGCCCGGGGTCGGTCTGCAGACCGTCGCCGTCCTCGCCCGGGCGGCCGCACCCGGCGCCGCCGACAGGCTGGCCGTCGCCGCGTACCGCGACGCCGCCGGGGAGTTCGCCCGGCTCTACCATCCGGACGGCCCGACCGGGTTCGTCGTCCGCCCGGACGGCTACCTCGGCACCCGCTTCCCGCTCGACGGCACGGCGGCCGCGCTGTCCGACTACGTCGCGGCGCTCTCCGGGCGGTCGGCCCGCGGGCGAAGCTCCGGAGTTCCTCAGATGCGGTAGGGCCTCTGACGGCGGAAGTCAGTCGGGGACCCACAGCCAGGCGGGGCGCCGGAAGTTCTTGACCTCGACCGTGACCCGTTCGAACTGCGCGGCGTCCAGCCCCGGATAGCCCTCGCCGACGACGGCCTCGTACAGCACGTCGGAGACCAGGGCGGCGAGGTCGGCGCCGGGGTGGGCGGTCAGGGCGTCGCGCAGGACGGAGCTGTCCAGCATGCGGCTGATGTTCACGATGGTGGCCCCGGAGAAGCCGAGCGGGGCCGCCGCGACCGGCCCCACCCCGGTGGACAGCCGTATCCGCATCCGGTCGCGGAAGCGCGCGTTGTCCGCCGCGAGGCGTTCCCGCCAGGAGTGCAGCAACCTGGGAAGCACGCGGTGCAGTTCGGCCTCCGCCGGGAGGAAGACGTTGATGCCGTCCCCGGTCATCTGGCGGTCGGCCTCCTCCAGGCGGTAGCCGAGGTCGTCGAGAATCTCCTGCGTCAGGGCGGCGACCCGCTGCTGCACGCCCAGCTTGTCCGGTGAGGTACGGCCGCTGTAGCTCTCGACGTCCACGGCGAAGCCGAGGCGCTGGCTGACGCGCTGCCGTCCCTCACCGGTGTGCGGTGGGGAGTACCGGACCCAGCCCGTGGGGTCCCGCCGTGTGTCGGTGGGGCTCTGCTGGGCGAGGCGGCCGAGCTCGCGGGCCAGTTCGCGCGCCGCCTCCAGGTACTCCGTGTCGTCGTCCAGCTGGTCCACCAGCCACTCGGCGAGCCGCCGGTCGCTGCGCCACGGCTCGGCGAGCGCGGCCGTCATGTTGTGCGCGGCGATCTCCACGGTGCGCCGCATCGTGCGGACGTCCCGTGCGGCGGACGTCAGGTCGGCCTCGTCCAGTCGCAGCCGGGTGAGCGCGGCGGAGTCGGCCGAGCCCCGTTCCAGCGCGGCGCGCACCTGCGCGGCATGGTCGTTCACGCCGGCGACGAGGCGTCTGAGCCGCTGCTCCGCGTCACCCCGTGTCCGGGCCTGGTAGCGGAGTTTCGCCGCGTGCATCAGATAGCGGGCCAGCGGTGGCATGGCCGGATCGCCCTGGCTCCAGGTCCAGGCGCTCAGCTCGGCGTCCTGGTCCTCGGGGGCGAGGACGACGACGCGCCGCCCGGCACGTTCGTCGTCCGGCGACACCTCCCACACGGCGAACCCTTCCGCGGTGGTCCAGCCGCGCCGCCACCAGTCCGGGGCGTGACCGGTGCCGGGCAGCGTCGCGCGCACCTCGTGGGCCATCGCGTCGAGCGCGGGAGCCGGTTCACCTGTGAACTTCGCCTGGCAGACCCGGACGACCCCCAGCAGGGCGTCGGTGCCGTGGGCGGCCAGCTCGTCCCACCAGCGGTCGAACTCGACCCAGCCGGGCGGCGGCGCGGACCCGAGGCGCGGGCTCCCGGACGCGGCGCCCCGGAGCGCGGTGCCCTGCGGAACGGTGTCCTGCGGCGCGGTGTCCTGGGGCGCGGTGTCCTGGGGCGCGGTGTCCTGGGGCGCGGTGTCCTGGGACGCGGTGTCCTGGGGCGCGGTGTCCTGGGGCGCGGTGTCCTGGGGCGCGGCGAACGCGACCGACAGATTCACCACGTCGTGCTCGCGGCGCACGACGGCCTGGTAGCCGGCCGCCCGGTCCTCGATCGCCGCGGCGGGCCGGTCCGGCGCCATCGCGTCGGGGGCGGCCGGCAGGGTGGCCGACAGACCGGTGGCGGCGATCTGCCGCACCATGCCCAGCCGGTCCCGGCAGCGGTCCCAGATGCCCTGGATCTGCCGGTAGGCGGCCTTGGCGTACGGGCCGTCGGTCGGCGCGTAGACGTGGACCACGAGTTCCTGGTCAGTGGGTGGGCGTACGGGTTCCGTCACTGCCAACGTCACCCCCCGGACCGCCCGGACCCCCCGGACCGCCCGCCTCACCCGGATCGCCGCCGACCGGATCCCCCTGGGGCCGGCCGAGCGCGTGCACCAGATGGTTGGCGCGGTCGCGGGTCCGTTCCGGCACCGGAATCGACGACTCGGCGCCGATCCGGGTGATCCGGACCGGTCCGGCCAGTTCCAGCTCGGCGGTGGCCGTTCGCAGCGCGTCGCCGTCCCCGCGGTCGAGGGCGTCGGCGAGCGAGCCGACCATCTCCTCGACCCGTTCCCAGCGCTGCGGCGGGTGATGCCATCGGAGGAGGTCCCGGAGGACGTCCACGGCGTCCTCCCGTGCCTCGTCGTCGATCGGAACCCCACCGGACATGTGCGCCCCCTTCCGCCGTACCTCTCGGCGCTCGCTCACTGTAGCCACGTCATGACCCTGTGTCCGCCGCACCGCAACTCTCCCCGGTCCGCGCGGAGATGGCGCGTCCGGCACCCACCAGGACGAAGGCCGCCCAGGCCCCACCAGGTCGGTGTGCGGCCCCTGTCCGTCGGCGACCGCCTGCCGGGCGTACGGCAGGGCGCGCCGGTAGGCCTCGACGGCCTCGCGCTCCCGGTGCGCGGCCAGCAGGTCGCGTCCCTCACGCGCGTGGTGCACGGCCATGGCGAGGTTCGGTCCGCCGTCCCCCTCGGCCTGTGCGTCGGGTCCGTCGGCCGCCTCGGTACGGTCCACCGCTCCTCGCTTCCTTCTTCCTTCCGTCCTGCTTCCCTCCGGCCTCCTTCTTTCTGTCCTTGCGTCCTTCCGTGGTGCCGTGCGGGTCAGCCGTCGCCGACGAGGACGAAGGGCGCCCAGTGGGACGGGCGTTCGGCGTAACGGGCATGGGTCCTGCGGCGGCGCAGGCCGACCCGTGCGGCGAACGCGTCCAACTCCTGCGGCGTCGCGTCGCGCATCCATGCCTGGGCGCGGGCGAGGGCGACCGAGGGCGGCATCGGGGGTCCGCCGTGGTCGGGGTCGCCGTGCAGATGGAGGTCGTAGATCCGGGCGACCAGCAGCGCGGTCGACCGGTCGTTGACCTCCCACAGGCTGCCGATGACGGCGGTGGCCCCGGCCTGCACCAGTCCGGCGGGCAGGCCCACCGACTCGTCCGGCAGCCGGGTCATGTCCGTCACCGCCGTCTGGCAGGCGGAGGCCACGACGAGGCGTACGCCGCTCAGCGCGTCGCCGTCGAACAGGTCGCGGAGGGTGAGGCGTTCGCCGTCGGCCAGGGCGAGGTGGGAGGCGAGCGGTTCGTCGGGGTCGTAGGAGCCGTGCCCGGCGAAGTGCAGATGGGTGGCGGCCGGCAGCGCCCGCAGCAGGGCGTCCCGGGTGGCGGCGGGGCCGGTGAGGGCCGTGGAGGGTCCGCCGAACAGCGCCCGTACGGCGTCCAGTTCGGGCTGCGCCCAGGGCAACGGCGGGTCGCAGGGGTGGGGTTCGGCGACGCCGAGCAGACACGGCGGGGGCCTGCGATCCGGGCCGGCGGTGCCGGTGGTATCGGCGGTACCGGTGGTGCCGGCGGGGGCGTACGGGGCGCCGCGGCGCGGCTCGTCCGCGGCGGCGCGGGCCGCCACGAGGACGCGGGCGGACGGCGCGTGGGACACGGCCACGTCGTCGAAGAGGTGCCGTGGCCGGCCGTCCACCGGGTAGCGGGCGGCGTGGACGGGCAGCACGCCGAGGAGTCCGGTGGGCACCAGCACCGCGCGGGTCGCGCCCAGGGCGCGCAGGCGCTCCGCCAGCGGCCCGATCAGCCGTGCGCCCAGCAGGTCGAGGAGCACCGACAGCCCCTCGTCCTCCTCCAGCGACGGGTACACGGCGAGGACCATGAGGAGTTCGGCCTCGGCCAGTGGCGCCCGGACCGCCTCGGTGAGTGTCGCCCGCTCCCCCGGCGGGCGGCGGACGATCAGGCAGACGCTGCCGTGCCGGGTGGTCGCGAGGTACACCAGGGGCGGGCCCGAGGCCACGGCCTCGTCGAGGGCGGGCTCCGGGGCCGCCCGCAGGAAGTCGCCGAAGGAGGGCAGCGCCCTGATCGCCTCGACGGCGGCGGTCAGTTGGGCCCGGGCGTCGGTCATCGCGGCACGCGCTCGCCGCTGGTCCTCGGGGGACGCGTCCGGTGCGCGCGGGGCCCGCTGTCGTGCCTCGAGGGTGCGGATCCGGCGGACGGCGTCCCGGTACGCGGCCACGGCGGCGACGGCGTCCGGGCGGCCGGCGGACAGCGCGGCCAGTTCCGCGCGGTCGCGCTGGAGCCGGTCGCCGAGCGCGCGGGCCCGGTTCCGCTCCAGGACGGCGACGGCGCGTTCCGGCCGGCCGGCCCGGGCCAGGGCGTGGGCGGCCTCCCGGGGCAGGTCCGCGGTCTCGGCGAGTTCCGCGTCCTTCCCGCCGGGCAGGATCGCCACCTCGTACAGCCGCTCGGCGGCGGCCAGGGCCTGTTCGTAGGCGTCCGCCGCGGCGGGCCAGCGGCCGCGCTCCGCCTCCGCGTCGCCCAGCAGCCCCCAGGCCCGGCGGGCGTGACCGCTCGCTCCGGCCGCGGTGACCACGGGGACGACCTCGCGCAGGAGGACGGCCGCGCGCTCGAAGCGCCGCGGGCCGTCCCCGTCGTCGGGCCCGGTGATCCAGGCCCTGGCCAGTTCGGTCGCGGAGTCCGCCCACTCCAGCGGGACGGTGTCCGGGGTGCGTACGTCGAGGCTGCGTTCCAGCAGTTCGACGGCGCGCCCCGGGTCGGGGCGGTCGCCGCGGCGCAGGGTGGCGGCCAGGTTGTAGCGGGCGCGGGCCGCCTCCAGCCGGTCCCCGTGGGTCTCGTACGCCGCGAGGGCCGACTCGTGCAGGCCGACGGCGGTACGGAGGTCCTCCGCGGTGGGGTCGGCCCGTTGGACGAGGGTGCCGGCCAGGTTGTCGGCGATGGCGGCGTGCAGCAGGGGGTCCTCGTCGGCGGGGGCGAGGTCGAGGGCGCGCCGGTACCAGGTGACCGCGTCGTCCGACGAGGCCCCCTCGTCCCGGAGGGCGGCGTTGGCCAGGGCGTCGGCGACGGCGGTGCCGGCGTTCGCCATGTCGTGGCGCAGCCCGAGCTGTTCGGCCAGATCGAAGGCGTCCCGGGCGTGGCGCAGTGCGGTGGCGTGGTTGCCGTCGTGGTCGCCGCGCACCCGCAGGCGGTAGCAGCGGCTGAGGTTGATCAGGGCGGCGACCCGCTGGGCCGGCCCCAGTTCGCGGGTGTCGAGGGCCTGTTCCAGCTGGCGTCGGCCGAGTTCGAGGGAGTCGGGGTCGGCGGCCAGCGCCGGGTCGGACAGGACGAGGCCCATGTTGCTCTGGACGGTGGCCCAGCGGTCCGGGTGCTCGCGCCGGGTGAACACCGTGAGGGCGGCGGTGTGGCGGGTGAGTGCCCGGCGCAGGTTGCGCACCCGGTCGTGGGGGCACTCCCAGTACGCGTTGGCCAGGTTGACCAGGGTCGACGCCCACTCCACGGGGGACGTGCGGCGCCGGTAGTGGGTCAGCGCCGCGCGGAAGGCGTGCTGGGCGCGGGCGATGTTGTCGCCCTTGTCGCCCTGCCGGCGGGCCCGCCACACGGAGCCGAGGAACGTCTGGGTCGCCGCCCAGGTGTCGCGCGCCTCGGGCCGGTCGAGCAGCGGCAGCGCCTCCTCGGCGAGCCGCAGGGCCCGCTCGTGGTCGGGCACTCCGGTGCGGGCCCCGGCCGCGTGCAGCCGCGCCAGCTCGGTCAGATGGAGGCCGTGCACACCGGGGAAGCGGTCGGCGGGCACCAGGGACAGGAGGTGCTCCAGGAGGGGCTCGCGCCGCTCGGGCCGGTCGGTGATCAGCAGCTTCAGCAGCAGGTCGGGCAGTTCCGGGGGCAGCCGGTCGGCGGTGTCCCCGGCGATCCGGCGGGTCTGCGCCCAGTCGATCCGGCGCCACTCGGCGAGCGCCCCGTCCGGGCGGTCCGCGAGGTGGTCCAGGGCGGCGTCCATGGCCCTGGCCCTCTCCTCCATCCGGGCCAGGTGCGCGCGCACGGCGTCCCTGGCGGCCGGACCTCCCTCCCCCTCCGGCGCGTTCAGCAGGCCGCGGAGTGCGGCCGCCGTGCCTGCGGCGCCGGCCTGCCGACCGGTCAGCACGTCGGCCGAGTCCCGCAGGTTGATCAGCATCTGGAGGGCGAGGCCCCCGAGCAGCGCGGGCTGGCTGGTGACCGCCGCCGCGCGTTCCTCCTCCGTCCGGGCGGCGAGCAGCACCGCGAGCGCCTCCTCGGCCTCGACGACCGCGTGCAGCTGCTCGATCTCCGTCACGTCCACGTCGCCGGAGCGGCGGGCCCGGTCGAGGGCGCGCTCGGCGGCGGCCCGCGCGGCCGCCGGGTGCCCGGCGCCGCGGTGCACGCGCGCGGCGGTGTGCAGCGCCTCCACGGCCTCGGGTACGGCCCCCGCCGCGTCGAAGAGCCGTACGGCGTCGTCGAGGGAGCGCAGCGCGTCCTCGTCCGCGCCGCGCTCGGCCTCGGCCGCCGCGACCAGTCGCAGCGCGCGGCCCTCCTGCACAGGGTCCCCGACGCCGTGGAACAGTTCCCTGCCCCGGCGGGCGTACCGCTCGGCCTCGGCGGGCTCGCCGAGCCGGTGCAGCAGGGGCGCGAGGTCCCCGAGGGTGCGGGCTTCGCCGATCACGTGTCCGGCGCTCCGGTAGGCGAGCGCGGCCTGTTGCAGCAGCGCGGCGGCCTCCGGCAGGTCGCCGCGGTGGTGGCTCAGCTGTCCCAGGTGAGCCAGTGCCGCCGCCCGGGCACGCTGGTCGCCCGTCTCGGCGGCGAGTGCGGCGGCCCGGCGCAGGGCCTCTTCCGCGTCGGTGTCGCGGCCCATGCGCTGGAGCGCGACCCCGAGGCTCTGGGACCAGTCGATCCGGTCCTCCGGGGATCCCAGGCGGGTCGCGGCGGCGAACCCGAGCCGGCTGACGTCGGCCGTTGCCTGCCAGTCGTGGACCGCCAGCAGGAACGGGACGAGGCGGCGGACGGCGTCCAGGAGCCCCTCGTCGGACAACGTCCGTAACCCGGCGGACAGTTCGGGCCACGCCGTGCGGAACCACCCGAGCGCCTCGCGCCGTTCGTCGTCGCGGCTCTCGGGCCGGGTCAGCGCGGCGAACATCCGGGGCAGTGCGTCGAACGGGGCGGAAGACGGATCGGGAGCGAATTGCTGATCGAGCGGAGCGGATTGCGGGTCGTGCGGCGGCGTGCGGTCCACGCGTTCACCCTTCGTGCCAGGTGCTCTCGTGCGGAGGGGGTGGCGCGGTCAGCGCAGGGTCTCGGCCGCGCTGAGCAGCGCCGCCACCGCCAGGGCCGTCAGGGCGACGAGCAGCAGCCCGATGCTGAGGCCGACCCAGCGGTACTTCCGGCGGGCCACGTGCGCGTTGGCCCAGATCTGTTCGGCGACGGCGGTCACCAGCGCCTCCTCGTCCCGCAGCAACGCGTGCAGCCGGTCGCGGTAGGCGGCGTGGCTCGCGGCGAACTCGCGGCCGATGTGGTCGTAGAACAGCAGGCTGGTGGGAAGGGTGTCGTCGGCGACCCGCTGCCGGGGCCACAGCACGAGGCCGGCGGTGAGGCCGGCCGCCACCGCGCAGACGGCGGCGACCGCAGCGGCGACGGCGAACCAGGGCGAGTCGGCGTCGCCGCCGGTGACCAGGCTGTACAGGACGCCGGCCAGCACTCCGGACGCGGCCAGGGTGGTGGCGGCCTTCGCCTCTGCGTGCTTGGTCCACTCCCGGACGGTGTCCAGGATCCGCCAGGCGTCCTCCGCGCCCGCCGGCCGCTGTTCGGCCGTCTTCACCGTCGTACGCTCTCGTGCCATCCCTCGGCTCCCCTCCCGCGGTTCGGCTCACGGCAGGCGGCCGGCGGCGACCCCCGTCACCGCCCCGCCCCGTCACGCACCTCGTCCAATCCCCCGGCACCCGCTTCCCGGGCACCCGCCGTGCGCGCCCCCGTATCGTTTCCAGCCGGTGCCGGATTCATGCCCTCGGGGCGGCTCAGCCGGACCGGCCGGACCACCCGGACCAGCCCAGGAGGCGGTCCCGGTCGTGTGCATCGGTCCGGTGCGGCGGCCGGGCCGGCAGCATCCGGGCGAACCGGGGGGACGGCTCGACACCCAGTTCGTCGAGCAACAGGCACCGGAACGCGTGGTAATGACGCACCGCCTCGCTGACGTTGCCCTCGGCGAGATGCGCCGCCACGACGGCCCGGTGCGCGCTCTCCCGCAGCGGCTCGGTGCGCACGCTCGCCCACGCCGCCTCCAGTGCCAGGGCGGGTTTGCCCTGCCGGGTGAGGGTCTCGGCGAGTGCGTCCAGGGCGTGCAGCCGCAGTTGCCGGAGGCGTTCGCGCTCCACGCGCACCCAGTCCTCGTCCCAGCCGGGCAGCAGGTCCTCGACGGTCAGGAGCGCCAGCGGGGGCGGGACATGGGCCGGTGGGCCGTAGCCCTGGAGGACGCCGAGGGCGGTCCGGGTGAGCGTGTCGACGTCCACCCGCAGGGCCGGCGTGACCACCAGGGTGTCGCCGCAGCACCGGATCAGGGGCGGCTCCCCGCGCGGCAGCTTCCACAGGGTGGTCCGCAGGCTGCCCCGGGCGTGCTCCTCGGTGACCTCGGGCCAGAGCGTACCGGCGAGGACCGTGCGCGAGACCCGGCCCCGCAGCCCCATGAAGGCGAGCAGCCGCTGGCCGTTGCGGCACGGTTCGAGGGTTTCGGTGCCGCGTTCGAGCCGGAACTCGCCGAGCAGCCGCAACCGAAGGGGTGGAGACACCAAGTTGATCGCCCCGCTCACAGTCGTGTGCGCGAGCGTGCCCACGAAGGCGGTCCGGCCTCTCACCGAGGCCCAGGAGGACCGCCCTTCTCAGTCTCGGCCGCCCGATGCCGCCCTGCAACTCCGCCGGGCGGCGGTCCGCACGGATGCGGTCCGGTACGGATGACGACGGAATGACGCTGTGCTGACGGCGGATCCCTACCTTCGTACCGACGGCCGCTGCGGATTTTGTCGATTCCCGGCAGCCGACCACGGGGTCGGCCACCCCGCCGACCGGGCGTCCCGGCGCACGCTCACCCACCGCTCGCTCCCGCCCCCACACCGCCCGCACCCACAGCTCCCCTAGGCGGCCCGCATGTCCGAGAACCAGAAGCTGCCCATCATCTACGTCCGGGGCTTCGCGGGCGGCCAGTCGGGCATCGACCAGGCCGCGGCGGACCCGTTCTACGGCTTCAACGCGGGCTCGACCCACATCCGGATCGGGCCGGACAACAAGCCGAACTTCTACCAGTTCGAGAGCCCGCTGCTGCGCCTGCACGGGGACGAGGGCTACCAGATCCTCGTCGAGGGCAGCCAGGAACTCTATCTGGACACCCACGACAAGGTTCCGTCGGACAGCATCTGGATCCACCGCTTCTACGATCCGTCGGCGAGCACCTGGGGCGGCAGTCCCTCGGAGTTCCACATGGAGGACGCCGCCCGAAGCCTGCTGGCGCTGATCACGAAGGTCCGGCAGAAGGCCCAGGTGGAGCAGGTCCATCTGGTGGCCCACTCCATGGGCGGGCTGATCTGCCGCTGCCTGCTCCAGAAGGTCCTTCCGGAGCGCGGGGAGCATCCGACCGACTACGTCGCCAAGCTCTTCACCTACGGCACCCCGCACGGCGGTATCACCTTCGACTTCGGCTTCGGCCTGCTCGAACGGTTGCGCGACGAGATCGGCATCAACGGCGCCGACATCTTCGGCCCCGAGCGGATGTACCAGTACCTGACGCCGAACGCCACCGACGACGAACCGCCGGACGGCTGGGATCCCCGTGTGATGCCCGGTCAGGGAGAGTTCGCCTTCCCCCTCGGCCAGGTCTTCTGCCTGATCGGGACCAACCCGACCGACTACGACGTGGCGGCGGGTCTGTCCTCCGCCGTCGTCGGTCCCCGCAGCGACGGCCTGGTGCAGATCGACAACGCGTACGTCCCCGGCGCCCACCGGGCCTATGTGCACCGCAGCCACAGCGGACGCTACGGTCTGGTCAACTCCGAGGAGGGCTACCAGAATCTGCGGCGGTTCCTGTTCGGCGACCTCAAGGTCGAGGCCGCCCTCGTCGATCACCGGCTGCCGCGGGAGAGGAACACCGCCTGGCAGGCGGAGGTCGCGCTGTCGATCCGCGGGCTCCAGATCGTGATGCACGAGCGCAAGAGCGCGCAGTGGTGCCCCATCCAGCTGAGCGACGGCACGCCCAGCGACACCACGCCCACGGACGCCACACCCTCCGACGGCACGCCCTCCGACGGAGCCGTGCCGCTGGTGCACACCTTCCTGTCCGGGAAGCTGGCCAGTCCCAACGGCGCCGGCACCCTGCGCTACGCGCTGCACCTGCGGGTCCTGTCCCTGCGGACCCGCGACCACGGTCTGCTGGACTTCGACGACCACATCGAGCAGGGCGCGGACTTCGACGACATCCTCGTCGTCGACATCGACGCCGAGAACGGGGCGCCGGCGCTGCGGGCCACCTGGAACTCCACCATCGACGGCCCCATCAGCGAGTACGTCTCGACCGGTTCGCCCCTCACCGACCAGGACCCCGATCTCGGCGAGTGGGTCGCCGCCCTCGCGCTGCCCGACACCACCCGGCCGATCCTGGGCGAGGACGCGCGGATCCGGCTCACCGTCACCCCCTGGACCTGACGAGAGGAACCGAGCCGCCATGGTCGCCCTGTCCAACGTCCGGTTCGGCAAGAAGAACGAGGACGTACGCACCGTACAGAAGGCCCTCATCGCCCGCGGCCGCAAGATCCCCAACGGCGCCACCGGCCTCTTCGGCGAACAGACCAAGGCCGCCTACCGCGCCGAACAGATCGCCCAGGGCTTCAGGGGAGCCGACGCCGACGGCGTCCCCGGCTGCACCTCCCTCACCGCCCTCGGCCGCCACGCCGGCTTCAAAGTCGACTGCCGGGGGGCCGCGACCGGCGGCGGTGGCAATGGGCGGCTCAGCCTCTCGCAGGTCACCTACCGCGATCCCGGTGACGCCTCCGGCGAGTCCGCCATGCGGCGCTACGCGCACAAGGCGTGCCAACTGACCGGCATGGACCCCCGGTTCGGCGTCCCCGCACTCGTCACCATCACCAAGCGCGAGTCCGCCCACAACCACCCCAAGTTCCGGGTGAACACGACGGACGGCAACGCGCACGGCCGGAAGGCCGCCGACGGCCATCCGCTGAACTGTTCCCGGGGTGCCACGCAGTGCATTCCCCCCACGTTCGCCACGTACCACCAGGCGGGCACCGCCACCACGCCCTACGACGTGGTCGCGGACATGTGCGCGACGATCAACTACGTACGCGACCGCTATGACGTGAACCGGTCCGGCTCGAACTTCGCCGCCCGCGTCCAACAGGCGGATCCGAACCGGGCTCCGCACGGGTACTAGGAGTCCCCCATGGTCACCCTCTCCAACGTCCGGTTCGGCAAGAAGAACGAGGACGTACGCACCGTACAGAAGGCCCTCATCGCCCGCGGCCGCAAGATCCCCAACGGCGCCACCGGCCTCTTCGGCGAACAGACCAAGGCCGCCTACCGCGCCGAACAGATCGCCCAGGGCTTCAGGGGAGCCGACGCCGACGGCGTCCCCGGCTGCACCTCCCTCACCGCCCTCGGCCGCCACGCCGGCTTCAAAGTCGACTGCAAGAGAGCCGCACCGGCCCGCCCCAAGGGGCACGTGCCGTCACCCGTGCCCGGGCACAAGGTCACCTTCGGGTTCTTCGAACCCGGCGACTACCAATGGAAGCCCGACGGCATCGGCCGGCACACCGGGCAGGACTTCGCCGCCAAGTCCGGCGTCCCGGTGGTCGCCGTACGCGGCGGCACCATCGCCTGGTCGAACAACGAGGGCGGGGCGTACGGCCAGTGGGTCGGCCTGAAGGCGGACAACGGTCACATCTACACCTACTGCCACCTC
Organism: Streptomyces sp. NPDC041784; assembly: GCF_055591025.1. Classification (NCBI taxonomy): domain Bacteria; kingdom Bacillati; phylum Actinomycetota; class Actinomycetes; order Kitasatosporales; family Streptomycetaceae; genus Streptomyces; species Streptomyces sp. NPDC041784. Next base: position 169,399 of record NZ_JBVJAB010000011.1, read on the forward strand.
TCGCGCCGGCAGGTGCGGGCCGGGCAGAAGGTGAGCGCCGGGCAGCGGCTCGGCGCGGTCGGCAGCTCGGGCAACTCGACGGGGCCGCACCTGCACTTCGAGATGTCGAAGGGCTCCAGCTGGTCCTACGGCAATGTCAAAAAGCCCAGCTGGTGAACGAGCCAAGGAGTCGCACCATGCCTCAGCGCAACCCCCACCTGGTCCCGAACGAGCCCGGAGTACTTGTGCCGGTCGAGTTCAGGGGCTGGCAGAACGGCTACGACGCCGGCATCAGCTCACCGCCCGACGTGCCCAGCACTCCTCTGGTCCGCCACCTTGGCTACGCGATGGCGTGGGAGGAGGGGGCCCTGGCCGGAAACCACGACGGGCGGGCCGAGGGCTGGCGTTGGGCGTACTTCGCCGGGAAGGTCCGGCCCGAGCCCAAGGACGAGGCAGGCGGGCGGTTCGGGCCGCAGGACAGCGGCGAGGAGCAACCAGGGGACGCCTTCACGTTCGCGCAGAGCTGGCCCTGTGTGGGCGAGCTGCCGCTGCTGGTGATGCTGGCGCAGTTCGCCCCGGGCGAGAGCGGCGGGAACGGCCTCTCGGGGCGGCAGCTCGCGCGCGCCTGCGCGGACAAGGGCGTCCCGCGGCTGTACCTGCCGGTGAACCTGTCGTCGTCCGGGCCGCCGGCGGAGCCCACCGGTGATCCGCTGGGCGACGCCGGCTACTGGCACGGCACGGTGTCCGAGTCCCTCGACGAGGCCGCTCCCGAGGCGATCGCCCAGGTGACCGTCCGGATCCCGCAGTACGCGGCCGTCGTCCGGTACGCGCCCGCGGCCGAGCACCGCTTCTTCGATCTCCTTCCGGTGGACGGCGAGCTGCCCCCGGACCGCGGCTGAGGACCCACTGGGTGACGGGCGCGGGCCGAGGAATCGCTAGGTGACGGGCCCGGTCAGGCGTTCGGCCTCGCGCGCGGTGTCGCGCGCCTCCTGTTCGGCCCTGGTCACGGCGTCGGCGGCGGCCCGTCGGCGCTCCTCGGCCTCCTGCCGCTCCGCCTCGGCGTGCTGGAGCCGCTCGCGTGCCTCCTCCAGTCGCCGCTCGGCCTCGGACACCCGCGCACGGGCCCGGTCGTACCGGTCGCGCGCCCGCTCCAGCCCCTTGTCGGCGGCCGTCTGTTCCGCGCGCCGGTCGCGCAGCCGTCGGTCGGCGGCCTCGGCCTCCCGGCGGGCGCGCTCCAGCCGCTCCTGGCGTCGGCGGCGCCGCTCGGCGAGTTCGTCCTTCGCCCGGGTCCGCGCGGACGGCGCCGCGCTCCGTGCCGGGGCGGGCTCGCGCACGGCGGCGGGGCGCGCGGCGGTGACGGGGGCCGCCGGACCGCCGGCGAAGTCCGCCGGCGGGGTGAGCGAGGTCGCGAGGCGCCCGGTGGCCCACCGGTCCGCCGCGTCCTGGTCCGCGAGCACGGCGCGCAGGGTGGACTCGACGTCCTGCCAGACCGTGTCCGACAGCCGGTGCCCGGCCCGCTCGGCGAGTGCGACGGCCTGTCGGGAGAGGGCGGCGACGACACTCCTGCGCTGTTCGGACAGCTCCTTGACCCCGCCGGCGTCCAGGGTCCGGTAGGCCTCCCGCAGCGCCGTGCCCAGTTCCAGGAACCGTCGGCTCTCCTCCGGCGCGCCGCGCAGCAGCAGGTTGGCCGCCCAGGCCGCGAGCGTGGGGCGGCGGGCGGCATGGATCCGACGGGCGTCCTCCACCCTCCCTGCGGTCCTGGCCGCGACGGCCAGTTCCTCACGGCGGGAGACGAAATGGGCCGGTGGTGTCGTGTAGAGGTCGTCGAGGACCGCCTCCACGTCCTGCGGTCCGCCGTCCGCCACCCGCTTGCGCCGCATGCCCCCAGGTTCCACCGGGCCGGCGCGGCCCGCACGCCGGCACCCGCCGCCGACGTTCCGCTCGCGTTTCGCTCACGTTCGCTCACACAGGGACATCGCGGTCTGTGGCCCCGTGGTCCGCGTGGTCGGGGGCGCCCGGGGGTGCGACGCTGGAGAGAGAGGCGTCCGGGGGACAAGCCGGGAGGGCCGATGGGACGTGATGTCCCGGCGCTGGTCTTCACTCGCGAGGACCGCCGTCGGTACCGGATCAAGATGCAGGAGTGCCTCGACGTGTTCGCGCGGATGCTGCGCGAGTCACGGTTCGAGTCCGAGCGCCCGCGGGTCGGCCTGGAGATCGAACTGAACCTGGTCGACGACCGGGCCGAGCCAACGATGCGCAACACCGAGGTGCTGGAGGCGATCGCGGACCCCGCCTGGGCGACCGAGCTGGGGCGGTTCAACCTCGAGATCAACATCCCGCCGCGCCGATTGACGGAGGGCGGCCCCGACGACTGGGAGTCCGCGATCCGCGCGTCGCTCAACCACGCCGAGGAACGCGCCCGCTCGGTGGGCGCGCACCTGATCATGGTCGGCATCCTGCCCACGCTGCGGCAGGAGCACGTCGATGAGTCGGCGCTGTCGGAGAACGCGCGCTACCGGCTGCTCAACGACCAGGTGTTCGCGGCGCGGGGCGAGGACCTGCGGCTCGACATCGACGGAGTCGATCGGCTGCGGACCTACGCCGACACGATCACGCCCGAGGCCGCCTGCACCAGCACGCAGTTCCATCTCCAGGTCTCCCCGCAGGAGTTCCCGCGCTACTGGAACGCGGCGCAGGCGATCGCCGGGGTCCAGGTGGCGCTCGCGGCCAACTCGCCGTTCCTGTTCGGCAGGGAACTGTGGCACGAGACCCGGATCCCGCTGTTCGAGCAGGCCACGGACACCCGCCCGCAGGAGATCAAGGTGCAGGGCGTCCGGCCCCGGGTGTGGTTCGGGGAACGGTGGATCAACAGCGTCTTCGACCTGTTTGAGGAGAACCTGCGCTACTTCCCCGCGCTCCTGCCGCTGTGCGACGAGCAGGACCCCGTGCGGACCCTGGACCGGGGCGAGATCCCCGAGCTGGGCGAACTCACCCTGCACAACGGCACCATCTACCGCTGGAACCGCCCGGTCTACGCCGTCGCCGACGGCACCCCGCACGTCCGGGTGGAGAACCGCTGCCTGCCGGCCGGCCCGACCGTCGCCGACACCCTCGCCAACGGCGCCTTCTACTACGGTCTCACCCGCGCCCTGGTGGACGAGGAACGGCCGGTGTGGTCCCGGATGTCCTTCCAGGCCGCCGAGGACAACCTGCACACCGCCGCCCGGCACGGCATCGAGGCCCAGCTGTACTGGCCGGGGATGGGCGAGGTACCGGTGCCCGAACTCGTCCTGCGCCGCCTCCTCCCGCTCGCCCACCGCGGGCTGGAACTCTCCGGCATGGACGACGCGTGGCGGGAACCGCTCCTCGGCGTCATCGACCAGCGCTGCGTCACCGCCCGCAACGGCGCCGTCTGGCAGAAGGAGACCTTCCACCGCCTCACCGCCACCCACTCGGACCGCCACGAGGCACTGCGCCGGATGACCCAGCTCTACGTCGACTACATGCACCTCAACGCCCCGGCCCACACCTGGCCGACGGACTGACCCGAGCCGCGACGAGGGCGAGGGCGAGGGTCTGAAGGAGCTGAAGGGGCTCAGCCCTGCGCGGTGAACTGGCTCCCCGTCTTCTCCCCGTCCTCCGTGACCGCCGCCGCCACGCACCGGAAGACCCGCAGCCCCTTGTCCCATTCCGACGCCGTGGGCGGAATGATGTCGACGTTCCACTCGTCGGCGACGGCAGGGCCGTCGGCGGTCATGGATTCGGCCCTGACCGTCTGCGAGCAGAGCGCCTTGACGTCGGGGTGCTTGATCAGGTCCCGCGCGTTGTTCGTCATGCCGTCCTTCGGCAGCGGAGCGATCGCGAAGGTCTCCCACACGTGCTTGGCCTGGCAGTCCGCGCGGCTGACCGTGATGATCCCCGAGATGTCGGTGATGCCGCTCCAGCACTCGGGGGTCGCGACACACCGGCCGCCCACGCCGTCGACGGCCGTCGCGGGGCAGTTCTCCGTCGTGGTCGCCACCCCGAAGCCGGACGCGCCCCCGTCCGCCGTGGCGGAGGAGGAGGCGGTCGAGCGGGCGTCCGCGCCGCCCCCGCCGTCCGGCTGTCCGTTCCGGTAGGTCATCACGGTGACCGTGACGCTCACGGAGACCGCCACCACGGCCAGCGCCGCGATCAGCGCGGGGCGGCGCCCTCGCCCCTTGCGACCGCCGTCGCCGTCGCCGTCGCCGCCACGGTTGCCGGGTCCGACGACCGCGGTCGTCGGGCCGCCCGCGCGGGCCGGCGGCCCGGGAGCCACCGTCCCGGGGACCGCGTCCCGGTAGGCGGGCACGGTGGCCACGGGGGGCGCGATGGTCATGGCCGGCGCCGTGGCCATGGTGGGTGCCGGACCGAACCCGCCGGCGTCGGCCAGGTCGACGGACGCCAGGGCGTCCCGGAACGCGCCCGCGTCGGACAGCCGCTCGGCCGGGTCCGGGGCCAGGGCCTGCCGGAGCGTCGCGTTGAGGGCGGCCGACACTCCGGGCAGGTCGGGGTAGGGCCAGGTGTGCCGGACGATCAGTTCGGCGAGGCTCAGCTGCGTCCCGTCGTCCGGGTGGTGCGGCGGGCGGCCCCGCAGCAGGGCGTAGAGGGTGGCGGCGAGCGAGTAGACGTCACCGGCCGGGCTGGGCTCCGCCATGTGGAAGGCCTCGGGCGGGGCGTACGCGGGGGTCAGCGCCTCCCTGGTGACGGAGAGTTCCTGTCCGGGCCGGGGCATGGCCGCCAGTCCGAAGTCGGTGAGGGCGACGCCGCCGTAGCGGTTGATCATGACGTTGCCGGGCTTGATGTCGCGGTGCAGCACACCCGTGGCGTGGGCGGCCGCCACCGCGTCCGCGAGGCCCACCCCGATGTCGCGGGCCTCCTTCGGCGGCAGGGGGCCCTGCCGGACCAGCCGCTCGCCCAGCGAACCGCCGGGGCACAGCTCCAGCACCATGTAGGGGCGGTTGTCGGGGAGCACGCCGGCGTCGTACACCGGCACCACGTGCGGGTGCCCGGACAGCTGCCCGGCCGCCGTGACCTCGCGCAGGAAGCGCTGCCGGTCGCGCGGTGTGGCCAGCAGCCTGCTGTCCACCTTCAGCGCGACCTCCCGGCCCACGGCCAGCTGCCGGGCCCGGTAGACCGTGGCGAATCCCCCCTGGCCCAGGACACCCTGAACCTCGTAACCGGGCAGTTCCATGCGTTCGGGCTCCCTCTGCCGTACCCAGCGCATCCCCGGGGCCGGACGTTCGACCGAGGACGAGGCGAGACTCTAGCCGAGCCTCGCCGGAGGGGACTCTGCGATCCTGGCATCGTGCACAAGCCCGCCTCGGTCAGTCCCGACGCCCCCGCCGCCGTACGTGCCCCGCTCCTCACCCAGCGGTGGCTCGACCTGTGCTTCATCCACTGGGCCGTGGAACCGGATCTCGTGGCGGGGCACCTGCCCAGGGGTACGGTTCCCGACGCGCACGAGGGGGTCACGTACGTCGGACTCGTCGCCTTCCGGATGCACCGGGTCGGGTGGCTCGGGATGCCCGGTGTGCCGTATCTCGGGTCGTTCCCGGAAACCAACGTGCGCCTGTACTCGGTCGACGCGCACGGCCGACGCGGTGTCGTCTTCCGGTCGATGGACGCCTCACGCCTGATACCCGTGGTGATGGGGCGGGCCGGCTTCCGGCTGCCGTACCTGTGGTCCCGGATGAGCGTCCGTGCCGTCGGCGACACGGTCACCTACACGAGCTCCCGCCGCTGGCCCGGCCCCCGCGGAGCGTACAGCCGCATCGCCGTACGAACCGGTGAACGCATCGAGGAACCCACCGAGCTGGAGCACTTCCTCACGGCTCGCTGGGGCATGCACAACGCGTTCTTCGGCGGAGCGGCCTACCTGCCCAACCACCACCCGCGCTGGCCCCTGCACCGCGCCGAGTTGATCACCTGTGAGGAGAACCTGGTCGCGGCGGCCGGGCTCCCCGCGCCGAGCGACGCCCCGGTCAGCGTCCTGTACTCCCCGGGCGTTCCGGTCCGTCTCGGCCGCCCGGCACGCCCGGCGGGCATCCCGACTCCTTGATGCCTCGAACCCGTTGTCAGTGCCTGGTCCTATGGTCGGCCGTATGACAACCGACCTGGTCGAGAGTTCCTGGGACCGTATCGACGCCTGGCTGCGGGAGCACGCGCCGCGCACCTTCGCCACGCTCGCCCCGCCCGCGACGGACGAGGAGATACGCGCGGCGGAGAAGGAACTCGACCTGGTGTTCCACCCCGATCTGGTCGCGTCCCTGCGCCGCCACGACGGGACGGCGCAGGGCACGGACGCGTTCGGTCTCCCGACGCACGACCGCTTGCTCGGTGTCCGGGAGATCGTGGCGGCGACCCGGTTCCTGCGCGGCATCGCCGCCGACCTGGACGAGGAGAGCGCCGAGTTCTACTGGCATCACGGCTACGTCAAGTTCGGGTCCTACGAGGTCACCTCCGACGGTCTGACGGCCGACTGCCGTCCCGGCGGCTCCTACGGCGCGATCGGACGGTTCTTCGACGAGACCGGGACCGACTTCGGGCGGGCCGACTCGTTGGGCGGGTATCTGGCCGAGGTGGCGGACCAGTTGGAGCGCGGCCCGGCGACCGGAGGCGCGGGCGAGGGCGCGGTGACGTTCAACGGCCGTCTGATCTGGGAGTGGGCGGAGCGTGCCCGCCCGGAGTGGGGCAGCGCCGACGACCCGCTGCCGGGCACGGCGGCGGATCTTCCGCCCCTCGACCTGCCCGCCGGGCCGACGGAACCGCTGAGGCCGGGCCCGCTGCTCGGGCTCCAGGAACTCGGCGCGCTGGTCGCCTCGATGTCCCGGGAGCAGGCCGCCGTCGCGGCGTGGAAGCAGATGCGCAGACTGGCGGTCGAAACCGGCCTCGCCAAGTACCCCGAGGTCGCGGCCGCCCTGGACGCGGCCGAGCGGGGCGAGACAGTCGCACTGGCGCAGGACGGCCCGCTCGGCCTCAGGCTGCGCTCGGTGATCGCCAAGGCCGCGGTGCACCGGGACAGCCACCGGGCGTGGGCGGCGCAGGCCATGGTGGTCACCGTGTGCGGATCGCCCCACGCCGCGGTGGCGAAGAGCGTGGGGGTCCGCGGTCGCCTGAGCCTCGGCTGGCGGGACGAACTGCTCACCGACCTCGGCGGCCCGCCCCTTCCGCCCGTCCCGGACGACAGGTTCTGGGCGACGCTGGGCAACCCCGCCATCGACGCCGGCTACTACGAGGCCCGGTACGCGCAGGAGCGGGGCCGCTGACCGTCGGCCCCGTCGCGAGGGCGGCGGAAATCCCGGGTGCGGTGCCGGTGACTCCCGTGGTGGGATGCCCGCATGAGCGACTCACTGCGCGCCCGGATCGAGGAGTACTACGCCACCGTTCCGCTGCTGTTCGCCGACGCCGAGGAGTTCGGCTCGCTGCGGCTGTTCGTACGGAAGGAGCCGGGTGCCCCGTACTACGGCGGTCCGGGGCATGCCCAGCCCACCGCGGAGGGTGCCGCGCGGGTGACCGACGCCGACATCGCGCGGGTGCGGGCCCGGCAGCGGGAGCTGGGGGTGCCGGGCGCGTTCGAGTGGCTGGCCGAGGCGGCGCCGGGGCTGCGGGGCCGTATCGAGGCCGCCGGACTGACGGTGGCGGAGCGGCCGTTGATGGTGCTGGACCCCGAGCGGCCGATGGCGCCGCAGCCGCTGCCGGCCGGTGTGTCGATCCGCGCGGTCGACGCCGACGACGCGGCGCTGCCCGCCGTCCTCGCGCTGCCCCGGCTGGCCTTCGCGCCGGAGAGCACGGGCGGGGCCGCACGGTTGTCGGCCGTGGCCGGGGAACTGCTCGCGGACGGCACGGTCGAGACGGTCCGGCCGACGCTCCGTGCCGGGCACAAGCGGCTGGTCGCCGCCTTCGCGCCGGACGGTGTCCCGCTGGCCGCCGGCCACTACCACCCGGCGAACGGCGCCACCGAGATCGGCGGCGTGGGCACCCTGCCGACCGCCCGCCGGCAGGGGCTGGCCGCCGCGGTGACGGCGGCCCTGGTCACCGACGCCCGCGAGCACGGCGTGACGACCGTCTTCCTCGCCTACGCCGAGGAGTCCGTCGCCCGTATCTACGCCCGCCTGGGCTTCCGCCCGGCCGGCACCACCCTCCTGATCGCCGACCAGCCCGCACGCTCATAGCCCGACGGCCGGGTGCTGCTCCGCCCCGGCCCGTCCCGCCGATCAGGTCACCAGATGTGCGATGTCAGGGCCTGTCCGGCGGATCATGCCGGATACGCGGGGCCCGACCCGGCCGCACGTGAACTGTTCCCCGACGACTTCCATGCTCTGTCGACCAGAATCGGCTTCCTCTTCTTCGTCGTCTGGATACCGCCGTCGGCAGCAGGCTCGGAGTACTTCATTGAAGTGTGATCACAGCTCGGCAAGTTGGTTGGGCCGAAGCAGGAGCAGGGCGACGTCGTCGGTGCGTTGACGGGCATGTCGAGTGCGGTGGACGAGGCTGTCCACGAGTTGGTGCAGGGGAAGGCCGCTCCACTCGCCGAGGCGGTCCGCGAGGTCGGCGATGGTCTGGGCGATGTCGATGCCGGGGACCTCCACGAGGCCGTCGGTGTACAGGGCCAGGAGCGCCCCCGGGCCCAGCGGCAGCGTGGTGAGCGGATAGGAGTGGGTGCCGAGACCGACACCGAGAGGCGGGCCGGGACGGATGGCGACGGCATGGGCCTGGTTGTCGGGGTGCCGAAGGAGCGGGGGCGGGTGTCCCGCGCTGGCGAGGGTCACCTGGTGACGGGCGAGGTCGAGGTGGGCGTAGAGACAGGAGACGAAGCGGTCGGCGTTCAGGTCGGCGAGGTCGCGGTCGGTGCGGGTGAGGACCTGATCGGGCGCGGCTCCGGCCGTGGCGTGGGAGTGGACGGCCATGCGCACCAGGCCCATGAGGGCGGCTGCCGACATGTCATGACCCTGCACGTCTCCGATGACGGCCGCGGCGGTGGTGTCGGTGAGGCGGATGAGGTCGTAGAAGTCGCCGCCGAGGTTCACGCCGTGGCTGGCGGGGAGGTAACGGGCGGCCACGTCGAGTCCGGTCACCGTGGGCAGGGCGTGGGGCAGGAGGGTCTGCTGGAGGGCGTGAGCGAGTCCGTGCTTGGCGTCGTAGAGGCGGGCGCGGTCCAGGGCCTGGGCGATGAGACCGGCGAGCGGCGTGAGGATGGAACGCTCGGCGGCGGTGAACCGGTGGGGGGCGTCGTAGGCGAGCAGGAGACCGCCGATCGGGCGTCCGGAACTGAGCAGCGGCAGGAACGCCCACGCTTGTTTGTCGGTGAGCTGCGGCGCCTTGGGGTAGCGGTGGACAAGCTCGTCGCGGCTGGCGAAGAACAAGGACACGCCGGTTGCCATCGCGTGGCCGGCGGGGGTCAGATCGGCGTCCGCGGGCAGGCCGTCCAACCGCTCGATGACGTCGGGGTCGTACCCGCGGTACCCGATGATCCGAATACGGTCGGGATCGGCAGCGGACATGATCATGCCGTGGGCGCCGAAGGCGGGCAGGACTTGGTCGGCGACCAGGTCGACGACGTCCTGAACGCCGATGGTCTCGGTCAGTGCGGCCGCCAGCACCATCAGAAGATGGATGCGGCTCTCCGGCGAGGCCGCGACCTGGGTGGCGGGCTGCGGGCCGAGAGGCCTCGACGAGCGGTGGGGCGTGACGAGGATGCTCGTGCCGCTGTCGTCCGCGTGGAGGCGGAGGTCCAGCCACTGATCCGGCGGGCGCGGGACGGTCAGGGCGACGTCGTCGCGGCTGCTCAAAGCGGTGCGGTACGCGTCCATGAACGTGATGGTGTCGAGCCAGGGCAGTGACTGGGACGGCTGAGTGCCCAGCAGTAGCTCCACGGGTTTGCCGAGCAGCCCGGCGGCGGTGGTGTTCACGTAGGTGATGTGCCCCGCGAGGTCGAGGGCGAGGGTGCCGAGGGGCAGACGTTCGACCAGGCGGGCCGCCGGCGAAGCGGACTGCGGCGTCGGCTCTTCGTGACGGGGAGGGACGAAGCGGGGCCGCTCCGGAATGGCCGGAGGGCGGGCGGCCGCGTTCAGTACGCGCGCGATGCGCCGGGCGCTCAAGGCGATGCGTCCGCGCTCCCGGAGGCTGAGAACGGGCGTACGGAGGCCATGCGAGCAGCAGTGCACCCCGGCAGTGTCGGACGTGTCTGAACGGTGCGACCGCGAAGGCGAGTTGATAGGGGAGGTTCGCCGCTGCGCGCGGGTAGAGGCGCGCCAGCTCCTCCAGCGAACTCATCCAGACGAGCCGCTCGTTGCGTATCGAATCCTGCATCGGACCGGGCGCGCCGAAGGCGCTCCGCCACCACGGCGCGAAGGCGTCGACCGGCACACCGCACAGCGCGACCAGACCCATCACCGATTCAGCCGGGTCCACCAGGTAGACACCCCCGAACCTGGCACCCGTACGACGTACAGCTGCCGCCAAGGCCGCACCGAGCGGATCGATCGCATCCAGTTGCCCACCGGAACCGGTCATGCGACGCAGCACCTCATGCTCATGTTCAAAACGCTAAGCCCGCACGGTGGTGGCGGCATGTCGATCAGTCGCGCACGAGTTCCGCCCGGGAGACGGTCACGCGGGCTGTGGTGTGAGGCGCTTGTGGCCCGCCCTGTCGTAGTACCTCGTCATCGCGAAGCCGAAGAGGAGTGCGAGGGCGGTGCCGATGGCGATCATGATCCAGGAGCGGGTGAGGCCTGCGTCGCCGCGCGCGTCGAAGTAGAGGATGGCCCGTACGCCGTCGCTGAGTTGGCGCATGGGCTCGAAGAGGGCCAGGAAGCGGTAGAAGTCGGGGACCGCCTGGAGCGGGATGGTGGCGCCGGAGGACGGCAGGCCCAGGACGATGAACACGAACATGGACACCAGCTGGCCGATCCCGCCGAACGCGGCGTTGATGGCCTGGACGCCGAGGCCGACGGCGAGGGTCGCGCAGTAGGAGTAGATCCACAGCAGTGGCAGATGGGAGGCGTCCATGCCGAGGATGGCGACACAGGCCAGCAGGACCAGCGACGCGCTGACGAGTGCGATGCCCGCCGTCATGACCATCTTCAGCAGCAGGGTCTGGGTGCGGTTGATCGGCACGGTGGGGCGGCGGGTGTGCCAGGGGCCGATCTCGTTGTCCGCGTAGCCGAGCGCGGTGTCGACGCCGTTGCTGATGACGTTGCCGCCCATGAATCCGGCCAGCACGAGCAGCAGCGTGTAGTAGAAGGCGCTGAGGCCCAGGCCGCTGTGGGTGCCGATGGGGTGGCCGGCCCGGGTGACGACCTCCACCGGGTCGGCGAGCAGCACCTTGGTGGTGGAGTCCGCCGTGGTGACGGCCCCGGTGAGCTGCTTGCCCAGGGTGGTGGACGCCTGATGGGCCGCCTGCGTGGTGATCTGGCCGGCGAGCGAGGAACCGAGGCTGCCCTTGCCGGGGTTGGTGAGCACCGTCATCGTCGGCCGCTGGGTGGCGCCGGTGGTGGTCAGCGCGGTGACGGAGTCGGTGAAGTCGGCCGGGATGACGAGAGCGCCGTAGACCTTGCCGGAGTCGAGCTGGTCCTGCGCCTGGGCACGGGTGAGGGTGCGCCACTCGGCCTTCCCGCCGGCCGTGTCGGCGGCGATGGCCGCGCCGATCTGCGTGCCGAGGTTGTCTCGCTGTCCTGCGGGCGGCGCGCCGGTGTCGCTGTTGACCAGGGCGATGGGCAGATCGCGCAGGTCGCCGTTGGGGTTGACGATGCCGCCCATGTAGAGGAGGGACAGCAGCAGGGTGAGCAGGCCCGTCAGAACGGTGGGCACCAGCCACAGCTGGGGGCGGCGCAGCAGTGCGGTGGCGCGGGCCTCGGGACCGGGACCGGGACCGGGACCTGGGTCGGGTTCGGGGTCGGCCATGGTTCTCCGTAGGGTCCGGGCGGTGCGGGGACCGCGTGGGCGAGGGGCGGGCGGCCTCGGCGGACACCGGCGGCCGGCCGCGCGGACGGACGTCAGGTTGCAGGATGCGGTGTGCGCCGGCGCGGGACGGCAACCGCCTCGCCCCTCCTCCCCCGGTTGCAGTAGGGCTCGGGTACGACCGCTCAGCGCGCCCGGATCGCCCCGACGGTCCTGAGGGTGCGTACGGCCGCGCTCTTCAGTGCCGGATGGTCCCGCACCAGCCGGTGGGCGGCCCGCATCGGCTCGCGGCGCAGCCAGTGCAGAGCCGCCCCGGGACCCGCCGTGCGCAGGGCGCCTTCGTGGACGAGGAGGTCGCCCGTCTTGAAGGAGTTCTTGTACGCCGCCTCGCCCCTGCCGAAGTCGACGAGGTCGATGCCGGACGCGGCGGCGGCTTCGATCACGCGCAGATAGAGGACGCGGCCGGGCGAGTAGGTGGCGACGGTCAGGTCGTAGGAGGGGAACCAGCAGGACAGGACCGTCCGGGAGCGCAGGCCGAAGTGGGCGGCGACGGGCCGGTCCGCGGCGTAGAGCACGGACAGGATGCCCGTGCAGTCCGGGGCGGCGGTGGCGGAGAGCAGGTCGACGAGCCGGGCGATCCAGGGCTGGGCGAAGGGGTCCCGGCGTCCGGTGCGGCGGTAGTGGGCGGACTTCCAGGTGACGAGGGCGCGCAGGGCGGCCGGGTCCGGGTCGTCGAAGACAAAGCGCAGCGGGCCGAGGTTGCGGGCCATACGGCGTTCCTGGGACCGTGCGGCCTTCAGGAAGCCGCGTGCGTGCGCGCGCAGGTGGTCCTCGTACGCCGCGAAGCCACGCGTGAGGTCGATGACGGGTGAGGCGAACTGGCCGGTGGCGTAGGGCAGGAAGAGGTCCTGGCCGCTCTCCAGGTGGTTGAACTCCCAGGCGTTCAGGGAGCAGGCGCGCATGAGGTGGTACGGGTCCAGGTGCAGGCCGGGGTCCAGGACGGCGCCCTGGCAGTCGGAGACGCCCAGGCCGACCGCCCGGCCGCAGCCCCACCGGCGCTGGTAGGGGAAGTAGCCGACCGTCCTCCGTCTCCGGCGCAGGACCGCCACCCGGGTGTCGGGGCGCACCCGGCCGACGGCCTGGCTGAACTCCGCGCTCATGAAGGGGTTGGCCGCGGTGCCGGCCGCGGTCCGCAGGTCGTTCCACAGGCCGAGGTCGGTGGGTGTCAGGTCGGCGGGGTGCACGATGTCGATGCGTGGTGCGGTCATGGGGGGGCTCCTCACGTGTCGTCTCTCAGGTACGGGGAACCGTGCGGCCCGCCGCAGCACGCAGATGGCCTTCTCATGGTCCGCGAGAACGGCGAGCCGACGTTCCGGAACCGGAGAACTGCCGGATGTGAACGTGCGGCCGAAACCTCACGGGCGCGGGTGAACCCGCGGCGAGCACTCGACCGGAGGCGGGCCTGCACACGAGCCACTGCACACGAGCCACTGCAAGCAAGTCACTGGAAGCGAGTCCACTGAAAGCGAGTCACCGGAAGCGAGTCACTGGAAGCCGTCCCCGTTCCGTGGGCCGTCCCGGCCGTACGGGGGCGGATCGTAGACGGAGGGGCGGTTGTCCCCGGCGGTGAGGTGCTCCAGGACCTCGACGAGTTCCTGACAGGCGCGCTCCACGGAGCGCCGCGTGTTGCGCTGCTCCATGATCACGGCGGACAGGAGCAGCGCGGTGAGGGCCATGGTGCCGTTGAAGGCCTGGAGCTTGATCATCACCTCGACCCGGGTCAGCCGGGCGAAGGGCCCGACCTGGTCCGTGGCGGCGATGGTGGCCATGACCGAGGTGAACAGCGCGCACAGCATGCTGCCGGCCAGCTGGAAGCGCAGCGCCGCCCAGATCAGCAGCGGGTAGACGAGGAAGAGCACACTGACCGTGCTGCGGGTGGCGAGCGGGACGACGGCCAGGGAGATCAGGGCCAGGCCCACGGCCTCCTTCCACCGGGCCAGGCCCAGCGGCCGCTGGGCCTGGTGCAGCAGGAGCAGGACCGGGGTGACGATGAGGACGCCCATCGCGTCACCGACCCACCAGGCCAGGAACACCGGCCAGAAGCTGGACGCGGCCAGCCGGTCGGTGAGGACGAGCAGGCCCACGCCGACGGTCGAGCTGATCAGCATGGCGGTGAGCGCCGCCAGGAAGACCAGGGCGAGACCGTCGCGTAAACGGGCGAGGTCGGTGCGGAAGCCGACCTTGCGCAGCATGAGGTAGGCGCAGACGGGCGCGACGGTGTTGCCCAGCACGTTCACCAGCACCAGAGGCCGCAGCGTGGTGATCGACAGGATGACGAGCAGGACCCCGAGGGCGATGCCGAGCCAGGACCGGATCCCGAAGATCAGCAGACAGGCGACCGCCACGCCCGTGGGCGGCCAGATGGGGGTGAACACCGCGCCCTCGACGACGAGCTGCCGCATCAGCCCCAGACGCCCGGCCGCGTAGTAGGAGACGGCGACCGCGAGCGTCAGGACGGCGAAGACGGCCGTCCGTCGCAGCTCCGGTTCCGGGGTACCCACCACAGCAGCCATCAGACACCGCCCCGGCGTCCGCGGCGAGGTGAGCGGCCCGCCGTCCGGCCCTATGGCTGAACGGAGGCCCGCTCGGCCGGCAGCCCGTCGTGTCCCACGACCAGGACGGCCGCGTCGTCCTCGTGGCCCACCCGCTCGGCGCCCTTGATCACGGCGGAGGCGAGCGAGCCCGCCTCCAGACCGGCCACGGCGGCGATGCCGGCGAGCCGCGCGACCTGGTCGAGTCCCTCCTCCACGGACAGGGTCGGCCCTTCCACCACCCCGTCCGTGAGCAGCACGAACACGCCGCCCTTGGTGAGGCGATAGCGGGTGACCGGGTAGTCGATGTCCGCCACGACGCCGAGCGGCGGTCCGCCCTCGTCCTCGGCTATGCCGGACTTGCCGTCCGCCGTGGCCCAGACGCACGGGATGTGCCCGGCCCGGGCACTCTCCAGGACCCCGGTGGCGGGGTCGAGCCGCATGAAGGTGCAGGTGGCGAAGAGGTCGCTGCCGAGGGAGAGCAGCAGGTCGTTGGTGCGGGCGAGGAGTTCGCCGGGTTCGCCGGTGACGGAGGCGAGGGCCCGCAGACCGACCCGTACCTGCCCCATGAACGCGGTCGCCTCTATGTTGTGGCCCTGGACGTCACCGATGGACAGGCCGATCCGCCCGTCGGGCATGGTGAAGGCGTCGTACCAGTCGCCGCCCACGTTGAGGCCGTAGCAGGCGGGGGCGTACTGGACGGCCAGCCGGAAGCCGGGGGCGACGGGCAGGTCACGGGGCAGCATGCCGCGCTGGAGGGCGAGGGCCAGTTCGACGCGGGAGCGTTGCAGCACCGCGCGCTCGCGCGCCTGGGCGGTCAGCGAACCGAGCCTGGCCAGCAGCTCGTCGCCTTCGTCCGGGGGGCGCTTGCGGGACATGGATCACTCCGGCGGGGACGGCGGCCTCGTTGCGGGACGGCGATCTCGTGACCGCTACATGGGACCTTTCGGGCAAAATTCACATTTCAGCTTGAGAGGATCATAGCGAGAGCGGGAGGTGCCCCGTCGTCGCCGGTCCCCCGCCCCCGGCGTCAGCCCTCGCCCGTCACGACAGGCCCGGTCGTCGTGTCGAAGGCATGGACCACCTCCGGTCCGGTCCCCGGTACGAGCAGTTCACGGGCCCTCTCCTCGTGGCGGCGGTCGGTGACCGTGAGGCGCGTGTGGTGCTGGGCGAGATGTTCGTCCCAGGAGGAGACGAGGTAGTGCTCCACGAAGCGCTCGGGGTCGTTGCCGTCCTGGTAGAGGCCCCAGGTCAGGGCTCCGGTGCGGCGGCGCGAGCGGGCGACGCGGTCCATGCGGGCGGTGAACTCGGCACGGTTCCCGGGCGGCACCCGGTAGGTCACCGAGACGAGCACGGGGCCGTCGGCGGGACCGGGCACGAACACCAGCGGCGGAACGGGCCAGTGGCCGGACGGCGCGGGGTCCACCTGCTTCGAGTCGTACAGCGGCCACCGGCGTACCGTGAGCGCGCCCGCGAGCGTCAGGGCGCCGGCGGCCAGGTAGGCGGCGGTCAGGCCCAGCCATGCGGCGAGGACGCCCCACAGCGGGGCCGCGAGGGCCTGCCCGCCCTGGAAGACGAGCAGGTGGACGGCGAGCCCACGGGCCCTGACCCAGCCCGGCAGCCGAGTCTGCACGGCGGCGTTGAGGGTGGACAGGACACCGATCCAAGCGAGCCCGGCAGGCACCAGGGCGGCCGCCACCAGCCACGGCGACCGGGCGACGGCCAGCACCGCCAGGACGGCGGCGAAGACCAGGGTCCCGGCGCCGAGGGTGCCGCTCGCGCCCAGCGCACGGCGGATCGGGGGCAGGGCGAAGGCACCGGCCACGGCGCCCGCGCCGACCGTGCCCAGGAGCAGGCCGTAGCCGCCGGAGCCGAGGCCCAGGGTGCGGCTCGCGCTCACCGGGAGCAGCGACCACAGGGCGGCGCCACCGGGCACGAACAGCGCCGTGCGCAGCAGGACACGGCGGACGCCCGGGGCGTTGCGGACATAGCGGCGGCCCGCGTACAGGGCGGGCAGGAGCCGTTCGTGGCCGCCGGGGCGGGCGGCCACGGGCGCGGGCCGACGCCAGACGAGGAGGACGGCGGCGGTGCCGAGGTAGGAGAGCGCGTTGAACGCGAAGACCCAGCCGGCCCCGGCCGCCGCCACCACGGCTCCCCCGACGGCCGGCCCGACGGCGCGCGCGAGGTTCATGTTGACCGCGCCGAGCGCCGCCGCCTGGCCGAGCCGATCCCGGTCGACGAGTTCCGGCTGGATCGCCTGCCAGGCGGGCCCCATCAGGGCGGTGCCGCAGCCGAGGAGGAAGGTGAGGGAGAGCAGGGCGGCCGGGGTGAGGGCGTCGGCGAAGGCCAGCGCGGCGAGCACACCGGAGACGGCCGTCATGGCGGCCTGCGCGGCCAGCAGGACCCCGCGGCGGTCGAAGCGGTCGGCGAGCACGCCGGAGGGCAGTGCCAGCAGGACGACGGGGAGGCTGGAGGCCGTCTGGACGAGCGTCACCAGCGCTGCGTTCTCATCGACCAGCACCCACTGGGCGCCCACGGTCTGCATCCAGCCGCCGATGTTGGAGACCAGCTGGGCGATCCAGAGGGCACGGAAGACCTGGGCGGCGAGCGGTGCCCAGGGCGAGTCGGGCCGGCCGGACCTGCCCGAGGTCCTCGGGGCCGGGGGTGCGGTGCTCATGGGCGTCCAGGCGGCTGGGAGTGGCGGGGCCTGGTGACCCTAGGCAGCGGCCGACGTTCACGGTTGTCCGGCAGCGCACCGGTTGTGGCCTCCGAACGCATCGGACACCACCGAGGCCGGGCGCGGGCCGCACGGATCAGCCGCCGTGCGCCGGCCGCACAACGGCCGTGCGAGAGCCCGACAGCGGCCGTGCGCGCACAGGCAACGGCCGTGCGCGCACAGGCAACCCGGACACGCCGGGCCGTACCAGCATGTGCGGGCGACCGAGTGGTGCCCGGGCCCGCGCCGCCGGACACTGACTGACGAACCCCCGCACGCTCCCCGGCGGACGTGCTCAGGAGATGACCGCTGTGAACTCCTTCTCCCCCGGCTTCCAGGGACGCGCCCGGCGCCTGGCCGACAAGCTGCCGCCCGGCCAGTACCCCACCGAGTCGTTCCCCGTCCTGTCGGCCGGCCCCACCCCGAAGGTCCCCACGGACACCTGGCGCTTCACCGTGACCACAGAGACCAGCGAGGCACATGCCTGGACCTGGGACGAGATGATGGCCCTCCCGCAGGAGGAGACCGTCCAGGACATCCACTGCGTCACCCGCTGGTCGAAGTTCGGCACCCACTGGCGGGGCGTGCCCCTGGACGCCTTCCTCGAGGACGTCGTCACGGCCGCCGACTACGTCGTGATCAGCAGCTACGGCGGCTACACGACGAACCTGCCGCTGGAGGACCTCCTCGACGGCCAGGCGTGGATCGTCCACACGTACGACGGCTGTCCCCTCTCCCCCGAGCACGGCGGCCCGGCCCGGCTGCTCGTGCCGCACCTGTACCTGTGGAAGTCCGCCAAGTGGGTGCGCGGACTGCGGCTCACGCACGAGGACGAGCCCGGATTCTGGGAGACCGTCGGGTACCACAACTACGGCGACCCGTGGCGCGAGCAGCGCAACTGGGGCGACTGAGCATGGCCGGCCTCACCTGGCGCGTCGCGCGGCTCGAGGAGCGCCGGGCGCAGAACGCCACCGCCCGCACCCTGGTCCTCACGGTCCCGGGCTGGCCCGGCCATCTGCCCGGCCAGCACGTGGACGTACGGCTGACCGCCGACGACGGCTACCAGGCCGTCCGCAGCTACTCGCTGGCCGCGCCCGCCGACGGCGACCGGATCGAGCTGGGGGTGCGGGCGGTGCCCGACGGGGAGGTGTCGCCGTATCTGGCGGACGGGCTGCCGATCGGGGCGAACGTGGAGGTGCGCGGGCCGCTCGGCAACTGGTTCGTGTGGCGGCCCGGGGGGACCGAGCCGGTCCTGCTGGTGGCCGGCGGCTCCGGGGTCGTCCCCCTGGCCGCCATGGTCCGGGCGCACGGGCGGGCCCCCACGCGCGGCGCGTTCCGGCTCCTGTACTCCGCGCGCGACGCGGACGACGTCTGGTACCGCGAGTACCTGGACGACGGGCAGCCGGACCTCGACGTGCGCTTCGTGTACACGCGCAAGGCGCCGCCGAACGACCCCCGCGGCCCCGGCCGGATCACGGCGGCCGACCTCACGGAGGCGGCGGCCGGGCTGCCGCCGGGCGGTCCGGTCTACGTCTGCGGCCCGACGGCCTTCGTCGAGACGGTCGGCGATCTGCTCACCGGCCTGGGCCGGGACCCGGCCACCATCCGTACGGAACGCTTCGGCTGACCCCGACCCCCTAGGGAGAACCCCGTGGCAGACACGGCAGCCCACCTGGACGGCAACTGCCTTGCCGGACCGTTGTCGGAGATCCTCTCCGTGGAGGCGACCGCCGCCTGGTGGCGCTGCCCGGAGTGCGCCCGCTCGGGACCGCTCGCGGAGCTGCACGTCTACGGCCCCGAGCCCGGCCTCACCGCCCGCTGCCCCGGCTGCGCCCATGTGGCGCTGCGGCTGGTGCGGGAGGAGCGGTACGTCTGGCTGACGCTGGGCGGGGGCGACGGCGCCTTCCGGTTCGCCGTCGCCTGACACCGTCCGCCCGCCCGAATCCGGCCCCCGCCCGAAACCGGCCGCTGCCCGCAGCCGGGAGACCACGAAGCCGTCGCCCGCAGCCGGAGGACAAAAGGCCTGGTCAGCCGCCCAGTGCCGCCATGACCACGTCCTTGGCCTCCTCCTGGACCCGGCTCAGGTGGTCGGCCCCGAGGAACGACTCGCCGTAGATCTTGTACACGTCCTCGGTGCCCGAGGGCCGGGCCGCGAACCAGGCGTTGGCGGTGGTCACCTTGATGCCGCCGACGGCCGCGCCGTTGCCCGGGGCCTCGGTCAGCACGCCCGTGACCGGCTCCCCGGCCAGGGTGTCGGCGGTGACCTGCGCGGGCGAGAGCCTGGCGAGCAGCGCCTTCTCCTCGCGCGTCGCGGGGGCGTCGATCCGGGCGTAGGCCGGCGCGCCGAAACGGTCCGTCAGGGCGGCGTAGTGCTGCGACGGCGTCTTCCCGGTCACCGCGGTGATCTCGGAGGCGAGCAGCGCCAGGATGATGCCGTCCTTGTCGGTGGTCCACACGGAGCCGTCGCGGCGCAGGAAGGAGGCGCCGGCCGACTCCTCGCCGCCGAAGCCGAGCGAGCCGTCGACCAGGCCGTCCACGAACCACTTGAAGCCGACGGGCACCTCGACGAGCCGACGGCCGAGATCGGCGGCGACCCGGTCGATCATCGAGGAGGACACCAGCGTCTTGCCGACGCCCGCGTCGGCGGGCCACCGCTCGCGGTGGGCGTAGAGGTAGGCGATGGCGGTGGCCAGGTAGTGGTTGGGGTTCATCAGGCCCGCGTCGGGGGTGACGATGCCGTGCCGGTCGGCGTCCGCGTCGTTGCCCGTGGCGATGTCGAACCGGTCGCTCCGGCCGATCAGTGAGGCCATCGCGTACGGCGACGAGCAGTCCATGCGGATCTTGCCGTCCCAGTCGAGCGTCATGAACCGCCAGGTGGGGTCGGTGAGCGGGTTCACCACGGTCAGGTCGAGGCGGTGCTGCTCGGCGATCCGGCCCCAGTAGGCGACGGAGGCCCCGCCCAGCGGATCGGCGCCGATGCGCACGCCCGCGGCGCGGATCGCGTCCAGGTCCAGGACGCCCGGGAGGTCGGTGACGTACGTGCCGAGGAAGTCGTAACGGCCGGTGGTGGGCGCGGCGAGCGCCCGGGTGTACGGAACGCGCCGGACGTCCTTCATGCCCGCCGCGATGATCTCGTTGGCCCGGTCCTGGATCCAGGACGTGGCGTCCGACCCCGCCGGTCCGCCGCTCGGCGGGTTGTACTTGAACCCGCCGTCGGCGGGCGGGTTGTGGGACGGGGTGACGACCACGCCGTCGGCGAGGCCGGTGGTGCGGCCCCGGTTGTGGGTGAGGATCGCGTGCGAGACCGCCGGGGTGGGCGTGTAGCCGTCGGCACTGTCGATCAGCACGGTCACGCCGCCCGCGGCGAACACCTCCAGGGCGGTGACCCGGGCGGGTTCGGACAAGGCGTGGGTGTCGGCGCCGAGGAAGAGCGGGCCGTCGGTGCCCTGGGCGGCGCGGTACTCGCAGATGGCCTGACTGGTGGCCGCGATGTGGTCCTCGTTGAACGCGGTGTTGAGGGACGAGCCGCGGTGGCCCGAGGTGCCGAACGCGACGCGCTGCGCCGGGTCGGACGGGTCCGGGTGCAGCGCGTAGTACGCGGTGACCAGCCGGGCGACGTCGACGAGGTCCTCGGGGCCGGCCGGGCGGCCCGCTCGCTCGTGCAGCATGTGCCCGCTCCTCCGTGTCGGTTGACCATTGGCTTGCGGGTCCATCTTCCCCCGTCGCCGTGATCTTCCGCGAGGGCCCGCCGGGGCGTGAACTCCCGTGCCGGGCAGGGTTTGAGTATCCGTACTCAGGCGCCGCCGGGTCCGGGGCCGCGAGACTGGGCGCACATCAGCGTTCCCAGGGAGGCCCGCGCGTGTTCAGCCGTACCGTCATCGCCCTGACGCCGTTCTTCGGCCGGCTCACCACCACGAGTGAGATCAAGCTGCGGCTGCCCGCGGGGACCCTCTTCGTCGCCAACCACGACTCGCTGGCGGACCCGGCGGTCGTGATGGCCGCGCTGCGCCGCTACGACCTGGAGCCGGTCGTCCTGGCCGCCGCCGGGCTGTGGCGCATCCCGCTGTTCGGCCGGGCGCTCACCCGGGCCGGACACATCCCCGTCCAGCGCGGGACGGCCCACGCGGCGCTCGCGCTGGACGCCGCCGCCGAGGCGCTGGCCGGCGGCCGGCACGTGCTGCTGTACGGCGAGGGGAAGCTGCCGCGCCGCAAGGACGCCGCCGCCACCGCGCCCGAGCCGTTCCGCACCGGACTGGCCCGCCTCGCGCGGACGTCCGGCGCGCTGGTGGTGCCGGTGGGTCACGCGGGCGCCCGGCGGATCGCGTCGGGTTCGGTGGCGAAGCAGCTCGCGGGCACGTTCACCGCGCCGGTCCGCCGCCCGCACTGCCACGTCCACCTGGGCGCTCCGCTGCGGCTGCCCACGGAGACCGACCGGGGCACGGCGGCCGCCCGGCACGCGGTCACCACCGCCTGGCGCACGGCGGCCCGCGCGGTGGGCGAGCGACTCCCGGCGTAGGGCCACTCCGGCGGATCATGCCGAAGCCACGGGGCCTCGCACGCGCTCCCTCCGGAGGGGGACCCCAGCGGCGTTGTCGTCGTCGCCGGCTCCCCCACGCTCGACTGCGCTCGCGCGGCGGGGCGGCCCCATGGCGGGGGCGGCCCCATGGCCCCGCCGGACTCCTCCGACCCGATCCCCCGGACCGACCCTGGCCGGGGGCTCACCCGCGGACCGTCACTTCCCCCCGCGCGGAGGCGCCGTGCTCTCCCGGACGACGAGCCGCGTCGGGACGAGGGTCGTGCCGTGCTCCGGGTCGTTCTGGCGCATCTTGCGCAGCACGGCCCGTACGCACAGCCGACCGACCTCGGCGAAGTCCTGGTGGACGGTGGTGAGCGGCGGCAGGAAGGAGCCGGCCTCGGGGATGTCGTCGAAGCCGATGACACTGACGTCCTCGGGCACGCGCCGCCCGCGTTCGTGCAGGGCGCGCAGCAGGCCGAGGGCCATCTGGTCGTTGGCGGCGAAGACGGCCGTGCACTCCTCGTGGGTGGCGAGTTCGAGGCCGGCCCGGTAGCCGGACTCGGCGGACCAGTCGCCCCGGATGAGGGGCGGCGGGGTGCGGCCGGCCTCGGTGAGGGCGGCGCGCCAGGCGTCGGTGCGGCGCTGTGCGGCGAAGGAGTCCTCGGGTCCGCCCAGGTGCCACACCGTCTCATGACCGAGGCCGAGCAGATGTTCGACGGCGGTGCGGCTGCCGCCGGCCTGGTCGGTGTCGACGACCGTGTAGTGGTCGCCGGCGTCGGAGTCGACGACCAGGACCTGCACGTACGGCGGGAGCATGATCGTCGCGGCGTCCAGGAGGTGCACCTCCATGATGACGATCACCGCGTCGACGGCCAGTTCCTCGAGGCGGGTGAACGCCCCGCGCACCGCGTCCTGGGTCGGGAGGGCGACCGGCAGCAGGGTCACCGCGTAGCCCTCGGCGGCGGCGGAGGTGGCGATGGCCTCCAGGGTGCGGACGTTGCCCGTGCTGGAGAGCGAGAAGGTGATCACGCCGATCGTCCGGAACTCGCCGCGTTTGAGGGCGCGGGCGGCGCTGTTGGGCCGGTAGCCCAGCTCCTTCATGGCGGCGAGCACCTGCTCGCGCGTTTCCTCGTTCACCCCCGCGTAACCATTGGAAACGCGGGAGACGGTCTGCGAGGAGACCCCCGCGAGGCGGGCCACATCGGCCATGGAAGCGGTGGCCCGGGGGCGTCCCGGCCCCTTCACCGGGGTTCTTTCAGCCATGTCCACGGGTGTCCCCACCTCTCTGTACGCGCAGGCGTCACGGTCTCCGCAGAGGACCCTTGACCATCGTTATCAGGGCAGTGTAGACATGCCGCCATCAGATGTTTACGTAAACATAACAGCTTGCCCAGGGTTCTTGCGTGGCTGATGTTTGCGTAAACATCATGGGTGGCGGTGGGGCGTTCGGAAATCTCCGCGCAACACCGCCGGGTTCCAGGACCGCACGAGCGAGGAACGACATGACGACGCTGCAACCGCCGGCGGCCGCCGAGCCGCGGCCGGCACCCCCTCCGGCGAGACGGGACCGACGCTCCTGGACGGGGTGGGGTTTCATCGGTCCCTTCGTGGCCGTCTTCGCCCTGGTCTTCCTGGCCCCGATCATCTATTCGATCTATCTGAGCCTCTTCCGTGACCAGCTCATCGGCGGCAACACCTTCGTCGGCCTGGACAACTACACGCAGGCGCTGAAGGACGACCAGTTCTGGTCCTCGCTCGGCCGGGTGTCGCTGTTCCTCGCGGTGCAGGTGCCGATCATGCTCGGCATCGCCCTGCTGGTGGCGCTGGCGCTGGACAGCGGCCGGCTCTACGGCAAGAGCTTCTTCCGGATCACGATCTTCCTGCCGTACGCCGTGCCCGCCGTGGTCGCCACCCTGATGTGGGGCTTCATGTACGGCACGCAGTACGGCCTGGTGGGCGACATCAACGGCGCGTTCGGCGTCGAATTGCCCGACCCGCTCTCCCCGGACCTGGTGCTGGCCTCCATCGGCAACATCGTGACCTGGGAGTTCGTCGGCTACAACATGCTGATCTTCTACTCGGCGCTGCGCGTCATCCCGCAGTCGCTGTACGAGGCGGCGGAGATCGACGGCGCCGGACAGATCCGGGTGATCACCGCGATCAAACTGCCCGCGATCCGGGGCGCGATCGTCATCGCGACGATCTTCTCCATCATCGGCAGCTTCCAGCTCTTCAACGAGCCGAACATCCTGCGTCCGCTGGCGCCCAACGCCATCACCACGGACTACACCCCGAACTTCTACACGTACTCGCTGTCCTTCAACGGCCAGCAGCACAACTACTCCGCGACGGTGGCCATCATCATGGGCCTGATCACGATGGTGATCGCCTACGTCGTGCAGCTGCGCGGCATGCGCAAGGGAGCGTGACCCGATGAGCAGCCCTCTCACCACCGCCTCCCCCACCGCGGCCGTCAAGACCGCCGAACCCGGCAAGGGCGGGCCCCGGCTGCGTGGCCCGCGCCGGCACAACCCCGGCAAGCCGAAGCGCAGCGTGCTGCTGACGGTGCTGACCGCCCTGGTGGTCCTCTACACCGTGGTGCCGCTGATCTGGCTGGTCATCAACGCCACCAAGACCCAGTCGGGCCTGGCCGATTCGTCCGGCCTGTGGTTCGCCCACGACTTCGCCCTCTGGGACAACATCAGCGACACGTTCACGTACCACGACGGTGTGTTCGGGCGCTGGCTCCTCAACACCGTGCTGTACGTGGTCCTCGGGGCCGGCGGCGCCACGCTGCTGGCCGTCCTCGGCGGCTACGCGCTGGCCAAGTTCGACTTCCCCGGCAAGCGCGGCATCTTCGCCCTGGTCATCGGTGCCGTCGCCGTCCCCGGCACGGCGCTGGCGGTGCCCACCTTCCTGATGTTCAGCAAGATGGGGCTGACCGACACCCCGTGGGCGGTCATCATCCCCTCGCTGGTGTCGCCGTTCGGCCTCTACCTGATGTGGGTCTTCGCCACGGAAGCCATTCCCACCGAACTCCTCGAGGCCGCCCGCATCGACGGGGCCGGCGAGGCGCGCACCTTCTTCCGGGTCGCCCTGCCGCTGCTCGCCCCCGGCATCGTGACCGTGCTGCTGTTCACCACGGTCGCCACCTGGAACAACTACTTCCTGCCGCTGATCATGCTCAAGGACTCCGAGTGGTACCCCCTGACCCTGGGCCTGAGCGCCTGGAACTCCCAGGCGGAGACCATCGGCGGCGACGTCATCTACAACCTGGTGATCACCGGATCGCTGATCACCATCCTCCCGCTGATCGCCGCGTTCCTGCTGCTGCAGAAGTACTGGCAGTCGGGTCTCGCCGCCGGAAGCGTCAAGGAGTGACCCCGCGGCCCCCGGCCGCCCCCTCAGCCCCACGTTTGCTCGGCCCCGCGTTTGCGCACCACCCCCACCCTCACCTGTCCCACCCACGAAGAAGTGGAAGCATCTTCATGCGCAGAAAGACCAGCCGCCTGCTGCGCGGCCTCGCCCTCCTCTCCACCCTCGCGCTCGGCGCCACCGCCTGCGGCAGCTCGGACGACAGCTCCGACACCAAGGCGGTCTCCGCCGGTGACATCCAGGCGGCCCTGAAGAAGGGCGGCTCGGTCACGGTCTGGGCCTGGGAGCCCACGCTGAAGACGGTCGCCGCCGACTTCGAGAAGAAGTACCCCAAGGTCAAGATCAACCTGGTCAGCGAGCGCTCCGGCGACAAGCACTACACCGCGCTGTCGAACGCCATCTCGGCCGGCAAGGGCGTCCCCGACGTCGCCCAGGTCGAGTACTTCGCCCTCGGCCAGTACTCCCTGACCAAGGGCCTGAGCGACCTGGCCCCGTACGGCGCCGACAAGCTCGCCTCTCAGTACACCCCCGGCCCGTGGAACGCCGTGAGCGACGGCGACAAGGTGTACGGCCTGCCGATGGACTCCGGTCCGATGGCGCTGTTCTACAACAAGAAGATCTTCGACAAGTACAAGATCGCCGTCCCGACCACCTGGGACGAGTACCTGGACGCGGCCCGCAAGCTCCACAAGGCCGACCCGAAGGTCTACATCGCCAACGACACCGGTGACGCGGGCTTCACCACCAGCATGCTGTGGCAGGCCGGTTCGCGCCCCTACCAGGTCGACGGCACCAAGGTGAAGATCGACTTCTCCGACGCGGGCGCCACGAAGTTCACCGACACCTGGCAGAAGCTGATCGACGAGAAGCTGCTCGCCCCGATCACCGGCTGGACCGACGACTGGTACAAGGGCCTGGGCGACGGCACCATAGCCACCCTGGCCACCGGCGCCTGGATGCCCGCCAACTTCGTGACCGGTGTCCCGGACGCCGCCGGTGACTGGCGCGCGGCAGCCATGCCCGCCTGGGCCAAGGGCGACAAGGCCAGCGCGGAGAACGGCGGCAGCTCCCTGGCGCTGCCCACCCTGGGCGGCAACAAGGAACTGGCCTACGCCTTCGTCGAGTACGCCAACTCCGGTGACGGTGTCGCCACCCGGGTGAAGCAGGGCGCCTTCCCGGCCACCAAGGCGGAGCTGGAGTCCACCGAGTTCCAGAGCACCAAGTTCGAGTACTTCGGCGGGCAGGAGGCGAACAAGATCTTCGCCGAGTCGGCCGCGAACGTCGCCGACGACTGGTCGTACCTGCCGTTCCAGCAGTACGCCAACTCGATCTTCAACGACACGGTCGGCAAGGCCTACGTCTCCGGCACCACGCTGGCCGAGGGTCTGAAGGCCTGGCAGGACGCCTCGGTCAAGTACGGCGAGGAGCAGGGCTTCACCGTCGAGAAGTAACCGACGGCAGGCCGCCGGCGCGCACCGGTCGCCGGCACGCAGGAACAAAACGCCGGGCGGCGCGGCACCCGGGCCGCGCCGCCCCCGTGTACCACCTTCGGAAGGGGCGCCAGGACTTCCCCCCTCCAATCCCGCATTCTGTGTGGGGCGGGCGGTGG
>NZ_JBVJAB010000011.1:196113-258369 GCF_055591025.1 Streptomyces sp. NPDC041784
GAAGAAACCCCATCCCGCTCATTCACACCACACCCCAGCCCACCAACCCCCAAAACCCCCCCCCCCCCCCCCCCCCCCCCCCCCCCCCCCCCGCCCCCGTGCACCACCTTCGGAAGGACCGCCATGATCTCCACCCTCCAGTCCCGCATGCTGCGCGGGGCGGACGGTGACCCCGCTCCGCGTCTGGCCTACGGCGCCGACTACAACCCCGAGCAGTGGCCCCGGGACGTGTGGGAGGAGGACGTCGCGCTGATGCGGGAGGCCGGTGTCACCGTCGTCTCCGTGGGGATCTTCTCCTGGGCCCGGATCCAGCCGGGCCCGGACACCTGGGACTTCGGCTGGCTCGACGAGGTCATGGACCTGCTGCACGCGGGCGGGATCGGCGTCGACCTGGCCACCGCCACCGCCTCCCCGCCGCCGTGGCTGACCACGGCCCACCCCGAGATCCTCCCCGTCACCGCCAACGGCGAGACGCTCTGGCCGGGCGCCCGCCAGCACTGGCGGCCCACCTCGCCCGTCTTCCGCGAGCACGCCCTGCGCCTGGTCCGTGAGATCGCCGGCCGCTACAAGGACCACCCGGCGCTGGTCGCCTGGCACGTCTCCAACGAGCTGGGCTGCCACAACGTCTACGACCACTCCGACGACGCGGCCCGCGCCTTCCGCGTCTGGCTGCGCGCCCGCTACGGCACGCTGGACGCCCTCAACCACGCCTGGGGCACCGCGTTCTGGTCGCAGCGCTACAGCGACTGGGAGCAGATCCTGCCTCCGCGCCTGGCCGCCTCGCACCCCAACCCGACGCAGCAGCTGGACTTCAAGCGGTTCTCCTCGGACGCCCTGAAGGACCATCTGATCGCCGAGCGGGAGATCCTCCGGGAGATCACCCCCGGCATCCCGGTCACCACCAACTTCATGGTGATGGGCGCCACCAAGGGCATGAACTACCCGGACTGGGCGGGCGAGATCGACTTCGTCGCCAACGACCACTACGTCCACCCCGGCCCCCAGGACCGCGACGAGCTGTCCTTCTCCGCGAACCTCACCAGCGGCATCGCGGCCGGCCGGCCGTGGTTCCTGATGGAGCACTCCACCAGCGCCGTCAACTGGCAGCCCGTCAACGTGGCGAAGCGCCCCGGCGACCTGGCCCGTGACGCGCTGCTGCACGTGGCGCACGGCGCCGACGCGGTCTGCTACTTCCAGTGGCGTCAGTCGGCGGCCGGCGCCGAGAAGTACCACTCGGCGATGGTCCCGCACGCCGGCCGCGACAGCGACGTCTTCCGCGCCGTGACCCGGCTCGGCGCCACCCTCAAGGCCCTGGCCCCGGTCGCCGGTTCGGAGCGGGAGAGCGCCGCCGTCGGCATCCTCTACGACTGGGAGTCCTGGTGGGCGAGCGAGCAGGACTCGCACCCCACCT
Source organism: Streptomyces sp. NPDC041784 (assembly GCF_055591025.1). Lineage (NCBI taxonomy): Bacteria > Bacillati > Actinomycetota > Actinomycetes > Kitasatosporales > Streptomycetaceae > Streptomyces > Streptomyces sp. NPDC041784. The sequence goes on from NZ_JBVJAB010000011.1 coordinate 197,525, forward strand.
CCCTGCTCGACTACCGGCAGGAGGCCCTCGACTGGTACTCGGCGCTCCTCGCCCTCGGCGTCCGCGCCGACCTCGTCACCACCCGCGCCGACCTCTCCCGCCACCAGGTGCTGATCGCGCCCGTGCTGCACATGGTGCCCGCCGAGCTGGCCAAGGAGCTGACGCGCTACGCCGAGCAGGGCGGCCACCTCGTCACCACCTACTTCTCCGGGATCGTCGACGAGAACGACCACGTCTGGCTCGGCGGCTACCCGGGCGCCCTGCGCGAGCTGCTCGGCATCCGCATCGAGGAGTTCGGGCCGCTGCTCGCCGACGAGAGCGTGGAGCTGGACGACTCCTCCACCGGCAGCCTGTGGACCGACCGGATCACCCTCACCGACGCCGACACCCAGGTCCTGGCGCACTACAGCACCGGAGTGCACACGGGCCGTCCGGCGATCACCCGCCGTCCGACGGGCGCAGGTTCGGCGTCGTACGTCTCCACCCGGCTCGGCGTCGACGGGCTGCGGGCGCTGCTGCCCCGGCTGCTGGAACCGGCCGGGGTGAGCAGCGAACTCCCCGCGGACGTCCGGGGGTCCGTCGAACTGACCGTCCGCCGGAGCGAGCAGGGACGGTTCCTGTTCCTGGTCAACCGCACCGACGACACCGTGCCGGTGTCCGGGCTGGCGGGAGACGTCCTGATCGGCGGCGCCGCAGGCACCGACGCCGGGCTCGTCCTGGGCCCGCGCGAGGTCGCCGTACTGCGCCAGCCGACCGCCTGAGCACCGCACCGCACCCCTACGACTCCTCGGCACAGCATTCACCCGTGTCGAGGGCCATCCCCTCCTGCCCGCGCGGCCGGAGGGGCCCACCGCAGCGACCGCACCGCAGTTGGGAGCATTGATGGCACGCCGTATCCGCAGCAGACGGACTCTGACAGCCGCCGCGCTGACCGCCCTGGCCACCGGGGCCGCCCTGCTCAGCGTCCCCGTGCAGGCGCACGCCGAGGCCGCCGTCACCGTGACGCCGGACCCGTCGTACAGGCAGGACTCGTTCGAGGGCTGGGGCACCAGCCTGGTCTGGTTCGCCAACGCGACCGGCGACTACCCGCCGGCCGTCCGGGAGAAGCTCGCGCGGCTGCTCTTCGACGACGACGGTCTCGCGCTGAACATCGCCCGGTACAACATAGGCGGCGGCAACGCCCCGGACGTCAAGGACTACCTGCGGGCCGGCGGCGCCGTCGAGGGCTGGTGGAAGGCGCCCGAGGGCACCACCCGCGAGGACACCGACTGGTGGAGCGCGGACGACCCGGCGGACTGGAACAAGGACGCCGACGCCACCCAGCGGTGGTGGGTGGAGCGGATCAAGAACGACATCGACCACTGGGAGACGTTCAGCAACTCCCCGCCGTGGTTCATGACCGAGAGCGGGTACGTGTCCGGCGGATTCAACGCCAACACCGACCAGCTCAAGGCCGACTCGGTCGACGACTTCGCCGCCTACATGGCGGGCGCGACCAAGCGCCTGGAGAAGGCCGAGGGCATCAAGGTCGACACCGTCGACCCGTTCAACGAGCCCAACACCGGCTACTGGAGCACCCGGCTGGACGCGAACGGGCAGCCCGTCGGCGGCCGGCAGGAGGGCGCCCACATCGGGCCCGCGCTCCAGCAGAAGGTGCTCGCCGCGCTGGCGCCCGCGCTGAAGCAGGCCAAGGTCAAGGCCGAGATCTCGGCCATGGACGAGACCAACCCGGGCATCTTCGCGACGAACTGGAACTCCTACACACAGGCCTCCAAGGACCTCGTCGACCAGATGAACGTCCACACCTACGGCACCGGGCAGCGCACCACCGTGCGCGACCTCGCCAAGGCCGCCGACAAGCCGCTGTGGATGAGCGAGGTCGAGGGCGACTGGGGCGACGGGCAGAGCTTCACCGACATGCGGCCCGGCCTGGGCCTCGCCCAGCAGATCGTCAACGACCTGCGGGAACTGGAGCCCAAGGCCTGGGTGTTCTGGCAGCCGGTCGAGGACTACGACAACATGAAGCCGGGCGGCGAGTCCGCCAAGGGCGGCAACTGGGGCTCCATCCAGCTGTCGTTCAGCTGCACGAAGGCGGACACCCTCCAGTCCTGCCCGATCTACACGAACACCAAGTTCGACACCGCGCGCAACTTCACGCACTTCATCAAGCCCGGCGACAAGCTGATCAAGGTGGACGACACCTCCAGCGCCGCCGCCGTGACGAAGGACGGCAAGGGCGCCTCGCTCGTCCACGTCAACTCCACCACCGCGGCCCGCACGGTCACCATCGACCTGTCGAAGTTCCGCACGATCAAGGACGACGCGACCGTCACTCCGGTCGTGACCAGCGCCGACGGCAAGCTCCAGAAGCAGGCCCCGGTCAAGGTCGTGGACGGCAGGGCCGCCTACACCGTGCCCGCCCAGTCCGTGACCTCCTTCGCCGTCAAGGGCGTCTCCGGTGTCGCGAAGAACGCCGGCCTGTTCACCAAGGGGCACTCCTACACGCTGACCGGCGTCCAGAGCGGCAAGGCGGTCACCGTCGCGGCCAACGGCACCAACCTGGTCATCGGCTCGGCCAACGGAACCGTCGCCCAGGAGTGGCAGCTGGACGCCCGCCACGGCAAGACCGGCAACCGCCAGCGGTACGTGTTCGCCAACCCGGCCGAGGGCAAGCGGCTCGCCGTGCGCGACAACGTGCCCGTCGTCGAGCCGGACACCGGCGAGCGGGACCCGGCCACCGAGTGGATCATGTCGACCACCGGTGACGGCACCTGGACCCTGGTCAACGCGGCCACCGGACGCCTCCTGGAGGTCGGCGGCCAGGCGACCAACGAGGGTGCCGCCGTCACGACGTGGCAGGCCAACTCCGGTTCCAACCAGCGCTGGCGGGTCACGGACGTGACTCCGTGACGGCCGCTACCCGCTGACCTCCGCCCGCATCGCGATCGTCGTGATGCGGGCGGAGTGCTGTGCGGGGACCGCGGCCGGGACGCGTTCGAGCACGCCGCCCGCGAAGACGTCGTACAGCGGCAGTGTCTCGAGGTGGACGTACCCGATGTGGCAGTCGCAGACGGCGAGCGGGCAGGCGCGCGGGCGCAGGGCGGCCCGGTAGGAGCCGTCGTAGAGGTTGCCGAGTTCGGCGGGGACGAAGTGGCAGCGGCGGACCGTGCCCTCCCCGTCGACCGAGATCACCGACTCGCCGGTGCGGCAGGGCAGTCCGGCGCTCGCGTGCGGGTGCCGGCTGTACGGGAAGAGCGGGTCGAGGGCGGTCCAGACGCCGGCCTCCTCGTCGGTGTACGTGTGGCCCTCCGCGGCGTTGATCCAGAGGTAGACGTGCTCGGGCAGGTCGGCGCGCAGCCGGCCGGCCGCGTCGAGGTGGTCGGGCAGGCCGACGACGCCGACGCTGAAGCGGATGCCCCGGTCGGCGAGGTCGCGGCACTTGGTGAGGAAGCGGTCGTAGGGCGTCTGCCCCGGGTGGTAGGTGCACCACAGGGCGAGGGTGTCGGGGTCGGCCTCGGCCAGCCAGTCGGTGCGGCAGCTGAGGTTGGTCTGGATGGCCACCCGGCGGATGTGCGGGAGGTGGGACAGCTCCGTGAGGGTGCGCCGGTACCAGGAGCGGACCAGGCCCTCGCCCCAGGGGGTGAAGAGGATCGAGAGGCGGTCGCCGGTCTGGGCGGTGGCCCAGCGCGCGAAGCGGTCCAGCGCGGCGCGGTCGGCGCGCAGCTGGGCGGTCGAGTCACGGCGCTTGGCGAACGGGCAGTAGGGGCAGTCGTAGTCGCAGGAGGCGAGCGGGCCCCGGTAGAGGAGGGTCAGGTCCATGGCGGGCCGGTCACTTCCGCTCGTAGGCGGCCATCGCGGCGCGCACGGCCGGGGAGAACAGCTCGGGGCCGACGGCGTCGGAGTGGGCGAGGCCCTCGGGGGTGAGCCGGACGGTCCTGGAGTCCTCGGTCAGCCACCCCCGGTCGGCGAAGCGGGCGAGTTCCGGGCCGAAGTCGTCGGCGGGCGTCCTGCCGAAGCGGGCCCGGTAGTCGGCGATCCGGAGCCCCTCGGCCTGGAGAAGCGACTGCAGGAGGTGCCGGCGCCGGGCCTCGCGGGGATCCATGCGGTGGCCGACCTCGGCATGGGTGAAGTCGTCCGTGCCGACGTAGTCGTCGATGATGCCGCGGATCTCGTGCATGCCGACGGCGTAGTCGAAGGAATAGTGCAGTGCGGCCGTGTAGGAGCGGGCGCCGCAGCCCAGGCCGATCATGCCGTCGGTCTGGCAGGCGTAGTCGTCGGCGCCCTGGGGCGGGGCGTCGGCGCGGCGGAACATGCGCATGGACTGCTGGGTGTAGCCGTGCGCGAGGAGGTGGTCGCGGCCGGCCCGGTACAGGCGCAGCCGCTGTTCGTCCCAGGCCGGGTCGGGTCCGGGCTCCTGGCGGCGGTCGAGGCCGGTGAGGGGGCGGACGTAGAGCGGGTAGAGGTACAGCTCCTCGGGCCGCCAGGCCAGGGCCGCGTCCAGGGAGTGCCGCCAGCTGTGCTCGGTCTGGCCGTCGATGCCGTAGATGAGGTCGATGTTGAGGACCGGGATGCGCGTGTCGCGGATACGGGCCAGGGCGGCCTCCACGTCGGCGCGGCGCTGCGGGCGTACGGCGGCCCGGGCCTCGGTGTCGACGAAGCTCTGCACGCCGAGGCTGAGGCGGGTGGCGCCCCGGTCGGCGAGGACGGCGAGCCGGTCGGCGGTGGCGGTGGCGGGCGAGGCCTCGACGGACAGCGGGATCGCGGGCAGGTCGGCGCCCATGCGGTGCTCGGCGAGGTCGCAGAGGCGCTCCAGCTCGGGTGCGGTGAGGAAGGTGGGCGTGCCGCCGCCGAAGGCGGCCGTGGCGAACCGGACGCCGTCCGACTCGCCGAGGGCGTCCCGTACGGCGGTGGCCTGGCGTTCCAGGGCGTCCAGGTAGGCACCGGTCAGTCCGTCGGGGGCGCCGATGCGGGTGAAGAGGTTGCAGAAGCCGCAGCGGACCTCGCAGAACGGTATGTGCAGGTAGAGGGAGAGGGCGTCCTTGGGTTCGGCGGCCCAGAGGTCCTTCAGCGGCGGGCGGTCCTCGAGCCTGCGGTAGGCGGTCTTGTGCGGGTAGGCGTAGACGTAGTGCTGGTAGGGGCTGGTGAGCTGGGCGGTGGTCATCGGGCGGCCTCGGCGGGGTCCAGGAAGAAGTGGGCGTACGGCACGGTCCACACCGACTCGTGGCCGAGGCGGTGGCCGGTGTAGCCGTCGTCGCCGTAGGCGGTGCCGTGGTCGGAGCAGACGATCGCGAAGCAGGGGCGCCGGCTGCTCGCGGCGGCGAAGAGCCGGCCGATGTGCCGGTCGACGTATTCGAGGGCGGCGGCGTGCGTCGCGCGGCTGTCGCCGGCCTCGCGGGTCGCGCCGGGCAGGTGGAACCAGTTCGGCTGGTGCAGGGCGGAGACGTTGACGAAGAGGAACAGCCTTTGTTCGGCGGGGAGTTCGCCGATGACCCGCTCCGCGCGGGCGATCTGGTTCTCGAAGGAGTGGGGCGAGGTGACGCCGAACTCCGGCTCCCAGTGCGATTCGTGGAAGAGGCCGGGCAGCACCGAGCCCAGCGGGCCCTGCTTGTTGAAGAAGCCCACTCCCCCGACGCACACGGTGTGGTAGCCCGCCTTCGCCAGGCCGGAGACGAGGTCAGGGGTGTCGTACACGAAGGTGGCGCCGGCTGTCGTCTCGCTGCCCGCGAAGCTCGCGGCGAAGAGCCTCGGGTGGGGGCCGGGGGCGGCCGGGGTTGGCAGGAAGCCCGCGAAGATCGCCTGGTGGGAGGCGTAGGTGAAGCTGCCGGGGGCGTGGCGCTTCTCCCAGCGGCCGCCCGGGAGACGGCGGGCGAGGTTCGGGATGCGGCCCGCCGCTGCCAGCTCGACGGCCACGTCGTGGCGCAGGGTGTCGAGGGTGACCAGGAGGAGGTCGTGGGTGCCGACGACCTCGTTCATGTCGGGCTCAGGCATGGGGTGTTCCTGTTCTGTGCTGGTGGTGCGCGCCGCGCAGGACGGCCGCCACCTGGGTGGCGTAGGTGTCCAGGCCCTCGGCTCCGCTGCCGGGCAGGCCGGTGAGCCGGGGCAGCAGGTCGCCGAAGGCGTTGACCTCGCCGACGGCGGCTCGGCGCCAGCCGACGGCCGGCAGCAGGTCGACGCCGACGCAGAGGGTGCGCGGGAAGCAGGCCGCCGCCTGTTCGCACACGCCGAGCAGGTCGGCCCAGCGGGCACCGGCCGCTTCGACGGCCCGCCGGGCCGCGTCGAGGTCGCCCCGGCTGCCGCCGAGGTGGAGGTTGGTCATGGGCGAGCGGCTGGTGCGCAGCACCGCGTGGGTGGCCCGCCCGGCGACGACGACGACCCGGAGGTCGGCGGCGCGGCCTTCCTGGGAGGCCTTGGGCAGCCAGCGTTCGAGGTGCAGGCCGTCCGGGGCGAGGGCGTCGACGATGGTGGCGAGGTCGTGCTCGCGGTCGTAGCGGCGGACTTTGAGGGAGTTGTGCAGGTGGCCCTCCGGGGTGAGTTCCACGGAGGTGGTGGCCCGGATCCGGCCGCGGCCGCCCGTCTCCACGGCGAGGACGCCCGACGCGGACGACCCGTGCGCGGGCTTCACGAAGAGCCGGGGCATCCGGTGCTCGCGCATCAGCGTCCGTACGTCGTCCCAGCCGCGCACCGGCGCGCCGCCCGGGCCCGAGGTGGGCGAGGCGGGGACGGGGACCCCGGCCGCGTCGAGGACGCCGTGGCAGAGCCGCTTGTCGAAGAGCACGGCGAGGTCGTCGGGGTCGTCGAGGCGTTCGCCGCCGCGCAGTGCGCGCAGGGCGGCGGTGAACCCGGCGTACCAGCGCCCGGAGCCCTCGACCCGGGTGGGGTCGTCGAGGCCGCGCAGGACGCGGTCCACCTCGGCGTTCTCCCCGGGTGAGTCGACGCGCACCGTCTCGTCGGCGGCGAAGTCGGCTCCCCCGTCGCGCAGGACGTCCTTCCAGGGGACGATGCGCGGGCCGGGCAGGCCGGCGGCGCGCACCGCCTCCGCGAAGAGGGCGACCCGGCGGTTCTCGGGGTTGCCGACGACCGCGAGGCGGGGCCGGTCCCGGGGCGGTGCGGGCAGGTGCGGTGCGGCGGTCACGCGTGGTGCGGTCGTTGACGGTGCAGTTGTTGACGGTGCAGTTGTTGACGGTGCGGTCGTTGACGGTGCGGTCGTTCGCGGTGCGGTCATTCGCCCACGGCGACCCAGCGCCAGACCGTGCCGTCGTCGTCCGCGTCCTCGTCGGCGTCGTCGCGGTCGAGGTCCACCTCGACGCCCGCGGTCTCGAGCGTCTGCCGGAGGCGGTCCAGCAGCGGCTCGGTGAGGTAATGGTGGTGCAGGTCGAGCTTCTTGAGGTGGGTGAGGGGCTGGCCGCCGAGCAGGGCGGCGGCGCCCTCGTCGGTCAGGACGCCCATGGAGAGGTCCAGCACCTCCAGCCGGGCGACCACGGGCGCGGAGGCGACGGCCGCGGCGACGGCGTCCTGCATCTCGCTGTTGCGCAGCGCCAGGTGACGCAGCCGCGGCAGACGGGCGCCGGACAGGAGGGGTTCCAGGTCGGCGGGCTCGCTGTCGCCGCCGTACTCGGGGGTGCCCAGCCACAGGTCGAGGTGGTCCAGCGCGGGCAGGTCGCTGCCGCCGATACCGCGCACGACCTCGGCCGGCAGTCCGCCGCTCTCCACGACGAGTCTGCGCAGCGCGCCGTGGCGCACCGCGTTCAGGCGCAGTCCGGAGCCGCCGCGCACGCCCAGCTCCTCCAGCGCGGGGAAGCCTTCGAGCAGCGGCGTCACGTCGGTCTGGTTGATCCAGGAGATCTCGCACTCCTCCGACTCCATGTCGCCCAGGAAGAGCGCGCGCAGGGCCGGGAAGCGGTCCCGGGCGGCCAGCAGGGCCTCGACGACGTCGGAGGATTCGGTGTCGTAGGCCTCCTGCCAGGCGCCCACGATCAGGGCCTTCACCCGGGTGGTGTCGACGGTGTCGCAGAAGCGGGCGAAGGCCGTCGTCCACTCCTCGTCGGCGTCGTAGACGTCGCTGGTGATCCGCCAGGCGACGGCGTCCGGGGCGGGCAGGTCGTCCGTTCGCCCGTCCGGGCCCGGGAAGGTGTGGGCGGGCAGCCGGTACAGCGCGACGAGGTGGGTGGCGTGGGACATGCGGCTGCTCCTGAGCGGAATGAGAGTGCGGTCCGTGATGCCCGCAGTTCTACCAACAGCCACTGACAACGCCCGTCGGCGGGGGCGGGCTTCGGGGCGTTGTCAGTGCCGGCTCGTACGGTCGTGGTCATGAGGCCGGTGCGCGGTGCACCCGGCGGTGAGGGGAGAGCCATGTACCGGCAGGGAGACGTGCTGATCGTGCCCGTGGCGACGGAGGCGGTGCCGGCGCATGTGGCGCGGGCCCCGAAGGAGCGGCGCGACGGGCGGGGCCGGCTGGTGCTGGCGCTGGGCGAGGTCACCGGGCACGCCCACGCGGTCGTGGGGCCGGGTGACCTGGTGCGGGAGCCGGGGCCGTTCGGTCCGCTGCTGCTGCACCTGCCGCAGGGCGGCCGGGTGGTCCACGAGGAGCACGCGGCGATCCCGCTGCCGAAGGGCTGGTACCGGGTGATCAGACAGCGGGAGTACGTGCCCGGATCCGTGCGGATCGTGGCGGACTGAACCGAGAGCCGGGCCGAACGGAGCCGGCCGGACAGAGAGGGAGGCAAGGGCGCATGAGCGGCACGGACATGCTGGACGCGACGGTGGCGGAGGCCCCGTCCGACGACCTGCGCGCGTGGCGGGCGTGGGCCTCGTCGACGGTCCCCGCGGACCGCGCGGCGGCCGAGGAGGGGATCCGCGAGGCGTACCGGCGGGCGGGGCTCGCGGAGCCGGAGCGGGTGGTGTGGGCCGGTTCGCCGCGCGAGGCGGTCACGCTGGTGCGGGAGCTGACGGATCCCGGGCCCAGTGTGCGCGAGGCGGTCCGCAGCGTCCCCTGGGCGCGTGAACGGAGCAGGATGCACGCCGAGCTGGGGGCCGCGGGCTGGTCGGCGCACTGGGCGGCGACGGGCGGCCGACTGTGGGAGTCCGCACAGGCGCTGGTGGACCGGATCCGCGCCGGCGTCCTGGAGGAGCTGGCCGGCGGCGACAGCGGGCAGGCGGCCACGGCGGTCCGGCTGATCCTGCTGGACGCCGTGCTCGGGCAGCACGACGCGCCGTGGCTCGCCGCGTTCCCCACAGACGCCGACGGCCCGCTGGACGGGCTGGCCGCGGTGTGCCGCAACGCCGGCTGGTGGTGGCCGTTCGCCCGGGTGGCGGTGGTGTGCGAACGGCCGGTGGCCCTGCATCGCGACGAGGCGGGCCGGCTCGACCACGGGGACGGCCCGGCGCTCGCCTATCCCGACGGCTTCGCCCTGTACGCCTGGCGCGGTATGCCCGTCCCGGCGGAGTTCCTCGCGGAGCTGCCCTCGCTCACCCCGGAGCGGATCCGGTCCGAGGAGAACGCGGAACTACGCCGGGTCATGCTGGAGTACTACGGCTACGACCGCTACCTGGCGGACTCCGGCGCCCGCCCCGTCCACCGGGACGAGACGGGCACGTTGTGGCGGATCGACCTCGTGGCCGACGAGCCGGTCGTGATGGTGGAGGTCCTCAACTCCACCCCGGAGCCGGACGGCACGCACCGGACGTACTGGCTGCGGGTACCGCCGTCGACCCGTACGGCGAAGGAAGGGGTCGCCTGGACGTTCGGACTGCACCCGGACGTGTACGCGCCGGTGCGCGAGACATGAGGCCGCCGTGGTGCGCCGAAGGTCCGGGGCTCAGCCGGCGGCGGCGCGGGCCAGCACGTCCGTGACCTGCGCACGGACCGCGTCCCGGGCCGTGGCGGGCAGTCCGCCCAGCTCCGTGCGCTCCAGCGCGTGGAGGGCCTGGTCGGCGTCCGGGGCGTACGGCGTGGTCTCGCTGATCACCTCGTAGCCGTCACGGACGGCCACGCGCAGCTGCCCCGGGCCGGCCCCGTCGGGGTGCACCGCGGCCGCCACGAGGAGGGGCGGCGGACCGCCCGGGTCGCCCTCCAGCTTGCGGTAGGCGCTGGCCAGCGGGGTGCGCCAGCGCAGGCCCAGCAGGAGCTGCCGTTTGGCCACCACCTCCGGCAGGTCGGTCTCGTACACGCCGTCGGACTCCAGGACCGTCGCCCGGGCGTCCAGGACGAGGGCCGCGGGGAGCAGGTCGCGCAGGGTGCTGCCGACGATGTTGCCGCCGACCGTGGCCGTACGGCGCACCGCGCCCGTGCCCACCCGGGAGGCCGCCCGGTGCAGCGCCTCCGGCACGGTGGCGTCCACGCGGTGCAGGAGCACGGCCCCGCCCACCTCCTCGGGGCCGACGGTGTTGGCCTCGGGCAGCTTGCGCAGGGAGACGGCCTGCTCGGGGAAGCCGTCCCGCTGCCAGGCGGCCCACACGAGCGTGGCCCCGCCGATCGGCACCGCCCCCTCCGCGAGACAGCGCTGTGCTTCGGCTATGGAGGTGGGAAGACGCAACTGCACGACAACCGACCTGCCTTCCCGGGTAGTTCGGGGCGGGGCATGGCTCACCCCACCCGCATGATCACTGGCAGAACGGATTCTGCCCAGGTACGCGGGGGCGCATACAGGGCTCACGGCGGCACCTCGCACCACCTCAAAATGCGTTGCGGGCGAACCCCCGCCCCCCGACCCTGGGACGCATGTCCTACGTCCTGCGTCCCGCCGGCCTCGCCGACGCGCCCGCCGTCACCGCTCTGCTCAACGAGATCGACCTGATCGAGATCGGCCGGCCCGAGACCGATCTGCACACCGTCGAAGCCGACCTGAAGCATCCCGAGGCCGATCTGGACCGGGACTCCTGGCTCGCCTTCGACGGGGACCGTCTGGTGGTCTACGGGCTGCTGTGGGACGAGTCCGGGGGCGAGCGGATCGACATCGACCACTACGTCCTGCCCGACCGTCAGGAAGTGGGCCTGACCGTCCTGGAGGCGATGGAGGCGCGGGCGCTGGAGAAGGCCCGGGAGAACGGCGCCGAGCGGGCCGTGGTGCACCTGCACCTCAACACCCGGCCCACGCTGGACACCTCGCTGATCGAGGACCGGGGCTGGTCCGTCGTACGGCGCTACCACGTGCTGCGCCGGGCCGTGGACCCGGCCGACGACCTGGCACCGGAGCTGCCCGCCGGGGTGCGGCTGCGGCCCTGCGCCGACGCGGCGGACCGGGTGCGTGTGCACGAGCTGTACCAGGCCGGTTTCGCCGACCACTTCGACTTCCAGCCGCGCGCGTACGAGCCGTGGCTGCACGATGTGGACGCCGCGGGGCTCGACTGGTCGCTGGTGTGGATCGTCTCGACGGACGACCTCGGGGACGTCGGGTTCCTGCTGGCCCGGGACGACCGCGAGGCGATGGGGTGGATCCGGGGCATCGGCGTGCTGCGCGAGGCCCGGGGCCGCGGCCTCGCCGGTCTTCTGCTGCGGCACGCGTTCGCGGCCTTCGCCGCCCGGGGCCGGGACGTGGTCGGGCTCGGTGTGGACACCGCCAACGCGACCGGTGCGCCCCGGCTCTACGCCCGGAACGGGATGACGGTCCACTACGCCGTGGACACCTGGGAGGCCGTCCTGCGGTGACCGCGAGGGCATCGGCTCCTGCCCCCGCGGGTGCGGCCGTCAGCCGGACACCGTGAGCCACGGCTGCGGATCGGTGTAGTAGCCGTCGTAGATCACCTCGAAGTGCAGATGGGGTCCGGTGGACAGGCCGGTGGAGCCGACCCGGCCGACGGGCGTGCCGGTGCGCACGCTCTGGCCGGCGGTGACGTCGATGCGGGACAGGTGGCTGTACGTCGTCTGGAGCCGCTTGCCCCCGATGGTGCCGTGGTCGACGACGACCCGGTTGCCGTAGGCCTTGGTCATGGCCGCGAACACCACCTGGCCGTCGCGGGCCGCCGCGACCCGGGCGCCCTGCGGCGCGCCGAAGTCCACGCCGGTGTGGAGTTTGGTGACGCCGGTGAGGGGGTGCCGGCGGGAGCCGTAGGGGGAGGTGACGGTCAGGGTGGTGACGGGTGCGGTCAGGATCGCGTTCGCCTGTGCGCCGTCGTCGACCGGGTCGTCCCGGTCGAACTCCTCGTACGTCGCGAACAGCGCCTTCACCTCGGTGAGGTAGGTCTTCGCGTCCGCGGGGACGCGCCCCGCCTCGGCCACCGCGTCCGTGCCGACGGCGTACGCGGCGAGGGTGAGGTCCACGAGGTCCCCGTTCACCGTGCCGTCGGTTCTGAGGTCGGTGACCTCCCGGGCGAGGGAGCAGTCCTGGCGGCCGAGGGCCATGATGGCGTCGGCCCGGTCGCGCGGCGAGGAGGTCCCGTTGCCGTCGTCGTCCTTGCCCCAGGTCCGCCACTCCTGGTCGGTGAAGGCGGCGATGCCCTGTTCGCCGGAGGGGCCGCCCCCCTCGTCGTCCCAGCCGGTGAGCTGGTCGATCTGGGCGGCCAGGACGGACGGCGTGACGACCGTGCAGGCGTCGGCGGCCTTGCGCAGCCAGGGGCCGTAGGTCTCGTTGACGCCGCTCGCCGCGTCCTGCTGCGGGCTGCCGCCCTCGGTCCGGTCCTGCGGGAGACCGCCGGTCAGGGCCACCAGCCCGGCCACCGCGGCGAGGGTGAGCACTCCGGGCAGGACGAGGAGAGTGAAGGCGCCGGGGCCCGTGCGCCGGGGGCGGGAGGCCGGTGGTGGCGCGGGGGACGCTTCCGGGGCGGTGCCGGCCGGCCGCGCGGGGACCTCGTCCGAAGGGGTGTCGCGCGCGGGTGTCCCGAGGGCCTGCTCGTCGCTCACGCGGCGGGCTCCGGACGGTGCGTCAGCGGCCGCCGCGCGAAGGTGCGGTTGTTCACGCACGGACGCTAGCCGCCCGCCCGTCGCGCGTCACCGGACGCGGGGGCAGACCTGTTGCCCTCACGGGCAGCGGCCCCCGGGGGACGGTCGGAGCGGGTTGGTAGAAAGTACGGCGCCGGGGCCGCACCGAGGAGTGCCGGCCCCGCCCGCTCCCGGAAGGTTCCTGCCTTGACCCTGGGTCACATCTCCGAACTGCACGGCCTGCCGGTGTTCGCGTTCCCGCTGCCCGGCGACGGCCCGGCGGCCCTGCCCGCGACGGAGTCCGTCGCCTGGAAACTCGTCCGGCACGAGGGCGAACCGGAGGAGTTCGACGCGTGCTGGAACCGCTTCCTGGACACCGTGGACCCGGCGCGGGTACGTGCCCTGGTCCTCGGGGCGGGGGCCTACGGAAGCGAGTCGGACGCCGCGGACGGGCCGGACGGGACGGCGGCGCGGCTCGCCGCGGCGGCGGACCGGCTGACGGGCCTTCGGGCCCTCTACCTCGCCGACCTCGACTTCCAGGAGTCCGAGCTGTCGTGGATCGTCCAGGGTGACGTCAGCCCGTTCCTCACCGCCTACCCGGAGCTGGAGGAGCTGGCCGTGCGCGGTTCGGGCGGCGGCTTCGGCGACACGCCGGGGCTCGTGTTCCAGCCCCTGCGGCACGCGCGGCTGCGTGTCCTGCGGTTCGAGAACGGCGGGCTGCCCGCCCAGGTGGTGCACGGTCTCGCCGCCTCGGACCTGCCCGCGCTGGAGCACCTGGACCTGTGGCTCGGCGAGGAGTGGTACGGCCGTGACACCACGGTCGCCGACCTCGCGCCGATCCTGGACGGCTCCCGGCTGCCCGCGCTGCGCCGGCTGGGACTGCAGAACGCCGACATCCAGGACGAGGTGGCCGCCGCCGTCGCCGCGGCCCCCGTGGTGGCCCGGCTGTCCGCCCTGCACCTGGGCCGGGGCACCCTGTCGGACACCGGTGCCGAGGCCCTGCTGAGCGGTCAGCCCCTGGGGCATCTCCAGGAGCTGGACCTGCACCATCACTATCTGTCCGACCCGATGGCGGAGCGGGTGCGCCGGACCCTGGAGCCGTACGGCGTGCGGGTCGACCTGTCCGGCCAGGAGGCGACGGACACCCCGGACGAGCGATACGTGGCCGCCGGCGAGTGAGCGCCGGCGGCCGTCGGCTCACCCCACGACGACGAGCAGGTCGCCGCCTTCCACCTGCTGGATGCGGTTGATGGCCAGCCTGCTCACCCGGCCGCCCTTCGGGGCGGTGATGGTGGCCTCCATCTTCATCGCCTCGATGGTGGCCACCGTGGCGCCGGCCTCCACCTCGTCGCCCTCGGCGACCGCGAGGGTGACCACGCCCGCGAAGGGGGCGGCGACATGGCCGGGGTTGGCGCGGTCGGCCTTCTCGGTCACCGGGATGTCGGAGGCCGCCGCCTGGTCGCGGACCTGGATGGGCCGCAGCTGGCCGTTCAGGGTGGACATCACGGTGCGCATCCCGCGTTCGTCGGCCTCGCCGACCGCCTGGAGCTCGATCAGCAGCCGGACCCCGGGTTCGAGGTCGACGGCGTACTCCTTGCCCGGGCGCAGCCCGTAGAAGAAGTCCTTGCTGTCCAGGACGCTGGTGTCGCCGAAGGCCTGGCGGTGGGTGTCGAAGTCGCGGGTCGGGCCGGGGAAGAGCAGCCGGTTGAGGGTGGTGCGGCGGGACTTCTCCAGGCCGTCGCGGTCCTCGGCGGAGAGGTCCGTGACCGGCTTGGCGTCGGCGCGGCCTTCGAGGGCCTTGCTGCGGAAGGGCTCCGGCCAGCCGCCGGGCGGGGTGCCGAGCTCGCCGCGGAGGAAGCCGATGACCGAGTCGGGGATGTCGTACCGGTTCGGGGCCGCCTCGAAGTCCTCGGGGGACACGCCGGCGCCGACCAGGTGCAGGGCGAGGTCGCCGACCACCTTGGAGGAGGGGGTGACCTTCACCAGGTGGCCGAGGATGCGGTCGGCGGCGGCGTACATCGCCTCGATGTCCTCGAAGCGGTCGCCGAGGCCGAGCGCGACGGCCTGGGTACGCAGGTTGGAGAGCTGGCCGCCGGGGATCTCGTGGTGGTAGACGCGCCCGGTCGGGGAGGCGAGGCCCGCCTCGAAGGGGGCGTAGATCCGGCGGACGCTCTCCCAGTAGGGCTCCAGGTCGCCGACGGCCTGGAGGTCGAGGCCGGTGGGGCGTTCGGAGTGGTCGGTGGCGGCGACGAGCGCGGACAGCGAGGGCTGCGAGGTCGTCCCGGCCATGGAGGCGACGGCGCCGTCGACGGCGTCCGCGCCGGCCTGGATCGCGGCGAGGTAGGTGGCGAGCTGGCCGCCCGCCGTGTCGTGGGTGTGCAGATGGACCGGCAGGTCGAACTCGCGGCGCAGCGCGGAGACCAGCTTCGCGGCGGCCGGGGCGCGCAGCAGGCCGGCCATGTCCTTGATCGCCAGGACGTGGGCGCCGGCCTCGACGATCTGCTCGGCGAGGCGCAGGTAGTAGTCGAGGGTGTAGAGGCGCTCGTTCGGGTCGGACAGGTCGGAGGTGTAGCAGAGCGCGACCTCGGCGATCGCGGTGCCGGTCTCGCGGACGGCGTCGATGGCGGGGCGCATCTGGCCGACGTCGTTGAGCGCGTCGAAGATGCGGAAGATGTCGATGCCAGTGGCGGCGGCCTCCTGCACGAAGGCGTCGGTGACCTCGGTCGGGTACGGGGTGTAGCCGACGGTGTTGCGGCCGCGCAGCAGCATCTGGAGGCAGATGTTGGGGACGGCGTCGCGCAGGGCGGCCAGCCGCTCCCAGGGGTCCTCGGCCAGGAACCGCAGGGCGACGTCGTAGGTGGCGCCGCCCCAGCACTCCAGGGAGAGCAGTTCGGGCAGGGTGCGGGCGACCAGCGGGGCGGAGGCGAGGAGGTCCTTGGTGCGCACCCGGGTGGCGAGCAGGGACTGGTGGGCGTCGCGGAAGGTGGTGTCGGTGACGCCGATGGTCGGCGACTCGCGCAGCCAGCGGGCGAAGCCCTCGGGGCCGAGGTGGACCAGCCGCTGCCGGGAACCGGCGGGCGGCTCGCCGGCCGGGGTCGCGGGCAGCTTGGTGGTCGGCTCGATCAGGTCGGGCCGCTCGCCGTGCGGCTTGTTCACCGTGACCTCGGCGAGGTAGGTGAGCAGCTTGGTGCCGCGGTCGGCGGAGTGGCGGGCGGTGAGCAGGTGCGGGCGCTGCTCGATGAACGAGGTGGTGACCCGCCCGGCCTGGAAGTCGGGGTCGTCCAGGACGGCCTGGAGGAACGGGATGTTGGTGGCCACGCCGCGGATGCGGAACTCAGCGACGGCACGCCGGGCCCGGCCGATCGCGGCCTGGAAGTCGCGGCCCCGGCAGGTGAGCTTGACCAGCATGGAGTCGAAGTGCGCGCTGATCTCCGTACCGGCATGGGTGGTTCCGCCGTCGAGGCGGATGCCCGAGCCGCCCGGGGAGCGGTAGGCGCTGATGCGGCCGGTGTCGGGACGGAAGCCGTTGGCGGGGTCCTCGGTGGTGATACGGCACTGGAGGGCGGCGCCGCGCAGGGTGACCGTGTCCTGGGACAGGCCGAGGTCGGCGAGGGTCTCGCCGGAGGCGATGCGCAGCTGGGCCTGGACCAGGTCGACGTCGGTGACCTCCTCGGTCACCGTGTGCTCGACCTGGATGCGGGGGTTCATCTCGATGAAGACGTGGTTGCCGTCGGGGTCGAGGAGGAACTCGACGGTGCCCGCGTTGCGGTAGCCGATCTCGCGGGCGAAGCGCACGGCGTCGGCGCAGATCCGGTCGCGCAGCTCGGGGTCGAGGTTGGGCGCGGGCGCCAGCTCGATGACCTTCTGGTGGCGGCGCTGGAGGGAGCAGTCGCGCTCGAAGAGGTGGATGACGCCGCCCGCACCGTCGGCGAGGATCTGCACCTCGATGTGGCGGGGGTCGACGACGGCCTTCTCCAGGAACACGGTGGGGTCGCCGAACGCGGACGCCGCCTCGCGGGAGGCCGCCTCGATGGACTCGCGCAGCGTGGCCGGGTCCTCGACGCGGCGCATGCCGCGCCCGCCGCCGCCCGCGACCGCCTTCACGAAGACCGGGAAGCCGATCTCCGCGGCTGCGCGCACCAGTTCGTCGACGTCGTTGGAGGGCGCGGAGGAGCCGAGCACGGGGACGCCCGCCGCGCGGGCCGCCGCGACCGCGCTCGCCTTGTTGCCCGTCAGTTCGAGGGTGCGGGCGTCGGGTCCGACGAAGGTGATGCCCGCTTCCTCGCAGGCGCGAGCGAGTTCGGGGTTCTCGGAGAGGAACCCGTAGCCCGGGTAGACGGCGTCGGCGCCCGCCCGGCGGGCGGCGCCGACGATCTCCTCTACGGAGAGGTAGGCGCGGACCGGGTGGCCCGGTTCGCCGATCTCGTACGCCTCGTCGGCTTTCAGCCGGTGCAGCGAATTGCGGTCCTCGTGCGGGAAGACCGCGACCGTGCGCGCACCCAGCTCATAGCCGGCGCGGAACGCACGGATCGCGATCTCGCCACGGTTGGCGACCAGCACCTTGCGGAACATCCTGGACCCCTTCAGCCTGCCGGTGACGGGACCCATCGTGGCGGTGAGTGACCGGGTTGGCCATGTGAGTCGGGCCACTCACCGCATGTCTCGCTCGATTGGACCGTGATCTGAAAGGCTGCCGGGTCACGACCGTGTCCGGCGAGGCGGTCAGGTCGCGGTGGCCGCCGCCGCGGCGCGTCCGGCCTGCCGTCCGGAGAACAGGCAGCCGCCGAGGAAGGTGCCCTCAAGGGAGCGGTAGCCGTGGATTCCGCCGCCGCCGAAGCCGGCGACCTCCCCGGCCGCGTACAGACCGGGCACGGGGTTCCCGGACGTGTCCAGGACGCGCCCGGAGAGGTCGGTCTGGAGGCCGCCGAGGGTCTTGCGGGTGAGTACGTTGAGCCGTACGGCGATCAGCGGCCCGGCGCTCGAGTCCAGGATCCGGTGGATGGAGGCGGTGCGGCTGAGCGAGTCGCCGGTGTAGTTGAGGGCGTTGCGGATGCCCATGACCTGGACGTCCTTGGTGTAGGGGTTCTCGATCTCCCGGTCGCGGGCCTCGATCTGCCGCTTGAGGTCGGCCAGGTCGATCAGGTTGTCGCCGGTGAGCTTGTTCATGCCGGCGACGAGGTCGGTGAGGGTGGTCGCGACGACGAAGTCCTCGCCCTTGTTCTTGAACTTCTCGATCGGCTCCGGGGTCTGCCAGATCCGGGACAGCAGCTGCCAGACGTTCTTGTTGGTGAGGTCCGGGTTCTGTTCGGAGCCGGAGAGCGCGAACTCCTTGGCGATGATCTTCTGGGTGGTGACGAACCAGGAGTAGTCGTAGCCGGAGTCGGTGATGGTCTTGAGGGTGTGCAGGGTGTCGTAGCCCGGGATGTCGGGGGTGTCGAACCGCTTGCCCTTCGCGTCGAACCACATCGAGGACGGGCCGGGGAGGATGCGGATGCCGTGGCCCGGCCAGATCGGGTCGTAGTTCCTGAGGCCCTCGGTGTAGTGCCACATGCGGTCCGGGTTCACGATCCGGCCGCCCGCCTTCTCGGTGATGGCGAGCATCCGGCCGTCGACGTGCGCGGGGACGCCGGTGACCATGTATTTCGGCGCGGTGCCCATCCGGGCGGGCCAGTTCTGGCGGACGAGGTCGTGGCTGGCGCCGATGCCGCCGGAGGTGACCACGACGACCGGGGCGCGCAGCTCGAAGTCGCCGACGACCGTGCGGGAGCTGGGCTTGCCGCGGGCCGCGCCGCTGGGCTCGAGGATCGCGCCGCGCACACCGGTGACGACGCCGCCGGTGGTGACGACCTCGTCGACGCGGTGGCGGAACTTGAAGGTGACCTTGCCCGCGTCGACCGCGGCCCGCACCTTCTTCTCGAACGGCTCGACCACGGCGGGGCCGGTGCCCCAGGTGACGTGGAAGCGGGGCACCGAGTTGCCGTGTCCCGTGGCGAGGCCGCCGCCGCGCTCCGCCCAGCCGACGATCGGGAACCACTGCACACCGAGCCCGGACAGCCAGGACCGCTTCTCGCCGGACGCGAACTCGACGTAGGCCTTGGCCCATTTGTACGCCCAGTGGTCCTGGCCCTTGGGGTCGTCCACGCCGCGGTCGAAGCCGGCCGTGCCCTGCCAGTCCTGCCAGGCCAGGTCGTAGGTGTCCTTGACGCCCATCAGACGCTGTTCGTCGGAGTTGACGAAGAACAGCCCGCCGAAGGACCAGAAGGCCTGGCCGCCGAGGCTCGCCTCGGGTTCCTGGTCGAGGAGCAGCACCTTGCGGCCGGCGGCGGCGAGTTCGGCGGTGGCGACCAGTCCGGCGAGTCCGTGGCCGACCACGATCGCGTCGGCGTCCTGCGACTCGGCGCCGAAGGCGGGGAAGGCCTGGGCGGCGAGGCTCGCGCCCGCGAGGACTCCGCCGGCCACGGTCAGGGCGCGGCGGCGCGTGATGCCGGCGGCGTCTTCGGGGGTGTCCATGGCGGCTCTCCTGGGCGATGCGTGGGGTGTGACCGGGGGCGCGGGGTGTTCCTGCGACACCTGCGCTGTTACCGTCGGTAGCCCAACAGGAAATCAGGACGACACACCGCCGCGATAGTGCGCGGGTGCCAACGCGGCGACCGCCTGCTTGTGGCCCGGCGACAGCGGCCGGGCGGGAGGGGGACCATGACGGTCGTTCACGGGCCGAAGCAGGTCACCGCGGTCCTGCGGGACATGGCCGCCGACCCGGACGTGTGCGGCGACCTGGTCCGTGTGGCCCGCAGCCGCTCCCCCGAGCTGTCCCGGCTCACCGAGGAGGCGACCCGTTCGCATGTGACGGCGATGATCCGGGCGGCCGGTCCCTGGTTCGCCGCGCTGGAGCGGTCGGGGTCGGTCGAGGAGCAGGACTTCACCGCCGCCCTGCTGCTGGGCGCCGACCGCGCCGTGCAGGGGGTCCCGATGACCGCCGTCCTGCACGGGGTGCAGGCGGCGCTCACCCGCGCGGCGGAGATCACCGTGGACCGCTGCCGGTCGTCGGGGGTGCCGGACGCGGTGCTGCTCTCCGTGGTGCTGCGGCTCCAGGAGTACGGCAACGCGGTCGAGCGCCATGTGATCAACGGGTATCGCGCCGCCGAGCACGAGTCCCCGCGCGCGCTGGACGCCGTCCGGACGCGGTTGCTGCGCCAGGCCCTGCTGGGCGAGGTCCCGCCGCGGGCCGAGGAGTTGGCGCGGGCGGGGGTGCGGGCGGACTCCGACGGCCGCCTGCACTGTCTCGCCGCGCTGCCGGCCCGGCGGCGGGCGCTGCGGTCGCCGCACGTGGTCACGGCGCTGATCGACGGCCGGCTGGCCGGGCTGTGCCCGCGGCCGCCCGCGGCCGGGGAGATCGACCCCGAGGCCCTGGTGGTGATCGCGCCCGCCGCTCCCCTGCCCGAACTGCCCGCGCTGTACCGGCTGTGCGTGCGCGCGGCGGGTCTCGGCCGGGAGCAGGGGCTGCGCGGGCGGTACGACGTCACGGACCTCGCCGCCCGGATCGCCCTGGCCGAACAGCCGCTGCTGGCCTCGCTGTTGAGCCGACGGCTGCTCGGCGAGCTGGATCCGGGGAACGACTTCCACCGCCAACTCGCGCTCACCGCACTGGCGTTCCTCGACAACGGCCGTCGGCTGGACCAGACCGCGGCGGCGCTGTTCACCCACCCCAACACCGTGCGCTACCGGCTCGGCCGGCTCCGGCAGATCACCTCGGCGTCCCTCACCGACGGTGACACCGGCCCGCTGGACGCCCTGCACTGGTGGTGGGCGCTCACCTCGTGGCTGTATCCCGTCGGGCCCTCAACTCGCCCCTGAGCAGGCCCCCTTGGGCAGCAGCCTGTCATGTTCGACCTGTCGGACATCGTTCGAAAACTCTTGACGGGGCCCTGTACACCGTTTGACACTCTCGCAACATCACGTCACACGGCTGAAACGGCGGTCCCCCCATGACGCACAGACATCGACTCCGCGGCCGGGCGAGACGCGGGGCCGGACACCTGGCCGCCCTGACCGCCGGGTCGCTGCTCATGGGGCTGGTCGCCGCCGCGGCTCCCGCCCAGGCGGCCGGGACCGCCGACATCACCGACGGACTGGCCCTCTGGTACAAGCTCGACGGCGCGTCCGGCACCACGGTGACCGACGCCTCCGGCCACGGCCGCGACGGCACGGTCAACGGCACCGCCGACTGGTCGACGTCCGGCCAGGGGCTCGCCTTCAACGGCTCCGACACCTCCGTGAAGGTGCCGAACGACGTCATGAAGGGCATGACGTCGATCAGCGTCGCGATGGACGTGAAGATCGACGCCACCCAGTCCACGCCGTACTTCCTGTACGGCTTCGGCAACTCCAGCGGCAGCAACGGGAACGGCTACCTGTTCGCCACCGGCAACTCGCTGCGCACCTCGATCGCGACCGGCAACTGGTCGACCGAGCAGACCACCAGGCCCGCCGACTCCCACAACCTGACCCGCTCGGTGTGGAAGCACCTCACCTACACCCAGACGGGCACCACCGGTGTCCTGTACGAGGACGGCGTCGAGGTCGGCCGCAACACCTCCGTCACCATCACGCCCGGCGCGATCGGCTCCGGCACCACGACCGCCAACCACCTGGGGAAGTCGGTGTACTCGGGCGACAAACCCTTCAAGGGCAGCATGCGCGACTTCCGGGTGTACGACCGCGCGCTGGACGCTGCCGAGGTCGAGCGGCTGGCCCTCCCCGTCGCCACCCAGGGCGTCGAGGACGACAGTGCCGCGCTCACCCTGGGCGACACCGGTGCCGTCACGGCCGACCTGGAGCTGCCGAGGACCGGCCCGGCCGGCGGCTCCACGATCACCTGGGCCAGCGACGACACCGGCGTGGTGACCGACACGGGCAAGGTGACCCGCCCGGCCGCCGGCGAGCCCGACGGCCACGCCACGCTCACCGCGACCCTGAAGAAGGGCACGGTCACCGCCACCCGCTCCTTCGACGTCACGGTCCTTGCGGCCTTCGACGACGACACCGCCGCCGAGCAGGCCGCCGCGGCGCTGACCGTCCACAACATCGGCGACGCCCGCGGCAACCTCACCCTCCCCGCGACCGGCGCCCACGGCACCGAGGTCACCTGGTCGTCCGCCCGTGCGGACGTCGTCTCCGCCGACGGCGAGGTCCACCGCCCCGCGCACGGCAGCGGCGCCACCACCGTCGAGCTGACCGCCACCGTCACCAAGGGCGACGCGCAGGCGACCCGCGTGTTCACGGCGAAGGTCCCCGAACTCCCCGAGCGGGAAGCCCTCGAGGGCTATATGTTCAGCTACTTCACCGGCGAGGGCACCGCGAACGGCGAGCAGCTCTACGCCGCGCTCAGCAAGGGGAACGACCCGCTGCACTGGCGGGAGCTGAACGACGGCGAGCCCGTCCTGACCTCCACGCTCGGCGAACAGGGCCTGCGCGACCCGTTCATCATCCGCTCCCCCGAGGGCGACAAGTTCTACCAGATCGCCACCGACCTCAGGATCTACGGCAACGGCGACTGGGACGCCGCCCAGCGCACCGGCAGCAAGTCCGTCATGGTCTGGGAGTCCACCGACCTCGTCCACTGGACGAACCAGCGACTGGTGCGGGTCTCCCCCGACAGCGCCGGCAACACCTGGGCGCCGGAGGCGTACTACGACAGCGAACGCGGCGAGTACGTCGTCTTCTGGGCGTCGAAGCTGTACGACGACGAGGCGCACTCCGGCGACACCTACAACCGGATGATGTACGCCACGACCCGTGACTTCTACACCTTCAGCGAGCCCCGGGTCTGGGTCGACCGCGGCTACTCGGTCATCGACTCCACGGTGATCCAGCACGACGGCACGTACTTCCGGCTGTCGAAGGACGAGCGGAACAACACCTCCTCGACGCCCAACAGCAAGTTCATTTTCGAGGAGAAGAGCGACTCGCTGCGCGACCTGTCCTGGGACGCGGTCGCCGAGGGCATCGGCAAGGGCGCGATGAACGCGGCCGAGGGCCCGCTGGTGTTCAAGTCCAACACCGAGGAGAAGTGGTACGCGTTCCTCGACGAGTTCGGCGGCCGCGGCTACATCCCGTTCGAGACGACCGACCTCGCCTCGGGCGTCTGGACCCCGTCCGCCGACTACGACCTCCCGGCGCGCCCCCGCCACGGCACCGTGCTGCCGGTCACCCGGGCCGAGTACGACCGGCTGCTGCGCGCCTATCAGCCGGACCAGCTCGTCGAGAGCGTCGAGGACGTCGCGGTGAAGACGCGGATCGGCCAGGCGCCGGTGCTGCCCGCGACCGTGATCGCGACGTACGCCGACGGGGTGACGCGTCCGGTGGCGGTGGCCTGGGACGACGTCCCGGAGTCGGCGTACGCGCAGGCCGGCACCTTCACGGTGACGGGGAGTCTGCCGGACGGCGCCGCACTGCCGGTGCGGGCCGAGGTGACGGTCTCCACGGAGGGCCCCGACGTGCCCGCCGACCTGCTCCTGCACTACGGCTTCGACGAGACGTCCGGCACCATCGCCGTCGACTCCAGCGGCCACGGCCGCCACGGCACGTACGTCCGCACGCCCGCCTTCGGCACCGGCGTGGACGGCGGATCGTTCAGCATGTCCGGCGCGAGCGACTCGCCGTACGTGAAGATCCCGAACGGCCTGCTCGAGAACGCCGACAGCGTGACCGTGTCGACGTACGCGAAGTGGAAGGGGGGCAGCAGCTGGCAGTGGCTGTTCGGGCTCGGCCCCGACAGCGACAAGTATCTGTTCGCCAGCCCCTCCAACGGCTCCTCGAAGCTCTACTCGGCCATCACCAAGGCGAGTTGGTCGGCGGAGTCGAAGCTGACGGCGGGCTCCCCGCTCACCGCGGGCGAGTGGCGGCATGTGACGGTCACCCTCGACGGCTCGACCGGCACGATGGTCCTGTACGTGGACGGCATCGAGGCGGCCCGGACGACGGGCGTCACCATCGAGCCGTCCGAGCTGTACGACGCGAGCAAGGACCACAGCGGCTACATCGGCCGTTCCCTTTACACCGCCGACCCGTACTTCGGCGGTGAGGTCGACGACTTCCGTGTCTACGGCAGGGCGCTGTCCGCGTCCGAGGTACTGGAGCTGAGCGGCAACACCACCGGCATCGCCCGGGCCACGCACCCGGCGCTCAAGGTCGACGCGCTCGTCGACGACGCGGCCGGCCGCATCACGCTCCCACTGAAGGAGGGGACCGACCTCACCTCGCTGGCGCCGGAGTTCACCCTGGCCCACGGCGCGGCGATCAGCCCCGCCTCCGGCAGCGTGCAGGACTTCACCGAGCCGGTGACGTACGAGGTCACCGGTTCCGACGGCAAGAAGCGCGGCTGGACGGTCTCGGCACTGGAGATGAAGAGCCCGGTGCTGCCGGGTCTCAACGCCGACCCGAACATCGTCCGCTTCGGCGACACCTTCTACATGTACCCGACCACCGACGGCTTCGAGGGCTGGAGCGGTACGCAGTTCAAGGCGTACTCGTCGACCGACCTGGTGCACTGGACGGACCACGGCGTCATCCTCGACCTCGGTCCCGACGTCGGCTGGGCGGACAGCAGGGCCTGGGCCCCGGCCATCGAGGAGAAGAACGGGAAGTACTACTTCTACTTCTGCGCCGACGCCAACATCGGCGTGGCGGTCTCCGACTCCCCCACGGGCCCGTTCAAGGACGCCCTGGGCAAGCCGCTGCTCGCGGCCGGCCGGTACCCGGGCCAGATGATCGACCCGGCGGCCTTCACGGACGACGACGGCCGGTCGTATCTCTACTGGGGCAACGGCCGGGCGTACGTCGTCCCGCTGAACGACGACAT
This sequence comes from Streptomyces sp. NPDC041784, assembly GCF_055591025.1. Taxonomy (NCBI): domain Bacteria; kingdom Bacillati; phylum Actinomycetota; class Actinomycetes; order Kitasatosporales; family Streptomycetaceae; genus Streptomyces; species Streptomyces sp. NPDC041784. The sequence goes on from NZ_JBVJAB010000011.1 coordinate 222,238, forward strand.
GGTCTCCTTCGACGCCTCGAAGGTCACCGACATCACCCCCGGCGGCTACAACGAGGGCACGTTCGTGGTGAAGCGCAAGGGCACCTACTACTTCATGTGGTCGGAGAACGACACCCGGGACGAGAACTACCGGGTCGCCTACGCCACCGGCCCCTCGCCCACCGGCCCGTGGACCAAGCGGGGCGTGATCCTGGAGAAGGACCTCTCGCTCGGCATCAAGGGCCCCGGCCACCACTCCGTCGTCCAGGTGCCGGGCACCGACGACTGGTACATCGCCTACCACCGCTTCGCGATCCCCGGCGGTGACGGCACCCATCGCGAGACCACCGTCGACACGCTGGAGTTCGACGCGGACGGACTGATCGAGAAGGTCGTCCCGACGCTCACGAGCATCGACCCCGTCACCGTCGTCCACGCCGGTGCGGACCCGAAGGGCGCCGAGGGCGAGGCGATCGCCCTGAACGGCACGCTCTCCGGGGCGGGGAGCCCGCGGTGGACGGTGGAGAAGGGCGCGCCGTGCGCGGTCGCGGACGCCTCGTCGGCTCGCACGACGCTCACCTGCACCGACGACGGCACGTTCACCCTCACCCTGACCGGCGGCCGCAGCACCGACACGGCCGTGGTCACGGTGACGAACGCGGCCCCGTCGATCACGTCCGCCACCGGCCCGTCGGCCCCGGTCCCGGCCGGTCGCCGTACGGCCGTCACCGCCCGGTTCGACGACCCGGGCGCCGGTGACACCCACACCTGCACGGTCGACTGGAAGGACGGCGGTGCACCGACCGCCGGCACGGCCACCACGACCGGCTGCCGTGCCGAGCACACCTACACCTCGGCGGGCCTGCACCGTCCGGTGATCACCGTCACCGACGACGACGGCGCCTCGGACAGCAGGACGCTCCCCGAGCTGGTCGTGTACGACCGCGCCGCCGGTCCGGTGGCGGGCGCCGGTGTCGTCGACTCCCCCGCGGGCGCCCACCCGGCCCGGCCGAACGTGACGGGCAAGGCGTTCTTCTCCCTCGCCGTCGGCTATCTGCCGGGGGCCGACGCGCCGGCCGGGCTCGTCACCTTCGACCACGGAGCGGCCCGCCTGAAGTTCCGCTCCACGGGCGTCGACTGGCTCGTGGTGTCCGGTTCCCGGGCCGTTCTCGAGGGCTCCGGAACGGTCGGCGGCACGAGGGGCTACGCCTTCCGTGTCACCGCGACGGACACCCCGGACACCTTCCTGATCAGGATCTGGAAGAAGTCCGGCGGGGAGGTGGTGTACGACGGCGGAGTGGCCGCGAAGGTCTCCGGTGTCGTGACGATCGGCACCCGCCACCGGTAGCCGCTCACGGGTGCGGATAAGGTCATGGGCCCCCTGCCGCGGCAGGGGGCCCGTTCGTCGTCCTGGGGGGGAACCGACAGCAATGCCCACACCCGATCAGATCTGGCGCGAGGCCGATCTGCCCACCCGCCGGCTGGCGGGGCTGGCGCTCAATCCGTCCGCTCCCGAGGACGTCCTGCTGCGGCTGCTGGCGCACGCCCCGCTCGCGGTGCGGATGGTGCTGTGCCGGGACCGGATTCCGCCCGAGGCGGTCGTCGACGCCGTGATCGAGCACCCGGACGCCTACACCCGCAGCTTCCTCGCCCGCAATCCGCACGTCGATCCGGCGCAGCGGGCGCGGCTGGTGGACGATCCGGACTGGTTCGTCCGCGCGCATCTCGCCGAAGGTCCCCGGACGGCGGACCCGGCCGGGCCGCGGCCGCTCCCCGACGACACCGTCGTCCGCATGATCACCACGTACGGCACCGAGGATCTGGGCTCCGGCCTCTACCAGCAGTTCTCCCCCGGGCTGCGCCGGTCGCTGCCCACGCACCCGGTGGCGAAGCTCCGCCTGTGGGGCGTCGGCGCCTGGCGTTCGCTGCCCGCCGAGACCCGGGCCGCCCTGCTGGCGGACCCGGACGACGCCGTCCGCGAGGCGGCACAACGGCATCTGCGTCACGAGGATCCGGCGTGGGTGGAGAGCACGCTGCCCGCCCACCCGTGCCACGGCCGCACCGGCGCCCTGCTGCACGACGCGCTCAGCCGGGCCGTCGTGGACCGTGTCCTCGGCGATCCGGCCGGTCCTGAGGAACGGTCGATGATCGCGGACAATCCGAGTCTCCCGCCCGACGTCGTGGTCCTCCTGGCGACCGATCCGGACCCGGAGGTGCGGGAGCGGATCGCGCGCCGCGCGGACCTCGGGCCGGCCGAGCGCCGCGCCCTCGCCGTGGACCCCGATCCGAGGGTGCGGCTGGCCGTCTCCGTCCACCCGGCGTGGAGCGAGGAGGAACGGGCCCAGATCGACTACGAGGTCCCGCTGGACCGGACGTTCCCCTACTGCCACCAACCGATGCCGCCCCGCGATCCCGAGGCCGTCCGCCGGGACGCGCTCTCCGCCCACCCGCTTGTGCGCCGGCGGGCGGCGACGGTGCACACCCTGCCGCCGGACCTGCTGGAGCGGCTGGCCGTCGACGACGACCTCGGCGTGCGCGTCCTGCTGGCGCAGAACCATCCCGACGCCCCGCCGGCCCTGCTGCTGCGCGCCTTCCTCGAGTACACCGGCTCCGGACGCGAGGACCTCCTCCTGCGGCCGGGGTTCCCGACCGACGGGCTGGCCGTCCACGCCGACGACGAGGACCCCGCGGTCCGCGCCCTGGCCGCCCGCGACCCCGGGACCGCGCCCGCGACGGTGGAGCGGCTCACCCGGGACCCGGACCCCGCCGTACGGGCCGCGCTCGCCGGCCACCCGAACCTTCCGCCGGCCCGGCTGGCCGAACTGCTGGACGACGAGGAGCTGGCCCACCGTGCCGCCGCCAACCCGGCGCTGGCGGCGGACACGATCCGTCGGCTGATGGCGGCGCCGCCGGTCAGCTGACGGTCAGCTGACGGACAGTAGCTCCTCCAGCGCCCGCGCGGTGTGCGGGTGCCGGGTGAGGAGCACCGCTCCGGTGGCGGTGGGCGCCGCGGTGTCCCAGGTGCCGTCGTAGCCCAGCAGGTCCGCCAGCGCGTCACAGGTCGCGGGGTGGGCGGCCACCAGCGCCAGACCGCCGGCCGAGCCCGCCGCCGGCTCCGGGCGCACGCTCTGCGTCTCCTGCGGGAGCCGCCACGGGGGCACCCAGCTGTCCAGCTCCGCGAGCCGGGCGGGGAAGACCCGGCCGGCCTCGCGGATGAGGAGGGGGGCCAGTTCGGTGCCGCTCGCGCGCAGGGTGGTGATCAGGGTCGGCAGCCAGGGCAGCAGCACCGGGTCGGGCAGCCGGGCGAAGGCGTTCGACACCGCCTCGACGACGAAGTCGGCCAGGCCCGGCACCGGTTCCAGGGCATGCACGAACCCGCTGAGGTAGCGGGGGTAGGCGGGGACCACCAGCGGGTTGGCGAGCAGCTCGTCGCAGCGCTCCCGCAGGGCTGCCCGGGACAGCGTGCCAAGGTGGCTCCGAGCCGCCCACAGCAGGGCGGTCCGGGCGGGCTCGGCCGGGTGGGACTGGGCCAGGGCCAGTTCCAGCTGGGTGCGGTCGCAGCCGAGCGAGAGGGCGAGGCCCTCCATGCTGAACAGGAAGCCCAGCATGGCCGCGACCTGCCGGACGGTCGCGTCGTCGTCGGTGAACGCCGTCGGCAGCAGGGTGCAGTAGTGGGCGTAACCGGTCTTGACGAAGGACTCGATCCACGGCGGCAGGACCGGTTCGGCGGTGCGGTAGTGGGCGAGCAGCCGGCGGATGCGGCGCAGGACCTCCGGCGCTCCGTCGACGCTGCGTTCGCGGGCCAGGACCTCGAGGGCGTGGGTGCCCAGTTCGTCGGCGAGGCGGCGGCTGCGCAGGTAGAGGATCGCGTCCTCGACGGCTTCGAGGACGGTGGCCGCGGTGGCCTGCGGCGCGTACGCGGTGCGCCGCAGCCGCTGCTCCAGCACCTGCTCGATGCTGACACCCTCGTAGCCCAGCTCGATGAGGGCGCGCTGGTGGGTGCCCAGGGCCAGGTCCCAGGACTCCTGGATGGGGCGTTCGCCGAGCCGTCGTTCGCCCATGATGGGCCGGGCGGCGCCGTCGGGCATCAGCGGGCGCAGCATCCACAGCACGTCGGAGCAGCGCTCCAGTTCGGGCTGGGAGGCGATGTCCAGCAGGGCCCGCTGCACCCCGCGCTGCTGGAGCCGCAGGCCGAGGGGTTCCAGCCGGTCGTGGACGTCGCGGGCCAGGGGCGGCAGCGCGTCGTAGCCGACCTGGCCGACGCGGTCGCCGCCCATCATGATCTCGACCAGCCTGCGCACGTCCCGCCGGCCCGGGACCCGGTCCTTCTCGATGCAGGTGACGGCCGCGTCCTGGAAGTCGTACGGCGTCGGCTTGGCGCGGTCGCGCATGCCGGCCAGCAGGATCGACGTCTCGAAGACGGCGATGGCGTCGGCGGTGGAGGCGAGATAGCCGCCCCGGCGTGCGGCGCGCACGATGTCCACGGACCAGCCGAGGAGTTCGGCCTCGTCGAGCGGGTCGAGGACGGGCGGCCGCTGGAGGAAGCCGGTGAGCCGGTCGGCGGCCGGTGTCCCGGCGGCGGGCAGGGCCCGGGCGGGCTGTGCGGTCTTCGCGGGCTTCTTCGTGCCCGCCTGGCCGGCCAGCCGGTACGGCTTGACGCGGGTGCGCCTGAGGTTCTTCGCCCACTCGGTCGCGGCGATCGAGACCGAGCCGGCGGCCAGGCCGAACTGTGCCTCGATGGCGGCGTGGCTGGACGGGATCAGACCGTGCCGCCACGTGGTTCCGCTCGGCGGGGTGATGGTGAAGGTGTCGCTGCCGTGCACGCCGAACTCCTCGACGCGGCTGGCCGCGTGGAAGGCGCCGCAGACGTACAGACAGTCGGCGGGGTCGGTGCCGGTGGCGGCGAGGTGTTCGCGCATCCGGGTCCACATGTACCGCTCGCGGTCCTCGTCGACCTTGACCCGCCGCTCGTCACCGGGAGCGAGGCGGCGGAAGAGGCTGCCGATGAGCAGCATCACCTGGCGGTAGGTGTCGTGGTCGCTGTCGCCCAGGGGCAGTTCGACGAACTGGTGCCACCACTCCGACCAGTGCCGTACCCGGCCGTGGCGCAGCAGGTGCTCCTCCAGTTCGGCGAAGCGCGGGCGCAGGTCGCCGATCTCCACACCGACGGCGTCGCCGTGCAGGGCGGACTCCGCGTCGGCCGCCGGTGCGTCGGGGTCGGGTTCGCCGCTCTCCGCCTCGGCCCCGCGCCCGCTCTCCTGGTGGGTCTCCCACTGGAAGACGTGGTCGGAGGAGCGGTCGACGAGGACGAGCTCGACGCCGGGTGTGTCGAGGGCGTAGGCGATGGCCTGGTACTCGGCGGAGGCCTCGGTGACCGGGGCGACCACCGACAGCGGGGTCCAGTCGGCCGGAAACCCCTCGACCTCGCTCGCGAACGCCTGGACCGCCACCGGGAGGCGGCAGTTGCGCAGCTCGGTGAGGAGCGGGGCCATGTCCTCGCACAGCTCCAGGTACACCACCTTGGGCTGCTTCTCGCGCAGCCGGCGGGCCATCGCTATCGCGGACGCCGGTGAGTGGTGGCAGACCGGGAAGATCTCCAGCGGCTCGCGGACGGCGCGCTCCACGTCGTCGACGATGCCCCTGAGGATGCCCTCCAGGGCGCCGGGGCCGTCGGCGAACGCCGTGGCGGCCTCGTTCAGTTGGCCGCGCAGGGCCTCGAAGGTGCCGCCGCTCATGACAGGGTCGCGATCGCGTCGCGGCCGCCCTCGAGGAACTCCGGCCAGGAGCCGCCCTCTTCCTTGCTGCGCGGTTCGACGACACCGTGCAGGTACTTGTTGAGGATCGCGAGGTCCTCCGGTTCACGCCGGGCCAGGGAGCCGACCAGGGAGGAGGCGAGGGTGCGGGCGGTCAGGGCGCGCTCGCCGAAGAAGTTGCTGTGCAGGATGGCGTCCTCCAGGACACCGATCTGCTCGGCGGTGGACAGCGCGGACTCCAGCTTCTCGTCGTCGCTGCCGGCCGCGGCGGAGGAGGCGCGCAGGTCGGCGAAGCTCTGGAGCAGCACGTCCAGCAGGGTCGGCGGGACGTCGAGTTCGATCCGGTGGCGGCGCAGGAGTTCCTCGGTGCGGAAGCGGACGATCTCCGCCTCGCTCTTCTTGTTCGTGATCACCGGGATGCGGACGAAGTTGAAGCGGCGCTTGAGCGCGGAGGACAGGTCGTTGACGCCCCGGTCGCGGCTGTTGGCGGTGGCGATGACGGAGAAGCCGGGCTTGGCGAAGACGATGTTGTCGCCGCCCGCGCCGTCGAGTTCGGGGACAGAGATGTACTTCTCGGAGAGGATCGAGATCAGCGCGTCCTGGACGTCGCTGGTCGAGCGGGTCAGCTCCTCGAAGCGGCCGATCGTGCCGGACTCCATCGCGGTCATGATCGGCGAGGGGATCATCGACTCCCGGGACTGGCCCTTGGCGATCACCATGGACACGTTCCACGAGTACTTGATGTGGTCCTCGGTGGTGCCGGCCGTGCCCTGCACGACCTGGGTGGAGGTGCGGCAGATCGCGGCGGAGAGCAGCTCGGCGAGCCAGCTCTTGCCGGTGCCGGGGTCGCCGATCAGCAGCAGACCACGGTCGGAGGCGAGAGTGACGATGGACCGCTCGACGAAGCTGCGGTCGCCGAACCACTTCTGGGCGACCTCCCGGTCGAGACCGTCGGCGCGCTCGGACCCGAGGACGAACAGGCGGACCATCTTCGGCGACAGCCGCCAGGAGAACGGCTTGGGGTTGTCGTCGATGGACTCGAGCCAGTCCAGCTCCTCGGCGTACTTGATCTCGGCGGGGGCGCGCAGCAGGTCGGACATGTCGGAACCTTTCTCAGAAGTCAGGGGGTTGCGGCGATTCGGGGGTCAGCCGAGGAACGACTTGAGTTCCTGGACGAGCTTGCGGATATGACCCGAGAGCACCGGGGTGCCCTGGTCCTTGAAGCGCTCCCGGAACCACGGGTTGACGCTGCCGCGCCCGGAGCTGGTCACCGAGCCGACGGGGATGAACTTCACCCCGGAGCGGTGGAGGGCGGCCATGCTGTCGAACAGGGCCTGGCCGCGCCATTCGTAGAAGTCGGAGATCCACACCACGACCGTGTTGCGGGGCTCGGCGACCTTCGGCTGGGCCAGGGTCATGGCGACCGTGCCGTCGGTGCCGCCGCCGAGGTTGGTGCGCAGCAGCGTCTCGAAGGGGTCGTGCACCCAGGGGGTGAGGTCGAGCGCCTGGGTGTCGTACGCGATCAGGTGGACGTCGACCTTCGGCAGCCCGGCGAAGATCGACGCCAGGATGGTGCAGTTGACCATGGAGTCGACCATGGAGCCCGACTGGTCCACCACGACGATGAGCCGCTGCGGGGTCGTCTTGCGGGCGGTGTGCCGGTAGTAGAGGCGGTCGACGTAGAGGCGTTCCTCTTCGGGGCTGTAATTGGTGAGGTTCTTCCAGATGGTGCGGTCGAGGTCGAGGTTACGGAAGACGCGCTTGGGCGGGATCGAGCGGTCGATGGCGCCGACCGTGGCCTTCTCCACCTGGGTGCGCAGCACTTCGGCGACCTCGTCGACGAAACGGCGGATCAGGGCCTTGGCGTTGGCGAGAGCCACGCCGGAGAGGTTGTTCTTGTCGCGCAGGAGCTGCTCGACGAGCGACATGCTCGGGGTGAGCCGCGCCGCGAGCCGCGGATCGGCGAGCACCTCGCGCAGGTGCATGCGCTTGACGAGGTCGGCCTCCAGGGCGCCCAGTTCGGGGCCGATCGCAGGGATCAGCCGGCTGAGGTCGGGTGTCCTGCCGTTGCCACCGGTACCGGTCGGGCTGACGCCGCCGGGGCCGCCCGGGATGCGGCCGCCGCGCAGGTCGCCGGGGGCGCAGCCGAGGGCGCGCTCCAGCCAGCCGGCGTCGGACTGCCAGCGGGACAGCTGCCCGGCGCTGACGGCTCCGCTGCCGGTGGTGAAGACGTTGAGCAGCACCTTGGAGACCAGCGCGGCACGGCGCACCTCGGCGGCACCGGCACGAGCGGGCTCGGAATCGTCCGCCTCCACGGGATCCGTATCGGCATCGGCTTCCGCCTCCGCGCGATCCGGCTCGGCTTCGGCCGCCTCCACGCCATCGGCTTGGGCATCGGCATCGGCATCGGCATCGGCATCGGCATCGGCATCAGTCTCTGCATCGGCCTCGGCCGCGGCCGCGGTCCCGGCCCCGGCCCCGGTCCCGGTCCCGGTCCCGGTCGCAGTCTCGGCCGCGGTCTCCGTGTCGGTGACCATCAGCCCGTCGAACTCCGCCGCCAGCTCCGGATGGCGCTGCACGATCGAGTCGACCGAGGCCTGCGGGTCCAGCAGTGCGGGCGGCAGGCCGATGTCCTCGACGACGGCGAGGCTGGCCAGCTCCAGCGCGGGCTGCTCCTCGGGGTCGAAGAGACGGGCGAGGAGCCGCCAGTACAGGACCTGTCGGCGGTTGTCGTCGGGCAGGGCTTCCACGAGGTGTTCGCTCATTTCCGCAGCAGCCTTCCCGCCCGTTCCCGCAGGACGGTGACGGCGTCGGTGGCCGCCTTCTCCGCCTTGACGCCGGTCTTGTCGGTGGTGCCGCCGGCCCACGCGCCCGCGTGGAGGGCGACGGGTTTCCTGCGCACGGTCGTCTCGACGGCGAGCGGCTGCACCCGGAACTCCCCGTCGTCCCAGCGCAGCAGGGCGATGCAGGCACCGGAGGCGGCGACGGCGTCGGGGGTGAGCGGGCCGGCCGTCGGGATGCGGTCCGTGTCGACCGTGAGAGTCTGTCCGGCGACCGTGAAGGTGAGCGTGTCGCCCTCCCGCCGGGTGTCGTAGCCCTCCAGGAACACCGGCTCGGCCACGCGCGCGGGGTGGCGGTCCAGCGGGGCCACGGGCGGTGTGGTGGCCGTGGGCAGGGCGACGCGGGCGGTGGTGAGGGCGTCGGCGGGGTCGCCGGGGCGGGCCAGGGCGTCGTCCCAGATCAGGTCACCCTCTTCGGTCAGGGGCATCCCGTCGACGTCCATGGCCCGGCCCTCGCCGAGTGCCGCGAGCAGCGAGAGGTGCGGGCGCAGCAGCTGCCAGACACCGGCGCCGACGACGGTGTCCGGCTTCGGCGCGGAGACGCTCGCGCGGACCAGGCGGGGCGCGCTGCCGTCGGCGGGTTCGAACACGGCGTGCACCTGGGCCTGCGCGGCCGTCGCGTGTTCGTGCAGGTCGACGCCGAGCGGCAGCAGCCGGCCGGTGGCGGGGGCGACGGCGGGCAGATCAGCGGCGCCGGGGCAGGTCAGCAGGAGGGCACGGGACCAGAGGTCGCCCCAGCGGCGGGCCGGGATCCGGTCGAGGGCCGCGCCGGGGCAGGAGGCGGCCAGTTCGGCGGCGAACCCGTCGAGCAGCGTGGCCAGGCGACGCAGTCCGGGCTGGGGAAGCAGCGCGGAGACGATCTGTGCCGCGCCGCCGACCAGCTCGTGGTCGATGCCCTGCCAGCCGGTGCGGGCGAGGTCGGAGAGCCAGGTCCGGGCCGCCGCCAGCAGGTTGACGGTCTGCCGGTCGCCGGCGGCCGGGGGTGCCGGCTCGCCGCGGGTGCGGCCGGTGGACTCGTCGACGCGGGACGTGAGCGCGTCGTGGGCGGCGCCCAGGAGGGCGGTGCGGGCGGCGGCGAGGGCGACGAAGTGGTCCTCGCCGGCGGCACCGGCCGCGGCCTTCTCGGCCGCCTCGGCGACACCGGCGGCCAGCGGGCTGCCGGCGACGGCGCGGGCCAGTTCCACCAGGTCGGCGGCGCGGTCGGGGCGGGGGCGCAGCAGCCCCGAGGCGAGGGTGCGGTCGAAGGCGTCGACCGCCGCCAGGGCCTCGTCGAGCCCGTCCACGGGCGCGGTCAGCAGGCCCGCGCGCTCCTCGCCGCTCGCAGCGGTCTCGCTCGGGGGCGTCTCCGCCGCCACCGCCCGGGTCGGCGGGAACCACTGCATCTCCGGCAACGGTGAGGTGACCGGGGCCAGTTCGAGGTAGGCGAGGTGGCGCAGGAACCTGCTGAAGACGGGCGCGGCGAGCGTCTTGCCGTCCGCCTGCGGCGGACGGGTGGCGGTCATGGCGGCGGTGAGGGCCAGGGCGTCCGTGCCGCCGCCGGCGGGTTCGGCGCGCAGATAGCGGGCGACGCGGTCGGTGCCGTACTGGAGGACCGCCTCGGTGATCAGGGCGCGGATGTGGTTGCAGAACGAGCCGCGGGCACCGCCGCAGGGGCGGTTGTTGTTGGTGCTGCACGCGAAGGCGTACGTGCCGGACGCGACCGACGAGACGTACACCCGCTCGATGTCCGAGCCGCTGGAGACCACCCCTTGGAGGCGTCCGTCGGCCAGTTCGACGAAGGGGACCTTGGCGAGCTTGCGTGGCCGCGCGGGTGGCACCACCCGGGCCGTGCTCGACTTCTCCCAGTCCGACAACGCACCATCTCCTTCGCGGCGCATGGCTGCGCACGCCGAAATCGGCGCAGCACACGGGGGGTGTCGCGGCCGATCGCCGCGACATCAAGGAACTTACCGGCGACCACTGACAACGCCGTCCGCGTCCTGGTGGGCCCGGGGCTCACCGGTCCGCCTCTCCTAGAATTCGGATGATCACGCCGGGGGCGACGGTAGGGCACGGCGAGGAGAAAGGGCGGGGTTGAGCGGGGAGCGGGCGGCGTTCGGAGCGCTGCTACGGGAGTTGAGGCTGGCCGCCTCGCAGACCATCGAGGGGCTGGCGGAGGTCTCGGGGGTGAGTGTGCGGGGCATCGGGGACCTGGAGCGGGGGCGGCGGGCCGCTCCGCAGCGGCGTACGGTCGCCGCGCTGGCGGACGGCCTGGGCCTGGACGAGAAGGCCCGGGAGCGGCTGCTCACGGCCGCGCGGGCCGGTCGTACGCCGGGCTACAGCCCGGTGGGGGTGCGGGCGTTCCCGCGCGGCATCGACGACTTCGTGGGCCGGGAACCGGAGGTGGCGCGGCTGGTGGCCCTCGCGGAGCGGGGTTCCGCCGGGCAGCCGCTGGTGGTGGCGGTGTCCGGGCCGCCGGGGGCGGGCAAGACCACGCTCGCGCTGCACGCCGCCCGCCGGCTCGCCGACCGGTTCCCGGACGGGCAGTTGGTGCTGGACCTGTGCGGCACGGACGACGATCCGCCGGGCCCGGCCGAGTTGGTGCTCAGCGTGCTCAGGGCGCTCCAGGTGGCCGACCGGGACCTCGCCAAGTCCGGTCCGCAGGGCCATCTCCCCCTGTTCAGGCGGCTGCTGGCCGAGCGGCGCTGTCTGCTGGTGCTGGACAACGCGCGCGACGAGGGCCAGGTGCGTCCGCTGCTGCCGGCCGCGGGCGCCGGCATGGTGGTGGTGACGAGCCGGCGCATGCTGACCGGGTTGGACAGTGTGTACCGGCTGCCGCTCGGGGAGCTGAGCCCGCGGGAGGCGGCCGTGTTCCTGGCCTCCCTGGTCGGGGCCGACCGTGCCGCCGCGGACCCGGCGGCGCTCGCGGACGTCGCGGAGCGCTGCGGGCATCTGCCGCTCGCCCTGCGGGTGGCGGGCAACTGGCTGGCCACCCGCACCGGTTGGACCGTGCGCCGGCTCGCCGACCGGCTGGCCGCCGAGGACCGGCGCCTGGACGCGCTGGCCGCCGGGGACGTCCGGGTGGCGGCCGCCTTCGACCTGTCGTACCGTCAGCTCACCCCCGCCGCCGCCCGGTTGTTCCGGCGGCTCGCGCTGCTGCCGGGCCCGGACACCGGGGCCGCGGCCGCCGCCCGGCTGACCGGTCAGCCGGTGTTCGACGCCGAGGACACGCTGGAGGAGCTGGTCGAGACGGGCCTGCTGGGCACGGACGGCGACCGGTACCGGCTGCACGACCTGCTGCGGCTGTACGCCCGTACCCGGCTGGCGGCCGAGGAGAGACCCGAGGACACGGAACACGCCCGCGCGGACCTGTACCAGTGGCTGCTGGAGACGACCGTGGTGGCGGGCCGCTGGTTCGAGCCGGACCACGGTGCTCCGCCGCCGTCCTGGCGAGGCACGGTCGATCTGTCGACCGCGGAGAAGGCCCGGGAGTGGCTCCAGGCGCAGGGCGCCCACTGGCTGTCCGCACTGCGCGCGGCCGCGACCGCCGGCGACCACGCGACCGTGGTGGAGGTGGCGGAGGCGCTGCACTGGTTCTCCGACCAGTGGATCTTCTGGGGGCACTGGCCCGAGGTCTTCGGTACGGCGGCCCGCTGCGCCCGGGCCCTGGGCGATCCGGTGCTGGAGGCGACGCAGCTGAACTACCACGCCTGGGCGCTGCTCATGTGCGAGGACCGTCCCCGGGACAGCCTCGCGCGCTCCACCGAGGCGCTGGCCGTCGCCGAGCGGGCCGCCGACGGGCGACAGCGGGCGTGGGCCCACTTCTATCGCGGCTGGGCCCTCCACCGGCTCGACGACCACGCGCCGGGCGCCGACCACATGCGCCGTGCCGCACGGCTGTTCGAGGACGTGGGCGAGCTGCACGGCAGCCTTCAGGCCCGGCACGGGCACGCCATGTTCCTGGTGGCGAACGGCCGGTCCGAGGAGGCGGCGCGCGCCGCCTATCGGCACACGCTCTCGTTCCTGGAGCGGGTCAGCGGCCGGCTGGAACCGCACATCGCCGACTTCACCCGGATCGGGCTGCACGCGGGCCTGGGCGACAGCTACGCGCGGTCGCAGCGGTGGCCGGAGGCCGTCCACCAGCTGAGCACGGCCGTGGCGATCTGCCGGGAGAGCGGCAACACCGCGCTGGAGAGCCGGCATCTGGTGCATCTGGGCAAGGCGCTGCGGTCCGCCGGCCGGACGGCCGAGGCCCGGGTCGCGTTGACGCGCTGTGTCTCGCTGGGTCTCGACGCCGACCCGCGGCGCGTCACCGAAGCCCGCGGCCTCCTCGCCCGCCTCGACGCCGACTGACCCGGCCCTCCCGTGCCGTGCCGCCGCGACACGGCACGGGGTACCGGGGTGGGTCGCCGTCGGGCGGGCGAGGTTCCCCTCGCCGTGCCGTCCATCCTGGCCCCGTCCGTTCCCCGCGTCTTGCCCGTGAGCGCACCGCGCCGTTCCCTCCGCGCACCGCCGCCGGGGTGCGCGTTTCTGCCTGCTTCCTGCCTGGAGGCCGCCGTAGGCCGCTGCTTGGCTGAGGCCGGGCGGGGAGACCGGGCCGCCACCCGTCCATGCTCTCCGCCCGTCGCACGGTGGAGAGGAGAGCCAGGTGGCCCTGGTGTGTACGACGGCTTCGGTTCCCGACGGGGAGAAACTCACGTACTGGCGTGACGCGCTGGGCCGGGCGCTGGTGCCGATGGCCGTCACCGCGCGCGGGGACGGCCCGTTCTCGGGGCGGATCGCGACGGACCGGCTGGGCTGGCTGCGCGTGTCCACGGTCGACGCGGACGCCCAGCGTCACAGCCGTACCTCCGCGCACATCGCCCGCTCGGCGGCGGACTACGTGGCGGTCGGGGTCCAGACGGCGGGCACGGCGACGCTGTTCCAGGACGGCCGGCGCGCCCTGGTGGGCGAGGGCGACCTCATGGTCTACGACACGGCACGGCCGTACGCGCTCGACTATCCGGGGCGGTTCTCCGCCCGGGTGGTGCACATGCCGCGGCGGGCGGTGGGGCTGCCCGAGGAGGAGCTGCGGCGGGTCACCGGCACCGCGGTCGCCGGCACGGACGGCTTCGGCTCGCTGCTGGCGTCCTTCCTGACCGGGCTGACCTCCTCGGTGCCGCCGTGCTCACCGGCCGTCGCGGCCCGGCTGGCCACCAGTGTCGTGGACCTGTTCGCCACGCTGGTGAACGAGCGGACCGCGGACGACGGGCCGCGCGAGGCGGACCCGCACCATCACCTGATGCCGCGCATCCGGGACCACATCGACCGCCACCTGGGGGATCCCGAGCTGTCCCCGCAGAGCGTGGCGGCCGCCCACCACATCTCCGTGCGCTATCTGCACCGGCTGTTCGAGGACGAGGGGATCACCGTGGGACGGCTGATCCAGCGGCGCCGGCTGGAGGAGTGCGCCCGTGAGCTGGCCCGGCCCGGTCCGGCGACGCCCACGGTGTCGGCGGTCGCCCAGCGGTGGGGTTTCGCCAATCCCGCCCATTTCAGCCGGGTCTTCCGCGCGGCCTACGGGCTCTCCCCGCGCGAGTGGCGCGGCTCCGGCGGCAGGCTGCCGCTCGCGGGCTGACCTCGGCGGGCCCCGACCGGGCGCCGGGGCCACCGATCAGTTTCGGCGTGACCTGATGCGAGGTGTGGGGTCCATGCGAGGTGTGGGGTCCATGCGAAGTGTGGGGTCCATGCGAGGTGTGGGGGTCCTGCTCACCCGGCGCACCCCGGACCCCGTCGCCTCAGCTCACCCGCGCGGGGCTCAGCCCCGCCGGACACGGCCCCGGCCCGCCGTCCACGCGCACAGCAGGACCACTCCGGCGACCCCGGCGACCGCGGCCGCTCCCGTGCCGAGGCCGACAGTGTTGCGGGAGCGCCAGGCGAGCACCGAGCCGGTGGAGCAGGCGGACAGCGCCGACCCCGCGCTCAGCCAGGACCCCACCGACGCCACGGACGTGGCGGAGCCGATCGAGCCCACGGACAGCGCGCTGCCCACCGAGCCGATCGAGAGGAAGCTGCCCACGGAGCCGACGGAGAGGAACGAGCCGACCGAACCGATCGACAGTGCCGAGTCCTTCGACCACAGCGAGCCCCAGGAACCGTCACCGCTGCCTCGCATCGTCATGATCCGAGCATACGGCCGGATGATCCGAACGTCCGGCCGTCCCGCGCTCAGGTGTCGAACTCGCCGTACCACGACCGTTCGACGAGGTGCTTCGGCAGATACGGCGACGTGGTGTCGACCGGGAGTCCGATGTCATGGGCGAGGCAGGCCAGCGCGAGGAGGCCCAGGGGGACGCGGCCGCGCGGGTCGGCGGAGCCCTCGTAGTAGACGGCGTGGTGGGCGAGGCCCTCGGCGAGCGCCCCGGCGAACTCCTCCGGCTGCCGGGTGAGGACCCGGTGGAAGACGGCGACGGGCTGGTAGTCGACGAGGTTCAGGAACTCCGCCGGGGTGCGGGGCGCCAGATGGGGGTGGGAGGACTCCATGGTGGCGACCAGCCGGGGCACGATGTCATTCGCCGGAACGCGCCCCAGGTACGCCTGGAGGGTGTCGATCCAGTGGAAGAGGTAGTCGTCCTCGTCGGGGCTCGCCCGGCGCAGCTCCTCCAGCGGCACCTGGCGCAGCGTCTCCAGCCGGTCGTGCTCGCGACAGACGAGGGCGAGCCAGCAGGCGTCGAGCCAGGCGCGGGCATCGGCGTGCGGGGCGGGGCCGGTGGCGGGCAGGGTGTGCACCCGGTCGCCGATCCGGCATCGGACGGTGCCCTCGCGGGCGAGGGCGGAGGTGAAGAGGGCGCCGCCTATCTGCAGGGCGGTGACCCAGGCCTCCCAGGTCTCGAGCTTCCCGGCGTCCGGGTCGTCGGCGCAGTGTGTGAGGGCCTCGGCGACGGCGGTCCGCAGGGCGGGCCGGAAGGCGCCCGGGTCCTGCGCGAGCCGTCCGGTCAGCTCCGTGAGGCTGGGCGTGTCGTCTGCGCGGCCCCCGCCGCCGTGCAGACTCCGCATCAGGTCCAGCAGTTCCTGGGGCGGGGCGACCGACAGGGCCCGGGTGTCGTGGTCGAAGGCGGTGATGCACTCCAGCCGCCCCTGGTGCCACCAGTACAGCCGGGGCGTGAGCGAGCCGGGACCGTCCTGGTAGGCGCCGAAAGCGTACGCGCCCAGGTCGTTGACCGCGTCGACGACCGTGCCGTCCACGATCGGGTGGAAGGCCAGCAGGTGCCGGGTCGGTACGGCGACCAGCGCGCCGGCCTCCGGGAGGTCGCGTCCGGTGACCGCGCGGGCCACCTCCGGCAGGGTCAGGGCCCGGCCGGCGACGAAGTGGGAGGCGCCGTGGACGGAGTGCAGCAGGGCCCCGGACGGGGTGCGGACCTCGGTGTGCTCGTAGGGGTCGGCCAGCAGGTTGGCCCGCGCCGCGTTCCACAGCTCCTCGCCCCCGGCCCGCACCACGTCGTCGTCGCCGAGGATCCGCACGGAGTCGGGCGCGTCCAGCGCCAGGGCGGCGACGAGGTCCTCGGCGACCGGGCGGACGTACCGGAACCGGTGGGCCGCGTCGGCCGGCAGGGCGTCGGGGGGCAGCAGTCGCAGGTAGGTGTGGCGCAGCAGCTGCCCGGCGTCCTCGTCGCCGCGGGAGGCGTTCTCCAGGCGGGTGAAGTGCTGGCGGACGAGGTCGGGCCAGTCCGCCTCGGGCAGGTCACGGCACCAGCGGGCCAGGTTGACGAGCGGGTGGCGGTGGCCGTCGTACTCGACGGCGTCCGTGGTGACCGCCGGCCGGGTGCCGTGGCGGGCGGCGAAGTGGTCGGCCGTGAGGGCGCGCAGGCGGTCGGCCTGGGACACGGTGAGTGAGGGCAGATGGATGTCGGGCGTGTCGAACTGATTCACATGATCACTCTACGGAGGCGGGGCCAGGGTGATCCGCGCGCGGTCCGGGGCCGTCCCCACCCGGATCCACCCCGCATCCACGCGGATCCGCCCCGAACCCGCTCGGGCGTCAGTCCTTCGGCCAGTCGCGGTAGGCGATACGCGCCAGGTCGTGGACCTCCCCGACCGTGCCCCACTCGTTGCGGCCCAGCCGGGCGAGGGGCTTCAGCCTGCGGATGTCGGGGAGTCCGTCGACGACGGCGTCCTCGCGTACGGAGGCGTGCACGACCTGGCCGAGAACCAGCGTGGAGTTGCCGATGCCGAGGGTGGAGTGCAGCCGGCACTCCAGGGCCACGGGCGAGGCGGCCACGCGGGGCGGCTTCACGAGCAGGGAGGGTTCCCGCTCGATGCCGACCGCCTCGAACTCGCCCTCGTGCGCCGGGAAGTCGGTGGCGCTGGCGTTGATCTGCTCGAAGAGCGGCTCGGGGGCGAAGTTCACGACGAACTCGCCCGTGGCCTCGACGTTGCGCAGCGAGTCCTTGCGGCCGACGGAGGTGAACTGCACGATCGGCGGGTCGGTGCAGGCGACCGTGAAGAAGGAGTGCGGGGCGAGGTTGGCGGTCTCGCCGTCGGCGGCCAGGGTCGACACCCAGGCGATCGGCCGGGGGACGACGACGGCGGTCAGCAGCCGGTAGAAGGCTCCCGCGCCCAGGGACTCGGGATCGTAGTCAACGCGCATGCCGGCCATTCTCCACCCCGGAGCGACCGGGAGGTCTCAGCCCACGTCCCACAGGAAGCGGTGGGTGTGGATGGCGAAGTAGGGGAAGGACTGGACGCCGGCCACGCCCTCGGTCTGCCGGACGGTGTCGTTGACGAAGTCGAGGAGGTCCTTGGCGGTGGGGCTGACGACCTCGGCGAAGAGGTCGAAGCCGCCGGAGGTGAACACCGAGTAGACGACCTCCGGGTGGGCGGCGAGCGCGTCGGCCACGGGGCGCGGGTCGCCGTCGGCGGTGATGCCGAGGAGGGCCATGGCCTGGCCGCCCATGGCCATCGGGTCGGTGACGCCGACGACCTGGACGGCACGGGAGTCCAGCAGCCGCTGGAGACGCTGGCGGGCGGCGGAGGCGGACAGTCCGACCCGGGGGCCGAGGTCGGCGTACGCGATGCGTCCGTCGGTCTGCAGCTCGCGCAGGATGGCCCGGTCGATCTCGTCCACGCGAGACTCCTTGGGGGTTCAGCCGGCCAGTTCGGCCAGGGCGGCGGCGAACAGCCCGGTGTGGGTGTCGACGTCCTGTTCGGTGGTGTCGGGGCACATCAGGGCCATGTTGTGGAACGGGGTGAGCAGGATGCCCCGGTTGGCCAGGTAGAGGTGGAGGAAGTCCTCCAGCTCGGTGTCCCCGACAGCCGCCGCCTCGGTGCCGGTGCGGGGCGCGGGAGCGGTGAACCGGTACTCGGTGCGGGCGCCCAGACGGCTGACCGACCAGGGCAGGGCGTGCGCCTCGATGCCCGCGCGCACCCCGGCCTCGAAGCGCTCCGCGAGCCGGTGCATCCGGGCGAACGCCTCGTCGGTCAGGACGTGTTCGAGGGTGGCCCGGGTCGCGGCGACGGACAGCGCGTTGCCGGCGAGGGTGCCGCCGACGCCGCCCATGTCGACGAGGTCCAGGTCGGCGCGGCCCAGCAGCCGGTCGGCGAGGTCGGCGGAGAGGCCGTAGGCACCGGCCGGGATGCCGCCGCCGATGGCCTTGCCGATGGTCAGGACGTCCGGCTCCAGGCCCCAGGCGGCGGTGCAGCCGCCGGGACCGGCGGAGAAGGTGTGCGTCTCGTCGTTGATCAGAAGCGTGCCGTGCCGGCGGGTCAGTTCGCGCACGCCCTCCAGGTAGCCGGGTTCGGGCAGCACGATGCCGATGTTGGTGAGGGCGGGTTCCATCAGGACGGCGGCCACGTCGCCGTGCGCGAGTTCCCGCTCCAGCTGGTCCAGGTCGTTGAACTCGGCGACCCGGCTGGTGAGGGTGACCTCGCAGGGGGCGCCGACGTTGCCGGGGCGGGCGGCGCCGTGGCCGTCGGGGACGGTCACGATCAGGGACTCGTCGACGCTGCCGTGGTAGCAGTAGCTGTTGACCAGGATCTTCGGGCGGCCGGTGACGGCCCGGGCGAGCCGGATCGCCCAGCGGTTGGCGTCGGTCGCGGTCAGCGCGAAGCTCCAGCGGGTCGGCCCGAACCGCCGGGTCAGCTCGGCGCCGACCCATTCCGCGTCCTGCGTGGGGAGCATCGCCGTGGCGCCCCCGAGGTCCGTGAAGCGGTGGTGTACGGCGTCGGCGACGGCGGCCGGCGAGTGGCCCGCCATGGCGCCGGTGTCGCCGAGGCAGAAGTCGATGTACTCGTGCCCGTCGATGTCCCGGACGCGGGCGCCGCGCGCGGAGTCCAGGTACCGGGGGAAGGCGCCGGCCGTCTTGTTCATCCAGGTCATCGGCACCCGGCCGAAGAGGTGGTCGGCCTCGGCGTAGGCGGCACGGGAGCGGGGGTTGGCCCGCTCGGCCTCCGCGCTCTCGCGGGCCAGCAGCTGACGCAGTCGGGCACGGTCCATGGCACACCCCGGCTCGGGAGGACGAGTGAATCGCCACGACGCTACGCGCGAAAGCGCAGGAATCGCAAGATCCGACGATCGAATCGATCGTCACGGCGCGCGATTCGATCGTCGGGCTTGAGGGCGGCGGCGCCGAGCGGGGAACAGCGGAGGCGGGACCATCGCACACGCGGGCACCGGGCGTTCCCGGAGTGCGGAGCGGGAGACGAAGGTCACGGATACGTATCGGACATTTAACACTTCAATCTTCACACGGGCCACACAAGTTGGTTAGTTTGACGCACAGGCCGCACGACCTACTCCGGCGAACCCCGCCGGGCCGCGCGGCCTCCGCCGAGTCCGTGGCACTCTTGGGTGCGGCCGGATCCGGGAAGCGAACCAGCACCCGGGGTGGACGGCTCAACCGCCCGGCAGGGCAAGGAGCTTGAGGCGCGCCCGATCCGCGGGGCGCCCAGGTCCACCGCCCCTCGGCCGGCGGAGCACGGAAGGAGTACGTCTTCCATGGCGACGGAGGTCGGCGAGCCCAGCAAGGCGGAGGTCCAGCAGGCCGTCAGCGCGTTGTACGACCGGGCCGAGAACGACACCGGCAGGTTCAACGCCACTCGCGCCAGGTCGAACGCGGGCCGCAGGGCCACCGGCGGCGGGCGTGGGACGGGCGACGCCTCCTTGGACTCCGTGGCCCGGCAGTGGTTCGACATGGTCCGCAACAGCGTCGGCCCGACCCTCGCCGCCACCCTGCCCGCCGACCGTATGCCCGAGCGTCCCGCCCTGCCCGCGCGCGCGTCCAGGGACGAACGCCCCGCCGGTGGCGGGGGGATACGTGAACTGGAGTCCGGACGGCGCCTCGAACTGGAGGCCCCCGAGCGGCGCGTTCCCGAACTGACCGGGCGCGGCGCCATCGCCGCGCTGCCCGCCGCCGCGCCCGCCGCACTGCCCGCCGCGCCCCGCCCGATGCCGCCCCAACTGACCGCCGGACAGCCCGGGGACACGGCGGAGCAGCAGGCGTACCGCGCCGAGGCCGCGGCGGCCTGGGCGGGCACCCCCTCCCCCGCCGCGACCGGCACCGACCCGCTGACCGACACCGGCGGCATGCTCCCGATCCCCGACGGCGGCCTCACGGCGCCGAACTCCGGCTTCGCGGCACCGGCTCCGGCTCCGGCTCCGGCTCCGGCGTACGCGACGCAGGGGGGCGGCACGGCGGCACCGGCGGGCGGCTACGCGACGCAGGGCGGCGACGGAGCGGCACTGCCCAACGGCATGGCCTTGCCGGTGGGCGGTATGACGGCATCCATGGGCGATGTGACGGCACTCGCGGGCGGTGTGACGGCGCCCATGGGCGAGTACGCGACGCCGACGGGAGGCCTGCCGGCACCGGCAGGCGGCTTCGCCGACCCGGCGGGCGGCCTCACCGCGCCGCAGCTGGGCGAGTACGCGACCCCGGCCGGGGGCATCGCAACCCCCACGGGCGGCTTCGCCGCGGCGCCCGGCCTCACGGCCCCGGCGGGCGAGTACGCGACGCCGGCCGGCGGCACACCGGCACCCGCGGGCGGCTTCGCCGACCCGGCGAGCCGCCTCATGACACCGGGAGCCGGCCCGACGGAACCGGCGAACGAGTACGCGGCGACCGCCCTGATGGCACCGGTGGCCGACTACGCGGCCCCCGCAGGCGCCATGGCAGCACCCATGGACGCCTTCGCCGCACCCACCGGCAGCCCCGTGGCACCCACCGCCGCATACGCGACACAGGGAGTCGACCTGACGGCAGCGATGGCCGAGTACGCGGCCCCCACGGGCGGCTTCGCAGGCCCCGTGGACGGCTTCGCGGCACCGGTCGGCGGCCTCATGGCACCCCCGGCCGCATACGCGACACAGGGAGCCGGCCCGACGGCACCGGTGGCCGACTACGCGGCCCCCACGGGCGGCTTCGCAGGCCCCGTGGACGGCTTCGCGGCACCGGTCGGCGGCCTCATGGCACCCCCGGCCGCATACGCGACACAGGGAGCCGGCCCGACGGCACCGGTGGCCGACTACGCGGCCCCCACGGGCGGCTTCGCAGCACCGGCAGGCGGCTTCGCCACGGCCGCGAGCGCGGGCGCCCTCATGGCGCCCTCGGCCGGCTTCGCGGCGCCCCAGCCCGAGCTGGGCGGCGCCCGTCCCGCGTCCGGGTTCCCCACGTCCGAGTTCGGCTTCGCCTCCCCCGTGGTGGCAGCCGCACAGGCTTCCATGGCCGCTCAGGCCTCCATGACCGCTCAGGCTTCCATGGCCGCACAGGCCCCCGTCGCCGCGCCGGCAGGCATGCCCGCACCGGCACCGGTGGCCACCCCGGCCCCCTCCCCCGGCCTCCCCGGCCCCGAACTCGGTCTCCCGGCCCAGATGTCCGGCTACCCGACGTCCCAGCTCGCCGCCACCGCCGCCATGCCCACGCTCCCGGCCCCCGACCTCGCGGGCGGCGTCGGGACGCCCGCGACGGGATTCCTGACAGCCCCGCTCGCCGCCCCCGCCGCCCCCCTGCCCGACCCGGGGCTCCCGCCCGTCGCGCCCACGGGCGCCACCGCCAGTGCCACCGGCACGGCGTACCTCGGGAAGGCCGACAAGGCGCTGGCCTTCGCGCGTGCGCAGATCGGGCGGCCCTGTGTGTGGGGCGCCACGGGACCGGAGTCGTACGACCCCTCCGGCCTCAACCAGGCCGCCTGGAAGGCCGCCGGGGTGTCCCTGCCGCGCGCCACGCTCGACCAGGCGCGGGACTTCCCCCGGGTCGGTCTCGACGAACTGCGGCCCGGGGACCTGGTCTTCTTCCACGACGACCTCAGCCACACCGGCCTGGTCTCGGGCAGCGGCATGATGATCCACGCCCCACGGCCGGGCGCGGCCATCCGCGAGGAACCGATCCTGACCGTCGGCGAGGACGCCCTGCGCGGCGCGGTACGCCCCTCCTGACCCGGGCCGAGGACCAACGGGTCCCAGTACCCGGTGGCTCACCCGCCGCACGCCCACCGCACGCCCACACCCCACGGCGCTCGACGCGCGTGGCCGGAAGTGACGCATCGCGGGAGCCGTCCGCGCGGTCACACTGGCGTCCGGTCCGGCGAACGGGAGGGTGGTCAGGGTGGGGGACGCGCAGGAGACCGTACGGAAGGTCGACCGGGGGTCGGGGCGGCCCGGGTGTCCGGTGAGCCGCGGTGCGGACGGGACGTGGCGGGTGAGCGGGTACGCGGCCGCCCGTGAGGTGCTGCGCGGCACGGAGACCGTGCAGGCGGGCCTCGGGATCGAGACGGTGGAGAAGCTGCCGTCCCGGATCCGCCGCCCCGTGCTGTACCAGGACGGTCCGGGCCATCGCGAGCAGCGTCGCCAGACCGCCCGGTTCTTCACGCCCCGGCGGGTGGACGAGCACTACCGCGAGCTGATGACACGGGTCGCCGAGGAGCAGGTCGCGGTGGTGCGGCGGGCCGGGCACGCGCAGCTGTCCGATCTGAGCTTCACCATGGCGATCGAGGTGGTGCGGGAGATCATCGGGCTCACGCACAGCCGCCCGGGGCTGAAGCGGCGGCTGGAGAGCTTCTTCCCCGAGAAGTTCGGGCGGCCGGGGCTGACGAGCGCGCACGGCCTGTACTGGCTGGTCCGGCAGAACGTGAACTGGCTGCGCATCCACCTCGCCGACGTCCGCCCGGCGATCCGCGCGCACCGCCGCCGGCAGCGGGACGACCTGATCGGCCATCTGCTGGCCGACGGGTGCTCGGACGCGGAGATCCTCGGCGAGTGCCTGACCTACGCGGCGGCCGGCATGGTCACCACGCGTGAGTTCATCTGTGTCGCCGCCTGGCATCTGTTCGACGATCCGGCGCTGCTGGAGCGGTACCGCGCGGCGGACGAACCGGAGCGGCTCGCGCTGCTCCAGGAGATCCTGCGGCTGGAGCCGGTCGTGGGCCGCCTGTCCCGCCGGACCACCGGGCCTGTGGAGGTCGGCGGGGTCCGGGTGGGGACGGGTGAGGTGATCACCGTCCACGTGGACGAGGTCAACGCCGATCCGGAGGTCGTGGGAGGCGATCCGGAGCTGCTGCGCCCGGGCCGGGTGCTGGGGCTGGGTCCGGGGGCGGCCGGGCTGGCATTCGGGGACGGCGCCCACCGCTGCCCGGGCGCGGGGGTCGCCGTACTGGAGGCCGACGTCCTGCTCGGCAGGCTCTTCGCGCTGGACGGGCTGCGCATGACCGGGGTGCCGCGGGTGTCGTTCAAGGACGACATCGGCGGCTACGAGATCCGGGACCTGACCGTGGCCCTGCCCGCGCGGCGGTGAGCGGCGAACCGCCTCGGATCGGCTCAGCTCAGCTCGGTGCCGGGGCGCATCTGGGCCCTCCTGGCGTTGTTGTAGGCGCGCAGGAGGAGTTTGGAGACCGCGCACCGCGCGTTGTCGTAATGACACTGGCGGCAGGTGCGCATGTGCTCCTCGTAGGCGGCGCGGGCCTCGTGCAGAGCTTCCTCGGGAGAGGGCATGGGGGGTCCTCCGAACGGTACGACGACTGGCGGGGGCCTTGCTACTTGCGAGTAGGCCTCCCATCAGACGGCAGTTGATCATGTTACTTACGGTAGTGGGAACTCGGATTCCGGCCGCCCCCGGGAACCGCCCCCGCCGCGCGGCGAGAATCGGCCAGTTCGGGGGCCACGGACGGGCGAGGGAGGACTGACGCGGTGGCGAGCCGGACGGCACGAGCACGCGGCGGAGCAGCGATCGATCGCGCCACGGTCCTCGAACGGTTGCGCTCCGTAGCGATCACGGCCGAGCGGAGCGGTCGCGAGGACCGCTCGCGCACGGGTACGGCCGGGCCGGGCGGAGCCGTGTTCCGGTGCCGTTGTGAGGTGCCGTCAGGGATGGAAGGATGCGCGGACCTGCACTGCGGAGCGACGGGAGGACCGCCTTGACCGGCGAGGACGACGGGCGGCGTGCGGCGGCGGTGTTCGACGCGCTGGGGTCCGTGTACGAGAAGGCGTTCGCGCACTCGGAGGCGCACCGCGCGTCCCTGGACTGGCTCCTGGGGCGGCTCGCGCCGGGCGGCCGGGTGCTGGACGTCGGCAGCGGGACCGGTCGGCCGACCGCGCAGACCCTGGTGGCGGCCGGCCATGACGTGCTGGGCGTCGACGTCTCCCCCGTGATGGTGGACCTCGCCGCCCGGCAGGTCCCCGGGGCCGTCTTCCGCTGTGCCGATGTGTGGGAACTCCCGCTGGAGGAGGGCTCGTTCGACGCGGTCTGCGTGTACTTCTCGCTGCTCCAGATGGACCGCGCGCGGCAGGCCGGGCTGCTCGGCCGGCTCGCGCGGGCGCTGGTGCCGGGCGGCGCCCTGGTGCTCGCCACCGTGCCCCTGGACGTGGAGGGCGTGGACGCCGTCTTCATGGGGCAGCCGGTGCGCGTGACGAGCTTCACCGGCGAGGATCTCGCCGGCGTGGTGCGGGGCGCGGGCCTGACCGTGCTGGCCGAGGAGAACGTGCTGTTCACCCCCGACCATCCCGAGGCCGTGCCCGAACCCCACCTCTTCCTGTACTGCGAGCGGGCGTAGCGGGCGCTCTACCCGTACTGCGAGCGGGCGTGGCGGTCGACGTCTTCCTTGTTCTACCGCGCGCGGGCGTAGCGGTCCGTCAGGCGTCGGCGCGGGCCGCGAGCGCCACGACCAGGGCTGCGGACCCGGTGCCGAGCAGGGCCCCGGCCACGACGTCGCCCGGGTAGTGGACCCCGGTGTGGACCCGCGAGTAGCCCACCGCGCAGGCCAGCAGGCCCAGCGGGACGGCGGCGGCCGGGAAGGCCGGGCCGACAGCGGCCGCGAAGGCGACGGCCGAGGCGGTGTGCCCGGAGGGGAAGGACGCGGAGTCCGGCATCGGCACATGGCGGCCCGGGAACGGCGAGTCCTCCGAACGGTGCGGCCGAGGCCGGCGTACCAGCCGCTTGCCGAGCAGGTTGGCGGTGGCCGAGGCGACGCCGACGGCCGCGACGCCCAGGAGGGCGGCCCGGCGCGGGCGGCCCCCGCACAGGGCCAGGCCGGTGGCGACCGCGAAGGAGATCTTGGAGTGGTCGGCGGCCGCGGACAGCCGGCGCAGCGCGGTGTCCAGGGTGGGCGTTCTGGTGATCGTGACCGTTTCGTACAGGGCCTGGTCCATGGTCGCGAGGTCGCGGACGAGACTCAGGGCGGAGATTTTCTGCCGGCGGTCAGACATCGTAGGCATCCTTGATGGTACGGGGATCGGGGTGGCCGAGGGCGAGGCGGACGATCCGCCGCCAGTCGACCGTGGGAGGCGCGTAGGCGGCGCCCGGACGGTGCCGGGGCACCCGGACCCGGAGCGCGCCGGGCCGGATCGTGCACACGACCGGGGTGGGCAGGTCGAGGGCCTCGCCGTCCACGGCGACCGGGATGGTGTCCTGGCCGGCCTCGACGACCACGCGGCGGGAGGTGAGCGAGGTGATGCCGCTGGCCCGTTCGCCGAGCAGCACCAGTTCGGCGGCCTGGGCGGGTCCCTCGACCCGGAGGCCGATCACGCCGAGCAGGCCCGTGTCGAGCCGGTGCCGGCGGCCGCCGCCCAGCGGGTCGGCGCGGGCGTAGGGGTTGTTGCTGACCAGCAGGGCCTGCGGCGCGTGGATCCGGGACTCGTCCGCCTGGACGACCAGGGTCGTGCCGGCCGCGCCCTGGAGCAGGTCGGGCAGGTGCTCCAGGGCGGTGGCGGCCTTGGCATCGCGGTACTCGGGGCTGCGCACTATCTCGGCGTACGCCCCGAAGGAGACGGTGTTGACGAAGGCCCGCCCGCCGACGTCGCCGAGGTCGACGCGGAGTTCGACGCCGTGGGTGAGGGCGTCGAGGCTGAGCACCGGGTCGGTGCGGTCCAGACCGAGGTCCATGGCGAAGTGGTTGCGGGTGCCGGCGGCGACGACCAGGAACGGCAGGTCGTGCTCGGCGGCCACGGCCGCCACCAGCGCCTGGGTGCCGTCGCCGCCCGCGACGCCGAGCAGGTCCGCGCCCTCGGCTATGGCCCGCCGGGCCTCCGCCACGGGGTCGGTGTAGCCGCCGTCGGTGCCGAGCAGCACCACGCGCGCGCCCAGCGCCTCCGCCCGCTCGACGAGGCCGTGCTTGACGACCTTGCCGCCGCCCGACTTCACGTTCATGATCAGCACCGGTTGGCGGGGCGGCAGGACCTTGCGCCCGTGCGTGCCCTTGGGACGGCGCACGCTGCGCAGGGAGGCGCGGGCCGAGGCGAGGGCGGCCGCCCAGAGCGCCAGCGCGCCCACCGCGATCACCCACAGGCCCGACGCGGCGTACAGCACCAGCACGCCGATCGGCGCGGTGACGGCGAGCAGCCCGCCCAGCAGCCGGGGCCCGCCCCGGTGTGCCAGCATCCACCACACACCCGCCCCGGCGAGGCCGAGGCCGGCGAGGCCGACGAGCAGGACCAGCCAGCCGCTGGCGCCGGAGCCGCCCGCCACGACGGCGGCGCAGCCGGCGACCAGGACCAGGGCGACCCGGGCCCAGCGCCGTGCGCGGACGACGGCGTCGTGGCTGGTCCGGCCGATCGGCCAGGGTCTTGTCAGAGCAGTCCTGCGTGTCTCGTTCACCGTGCGCCCGCCATGCCCCGGGGTCCCCCTGTGGTGCGTCCTGTTGTGCGGCCTGTTGTGCGCCGACAGCGTCGTCGATCAATTGTCCATGCCGCAGCAACCGGGTGTGACGGCGGAGTCCTCGACGGCCTCCAGACGGCAGAAGCAGGACGCCCGGACGGGTACGTCGGCCAGCGCGGCCGCGAGCTTCAGCTGCTGGGCCACGATCAGGGCCTCCGCGTCCTTGCCCTGCCGGACGAGGCACTCGTGGAAGCCGTGCAGGGACCAGACGTTGCCGGGGTGCTGGGAGGGGCGCGTCAGGGTGTCGTCGAGGCCGAGGTCGGCGCGGTAGACCGCCTCGGCCTCCGCGATCCGCCCTTGCTCCAGCAGCAGGGCGCCGTAGGCGTGCCGGGTGGGCTGCATCCAGCCCCAGGGCTCGTCGTAGGGGAGGTTGTCGTCCAGGTCGATCGCGCGTTCCAGGGCCGCGAAGGCGAGGTCGTAGTGGCCCCTGCGGTACTCCAGTTCGCCGTCCAGCATCGCGGCGGCGATCGCGAGGATGTCCTCGCAGGTGTTGTTGAACAGCATCCGGGTCTCGGGGATCCGGCCGGCCGCCGCCCGGAACAGCTCGCGTTCGGCCTCGGCCTCCTCGACCCGGCCGGTGGCGGACAGGGCGACGCCCCGGGCGTAGTGGAGCAGGGCGGTCGTGACGCAGTGCAGCTCGGGGTCCGCGGGCAGTGGCAGGGCGAGGATGTCCTGCCAGCGGCCGAACCGGATGAGGACGTGGAAGCGCATCCCGAGGAAGCCCTCGAGCCAGTCGGCCATCGGCGGGCTCGGCACGCGCAGGAGTTCCTCCGGGATCGACTCCTCCAGGCGGTCGGCGGCCTCCAGGGCCGTCCCGCACCGACCGAGGAACATCGCGCCGTAGATCTTGAAGTGGTGGTTGTGCGACCGGTAGAGCGTGTAGAAGTTCATCGCGCCGGCGCGCGCCCGGTACTTCTCGTCGGCGGCGATCGCCGCGGTGTTGTCGGTGACGACCCGGCGGTAGTCCCCGCACAGCACGTCCAGGTGGGACGGCATGTGCTGAAGGTGGCCGGCGTCGGGCACCAGGTCGCGCAGCAGGTCGGCGACCGGGAGGGCGGCCTCGGGGGTCGGGGACATCTCCATGAGGTGGACGTAGAAGTGCAGGATTCCGGGGTGCCGGGCCGCGGGCCCGGTGGCGAGCGCGCGGTCGAGCACGTCCTGGGCCTGCCGGGTGCGCGCGCCCTCGGCGGGGGTGCCGGTGCGCAGGTCCCACAGCTGCCAGGGGGTGAGGTTCATCAGCGCGTCGGCGTACAGGGCGGCCACGTCCAGGTCGTCGGGGGCGAGGTCGTGGACGGCGCGCATGGCGTCGGCGTACGGCTCGTTCCACACCGAGCAGTCCTTCGCGGGGCCGGACTGCGGGTAGCGGGCGCGCAGCGCGCCGATCAGGGCCCGTTCGACCGGGGTGGCGCCGGCGGCCTTCTCGTGGGCCAGCTCCACGGCGGCGTGGGTGCGGGCGACGGTCCGGGTGAGGTCCTCCTCGTCGAAGAACTCCCAGGGCTTGTTGTAGTTGGGGCCGAACGCGTAGGCGATGCCCCAGTGGGCCATGGCGCAGTCGGGGTCGGCCCGGACCGCGGCCTCGAAACAGGCGACGGCCTCCTCGTGGTGGAAGGCGTACGACCACACCAGCCCGCGGTCGAACCACAGCTGGGCCTCGGGTGACGAGGTCGTCACGGGCCGGCCGTGGCTGCCGAGGTCGTAGGGGTACTCCGTGGACTCCATGGCTCTCCCATCGTCACGCGCGATTCGAGCGACGTATACCGCGCGGCCGGCTGCCGCGAGGGTCGGTCGGGGGCGGGAGCACCCGTTCGGGACGGGCGAAGGGGCCCGCCGGCAGTGCCGACGGGCCCCTTCGACGGAACTCAGTCCTTGCGGAACGCGGTACGCCGCAGGAGGACGAACCCTGCGATCAGCAGCAGGCCTCCGGCCATGGCGGGCCACAGCTGGGCGCCCGTCTCGGCCAGGCTGCCCTGCACGGCCTGGGGTTGGGTCTGGGGCTCCGTCTGCGGGCCGGTGTCGTCCGCCGGGGCGGTCGTGGCGGCGGCGGACGGCTCGGCCGGCTCCTCCGGGGGCGCGGTGGCGGCGGTGCCGACCTCACCCTGGGAGCCTTCGCCCTCGTCGGCGCCGGAGCCGGTGTCGGGCTTCGCCGTGTCGGCCTTGGGCGACGGCTTGGTGTAGACCCGCGGCTCGTTGGTCACCGGGGTGTCGCCACCGGCGTCGTTGCCGCCGTCGCCGGCGGGCTCGTCGGCCGGGGGCTCGGGGGACTGGGCGGGCGGGGGCTCGTTGCCGTTGTCGCCGCCGTTGCCGGTGTCCCCACCGTTCCCGGTGTCCCCACCGTTGTCGCCGCCGTTCCCGGTGTCCCCACCGTTCCCGTTGTCGCCACCGTTGCCGTCGTCGCCACCGTTGTCGCCGCCGTTGCCGTTGTCGCCGCCGTCACCCGCTCCGGTGCCGGCGCCGCACGTGCGGCCCTCGTTGATGCAGTCGACCATCTCCTGCATCAGGCCGTCGTCGAAGACGTTGATGAAGTCGCCGTGGTCGGTCCCCGGCTTGTGCAGCTGCTCGGGGAAGGAGTCCACCGCGAAGAGCGGGGTCGTCCGGCCACCGTCGGCGAGGCTCGGCGCGTCGACGTCGTACACGATGCGCTGGACCAGCTGCGGGATGGCCTTGAAGCCGTTCGCGCAGCTGCCGTCGGCGGCGGCGAAGGCCACATGGGTGCGGTGGTTGGCGCTGTCGATGTTGGAGCCGTCCCAGCAGCTCTGGAAACGGAAGGTGCGCACCACGTCGCTGCCGTCCGGGCAGAGCGGGTACTTGTCCTTCAGCTGCCGGTCCTCGAAGCCGGTGCAGCTCCAGGAGGCGTTGGCGTTGACCGGGCCGTTGACGAAGGCCTTGGCGTCGCCGGTGATGATGCGCAGCAGCCGCGGCATGGCGGTGACCTGCGACCGGGCGTTGCCGACGAAGCTCAGCGTGACGTCCTTGGGCGTGACGATCTCACCGGCGTTGCCCTCGATGCCGCCGCCGGGGCTCTTGGCGTCCTGCTCCTCGGTGCCGTTCTGGAGACGCAGAACGGGCCAGTAGTAGGTGGACTTGTCGCCCTGGTCCACACAGGTCGTCTCGGCGTTGGCCAGGTCCTCGTCCGAGGCGAAGGCGTCGTTGGACTGGTTGCCGATGTAGTCGTGGAAGTGGTGGGCGCCGTTGGAGACACCCGGGGCGACGATCACATTGTCCGAGTTGAACAGACCGTTCTCGTTGACGCCGCAGCTGCTGGCGAAGGTGCCGCGGGAGGGGCCGGATGCCGGGTCCGCGCCCTGGCCGCCGGGCTGGACGGTGGTGATGTCCACGTAGTCCGCGGCGACGGGGCCGTTGCCGGCCTGACCGCCGTTGCCCTGCTGACCGTTGCCGCCCTGCTGGCCGTCGCCCTGCTGACCCTCACCGTCCTGGCCCTGCGCCTGGCCCTGGTCGCCCGCCTGGCCGTCCTGGCTGGCGCCCTGGTCCTGGCCGCCGTCGCCCTCCTCGCCCGCCTGGTCGTCGGCGGTGCGCAGGGTGCAGGCGGCGAACTCCTCGAGGTCCTGCGGGCGCTCGCCGACGCGGTCCATGGCGACCGCGATGCGCTCGATCGTCGCCGCGCGCTTCTCCTTCAGCGGGTTCATCACCGCGTTGTCGGCGAAGCCGGCGTCCTCGCGCACGGACTGGGCCGCGTCCTGGAGCTGTTGGTAGGCCGCGGCTATCTGCTGGTCCAGTGCGGCGAGTTCACGGTCGACCTCCTCGCCGGCCTCCTCGGGCACATCGGTGAGCCGCGTCCCGACGTCGGGACAGTCGATGGTGACGGAGCCCGATGTCCAGGGCTTGCCGGCGTCGTCCTCCGTGGCGGAGGCGTAGACGTTCGCCGCCATGAGCCCGCCACCGCCGAGCATCAGCGCGACCGCCGCGAAGGTCGCGCGCCGTCCGCCCGTTGGGCGTCTGCGCCTGTTGTGTACCAAGGAGTGCTCCTACGCGTCGTGGTCGGCGGCCGGACAAGAAATTTCCCCCTGGTCCCATACGCGGCCCGACGCGGGAGTGTTCAATCATCCCGGAAATTCATATCAACATCTCAGGTTGCCCCCTCTCACCTGCGTACACACAGGGCTTCGGGCAACAGGCGCCGCAGCCGCCCGCCCTGACCGTGCAGCAGCCCCAGGACGACGGCGGCGGCCACCGCGATCAGATGCTCGCGTCCGGCCAGATTGGGCTTGGCGATGGACTCGACGACCATCGAGCCGCCGGTGAGCGTGAAGACGATCGGGGCGCGGCGGACGACCGAGAGGTAGGTGAAGAGGCCCACGACCGCCGCGGACGGCCCGGTGTCGAGCACGTGCCCCGCCTCGGGCGGCAGCCCCAGCCCCCACCAGCCCGGGCCCATCGCGATCATCACCCGCACCGTGAGGGTGCCGGCCAGGGTGCACGCGTAGGCGACGGCCAGCGTCCGGGCGCGGCCGAGGGTGAGTTCGGCCAGGGCGAAGGCGAGGAAGAGCTGGGTGATGCCGCCCCAGACCGGCAGGTCGAGCGCGGGAACGTACAGGGAGACCGGGGTGCGCAGCACCGCCAGCCACAGGGGGAGGTCGCCCTGGACCCCGCCGAGGAGCCGCACGGCCGTGGCTCCGGCGGGCCGTTGGGCGATGGCGTGGAAGAAGATCACGCCCCCGCATGCGACGACCGCCAGCAGCAGCGCACCGGGCCCCCGCCGCCGCAGCTGCCGTACGGGATCGACGACGATCCCCTGCCACTCCCCCCGCACCGTCCGCCCGGCGAACGCGACGCCCCGGGAGAGGGCGCCGCCCCGCTCCTCCGGCGCTCTCTCTCCCCTCGGTTCTTTCGCTTCTTTCTCTGCTTCCTTCACTTCTGTCTCTGCGCGGTCGTCCACTTCTGTCTCTGCGCGGTCGTCGCCGGGCCGGTCCACTTCCGGACGCAGGATGCTCAAGGTGTCCCCAAACGCTCGTCTCACTGTGCGCCGCGCCCTGTGCTCGGCGTGGCGCACCGGTGAAGACGCGAACGGGGCCCACGAGGATCACTCGCCCTTTTTGTCCCCCGGATCAGAGGCGTGGGCGGCGCCCGGCAGGCGGTACACGTTCGCGGACCCGTACGGTCGTCACCCGGGCCGCGAGGAGTTGGAGCGCGGTCGCCGCCAGCAGGACCGCGGGCAGTGAGCGGGCGCCGAGCGGGCCCGCCACGGCGGCTCCCAGCGCGAACCCGGTGACCTTGGCGCTGGCCCCGGTGGCGAAGATCTGGGCGCGCAGCTCCTCCGGAGCCTCCCGATGACGCACGGCGAACAGGGCGGTCAGCTGGGGTCCTTCGCCGAGGCCGGCCAGCACGGCGGCCAACACGACCGCGGCCGGGCGCCCCGTCGCCGCGAGGACCAGGGCGCCCGCCTGGATCAGCGCCCCGCCACGCAGCACCCGGCCGGGGTCCGGGGCCCGGGCCAGGCGGGCGAGGGCGGCGTTGGCGGCGAGGGCCGAGGCGGCCGTGCAGGAGAGCAGCAGCGCGCCGTCGGCGGCCCCGCCCAGGGCCCGCTCCCCCAGCAGCGGCACACAGGCCGTCAGCATCCCCTGGGCGGTACAGGAGACGACCGAGCCGAGGGTGGCGGCGGCGAGGTGCGGGTGGGTGAGGACGTACCGGGTGCCGGTGGCGAGCCGGGCGAGCACGGGGGCGGTGTCCTGCCGCTTGCGGGCCTGGGCCGACAGGGCGGGGCCGGGCGGCCGTAACGCCGCGCCCGCTCCCACGCACACGAGGGCGGCCGCCCCCGCGACCGCCTCCGGCGCGCCCAGCGTCCGGGCCGTGAGGCCCGCCAGCGCCGGTCCGGCCAGGCTCGCGGCGTTGAAGGTCATCGCGTCGAGCGCGGTGGCCCGGGTGCGGCCGGCCGGGGTGGGCGGGACGGGAAGGCGGGCGGTCCAGCCGGCCGAGAGGGCGGGCCCGGGCAGGCCGGTGAGGACCGCGAGGGCGAGGGTGACGGCGAACGGGGCGCGGCCGAGCGTGAGCAGGACCGCCGTCAGGCCCAGCGCGTGCAGGAACAGGGCCGCCGCCAGCAGGTGTCCGGGCCGTCGGGACCGGTCGAGGAGGGTGCCCAGGACGGGTCCGCCGGCCGCGGCCGCGACAGTGGCCGCGGCGAGGAGCACCGATGCCCGGGCCGCCGAACCGGTGAGGGCGAAGGCCGCGAGGAGCAGCGCGGGTCCGGCCATCTCGTCGCCCGTGCGGGCGGCCAGGGCACCGGCGAGGTGGCGGTGCGGCGCGTCACGCTTCGTCATGAGCAGGACGTTATGTCGGTAACTGAAAACTCCTCAACATGCGTTACATTGCCCGGGTGCCCACCTCCCCCACTTCCCCCACTTCCCCCGCCTCCCCCACTCCCCCCGCCTCCCGCCACGCACCCGCCGCCACCGACGCCGACTGGTCCGTCCGGCATTCCGTGGCGGCGGCCGCCCGCCGTACCGCGGCCCTGCTCAACGTGCTCGGCGAGGACCCCGCGCCCGCGCCGGAGCGGGTCGCCGAGGTGCTGCGCGCCCACGGCGAACCGGAGCCCCTCACGCTGACGCCAGGGGACGTCGACCGGATGCGGGCGGCCGGTGAGCCGCTGCGGGAGGTCTTCGCCGCCGAGGACGTCGACCGGGCCGCCGAGGCCCTCAACCGGCTGTTGCACGAGCACACCGGACCCCTGCGGCTCACCGCGCACGGCGGGCGCACGCCCTGGCACCCCCATCTCGACCGGTCGGACGACGGCCCCTGGGACGAGTGGTTCCTGGCCTCCTCCTGCCTGGCGCTGGCCGTCCTCCTCTGGGACCGTCGGCGCCCGCCCGGCCGGGTCTGCGCGTCGCCGTCCTGCGCCCAGGTGTTCGTCGCGCAGGGCAGCGGGCCCGTACGCCGGTACTGCTCGCGCCGCTGCGCCACCCGCGAGCGCGTCGCC
The DNA here is from genome assembly GCF_055591025.1 of Streptomyces sp. NPDC041784. Lineage (NCBI taxonomy): Bacteria > Bacillati > Actinomycetota > Actinomycetes > Kitasatosporales > Streptomycetaceae > Streptomyces > Streptomyces sp. NPDC041784. The sequence goes on from NZ_JBVJAB010000011.1 coordinate 255,833, forward strand.
GCCCACCGCCGCTCCCATGCCGCCCGGGACACCGGCGCCACCGCGTGAGCAAACGATGAGCAAATAGCGAACGCAGGGTCGTACCACCCGGTAACCACATGTGTCGGTCCCCTCGGTTACAGTTCCCCGCCGGCATGGGACCGGCCTGAAGCACTGTCACGAGGGGAACATCAGGTGCGCGTTGGGGTGGGGAACATGGGGCGGGGGCTGACGCTGGCCGTCCTGCTGGCGGGGCTGGTCACGGGCTGTGGGGGCGCGGACGAGGGCGCGAAGGGCAAGGGCTCGAAGAGCGTGGCGGGGGCCGAGGCCACCGCCGACGTCGCACGGCGCGGGGAGACGGTCGGCAAGGCCGGGTCGGCGTGCGAGCTGCCGGTCGCCTTCGACACGGCCGAGTTCTGGGAGCCCGAGGCGGTCGACGCCACAGAGGCGACCGAGGCGACCGGCGACCTGGCCGAGCTCGCCGACGCGTTCCTGCGCCAGGGCCCGGTCACCATGGCCTGCGAGATCGACGCCAAGCCCGCCGGGAAGATCGGCTTCCTGCGGGTCTACACCGGCGAGCCGGGCGACGCCGACCCGCGGGCGGTGCTGGAGGACTTCGTCGCCGCCGCGACCGGCGTGAGCGGCGAGAAGTACCGCTCGGTCAAGACGGGTGACGTCACCGGCACCGAGGTGGAGTACGTCACCACGAGCGAGATCCTCGAGGAGACGAAGAAGGAGCGCGCCCTCGCGGTCGGCACGCCCGACGGGACCGTCGTCCTGCATCTCGGTGGCATGGACACACAGGAGCACGAGGCGATGCTCCCGGCGTACGAGCTGGCCAAGAGCACCCTGCGCGTCACCGCCTGACGCGGTCCGCGGGCCGGCGGGCGGGGCCTCCGGCGGCCGCGCTCGGGCCCGCGCGGATGCACACCCGCCCCGGTGTGGCGCATTCTTGCTGTGTCGCCCACGCGGCGGCGCACGGACGAGGTAGGGCCGATGACTGGGAGCGCCGGGGACGAGCTGAGGCCGCCGGGGCCACCGATCGCGCTGCTGACCGGGGCCGCGGTGGACGCCCTGCGGGCCGCGGACGGCCGCGCCGGGGGCGTCTACCTGCGCTCGGGCACGCCCGGGGTGCTGCGGCTCGCGGTGGTCGCGGGGCTGCCGGGGCCGTTGTTCCGCCCGTGGTGGCGGGTGCACGTGGACCGGCCGTTCCCGGTGGCCGACGTGCACCGGACGGGCGTACCGGTGGTGCTGGCGAACGCCGCGGACGCGATGCGCCGCTATCCGCAGTTCGCGGCGGGCCTGCCCTTCCAGTTCGGTCAGCTGAACGCACCGGTGGTCGCGGGGGGTGAGGCGTTCGGCGTCATGACGGCGCTGCGCGACGCGGTGTCCGACGCCGGGGAGGTGCTGGCGGAGCGCGAGCGGCTCGCGGAGGCGGCGAACGCCCTCGCGGCGGCCCTGCTGCGGCTGAAGGCCGAGGGCGGGAGCACGTCCTGGGACGACGAGCCGCTGTCCGTACGGCCGCCGGCGGCGGAACCGCCCCCGGGCCGGGTGGGCCGTTTCTCGTGGGACCCGGCGAGCGACACGGTCGTCGCCGACGACCAGGCGCGGACCCTGTTCGGCCTGCCGCCCGGCTCGCTCCCGCACACCCTGGACGCGCTGGCCCGGACCGTGGACCCGACCGACGCCCACCGGCTGCCCGCCCTGCTGCGCCGCACCGCCGAGGGGCGGCCGCCGGCCGTGCCGATCGAGGTGCGCACCGCGGAGGGCGGTCTGCGGCTGCTGGAGCTGTGGGCGGCGTCCGACGGGGCCCGCGGGCCCGTCACGGGCGTCCTCCTGGACCCCGGCCCGGGTGCCCTCGCCGACGGGGCCGCCGATCTGCTCCCGGAGGGGGTGTTCTGCCTCGACCGGCTGGGGCTGATCGTCTACGCCAACCACCGGGCCGCGGAACTGCTGGGCGTCGAGCGCGGCCTTCTCACGGGCCGGCCGCTGTGGGACGCCGTGCCGTGGCTGAACCAGCCCGCGTGCGAGGAGCCCCTGCGCGGCGCGCTGCTGTCGCCGGAACCGGTGCACTTCCACGTCCGGCGGCCCGCCGGCGGGGACCGGCCGTTCGAGGGGGACTGGCTGAGCATGGCCGTCTACCCCGGAGCGGACCTGCTCACCTGTACGGCGGTCCCGGCCAAGCGGGTCCCGGACGACTCGGCCGTCGCCCCCGACACCCCGGCGCCCGACGACGCCGCCTCGACGGCGCCGCTGTACCGGCCCATCGTGCTGGCGATCGCGCTGACCGAGGCCGTGACCGCCCGCCAGGTGTCGGCGGTGGTGATGCAGGAGCTGCTGCCCGCCTTCGGTGGCCGCCGGCTGGCCATCTATCTGCTCCAGGAGCGGCATCTGTACCTGGCGTGGGAGAACGGCTTCCCGGAGGGCTTCCTGGCCCCGTTCGAGGGTGTGGGTCTCGGGGGCCGGCCGCCTAGGGGCGGGGACCCCACCAACGGACAGCCACCCGTCTTCTCACCTATAGAGCAGATGGCCACCTCACCCCCCCACAGGCGGACGAC
>NZ_JBVJAB010000011.1:258379-285039 GCF_055591025.1 Streptomyces sp. NPDC041784
ACGATGGCCCCCCTGCTGGTGTGTGGAAGCGTTTGTCTGGGATTTCTTTCTCGCTTCGTTGGGTGCCTTCTCCCCCCCCCCCCCCTCCCCCCCCTCCCGAGACCCTCACCACGGGCCGTCCGCTGTTCTTCGACTCGATGGAGCAGCTGGCCGCCGCCTACCCCGGGATCGAGCTGGACGCGACCGAGGGCGCCCGGGCGTTCCTCCCGCTGATCGCGTCGGGCCGCCCGGTGGGCTCGTGCATCCTGGGCTTCGACGGCACCCGCAGCTTCAGCTCCGAGGAGCGCACGGTGCTGACCGCCCTCGCCGGACTGATCGCCCACGCCATGGACAAGGCCCAGCGGTACGACACCGAGGCCGCCCTCGCCCGCGGGCTCCAGCAGGCCCTGCTCCCCCGCCGGCTGTCGCAGCACGCGCGCGTGGAGACCGCCGGACGGTATCTGCCGGGCACCGCGGGCATGGACGTGGGCGGCGACTGGTACGACGTCGTGGAGGCCGGGAACGGGCTGGCCCTGGTCATCGGGGACGTCCAGGGGCACGGGGTGCAGGCGGCCGCCACGATGGGGCAACTGCGCAGCGCGGTCCGCGCGTTCGCACTCGGCGACCACCCCCCGGAGGAGGTCATGGGCGGCACCAACCACCTGCTCATCGACCTCGACCCCGGCCAGTTCGCCAGTTGCTGCTACGTCCGGCTCGATCCGGTCACCGGACGCGCCCGGGCGGCCCGCGCCGGCCATCTGCCCCCGCTGCTGCGCCACCCCGACGGTCGTACGGACATCGTCGACCTGCCCGGCGGAGTGGTCCTCGGGGTCGACCCGCGCGCCCACTACCCGGTGACCGAGCTGACCCTGGAGCCGGGGGCGATCCTGGCGCTCTACACGGACGGGCTGGTCGAGCGGCCCGGGTACGACATCGACGACGGCATCGCCGCCCTGCGCACCGCCCTCGCCGAGGCCGGGTCGCCCGCCACCCGGCCCCTCGCGGACATCGCCGACCGGCTCACCGTGCGGGCCCGGCAGGCCGTCGACCGGCCCGACGACATCGCCCTGCTGCTCGCCACCCGCCCGGACGGGCCCGACGATCACGGACGGGGAGCGTGACGGGCCCGTCATGTGACCGTGTGTGATGCCTCTCGCCTCACCAGGCCAAGCAGTGTAGACATGGCACATGGTCCGACTCCTGGGGCGCCCGGGTGCCCAGCCGGCCCGTCGACCCCGGGGCCCGCGAGTCCTGCGTACGTCCGAATCCGCGCTGGGCGGGCGCAGTCTCGCCGCGCAGGTGTTCGTGCTCCAGGTCGTCATCGTGCTGCTGGTGGTCGTCGCCGCGGTGGTCGCGCTGCTGCTCCAGGTGCGGCACGACACCAGCCAGGAGGCCCGCAACCGCTCGGTGGCCGTCGCCCAGACCTACGCCAACTCACCGGGCATCGTCGAGGCGCTGCGCAGTCCGGACCCGACGGCGATCCTCCAGCCCTCGGCCGAGGCCGCCCGCAAGGCCTCCGACATGGACTTCATCGTCGTACTGGGCACCGACGGGATCCGCTACACGCATCCGAAGCCGGACCGGATCGGCAAGAAGTTCGTCGGGAACTATCAGCCCGCGCTGCAGGGCCAGACGGTCGTCGAGGAGGTCGACGGGACGATCGGGCGGCTGGTACAGGCGGTCGTCCCGGTGAAGGCGCCCGACGGGACGGTCGTGGGGATGGTGTCGTCCGGCATCACCACCGAACACGTCGGCGGGAACGCCGACCGCCAGCTGCCCCTGGTCCTGGCCAGCGCCGCCGTGGCCCTCGCGCTGGCCACCGCGAGCACCGCGCTGGTCAGTCGCCGGCTGCTGCGCCAGACGCACGGCCTGGGCCCGCGTGAGATGACCCGGATGTACGAGCACCATGACGCCGTGCTGCACGCCGTACGCGAAGGGGTGATCATCGTCGGCGGCGACGGCGAGCTGCTGCTCGCCAACGACGAGGCGCACCGGCTGCTCGACCTGCCCCCGGACGCCGAGCGCCGGCAGGTCCTCGACCTGGGCCTGGACCCCGGTACGGCGGAGCTGCTGGCCTCGGGGCGGATCGTCACGGACGAGGTGCACCTGGTCGGGGACCGGCTGCTGGCGATCAATCAGCGCTCCACCGACCTGGTGGACGGCCCGGCCGGCAGCGTCGCCACCCTGCGCGACTCCACGGAGCTGCGCGCCCTGTCCGGCCGGGCGGAGGCGGCCCGTGAACGGCTGGACCTGCTGTACGCGGCCGGGGTGGGCATCGGCACCAGCCTGGACGTCACGCGGACCGCGGAGGAGCTGACGGAGCTGGCGGTGCCCCGGTTCGCGGACTTCGCGACCGTCGACCTGTTCGACGCCGTCCTGGACGGCGAGGAGCCGGAGGCCCGGGGGGCGCTGCGGCGCACGGCGGTGAGCGGGATCCGCAAGGGCGCGCCGCTGTACCCGGTGGGTGAGCGGATCCGGTTCGTGGACTCCGCGCCGCAGGCCCGCAGCCTGGCCGGCGGGCGGGCACGGCTGGAGACGCGGCTGGCCGATGCGCCGGGCTGGCGGGTCCAGGACCTGGAGCGCACCGAGCAGGTCGTGGAGTTCGGCATCCACTCCCTGATCACCGTCCCGGTCCGGGCCGGGGCGCTGGTGCTGGGGGTGGTCAGCTTCTGGCGTTCGGAGCGGCCCGACCCGTTCGACCCGGACGAGGTGACCCTCGCGGAGGAGCTGGTGGCGCGGGCCGCGGTCTCCATCGACAACGCGCGCCGCTTCACGCGTGAGCACGGTATGGCCGTCACCCTCCAGCGCAGTCTGCTGCCGCGCAGGCTGCCCGAGCAGAACTCGCTGGACATCGCCTACCGCTATCTGCCGGCGCAGGCGGGTGTGGGCGGCGACTGGTTCGACGTGCTGCCGCTGTCCGGGGCCCGGGTGGCGCTGGTGGTGGGGGACGTGGTGGGGCACGGGCTGCACGCGGCCGCCACGATGGGACGGCTGCGCACCGCCGTGCACAACTTCTCCGCGCTGGACCTCGCGCCCGAGGAACTCCTCGGTCTGATGGACGAGCTGGTGGCCCGGATCGACCAGGACGAGGAGGCGGAGGGCGCCAGCGCGCCGGTGTCCGGGGCCACCTGCCTGTACGCCATCTACGACCCGGTCTCCCGGCACTGCACGGTCGCCCGGGCCGGTCATCCGCCGCCGGCGCTGGTGCTTCCCGACGGGCGGGTGGAGTACCCGGAGGTGCCGGCCGGGCCGCCGCTGGGGCTCGGCGGGCTGCCGTTCGAGACGGCGGAGCTGGAGCTGCCCGAGGGCAGCCGGCTGGTGCTGTACACCGACGGGCTGGTGGAGGACCGGCAGCGGGACATCGACACGGGCCTGGAGCTGCTGCGCGCCGCGCTGGAGCGCAGTGCGGACGGCACCCCGGAGGAGACCTGCCAGAGCGTGCTGGACTCCCTGCTGCCGGCCCGGCCGAGCGACGACATCGCCCTGATCGTGGCACGCACCCGGGCGCTCGGCGCGGACCGGGTGGCCGAGTGGGACGTGCCGATCGATCCGGCGGCGGTGGGCGTGGTGCGCTCGGCGGTCGTGCGGCAGCTGGAGCTGTGGGACCTGGAGGAGCTGTCCTTCACGACCGAGCTGATCCTGAGCGAGCTGGTCACCAACGCGATCCGGTACGGCGCCGCGCCGGTGCGGGTCCGGCTGCTGCGGGACCGGACGCTGATCTGCGAGGTCTCCGACAGCAGCAACACCTCGCCGCATCTGCGGTACGCGGCCATGACGGACGAAGGTGGCCGGGGCCTGTTCCTGGTGGCCCAGCTCACCGACCGCTGGGGCACCCGCTACACCCCCTCGGGCAAGGTGATCTGGGCGGAACAGCCGCTGCCGTAAGGTGTGTTGGCCGCCCGCATGACTCATAAATGACGCTTATGAGCTCATAGACCGGACCCGCGTACCGACTTAGGTTTGCCTTAGTTTAGGCTTCCCCCGAGTTGATCTGTCACCGCTCGAAGGGAACCTGATCATGCCCCGCCCCCTGCGGGTAGCCATCGTCGGAGCCGGCCCCGCCGGGATCTACGCCGCCGACGCGCTGCTCAAGTCCGATGTGGCCGCCGACCCCGGTGTCTCCATCGACCTCTTCGAGCGGATGCCGGCCCCGTTCGGACTGATCCGTTACGGCGTGGCCCCGGACCACCCCCGGATCAAGGGCATCATCACCGCCCTGCACCAGGTCCTCGACAAGCCGCAGATCCGCCTCTTCGGCAACGTCGACTACCCGACCGACATCAGCCTGGACGACCTGCGCGCCTTCTACGACGCCGTGATCTTCTCGACCGGCGCGATGGCCGACCGTGAGCTGTCCCTGCCGGGCATCGAGCTGGACGGCTCCTACGGTGCCGCGGACTTCGTGTCCTGGTACGACGGCCACCCGGACGTGCCGCGCACCTGGCCGCTCGAGGCCGAGAAGGTCGCCGTCCTGGGCGTCGGCAACGTGGCGCTGGACGTGGCCCGCATCCTGGCCAAGACGGCCGACGAGCTGCTGCCCACGGAGATCCCGCCGAACGTCTACGACGGCCTGAAGGCCAACAAGGCGCTGGAGATCCACGTCTTCGGCCGCCGCGGCCCGGCGCAGGCGAAGTTCTCCCCGATGGAGCTGCGCGAGCTGGACCACTCCCCCACCATCGAGGTCATCGTCGACCCCGAGGACATCGACTACGACGACGGCTCGATCGCCACCCGGCGCGGCAACAAGCAGGCCGACATGGTCGCCAAGACGCTGGAGAACTGGGCGATCCGCGACATCGGCGAGCGCCCGCACAAGCTGTTCCTGCACTTCTTCGAGTCGCCGGCCGAGATCCTCGGCGAGGACGGCAAGGTCGTGGGCCTGCGCACCGAGCGCACCGCGCTGGACGGCACCGGCAACGTCAAGGGCACCGGCGAGTTCAAGGACTGGGACCTCTCGGCGGTCTACCGCGCCGTCGGCTACCTCTCCGAGAAGCTGCCGAAGCTCCCCTGGGACCTCGACTCGGGCACGGTCCCGGACGAGGGCGGCCGGGTCATCGAGGAGAGCGGTTCGCACCTGCAGTCCGTGTACGTCACCGGCTGGATCCGGCGTGGCCCGATCGGCCTCATCGGCCACACCAAGGGCGACGCCAACGAGACGGTGTCGAACCTGCTGGACGACCACGCGAACGGCCGTCTCCAGACCCCGACCGCGCCGGAGCCGGCGGCCGTGGAGGCGTTCCTCGCCGAGCGCGAGATCCGCTTCACCACCTGGGAGGGCTGGCACAAGCTGGACGCCGCCGAGAAGGCCCTGGGCGAGCCGCAGGGCCGCGAGCGCGTGAAGCTCGTGGAGCGCGAGGACATGCTGCGGGAGAGCGGCGCGTAACCGTGCCGGGGGCCCGGGGAGGCGCTGTACAGCTGCCCTCCGGGCCCAATTCGCTTGCGGCGCAGGCCAGTTGCCGGTAAATGCCTGGGCCGGGTGATCCTCGCCTGCTAGCGTCCCGGGGTGTTCTCCCTCCACGAGCCTCCCCTGTTCACCCGGCTGCGCGACGCGCGGCGGGTGATCGTCGCCGGTGCGGGCGGCGGATTCGACGTGTACGCGGGCCTTCCGCTGGCGCTCGCCCTGCGGGCGGCCGGCAAGGACGTCCAGCTGGCCAACCTCTCCTTCGCCGAGCTGTACGGCCTGCCGGGCGAGGTCTGGCTGGAGCCCGACGTCGCGGCCGTCCGCCCCGACACCCCGGCCCGGGGCGACTACTTCCCCGAACACACCCTGGCCACCTGGCTCGACCGGCACGGCCTGCCCGCCACGGTGTACGCCTTCCCCCGCACCGGTGTGAAACCGCTGCGGGACGCCTACCGCGCGCTCCTGGACCACCTGGGCGCCGTCGACGCGATCGTCCTGGTGGACGGCGGCACGGACATCCTGATGCGCGGCGACGAGCACGGCCTGGGCACGCCCGAGGAGGACATGGCCAGCCTGGCCGCCGTGCACGGCCTCGACGAGGTCCCGCACCGGCTGGTGGCGTGCCTGGGCTTCGGCGTGGACGCCCACCACGGAGTGAACCACTCCCTGGTCCTGGAGAACCTGGCCGCGCTGGACCGCGAGGGCGGCTACCTCGGCGCGTTCTCGCTGCCCCGCGACAGCCGGGAGGGCGCCCTGTACCTCGACGCGGTGGCGCACGCCCAGGCGTCCACCCCGGGCCACCCGAGCATCGTCAACGGCTCCGTCGCCGCCGCCGTACGCGGGGACTTCGGGGACGTACGGTTCACCGAGCGGACCCGGAACAGCGAGCTGTTCGTCAACCCGCTGATGAGCCTGTACTTCTGCGTCGACGCGCCCGCCCTGGCCCGCCGGAACCTCTATCTGGACCGCATCGAGGACACCGTCCTGCTGCGCCAGATCAGCTCCCGTATCGAGGACTTCCGCGACGAACTCCCCCGGCTGCGGCAGCCCCGCGCCTTCCCGCACTGACGCCGCGGGGCTCGGGTCAGCCGTCGTCGCGGGGGTGGGTCTCGATCACCTTGCCGTGCACATCGGCCCGGAGGTAGGCGCTGCCGTAGTCGTCGGAGAGGTAGACGCTCAGCGTCGGCGGGTTGTCGAGGCGGGCCGGCGCGCGGGCCTCCCGCAGGACGCGCTCGCGCAGGGTGCGGGCGCCCTCGGGGTCGTACTCGGCGAGCGCCGGGTCCGGCGGCCGTACCTCCTTGACGGCGACGTCCCGGTGCAGAGCCAGGTCGCGGGCGCGCCAGACCCAGCCCATGCCTCCGCCGCCGAGCCGCTCGACCAGTTCGAAGCGGCCGTCGACCACACGTCTTTCGGGTTCCCCGGTGTTCATGGAGGGGAGCTTAGGGGTACGGCGTGACCGGCGTGGTGTCGGCCAGGAGGGGCACAGCGCGCAGGGGGCCGCCGGGCCACGGGCATGCTGAGGCCGGGCCAGGGGCATGCTGTGAACGAGGTCACTTCCGGCGGGCCGGCCGGGACCGTTCCCGGACTCGTAGCCCTCCCCCACTAAGGACATGTGCTTTGGCTCTTACGTACCCTGACGCCCCCTCCGCCCGTCGCCCCGGCCGCTGCTGGACGATCCGTGTCGTCGGACACCGGGACCGCACCGCGTCGGTCACCTGCTCGTCGGCGTGCGCGATGCCGCCCCGCTCCCGGGACATCGCGGCACTGCGCCGCTTCGCCGAGGCCCACGTGGCCGCGCACGCCAGAGCGGCGGCGGTGCACCACGACGCGGCGTGCTGGTGCCGCCGTCAGCGGTGCGCGCTGCACGAGGACACCCGGGTCAACTGTGCCGGAGGCGTCGTCCTCGTCCTGCGGCACGACCCGGCGGTCGGCCAGGTGTGGACGCTCACCGAGGTGTGCTCGGCGTGCGCCCCGCTGATGCCGCACGCGCGTGTGATGAGCCACGCGGTCCCTCCGCCACCCGCGCCCCGGGAGCCGTACGACGGTCCCGCCCCCGCCGCTCCACCGGCCGGGGCCGCGCCGCGGCTCGTGCCGGGCGGGTTCAGCGCGCCGCCCGGGGGCGCGGGCCCGGTTCCCGGTCCGGAGCGGCGCGGTGGCCGACGGCAGGGCGTGGTCAGGCGGCGCGGCCGTACGGGGCCGGAGGGTGCCAGGGAGTGAGCGCGGGCCGGCGCCGTCCGGTCAGCGCTCGCGGCGGGACTGAGGCGGTATCCGGACCGGCAGCGCGCCGAGCACCCGGCCGCGCAGCGCCGAAGGGGCCGGCCCGTCGGGGAGCAGGGGCCGGTCGGCCGTGAACCGGGCCGTCATCAGTTCGGCGATCCGGCCGCCGCTACGCCGCCCCTCCAGGTGCAGCCGACCGACGTTGACCCGGTCGTCGGCGAGCAGGGTCAGTACGGCGGTCGGCCCGGCCGCGTAGGTGGCGACGTATCCGCCGGCCCCGCGGACGAGCAGCTCACGGAACCCGCCACCCGCCGCGAGGTCGGTCATCCGCCGGCCGACCCCGAGCGCCGCCGCGGTGAGCGCGGCCAGCCCCTCCGGCTCGCCGTCCGGCATGTCCTGCGCGAGGACCAGCCCGTCGGCGCTGGCCGCCAACGCCCCCGTCAACTGAGGCATACGCGCGCGCAACCGGCGCAGTTCGTTCAGAACCTCGGCCTCGACGGCCATGACCGTGTCCTTTCGGCGCGCGGGCGACGGAAGCGGATCAAGTACGGGGCGGCGCAGGGCAGTTCGTGTGATGGCAGTTCGTGTGACCCCGAGACTACGGAAAGTACCGGGGCGCGGCGAGCGTTTTGGCAAATTCACCTGGAACATGCTGTGTAGCGGGGTGGCGCTCCGAACCCGGGTGCGCCTGCCTGCGTCTTTGCAGGTCAAAGGCCGTTACGTGAACGTCTCCTCGGCAAGCGGACACTCCCCGTCGGCGTTGGCGTCGTCGGACCCCGTTGGCGTCGAACCCCGTTTGGCGCCTCTCCCGTCCCGTGGGTCGCTGGAGCATCGGCTCGCGGCGATTCGGCCACGACCGGAGCCTGTGCCCGCCCCTCAACACAGGGGTGCGCGACGTACGAACCCCGGAATTACGCGGTAGGGAACGCGACTCAAACACGCGTGTTCGACAAGAGCGGACGGCTCGTTGTCCCGGTCATCATCAGACGTCCCCAACCCGGCCTTCAGACCCCGCCGTTGGTGACACGGGTGTGCCCGTCGTCCTCGCCGGGCACCGGCATGCCCCGATCCATCGCCCCCGCGAACCGCAGGAGGAACCATGATCCCCGCCCCCGTCCTCGCCCATCCTCTCTCCGAGCGGCCCGAGCCTGTCCGGCCTGCTGATCGAGCCGACGTGACGACCGGTCGCGGCAGCGTCGCCCCGGTGCGCATCGCGGACAGTTCCCGCCCGACACCGAGGTGGGGGGCATGACCGACCCGCACCGCCTTCCGGCCCCGATGCGGACCTGGGCCGAGAGCACCCTGGGCGTGCTCGCCGCCGTACGCGACGCCTCGCCCGAGGTGTCCCCGACCGGTTCGTGGCACGTGGTCCGCGCCCGCGACAGCGCGCGCTTCGTCATCAAGATCGCCCGAACGCCCGGGTCCTTCACCCGGGAGACGTTCGCCCACCGGCACGCTGTACCCGCCCTCGGCCAGGGGTACGCGCCGCGTCTGGTGGCCACCTCCCCGCGGCACCTGGCGCTGATCGTGACCACCCTCCCCGGCACGCCCCTGCCCCGGCTACGACTGAAGGATGCCGCGCTCAAGGCGGCCCACTGGCGGGCAGGATCCCTGGTCGCACAGCTGCACCAGGCCGGACGACCGACCGGCGACGCGTACCGCGAGGCGTCATCGGTGCTGTCCCGTCTCGCCGACGAATCGGCTCGTCACCTCGACGCGGCCGGCAACCGGCTGTCGGCGGAGGACGAGACGTTCGTGAGGGACCTCGCCGACCGTCTGCACGTCATCGACCGGCTGCCTCTCGGCTTCATCCACGGCGGCGTTCTCGAATCGAGTCTTGTCCTGTCCGGCACCTCGCGGCCGGCGCTCCGGGACTTCGAGTCGTCGCGCTTCGCACCGGTCGTCCTGGACTTCGTCCACCTGGCCTGTGGGCTGTGGACCACCCAGCCACGCCTGCGCACCGCCTTCTTCGGCGGTTACGGCCGCGCCCTCGGCCACGACGAACGGCTTGCCCTGCGCTGTCTGATGGCACTGCGCGCCGTGCGGTTGTTGGCCGAAGGACACGTCCATGACGACCCCGCGACAGCCGTCGACGGCCGGACCCTGCTCGAACGGCTGAAGAACGAGGTGAGCGCCTGATGCCCGGACAACCGCTGATCCTCGCCGGCGAGCCGGCGGTCCGCCGCCCGGTCCGGGTCCGAGGAGGGAGCCGGTGAGCGCCACGTCCCGCGCGGAGACGGCGAACCGTGTGGTGGGAGCCGGCCGGGTGCCGCCCCCTCCTCCGGCCGAGCTGCGTTACGGCGGCAAGTACAGCAAGAACCCGTTGGAGGAGGCCGCGTTCTCGGCCATGGTCCGGCGGCTGCCGTCGGTGTTGTCGCGGACCGCGCGGACGGCATGGGCCATCGACCGCCGGGCCGTGCTGCTCCTGGGCGGCTGTCAGCCGGCCATCGGCGTCGGCGCCGCGGTCCAGCTGGCAGCCACCGCGCACGCCATGCGTGCGGTCTTCGGCACCGGCCCCGTGCCCGACCGGATCCACCAGGCGCTGCCCGCCCTGCTGATCATCGCCCTTGCCGCGATGACCGGGCGGGCGGCGACCGCGCTGTCGTCGTACGCGGACGGCCGGATCACCCCGCTGCTGACCACCGAGGCGGACAGCACCCTGGTGGCGGCGGTGTGCCGGATCGAGGCCGCCGCCCGCGCCGAGGACGGCTGCGCGGACCGGCAGGAGGCGGCGGAGATGGGCGTGGTCCGCAGTCACGTCATGGTGCAGGACGCCACCCGCCTCACCGCGGCCGTGATCCGTATGGTCACCGCGAGCGGGGTGCTGACGGTGCTGCACCCGCTGCTGCTGCCCCTGCTGCTGCTCGCCGTGGTCCCCGCCGGCGTCGGGGCGGTGCTGCACGCCCGGGTCACCTACGAGACGCACTACGCGAACGTGGGCGATCGCAACGTACGGCAGAACCTGCGCGGCTGGGCGACGAGCACGAAGTTCACCGATGAGATCCGTGCCAACACCATGACCGGGTACCTGACCTTCTGGTACCGGTCGGTCTCCGAGCGGATCGACGCCCGCACCCTCGCCGCCGCGCCCAGGATGCTGAAGATCGTCCTGTCCAGTTCGGCGATCGGCGGGATCTTCCTGGTGGCCACCTGGGCCGCGCTGGCCTGGCTCGTGAGCACCGGGAGGATCGAGCCGGCGATCGCCGGGACCGCGGTCGTCGCCGTGCAGACCACGCTCGCCGCGCTCTCCCAGCTGGTCCTCTACGGCGCGGCCATGTTCCACACCTCCCTCTACCTCGCCGACATGGACTCGTTCCTCGACTACGCCGCCGAACGCGCCCCCCAGCGGGGCGAGTCGACCGTCGCCGGGCCGGTTGCGGAGATCCGGGTGGAGGAGGCCGTCTACCGGTACCCGGGCAAGGAGAACCCTGCCGTGGACGGGGTGTCACTGACCGTGCGCCAGGGCGAGATCCTCGCCCTGGTCGGCGAGAACGGGTCGGGGAAGTCCACCCTGGTCCGACTGCTCGCGGGGATCTTCCTGGCCGACAAGGGCAAGGTCCACTGGAACGGCCAGGACGTCACCGGCCTCGACCCCGACAGCCTGTGGGCCCGGTCCGGGCTGGTGCCGCAGAGTTTCGCGCAGTGGCCACTGTCCGTGCGGGACAACGTCACCCTCGGTCAGCCCCGCGAGGAAGGGGACGGCCTGGTGCGGAAGGCGATCGACGCGGTCGGCCTGACCGAGGCCGTCGAGGAACTCCCGGCCGGCCTGGACACCCTACTGGCCCGGGAGTTGTGGGGCGGAGTCGAGCTGTCCGGCGGGCAGTGGCAGCGCCTGGCGTGTGCGCGGGCCCTGTACCGCAGAGCGGGCCTGCTGATCCTGGACGAGCCCACCTCGGAGATGGACGCCCGAGGCGAGCACACGATCCTCCGGCAGATCAAAGCGCTCGCCGGCGGCTGCATCACGATCGTCGTGACCCACCAACTGGTCAACACGAAGATCGCCGACCGGATCCTCGTCATGGACCACGGCCGGATCGCCGAGCAGGGAACCTACGACCAACTCGCCGCCGGAGGAGGCCTGTTCGCCGAACTCCTGACCCTGTCCACCAACCGCTGACCCCCGGGGTGCCGCGCCACCGCCCCTCCCGGCCCGGCACCCCGCTCTCTCCGGCGCCCCAGGGCGCGTATCGAGTCGTGATCATCGGGTGGTCCTGGTGAGGTCTTTGATCCAGATCATCGAGGCGTGCAGGTGGAGACCGGCGAGGTAGCTGTCGGGAGTCTTGTCGTATCGGGTGTCTCACCGTCCCAGTTCCGTCCTCCTGGTACGTCACGCTCTGGGGCGGGTGAGGCCACGTGGAGCCGACGTGAGCCGACCGGTGCACTGATGTCCGGGCGGGGACTCATGGGACATGGCCCGGCACCCGGCTCAGGTTCCGGGGAGGATACGGCGCGTTTCGTAGGCCCACATCGCGATCTCGACCCGGTTGCGGGCGCCGAGTTTGGCCATCAGGCTCGCCAGATGCGTCTTCACCGTGCTGAGGCTGATGTGCAGCGCGTCGGCGATCTCGGTGTTGGTCAGCCCGCGGGCGACGGCGAGGAGCACCTGCTCCTCGCGGGCGGTGACGGGGGAGACCGGCTGGGCCGCGGGCCGGCCGGCGGGCAGGTCCGCGAACGCCTGGAGCAGACGGACGGTGACGCTGGGCGCGATGAGCGCCTCACCGTCGGACGCCGACCGTACGGCCTGGGCCAGAAGGTCCGGTCCCGTGTCCTTGAGGAGGAATCCGCGGGCGCCGGCACGCAGTGAGCCGTAGACGTACTCGTCGAGGTCGAACGTGGTGATGACGACCACGGCCAGCGGGTCGGCGACGCCCGGGCCGGCGATCAGCCGGGTGGCCTCGAGCCCGTCGAGCACGGGCATGCGGATGTCGAACAGGCAGACGTCGGGGCGCAGTTCGCGGGCCAGACGTACCGCTTCGTGTCCGTCGGCGGCCTCGCCGACCACCTCGATTCCGGGCTGGGCGTTCAGCATGATCCGCAACCCGGTGCGGATGATCGCCTGGTCGTCAGCGACGAGGACGCGAATGGACACCGCTCTCGCTCCTCGCTCTCGGCAGTTCGGCTTCGACATGCCAGCCCCGGTCGGTACCCGGGCCGGCTCGTAGTGTGCCGCCGAGCAGGGTCGCGCGCTCGCGCAGTCCGGTAAGTCCGTATCCGTCGCGACCCCGGCCGGTGCGCCGGCCGTTGTCGCGCACGCTCACCCGTACCGTGTGCGGTTCCGCGGCGACCCGGACGACGAGCTCGGTCGCGTCGACCGCATGGCGCAGCGCGTTGGTCACCGACTCCTGCGCGATCCGGTAGACGGCCGCGTCCACGGCCGGGGGCAGCGCGTCCAGTTCGGCGTCGAGCCGCAGGTCGACCTTGAGTCGACCGCCCGGGGTGCGCACCAGGCGCTCCAGGTCCGCGACTCCGGCAGGGGGTGCCAGCTCGGCGCCGACCCCGTGGTCGCGCAGTGCGGCGACCATGGCGCGCATTTCCTCCAGCGTGCGTGCCCCTTCTTCCTCGACCCCCTCCAGCGCCTCGACGGCGGCGGACGGGTCGGTGTCCGCGAGCACCCGGCCCGCCTGGGCGATGATCACCATGGCCGACACGTGGTGGGCCACCGTGTCGTGCAGTTCCCGGGCGAGCTGCTCGCGCTCGCGGGAGCGTACCTGCTCCAAATGCCGCTCGCGAGCGGTCACCCAGAACCGCACGGCAGCCCCGACCACGCCGGGCAGGAGCAGGAAGACGAAGCCCACGACCTTTTCGACGACCGGGGTCTCGTCCGTGACGACACACAGCGCGCCGGTCGCGAGGATCACCGCGCCGCCCAGCACGATCTCGCGTCCCGATCCCCACCTGGGCAGCGCGTACACCAGCACGAGCACGACCGCGCCGGTGTACAGGCCGACGGACTCGCGCTGTGCGGCGACGAGCGAGGCCACCGTAAGCAGGATCACCGAGCCGAACGCCAGCGTCACCATCGCCAGCGGGCGGGTCCGGCGCCACAGGGGCAGCAGGCAGAGCCATACGGCGAACACCACCGCCACCGGCCGCCACACGACGTTCTCGCGCAGGGTGGCCTCCAGCGCCACACCGGCAAGGCCTGCGGCGAGCAGCGCCCAGTCCCGCCGCACCCGGGCGGGCGCGCCGGGCGGCCGGGGTTCGGTCCACAGGGTTCGCAGGTCGTCTCGGAGCACGGTTCTCAGCCTAGGGACCGCGGCGTGCCGCGCATCGGCCGAAAGGATGGGGCGTCACTCCACCCTGGGGCCGACGGATCCGCGGCCCGCGGGCCGATGCCGCGGAGCGCCGTGGCGACGAGCCTCGGCATCGGCGGCCGTACAAGGACGGCCGACGAGGTGGTTGGAGGACCCGATGCTCTCGAAAGCCCTGTTGCGCCTGGGCGCAAGCGCCGCCCGCCATCCCTGGCGGGTGATCGCGGCATGGCTGGTCGCCGCCACGCTCGCCGTCCTCGCCGCCGTCGCCTTCGGCGGGCGGAATGCGGATTCGATGACCGCTCCGGGACTGGACTCCCAGCGGGCCGCGGAACTGATCGAGCGGGCCGGCACCGGCCAGGAGGGGATGACCGCCCAAGTGGTCGTCACCCCCCTCGACGGCGCTGCGACGTTCTTCGACCACGACAGCGCGCGCACCGCTCTCACGCGGCTGCAGACCGAGGTGAAGCGGCTGCCGCACGTGCTCGGCACGAGCGACCCGGCGGGGGCACTCGACGCAGGCGGGGACAGCGCCGTGCGCGGCGGCCTCGTCTCGGCCGACGGGCGGATCGCGGTCGTCCGGGTGCAGTACCCCGACCAGAGCCGGCTGTCGGCCGAAGACCTCGACGCCCTCGTCGATCTCGGCGACCGGCTGCGCGCCGAACTGCCCCTGCGCATCGAGATGGGCGGGAACCTCTTCTACGCCTTCTCCGACCCCGACGGCGGCGTGAGCGAGTTGATCGGCCTCGTCGCCGCGGCCGCGATCCTGTTCCTGGCGTTCGGTTCGCTCGTCGCCGCCGCGCTGCCGATCGGCATGGCGGTCTTCGGACTGACCGTCGGGGTCGCCACGATGACGGTACTGGCGGGGGTCACGGACGTCCCCACCTTCGCACCGGTCCTGGGCAGCATGGTCGGGCTCGGAGTGGGCATCGACTACGCGCTGTTCGTGCTCGCCAGGCACCGGGAGTACCTCGCGCGCGGGCTCGATCCGCACGAGGCGGCCGGACGAGCGGTGGCCACGGCGGGGCGGCCGGTGGTCTTCGCCGGCGGAACCGTCGTCGTGTCGATCCTGGGCATGGCGGTCGCGAACGTGCCGTTCATGACGGTGGGCGGGCTTGCCGTCTCGATCGTCGTCCTGACCATGGTGCTCGCGTCGGTGACGCTGCTGCCGGCCTTCCTCGGCGCCGCCGGCCCACGCCTGGCCCGGGCCGGCCGGATCGGCCGGGCTCTGCAGACCAGGAAGCCGGGCCGACTCGCACGGCGGCGGGACCCGGCGGCAGGCGCCGCCCACGCCGCCGGGTGGCGTCGCTGGATCGGGCACGTCAGCCGGCACCCGGTGCCGTACGCGGTCGGCGCGGCGGGGCTGCTGCTGACCGCGACGCTGCCCGTGCTCGGCCTGCGCGTCGGCCTGCCCGACGACGGCTCACTGCCCCACAGCCGTACCGAGCGCCGGGCCTACGACCTCGTCGCCGAGGGGTTCGGCCCGGGCACCAACGGTCCCCTCGTCATCGCCGCGGACCCCACCGGTGATCCGGGAGTGCTGGACCGACTCGTCGCAACGGTCGCGGCGGATCCGGGTATCGCATCCGTCGCGCCGACGCACATCGATCGGGCCACCGGCATCGCGACCCTCGTGGTGTTCCCGAACACCAGCCCTCAGGACAAGGCCACGGCCGACACCATCGCCCGGCTGCGCACCGACGTGCTGCCCACGGCGATCGGGCACGGCCCGGCCAGGGCCCACGTCGGCGGCGCCGCCGCGAGCCTGTCCGATGTGGGCCGACGCACCAGCCAACGCCTGCCGGTGTTCGTCGCCACCGTGCTGGCGATGTCGTTCCTGCTGCTGATGCTGGTCTTCCGCTCGATACTCGTACCGCTCAAGGCGGTACTGCTGAATCTGCTGAGCATCGGCGCGGCCTACGGCATCATGGTCGTGGTCTTCCAGTGGGGCTGGGGAGGCGCACTCATCGGGCTGGAAGCGACGGTTCCGATCGTGTCGTTCATCCCGATGTTCCTCTTCGCCATCCTGTTCGGCCTGTCGATGGACTACGAGGTGTTCCTCCTCTCCCGCGTACGCGAGGAGTACCTGCGCACCGGCGACAACGGCACGGCGATCGTTGAGGGCGTGTCGGGCACCGCCCGGATCATCACCTCGGCCGCCCTCATCATGGTGGCGGTCTTCCTGTCCTTCGCCGTCGCCGAGGACCCCTCCACCAAAATGTTCGGGCTCGGCCTGGCCACCGCGATCTTCATCGACGCCACGGTCGTACGCATGGTGCTGGTACCGGCGACCATGACACTCCTCGGCCGGACCAACTGGTGGCTGCCGAAGTGGCTGGACCGGATGCTTCCCCGCGGCCCGGTCGGCACCGACGACACCGACGCGGAATCCACGGGTGAGGCCCCGCGTCCACGGCTGGTTGACCGTTGACTCAACTCCCGCCCGCCCTTGGCGTCCGGCACCTCAGCGCGTCACCTAGGGGCATATCGAGTCGTGATCATCGGTGGTCCTGGTGAGGTCCTTGATCCAGATCATCGAGGCGCGCAGGTGGAGACCGGCGAGGTAGCTGTCGGGAGTCTTGTCGTATCGGGTGGCGATGCCTCGCCATGCTTTGAGCTTGTTGATCAGGCGTTCGACGGTGTTCCGCTCCTTGTAGAGATCGGCGTCGTGGCTGACGGGTCGGCCACCTCTGGAGCCCTTCTTCGTCCGGTCGGCGGCCTGGGCCTTCTTCTCCGGGATGACCGCCTTGATACGGCGTTTGCGCAGGTGGGCGCGGTTTCCGCGGGACGAGTACGCCTTGTCCCCGGCGACCGCGTCCGGCCGGATGCGGGGTCGGCCGACGGGCCCGCGTACCCGTACCTTCTTCAGGACGGGGACGAACTGCGGGCTGTCCGCTGCCTGGCCTGTGGTCAGGATGAACGCCAGCGGGCGGCATTTGCGGTCGGCGGCGAGGTGGACCTTGCTGGTCTGCCCGCCTCTGGAACGTCCGAGGAGGGCGGCCTTCAGCCGGAGTTTCCGCCGACGCCGGATGCGTCGTCGTTCTTCCAGCGCGGGATCACTTTCGGTCTCTTGCCCGTTTTGCTCTTCGAGGCCGCCCCCTTTGACCTGGCCTTCTCCTCCTCGGCCGCGGCTTTCTCCAGGGCGGTGACGACGTCCTCGTCGAGGTGCATCCCGGCCGCGTCGTGGTGGGCTCGGGCGGTGGTGGAGTCGATGCTGACCAGGGACAGGTCCACCTCACCCCGCTTCGCGGCTTCCGCCACCGTCTGACCGCATCTGCAGGCCGAGCGGGCCCGGGCGCGGACGGCGGCGACGCGGCTGCCGCCGGCTGTCCCGCGGCGGTCGTAGTGGGCTCTGGCGTCCGGTGATGCGGAACCTCCCGAGCACCTCCAACACGCCTTGTATTGCAGGGAAGCCGACGGCGGTCGCCGGGTTCTTCGAGCGCCCCTGATGCACACTCCGCCCCGGCGTGTCGCGCCCGCGTCACGGTGGACGTGACCGGGGCCGACGCCCCCTTGAACGGAAGGCACCGGCCCTCGAACTCGTCGCGCAGTGGCCTGGGCAGGCGGAATCTCACCAGCGTCGGCAACGTCCACGGCTCCGGTGCCGGTGATCGGGTGGGGATCTCCGGCCAGGTCGGCGAGGCGCATCAGGCTTCCTCCGCGGGTTCGCGGTGGGTGCAGCCGGTCAGTCCAGCCGCGGTCTGGGTGAGGTGCCGGGCCAGTACCTCGGCCGCGGTGTCGGCGTCGCGGGCCAGCGCCGCCTCCTCCAGCCGGCGGTGCTCGCCGACGTGGTCCCGGTCGGGGTGGCGGTGCGCCGACCAGCGGCGGGCCAGTTCGCTCGCGGTCCACATCCGGTCGAAGGTCTCCAGCAGGACGGGGTTGCCGCAGCCCTCCAGCAGGGTGCGGTGGAAGACCCGGTGGGCTTCGGACCAAGCGCCGCTGTAGTACTCGCCCCCCTCCGGCGCGTACGCCGGGGTGCGGGCCAGGCGGTGGTGGGCGGCTCGTACGCGGGCCTCCCAGTCGACGTCCCCGCGCTCGATGGACATGCGCAGCACGACCGGTTCGACGGTCCGGCGAGCCTCCGCGATCTCCTGCCAGCGGCGGTCGGAGAAGGCCGGGACGGCGAAGCCGCGGTTGGGCAGCCGGTCTGCGAGACCCTCGCCGACCACCCGCACGAGCGCCTCACGCACGACGGCCAGGCTCACGCCCTGTTCCTTGGCGAGGTCCTGCGGCTTGAGGGCGTCACCGGGGGCGTAGTCCCCACGCATGATCGCGTCCCGCAGGTGTGCGTAGACCTGCTCGGAGAGCATCTGCTTCCCAGGTGAGGTCGAGGTGTGGGCCGTCTGAGTCATGCCCTCAGCATAGACGATTCAGCGAATAATCGATTATTGGTGTTATGGTCGATCCAGCGGTCGACGAAAGGCGGCGGTGCTGCTACGCGCCGCCGTGGGCCCCGTCGGCCGCATCACCGCCACTCCACAGCACGGTCTGAAAGGAACGACGCGATGAGCGCCAACGACCCCTTCGCCCGCCTCCCCGAGGTGGCCTCCTTCACCGTCACCAGCACCACCGTCACCGACGGCGCCGCATGGTCGCCCGAGCAGTACTCCTCCGGCGTCCCCGGCGGGAAGGACGTCTCCCCGCAGCTGTCCTGGAGCGGCGCCCCGGAAGGCACCAAGAGCTACGCCGTCACCGCCTACGACCCCGACGCCCCCACCGGGTCCGGGTTCTGGCACTGGGCGGTCGCCGACATCCCCGCCACCGTCACCGAGCTGCCCGAGGGCGCCGGCGACGACACCGGCTCGGGCCTGCCCGTAGGCGCCTTCCAACTGCCCAACGACGCCCGCGCAGCACGCTTCATCGGCGCCGCCCCGCCGGCCGGGCACGGACCACACCGCTACTTCGTCGTGGTGCACGCCCTCGACGTCGAGTCCATCGGCGTCCCGGCCGACGCCACCCCGGCCGTCCTCGGCTTCACCATGGCCGGCCACATCCTCGGCCGCGCGGTCCTGACCGCCACCGCCGAAACCCCCGCCTGACGAGCAGCATGTCCCCACTCATCGACACCACGGAGATGTATCTCCGCACGATCCTGGAGCTCGAGGAGGAAGGCGTGGTCCCCATGCGCGCCCGCATCGCCGAGCGCCTGGACCAGAGCGGCCCCACCGTCAGCCAGACCGTCGCCCGCATGGAGCGCAACGGTCTGCTGCACCTCGCCGGCGACCGGCACCTGGAACTGACGCAGGAGGGCCGACGGGTCGCCACACGCGTGATGCGCAAGCACAGGCTCGCGGAGTGCCTGCTCGTCGACGTGATCGGGCTGGAGTGGGAGCAGGCCCACGCCGAAGCCTGCCGCTGGGAGCACGTGATGAGCGAGGCCGTCGAAAGCCGCGCCCTCGAGCTGCTGCGCCACCCGACCAAGTCGCCCTACGGCAACCCGATCCCGGGCCTGGAGGAACTCGGCGGGAGGAGCACCGTCGATCCGTTCCCCGACGAGAGCATGGTCAGCCTCAGCGACCTCGAGCCCGGGCCGAACGGTGCGAGCGCGGTCGTACGGTGCATCAGGGAGATGATCCAGACCGACGCCCAACTGATGTACACCCTGCGGCACGCCGGGGTGCGCCCCGGTGCGGTCGTGAGCGTGACGTCCTCGCCCGGCGGCGTGATGGTCAGCAGTGGCGGGGAGGCCGCGGAACTCCCCACGCAGGCCGCCGCGCATGTCTTCGTGGCCAAGCGCTGAGCCCAGCCGGGCGCCGGCCCATGCCGTAAGGCCCTTGCAGGCAAGAGGATGGCCCTCGACCACGATCGTGGTCGAGGGCCATCCTCTTCAGGACTCCGTGTCCGGCACCCGGCTGCTCGACCAGGTCGCCGCCGGTCATCCCAGATCTGATGGCCCGCCGCCTCACCGGCGAAGCCACATCTCCTGGCGCGACCTTGTACGGTCCTCCGACCGATCTCCCGCCGGGCCGCCGCCGCAGAAGGCGCGGTCTTCTTCGCCGTGTACCCGCATTCCTACCGGACTTGTCCTCAGGGCGGATCGAGCGTTGCGATCACGCCGTCGGCCGGGGAAAGAGATGATGGGGCCTCGTGGGACAGGAGGACGGCATGAGCCAGTTGGACCACTGCGCGCAATGGATCCCCGTCTCGGCCTCTCAACTGGCCGCGTGGCGCGGCAGGACAGTGGGTTCGACGCTCCAGATCTCCGGTCCCTGCCCCGCATGCCGCCACTCCGCCACCGCGGTGGTGCGGCTCACCAACACCGCCCTGGAGGGCTTCGGCTCTCCGAGCGACTCCACCCTGACGGTCGCTTTCGCCTGCACCTGCGGCAAGGACCACCAGGGGCAGCCCTCGGAACCGCCGCACGGTTGCGGACGCACCTGGACGGCCGCGGGAGGCGGATCACAGCGGCGCCTTCGTACTACGGCCCGCCGACGATCCGTATCTCACCGAAGCCGCCGAGGCGTGGCGGACCGCGCACGTGGACGAGTTGACCAGACTCCGCGCGTCGGCGGAGAAGTGGACGGCCGGGATCAGCGCCCTGTTGGGCCTGCTCGGCGTGGTGGGCCTGGGATTGGCCCCGGACCGGATAGGCCGGCTCACGGACGGCGGAAAGCTGGCGGTCGCCTCGCTGCTGATCCTGGTCGTCGCCGCCGGCGGCTTCGCGGTGGTGCAGGCGTACCGGGCCGCCTATGGCTGGCCGCGGACCAGGACGGTCACCACGGACGTCGAACTCCTCACGTGGTACGAGACCTTTCGCACCCTTCCCTCGACGACGGCGCGCCGGCTGCGTACGGCGGTGCCGGCGGCCGGTGCCGCGCTGATCGCCCTGACGGCCGCTGCGGTGCTCACCTGGCTGCTGCCTGAGGCGAAGCCGCCCGGCCCCGTGGTGAAGGTGACCTTGGCGGACCGGTCGACGGTGTGCGGGACCTTGCTCGGGTCCCGCACCGACGGTGTGCTGTCCGTCCGGCGGGCGGACAGCGGTGATGTGTCGGTGGTGCCGGTCAAGCAGGTGCTGCGGCTGTCCCCGGTGGAAAAGTGCTGAAGACCGGCGAGGCCGGCACGGCACGGTTGTAGGTCGGGACGTGCCACGTGTCCTGACAGGGGTCGCCCGCCTGATGGATCGCAACGAGTTCCAGTGCCGGCGTGAAGCACGGGGAGCCGGACGAACCCAGTTCGGTGTCCGCCGTGTGCCGGATTCTGGTGCGGTTGGCATTGATCTCCGACACCTTCCCGAAGGCCAGCCTCATCGGCCCGCCCATGAGGTGCTGGACGACGATGATGTCGTCCCGGGCGGCCAGGGAGGTCCGGCCGGGACCAGGGACCCACCCTCGCGCGGGGCGCCGGGCTCGGCGTGCTCCCCCATGGGCAGGCTCCCCGGCGAGTCGGCCAACCGCAGCACGGCGAAGTCCAGTTCACCGGGAGCGGGCAGCCGGTTCGTGTCCCCGCCGTCCCGGTCGGAGGCGCTGTACGGCGCGGACGCCACGGACCAGTCCTCGGCCAGCGGGAACACGGTGCCGCGAAGGGGCGTAGACCGGGCGCTCAGGGCCGGGGTGTTGGGGTACCACATGGCGGAGCAGGAGCCCGCTCCGTGCACCAGGACGACGGGCGTGCGGGACCGGGCGGCCGGGTCCGTGGGGCCGTACCGGTAGACGTGCGTGGTGCCGAAGGAGGTCTCCACGTCCGTCTCCGCGAGCGCGGGCGCGCCCAGGGCGTAGACCGCGTCGCAGGCGGCGAAGTACCGGTCGCGCCATGCGTCGCTCACGAAACGGCCGACATCGGCCTGGCTACGGGTCTCGGTGCTGGACACGGTCACCTCCGGGTGCGGGCTCTTTATGGTACGAACGTATCACGTCGTTGATACGGCTGTACCATCAAGGGGTCTGGGTAGTCACCGGTGAACGACGAGCGGAGGAGCCTCCGATGCCCAAGCGCGTGAACCACGCGGAACGGCGCACCGAGATCGCCGAGGCCCTCCTACGGGTGGCGGCGCGACGCGGGCTGCATGCCGTGGGCATGCGCGACGTGGCGGCGGAGGCGGGCGTGTCGCTGCGGCTGGTGCAGTACTACTTCGAGACCAAGGAGAAGCTGCTGCTCTTCGGGCTGGGTCACCTGGCCGTGCGGTTCGGGGAGCGGGTCACCGCCCGGGTCCGGGCCGCCGGCGACGATCCGGGACCGCGCGCGATGATCGAGGCGATGCTGGGAGCGGCGCTGCCGACCGACGAGGAGAGCCGCACGTTCCATCTCGTCTACACCTCGTACGCGGTGCTGTCCGTCACCGACCGGGCGCTCGCCGCCCAGCCGTTCGTCAAGGACCCCGACGCCGCCGAGGGCGCGCTGGTCGCGCTCCTGCGGCGAGCGGAGGAGAACGGTCTCCTCCGGCCGGGCGTGGACGCGCAACTGGAGGCCGTCAGCCTTCTCGCCCTGTCGGCGGGGCTCGGCACCAGCGTCCTGGTCGGCCAGCGCGGCCCGGAGGCGGCGGCCGGGGTCCTCGACCACCACCTGGACCGGCTCTTCCGGTAGGGGCCGACGGAGGCCGACGGGGGCCGGTCGACGAGGGCCCCGGGGCGCACGGACAGGGCCCGCCCCGACGCGGATGGTGGGCGAGCCCTGTCCGTGCGGTCGATTGTCGGCGCCGGAGCACGGCGGGCCCATGGGTGCGCCGGGGGCTGCCGTGGTGAACCGGTCACACCCCGTACGAGCCACGCCCACCCCGTACGCAATCGCGACCGCGACGCGTGGCGGGCCGTACGGCTGGGCAGGCACCCCTGGACCGGGTACCCCCGGCCACCGCCGAGGTTCCGGCGTCCCCGGCCACCACCGAGGTTCCGGCACCCCCGGCCACCACCGAGGTCCCGGCACCCCCGGGTCCTGCCGCCCCGGACCCCGCTTGATCACGTACACCCCGCGGCGCGCGATACTGGCCTACGCCCATCGCCCCGCCCGTCCCTCACGAACGGACTCATGCACATCTCCGCGACCGTCCCGCCCTCGACTCCCGCCACGGTCTGGCTCGCCCGCGGCCGCCACACCGGTCCCACCGCGCCGGACGTCCTGCGCAAGAACCTCCAGGAACTCAAGGAGGCCGGGACGCTCCTGGACTTCCTGGAACTGCCCGACTCCGAGACGGCCGAGGGAGAGCTGGCCTTCGAGGCCCGCTGGCAGCTGCCGGACGAGGTGACCGTCCGTGCCCGGCTGAAACTCGCGGAGTGGTCCGGCCAGGGGCAGGAGTGGACGCTGGTCGCGGAGGCGGAGCGGGCCTGGGACCCGTGTTGGCCGTCGCCCGCCTCGATGTTCTGGCCCTGGGAGGCGGACTCAGCGTGGGGCCACGAGACCGTCACCGGGCTCCGCTTCCTCGACACCAACCCGCTGCCCGTGGACGACAAGGAGCTGCGCCGTGCCCTCCGGGGCGCCCTGCGCGACACCTGGACGGTCCCGGTCGTGGTGCACGAGGCGATGACGCCGGACGAGCGGGGCCGCCGTTCACTGGTCGGGCTGCTGCCGCCCGGCCTGCACCACCGTGTGGTCGAACTGCGGGCCGCGCCACACCAGTTGCGCACCGTCAACTGGGCCCTGAAGGAGTTCGGGGTGGAGGTGCCGCGCGGCGGCGCGCTGGTGCTGCCGGGCTCCCCGGCCCCCGACGGGTACGACGCCGGCGACTTCTCGGTGCGCAGTGTGTTCCTGGACGGCACGCATCCCACGGAGGTGCTGGACGCCGTGCGGCGGTTCGCCGCGCTGCCCCGGCCGCTGCCGGAGGGCGGCGACGCGGCGCTCACGCTCCTGCGGGAGAAGTGGCGGCTGCTGACCCCGGAGGAGGAACTCGCCCGGGCACGCGAGCTGATCGCGATGTACAAGGAGGCCCTGGAGGCGATGACGCAGTCCCGGGACCTGTACCGGGAGGCCGCCGAACAGGCCCACGAGGCGCTCACCGCCTACCGGGAGGCGGCGGCCGAGGCCGGTGAGCCGCGCCAGCCGCCGCAGCCCAAGCGGGGCGGGTCCCCCTTCCAGCAGCTGGGCCGGACCCTGGAACGCTTCCGGGAGACGACCAAGGCCCTGCGCCCGACGCCGAACGCATCCCCGGACACCCCGTCGGACGCCCCCACCGCCCCGGACGCCCCCACGGACACCGCCCGGGACCACGACGACACCCCCACCGACGCCACCGCCAACGGCACCGCCGAGAGGACCGGTCCCGAGCCGACCGACCGATAGCGACAGCCGGGGGGACCCCGACCCGGCCGTCGAGCAGTTGGGCGGCCGCGAACCAGCGGCACCAGCACGACCGCCACCGCCCCTGCCGCCGCCACCGGCTCGGGCGCCGTCCGGCGGACCAGCAGCACGGACGGCACCAGGCAGAGCCCGACAGCACGCAGGCGATCGCGAGGACGGCGGGCGGGACGCCGTCCCGGTGCACCGGGAGACGCGCGGCGCCGCACGGAGCGAGGGCCGGTGCGGCAGTCCATTCCCTCCATGCCGTCCATGCCGTCCATGCCGTCCATGCCGTCCATGGGCCGAACACGTCGGAGCGCTCGGACGGTATCTCCGGCCGCGTCGCCCGGGGTTCGGGCACGACCGGCTCGCCGGTCGGCGCGACGGGCGAGGGCGGCGCGCCCCATTCCCGCTCCCCGCCGCGCCGGCCGTGCGCCCCGCGCGCTGGGGTGCGGCGACCGGGGCAGCACGGTCACCAGCCAGGACATGTGCTCCAGTGGCCGGTTGGCCGCGGCGGCGAGTGGCAGGCCGTGGATGGGTCCGGGTACGGGGAGCCGGCGGCGGCCGGTGGGGCACCGGGGAGGGGTGGGGCGGCGCCGGCCGAGCTGCGACACGCGATGTGACGCTGACCATCGCTACGGGCATATGGCGCACCCCGCCCGCCCCGCCCCCTCGGGCGAGGCACCCGCGTGAGCGGGGGCGCGGGCCGCTCGCGGGGCGGTGTTTCGCTGACTCGGATGCGGTAATCCCACCGGAAGCGGGAGTTCGGGGGCCGAAAGCGGGGAAACCGACAACTGGGAGCAGAACACCGCCGGACGGACCGCGGAGGGAGGGCTCATGGACACGACCACCACGCTCGTCGCCGTCGGCGCGGTCCTGGCCGCGGCCCTGTTCGCCGGGGCCGCGGTGGTGCTGGTACGGCTGGTCCGGGCCCGCCGGGGTCTGAGACGGGCCGGACTGCCCACCGGCCCGCGCTGGGTGTTCTGGGGCGCGGTCGCCTACTTCGTGCTCCCGGCCGACGTACTGCCCGATCCGGTCTATCTCGACGACATCGGCGTCCTGCTGCTCGCCCTGCGCTCCCTGCGCCGCGCTCCCGGACGCGCAGGGTCCTCCAACTGACCTTCCAGGAAGTCGTTTTCACACACCTATCGGTCCATCTCCCCTGCTCCGAGCCTTGCTTGGGTCCCAACTCGCCGGTGATCACGGAGAGTAAGGAAACCAACCACCCGTTCGATTCGTATAAGTGACTGAAGGTCGCACCAATGCAGCGGGCCCGAGTGACGTCGCACAGCGGCACCGCTTGATCGAGGCAGTACCGACGAGGGAGAGAACATGCAACCGTTCGCGCTCAACTACGCACGCCCCGCGGCAGAGTTGGAGTTCGCCACTCCGTACGCGTATGACCCCGGAATGCAGTTGAACGTGCTCCTCGACGGCCGGGTCGCCGCACGCGACCACGCCCTGCTCAGAGAGCTGGGGACGACCACCTCGACGGCGGGGTCCAAGACCCACTTCGACGACTGACCACGGGCCGAGAACGATGACCGTGCTCATCCTGACCTGTGAAGAGGACGTCACGGCGGACATGGTGGTCGTGCACCTGAACGCCGCGGGCGTCCCGGTCGTCCGGTTCGATCCGGCCGATCTGACCAGCACCGTGGCCCTCTCGGGCGAGTACGTCCACGGTGCCTTCCGGGGTCATCTGTCGTCCGCCGGCCGGCTGGTGAGCCTCGACGGGCTGCGGTCCGTCTGGGTGCGCCGGCCGGGCGTCGCGGCGGCCCGGGCGGCCGCGCCGTCCGCCTGGCTCACGGAGGAGTCCTCACAGGCCCTGTACGGCATGCTCCGGGGCACCGGGGCACGCTGGATGAACCATCCCGACGCGGCCGTACGGGCCCGGCACAAGCCGTGGCAGCTGCGGCTCGCTCAGCTCAGCGGGCTGCCCGTGCCCGCCACGCTCATCACGACGTTCCCACAGGCCGCGCGGGACTTCGCGGAGCGCTACCCCGACCTGGTGGTCAAGCCGGTGTCCGGGGCCCATCCCCAGGATCCGCCGCGGGCGGTGCCCACCACCCGGGTCCCGCCGGGCGCCGACTTCGCCGCCGTCGCCTACGGTCCGACGCTGCTCCAGCGCCGGGTGGCCAAGCGGGCCGACATCCGGCTCACGGCGGTGGGGGACCGGATCCTGGCGGCCCGCAAGGACACGGACCCGGGCGGCGACCCGGACGTGGTGGACGTGCGGTACGCGCCCTCCACCACGCCGTGGCATCCGGCCGACGTCCCGCCGCGCCTCGCCGACGCGGTGCGGACGTATCTGCGGGAGGCGGATCTGTCGTACGGCGCCTTCGACTTCGCGGAGGACTCCGACGGGACGTGGTGGTTCCTGGAGTGCAACCAGTCGGGCCAGTTCGGGTTCGTGGAGGTGGACACCGGACAGCCGATCGCCCGCACCATCGCGGAGTGGCTGTCCGGGCCGCCGCCGCAGACGCGGGGTTCCCGGCGCGCCGACCACTGCGGTTCGGCGGCCTCCTGACGCGCGACCGGGGGGGGGGGGGGGGGGGGGGGGGGGGGGGGGGGGGGGGCGCAAACATGCTGCTGAGAAAGCAGCG